>JBKPTH010000183.1:0-10299 GCA_046765915.1 Acidobacteriota bacterium | reverse complement strand
GTGCTCGTCGATACGGGCTCCGGCGGCGGCAAGCCGCATGCGCGCGAGGCTCACCCCGCGCTCGGCCCGGCCGAGCGCCTCGCGGCCGGCCCGCAGCGGCTCCAGCGCCTCGCGCAGCAGCCCCCGTCGCAGATCCTCCAGCTCCTGATCGGCGCGCGCCACGCGCTCGACGAGGAACTCGGCGACCTTGGTGGGGGTCTTGAAGCAGGTGTGCGCCGCGAGGTCGGCGATCGCCTGGTCGATCTCGTGCCCGAGGCCGGTGAGCACCGGGAACGGCGCGTGGGCGATGGCCTCGGCGATGGCGCGGCTGTCGAAGGCGGCGAGGTCCGTGCGCGAGCCGCCGCCGCGGATGAGCACCGCGCAGTCCACCCGCGTGCCGGCGAGGGCGCGCAGGGCGAAGACCACCTCGCGCTCGGCCTCGCGCCCCTGCATGGCGGCGTGCACGAGGAGGACGCGGAAGCCGTAGCCGCTCTCCGTGAGGCCGGAGAGGAAGTCGTGGTAGGCGGCGCTGCCGCGCGAGGTGATGAGGGCGATGGAGAGCGGCAGATCGGCCAGCGCCAGGCCCCGGTTGCGCTCCAGCAGGCCGGCGGCGGTGAGCGCCGCGAGCGTCTCCCGCCGGCGCCGCTCCAGCAGGCCGAGGGTGAACGCCGGGTCCACCTCGCGCACGCAGAGCTGCAGCCGGCCGCTCGGCGCGTAGAAGTCGAGGCTGGCGCGGCAGCGCACCTGCACGCCGTCGGTGAGCCGCTGCTCGGAGGCGGCGAGCAGGCGCTGGACCTTGGCGAAATCGGTCTTCCAGATGACCGCGTCGAGCTTGCCGACGATCTCGTCGCGCTCGCCCTTCTCGACCAGCTCGAAGTACATGTGCCCGCGCGCGCTCGGCCGCACCCGCTGCGCCTCGCCCACCACCCACACCGAAGGGAAGGCCTCGCCGAGGAAATCGCGCACCTCGCCGCAGAGCTGCGAGACGCTGTAGGTGGGCTCGAGGAGGGGAAGGACGGTCATGGGATCAGACGGTGGGACGCAAAATCCTGTAGGGGCGGCCCTGTGTGGCCGCCCTGGGGGCGGCACGCCTGTGGGAACAACCCCACATGGCCGACCTGGCGGCAACGTATCTGTAGGGGCGGCCCTATGTGGCCGCCCTGGGGGGTAGGGGGGCCAACAACAGGGCGACCACATAGGGCCGCCCCTACAGATACGGCTGAGGGAACGGCACCGCGCGCCTCAATGATACGACTTCAGCTCCTTGCTGGAGGCGAGGGGGATCGACTCCGCCCACTCCACGGCCTTCTTCTCGCCGGCGGTCAGCTTCTTGAGGAAGTCGACCGCGTCGTCGCGCTCGCGGAACAGGCGCCAGATGAAGGTGTGGCCGGCGGGCGCCGTGAAGTAGGTGTAGTGGCGGGCGCCGTTCGACAGGTCGAAGCCGAGGTTGGACTCGCCGTTGACCCCCACGCAGGCCAGGGCGATGGCGCGGTAGGCCAGGGCGAGGGCCTTGACGGCGTCCTCGTGCTCGCCCAGCTCCTCGCGGGAGAGCGGCGAGTGGAAGACGGAGATCTTGGCCCCGTCCTCCTCGGCCAGCAGGTTGTAGGGGATGTCGTTGCGGTCCATCGCGTCCTTGGTTTCGCTGGTGGTGACGAAGACGTCCTCGGTGCCGGCGACCTTGTAGGTGATCGCATAGACGTCCTTTTCCAACTGGGCAAACGTCTCGGCGAGGATGCTTTCATCCTCGACCGTGAAGTAGTAGAGACGGTTCATCATGCGTCGCGCAGCCATAAGAATGACCTCCAAGTCATTGCCGACCGACGTCGTTCCGGACGGTCGTGTCCGGGGCGGGTACCCCGGCGGTCCGGTCGATCTGTCGAGGGGACGGGGTGGCGGGCAGAGATCCTTCTCTGCGCCCCGGAGCCCTATTGTATCAGATCGTTACACCCGCCCTCAGTATTCCGGGTGCGGCGGCTCCGGCAGGAGGAGACCGCAGAGGAAGCCGGCCGCGCAGCCGCCCAGGTGGGCCGCGTTGTCGATGCCCTTCACCGAGAAGCCGAAGATCACGTTGATGGCAGCCCACCCCACGAGCTGCATCAGGAGCGACTTGGCCTGGGGGGTGAGCCGCCCCCGGTGCTTGAGGAGGAAGCCGATGAGCGCCCCCAGCAGCCCGAAGATGGCGCCCGAGGCGCCGACGCTGGGACCGGACGTGATGAACGCGCTGGCGAGCGAGCCGGCGATGCCGCTGATGAAATAGACCAGCAGGAGGGCCAGCGGTCCCAGCCAGATCTCGAACAGACCGGCGAGCTGGTAGAGGGCCCAGGCGTTCATCGCCAGGTGGAGGAGTCCGCCGTGGAGGAACATGCTGGTCACCAGCCGCCACCATTGGCCGTGCAGGGTCGCGGGCCCATAGTTGGCGAACGCCTCGGTGAACGCATCGCCCCGCAGGATCTGCAGCACGTAGCCGGCCGCGATGGCGGCGAGCAGGAGATAGGTGAGCGGGGTGCGCCGGCTGAGGGCCATGCGGGGATGGTATCGCGAAACGGCGCGGCGGCCCGCTAGACTACGAATGACTCATGGTCGGCACCACCCTCTCTCACTACCGCGTGCTGCGCCGCCTCGGGGCAGGCGGCATGGGAGAGGTCTACCTCGCCCTCGACACCAGGCTCGAGCGCGAGGTCGCTCTCAAGATGCTTCCCGAGGCGCTCGCCGACTCCGCCCGGCTCGCCCGCCTCGAGCGCGAAGCGCGCGCCGTCGCCGCCCTCAACCATCCGAACATCGTCACGCTCCACGCCATCGAGGAGGCCGACGGCCTGCCGTTCCTGGTCATGGAGCTGGTGGAGGGGGAGACGCTGCGCCAGCGCATCCCGCCCACCGGCTTCGAGCTGGAGGAGCTGCTGCGCCTCGCCGTGCCGCTGGCGGATGCGGTCGCGGCGGCGCACGCGCGGGGGGTGACCCATCGCGACCTCAAGCCTGAAAACGTGATGGTCACCTGGGACGGGCACCTCAAGATCCTCGACTTCGGGCTCGCCAAGCTCCGCGCGCCGCAGTCCGGCCCCGCCGTCGACAGCGCCGCCGAAACCCCTTTTCCCGACGAGACGGCGACCCGGGAGGGCATGGTGCTGGGCACTCCCGGCCACATGGCGCCCGAGCAGATCCGCGGCCAGCAGGCCGACGCCCGCACGGACGTCTTCGCCCTGGGCCTGCTGCTGTTCGAGGCCGCGACCGGCCGCCATCCGTTCCCGGCCGACGACCCGATGGCCCGCACCCTGGCGATCCTGCGCGACGCGCCGCTCGCCCTCTCGCGTTTGCGTCCGGATCTGCCGCGCGAGCTGGAGCGCCTCTTCGAACGCTGCCTGGAGAAGGATCCGGATCGGCGCCTGTCGAGCGCCGCCGAGCTGCGCCACGACCTCGAGGCCCTCAAGGGGCGCCTGCGCCGGGCGCCGGGCCGGGTCCCCACCGTCGCCGTGCTGCCCTTCGCCGACATGAGCGCCGAGCACGACCAGGCCTATTTCTGCGAGGGCCTCGCCGAGGAGCTCATCGGCGCGCTGACCCGCGTCGACGGGCTGCAGGTGACCTCCCGCACGTCGGCCTTCCGCTTCCAGGGGCGGGACCTCGACATCCGCGACATCGGGCGCCAGCTCAACGTCGACTCGGTGCTCGAAGGCAGCGTGCGCAAGGCGGGCGACCGGGTGCGCATCACCGCCCAGCTCATCGACGTCGCCAACGGCTACCACCTGTGGTCGGAGCGCTTCGACCGCCAGCTCGGCGACGTCTTCGCCATCCAGGAGGAGATCGCGGAGCGCTCGGTGGAGGCCCTGCGCGGCGTCCTGCGCGAGGGTGACCGTGAGGTGCTGCGTGGCGCCGGCGCGACCTCGCCCCAGGCGTGGGATTTCTATCTCCGGGGCCGCCAGCTCTTCTGGCAGCAGCGTTACGTGCCGGCCCGGGCGTTCTACTACCGCGCGGTGGAGCTCGAGCCGACGTTCGCCCGGGCGTGGTCCCAGATCGCCATCCTCCACGCCTGGCTCGATGCCTGGTTCGGACACCGCGAAGAGGATCGCGCGGCGGCGGAGAAGGCGGCGCAGCGCGCCCTCGAGCTGGCTCCCGGCCTTGCCGAAGCCCACGTCGGCTTCGGCGTCGCCCTCGCTCACGCCGGGCGAAACCAGGAGGCGGAGCGCTACCTCGCCCGCGCCCGCGAGCTCGAGCCCGGCCTGTGGGACGCGTGGTACTTCTCCGGCCGCACGGCCTGGCACCAGGGCAAGCTCGGGGAGGCCCTGGCGTTCTTCGAGCGCGCCGCGGAGCTGGATGCGGAGGACTACCAGTCCCTGAGCTTCGCCGGCCAGCTCTACGAGGCCCGGGGCGAGCGCGAGGCCATGGTGCGCGTCGACCGCCTCTGCCTGGAGCGCGCCAAGCGGCGTCTCGACCGCCACCCCGAAGACGCCCGGGCCACCATCTTCGCCGCCTTCTGCGCCTTCCGGCTCGGCGACCGCGAGCGCGCCCTGGCCTGGGCCGAGCGCGTCAACCTGATGGCTCCCGAGGAGCCGGTGCACTACTACAACCTCGGCTGCTTCTACGCCAACGTCGGCGACCACGAGCGGGCTCTCACGGCGCTGGAGAAGTTCGGTGCCTCCGGCCGCGGCTTCCGCGACTGGATGGACCACGACAGCGATCTCGACCCGCTGCGAGAGGATCCCCGGTTCCAGGCGCTGATGGCGCGCTTCGAGTGAGGAGAAGAGCCCGCCGGATCAGGGGAAGGCGGGCATGGCCACGCGCTCGGCGCAGCTCAGGTCGAGCCCCGCGAGCGAGCCGGATTCCAGGAACGCGGCGATCACCTCGTCTGCACAGCCCTTGAGATTGTTGAACGAGTGGCCGGCGTGATGGATGACCATGTGCCGGCTGTTGCCGAAGGCGCGCGCCACCAACTCGCCGCTCTCCGGCGGAGTCGACGGATCGTGCCAGCCCGAGATCACCAGGACGGGAACGTCCTGCGGCAGCGGGCCCGCGGGCCGCGGCGAGGCGCCCGGGGGCCATACGGCGCAGGCCGCCATCAGCTCGTCGATCGCGTCCGTGCCCGCGAAGGTGCCGGCCGACTCCCGCGCCAGCGCCCCCTTGTCCATGCCGGCGAGCAGCTCCGAGCACGACACGGTGAGGAACATGCCTTCCGCCAGCTCACGCGTCGACCCGCGCCGCACGGCGAGGGCGGTGGTGGCCAGGGACACGAGGTCACCCCCCGCCGCCTGGTGCAGCATCCGCGGCAGCTCCACCGCCGAAGCGGGAGCGGAGAGCCAGGCGCGGATCGCCGCCACGGCGGCGGGCTTGCGCAGGGTGACCGTGCGGCCATCCACCGTGACCGTTGCACCCTCGCCGATGCGGGCGAAGGTTGCCTTGAGATCTTTCCAGGGATCGGGATACGCGGCGTGACAGCGAGCATCGGCGGCGCAGAGGGCGAACAGCCGTTCCAGCGCCTGGTGCGTGTTGCGGCCATGATAGACGGCCCAATTGCGCTCGGGGGCCACGGCCGCGCGCAGCACCGCCGCGCGCACGCGCGACGGATGACGCCGCAGGTATTCGCGCCCGGCCATCGTGCCGTACGACGTGCCGTAGAGATTGATCTTCTCGTAGCCCAGCCAGGCCCGCACGTCGTCCAGGTCCTCCATGGCGATGGGCGTCGTGTAGAGGGAGAGATTGGCGCGCGCGGCGAGCTTGTAGCGGCACTCCCGCACCGCCTCCACCGGCAGGGACGAACCGAGAAGCACCTGAGGATCGTTGCCGTCGCCGAACAGATCGCACTCCAGCGCGTTGGAGCCGCCGGCGGGATCTTGCGTCCGCTGGCGGCAGCGCGGTCTTCGAAGACCTCCAGGACGCCGCAGCGCGCCGGCCCACTCAGCCGCGGCAGCTCGCACGGCTGGAGCGGCGCCGGGACCTTGGGGTTGCTGAGGGATACGGCGAGCGCGAGAGCGAAGAGGGGAAAGCCCATACTTCTTCCTACGTATGAGCGCGGAGGGGGTTACGCGGAAAGCGGCTCTCTCCACGCATGGACTGAGTTGGCATGGTCTGCTACTCCACCGCGAGAATCTCAGGCACGAGCCGTCCGTCCGCAATGGTGAGCACGGCGAGCGTAAGGGGATAGGAGAAACGGCGCGGTCCGCACGCACCGGGATTGAGGAGAAGACAGGCCCCGCGCCACTCGAGCTCCGGCCGGTGGCTGTGCCCGAAGACGAGGAGGCGCGCACTCCTCACCCAGGCCGGCTCCACATCCTCTCTACGGTGAACCATCCGAAAAGGAAGGCCGGCCAGCTCACCCTGCAGACCAGGCGGCAGCTCCTCGGCCTCGAGCCCGGAGTCGGTATTCCCGCGCACGGCATCGACCGGTGCGATCTCCCGGAGCCGGGAGAGGATCTCCGCGCCTCCCACGTCTCCGGCGTGGAGAATCCGATCGCACCCTACGAGGAGCTCCAAGACCCGAGGTCTCAAGAGCCCGTGGGTATCTGAGAGGACCCCGACGCGCATCAGAGGCAAGACTACCGCAGGCGAGGGGCGTGGTAGGTTATCTCCTGCGAAGGTATACCGCTATGAGCACGACGAATCTCACTAGGCCAGCGAGTCGCCTACCACCGACCACGGATTCTCTCTTTGACGACTCCGCGCGACCCTATTTTCTCTGGTGGACGGATACCACCGTCGGCCTGCTCAAGGAGCATCTCGCCTCGTCCGATCTGGAAGAGCGCGCTTACTGGATGGGAGCCCTCCTGCGGGAAGCCAACACTCGGGACGTCTGGCTCTTCGTCAATCCAGACGAGATCCGCGAGCTTTGGCCACGGCTAATCCGGTACCTGGGACGTTCGCGGCAGATGTGGGCCTGGCTTTTGGAGCTGCCGCCTCCTGAATGGCCTCCGCTAAGCCAGATCCGCACAAACCATGCGTAAGACCTTTGATCGCCGGGTTGTTCCAGACTCGGTCCTCGGTTTCGTGCGTGCCTGCCAGGGGCGCGTCCGTTCTCACCTCGGCGGCGGCGCTGCGCTGGCTGGGGTCTATCTCGGTCATCGGACGACCGGAGACATCGACCTCTTCGTCCATGACAGAGAGGATATGCGCTCTCTCGCGGGATTTCTTTCCAGCGCCGCTGCAGATTCCGGAACCGTCATCACCGTGTTGCGCGATGTAGGTCACCTCGTGCGCGCCCGGCTTGAGGCTCGGGACGGGAAAGTCATTGAGCTGGACGTGGTCCACGAACCTGTCGCCGACATAGCAGCTCCGCCGCCGCCGATCGAAGGGATCGTCGTCGAATCTCTCGCAGACCTACGAGCGAACAAACTGACCTGCATCCTTTCGCGTTCCGAGCCCCGCGATCTCGTTGACCTTTATTTCCTGGATCAGGCAGGATTTCCTCCAGAGCGGGATCTCGAAATCGCGGCACGCAAAGATGCCGGTATTGATCCGGGTGTGCTGTCCTGGCTCCTCGCCCAGTTTCCGACTCAACCCTTGCCCGAGATGCTCGCGCCTCTAACCTCAGAGGAGCTGGAGAAGTTCCGAGACGGACTAGCGCAGAGGCTGCGCCGTAGCACCCTTACGTAGCCTGACCGCGACGGTGCCCCTGATAGACAGATACTCCTACGGCCGACCCGGCGACACCCGCGCCTTCAGTCCCCGCTTCACCTTCACCTGAATCGGCCGGAAGCCATTCGCGTCGGCCGGCCGGTCGGCGGTGTAGGCGAGGAAGTAGCGGCTGCGCAGCTCCTCGCCGATGCGGCCGTAGACGCCGGCGAGCTCCTCGGCGTGATCGACGAACCAGGCGCGGCCTCCCGTCACCTCGGCCAGCTCCGTCAGCTTGGCACGGGGACCGCGTTTCACCTCTCCGATCCCCAGACCGATGGTGTAGATGGCGACGCCGCTGCGGCGCGCGTAGGCCAGGGCGTCCTCCCAGGAGGTGGAGCTGATGGTGTCCTCGCCGTCGGTCAGCAGCACCAGGGCACGCTGGCCGGGCTCGGCGCGGAAGTAGTAGAGAGAGGTGATGATGCCGTCGTAGAGCGCCGTGCGGCCGAAGGCCCGCAGGCCCTCCAGGGAGAGGGCGGCGGCTTCCGGATCGTCCACCGGCGGCACCAGGAGCAGCGGACGGCCGCCGAACTGCAAGGTGAAGCAGCGGTCCCGCGGCGTCAGCAGATTGTTGACGAACCCGGCGGCGGCGCGCTGGACCTCGACGAGCGAAGAGGCCATGGAGAACGACGTGTCGACGGCGATGCCGAGCGAGAGCGGCAGGTTGTCCACCTGCTCGAAGCGCACGATCTTCTGCGGCTTGCCGTCCTCCAATACCTCGAAGTCGGAGGCCGGCAGATCCTTCACCGGCCGGCCGGAGGAGTCGAGGGCGGTGGCGAAGAGCTCCACCAGATCGACCTCGATCTCGCCGAGGTTGGCCGGCGCGCGCAGGAAGCGCACGTCCTCGGCGCGGCTGCCGTCGTCGAGGAGCGCCGTCACGGTGAGATAGGCGAGGTCGCCTTCGGCCGGCACCGCGATCTCGTGCTGCCAGGGCGGCTGGTCCAGAGTCGCGACCGTGCGGTCGTTGACGCGGAACTCGACGCTCTCCACGCGGTGCTCCTCCGGCACCACGATCTCGGCGCGCGCCTGCACCTTCTCCACGCTGCGGGCGCCGCGCGCCGGATCGGTGATCAGCACCCGGAAGCGGCCGCGCGCCTGGTTGAGCACCACCTGGTCGTAGGCCACCACCTCGCCGTTGGCGTCGTAGCCTTCGGCGCGCACCACCTGCTCGCGGGGGATGTCGGCCAGCCGCACCTCGGCCGTGTAGGGCGGCCGGGTGCGTGCCATCTGCGGCTGGCCGTCGACGAGGAAGACCACCTTGGCGATGCGCTCGCCGGAGACCACGGTCTCGGCGCGCCAGGTGCCGAGCGTCACTTCCGCGGGCGGCGGCATCAGCAGCAGCGTGTCGGGCCCGGTGACGCCGCCGGGCTTCGTCATCTCGCCGCCCACGGCGATGGCCTTCACGTCGCGGGAGAGGCGGGGCTCGGGCCGCTCGGGGACGCGGAAGCCGCGGGTGAGCGTGGTCTCGGCGCCGCTCGTCTCATCCTTGACCTTGAGCCGCAGGACGAAGCTCTGCCCGGGACGCAGCGGCCGCTCCAGCAACAGGGAGGCGGGAGCCTCAGGGACCGGCACCGGCACCTGGTAACGCGCCCGGAAATCCTCGAAGACCTCCCCCTCGCGCTCCAGCACGCCGTTCACGGTGAGGCGCACGCGCGGCCTGCCGTTGACCTCCGCCATCGCCATGCCGGCGGCGGACGAAAGGTTGATCAGGGCGCGGGCGAGGAGGCGCTGGCCCTGGTGGCGGGGGAAGTCCAGCTCCAGCTCGCCGGCCGCGAGGGCCTCCGGCGCGGGCGGCAGCGGCGTGGCCGCCGCGGCGCGCGCCCAGGAGGCGAGATCGGCGGGCGACCACAGCAGCGCGATGCGGTTCTCCGGGCGCACCCAGCGGAGGTCGCGGCCGGCCTCGGCCTGCCGGTCGCTGGCGGCGAAGGTCGAGTTGGAGAGTGGGGAAGGCTCGTCCTTGCCCTTACCCAGGCCGTCCACGCCGGTGACGCGATCCACGTCTTTCGAAGTTGGACAGAAGAAGCGGTCGATGCGCTGCTTGCCGGGGAGCCGAAGGATGTCCCACTGCAGGAGCCAGAACTCCATCTCGCTGACATAGAGGGCGCGCTTGGAGTCGATCGGCAGCCAGAGACGGAAGGGCTCGCCGGCCGCCGGACGATAGAGGATGAGCTCGCGCGGCGCGCCGTCCTCGCCCGGATAGGTCCAGATCTCCAAAGGCTTGAAGGCGGCGGCGCAATCCACCACCAGCCGCTCCGTGGGCCGGCCGCGCAGGAAGAGGAGCTGGCCGCGCGCATCCCGCGGCGAAGGCAGCTCGGACAAGGCGAGGCGCAGGCGGCGCGGGATCCCTTCCGCCAGCTCGTTCTCCGGGGTCGCCGGAATCGGATCGCGGCCGAGAAATTCGCGGATCACGCGCTCGCGCCCGGCCTCGTCGGATCCCAAAAGCTCGTCGCGCTCCTCCGCCGGGAGCAGCAGGCCCGGACCGTCCTGGAAGAACGACCGCTGAGGCTCGGGCCAGAGGGTGGGATCGGAGTCGGCGGATGGCGGCTGCGCGTGAGTGGGGAGGGCGAGGAGGAGGAGGAGGAGGAGGAGAACGCCGATTCGGCCAGGCGTTTTCCCCAATGTAGAGACGCCCCCGGGGGCGTCTCCGAGGCGGCGACAACCTTCCAACGACGACCACGCCCCGCGGGGACCCTTCGCCGAATCGCACCGTTTTCCCCGCCTCGGAGA
>JBKPTH010000182.1:0-35397 GCA_046765915.1 Acidobacteriota bacterium | reverse complement strand
CCGTCTGTTGGTGCGCGGAACGGAAAACGGCGGGCACGTAGGCCCGCCGCTACGAACGGCAACCGAGCGGTTGGGGACAGGCTCAGCCGTCCGTGACTTTGTCCGTCCCGTCCTGCCTTTCCGCTCCTGTTGGTTCGGCAGCCTTCGGCTCGCGCTCGAAGACGCCGTGAGAATAAAGATCCTCGTCGAGATCGTTGGTGGCCTGGGCTTGGTGAAGCCAGAGATTCCAGTAGGCGATGAGCTCCTCCCACGACAGGTTGCGCAGGTCCAGGTCTTCCTCGCTCAGGAACTCATCTCGGATTTCGGTCACGGCTTTGCGTCTCCGGCCGGCTCGAAAGGAAGAATCCCTTCGGCACGTGAGATTACCAAAGGGTGAGCTTCCAGCAGCGACAGACCCGCGATTTGCCGTTGTATTTCCGGCCATAGCCCGGCCCATGCCTCGGCGGCAGACTGGAACCGGGCCAATCGATCCTCGTTGGCACGGATGAGAGCGCGCCGTTCGCGGTCGAGAGCCTCTTCCAGGACCTCGCCTCCCTCTGCGACGTGGGCAAGCAGCGGGCGTTGTCGGATCGCCTCGTCCAGGGCCTCAGGGTGCTCGCCGGCGAGCTTGATGAGATCGCGGCTGCTGCGAGAGTAGAGGAGCTGCTCGCGAGGATCGGTCATCAGTCGCGCCAGCTCTCCGATGATGGCGTAGTCCTTTTCCCGGTTTGTCAGCTTCATCGCTGCCAGAGGCACCGGTTCGACGACTTCGTTGCCCGTCGCTTCCGCGGTTTCCCACATGCGAGCCAATTGGTCTGCAGAGATGCGCGGCGGCCGGGCGACAAAATCCGTCCGCAGCCGCAGAGCCTCCCGCCGGAACTCGAAGTGGGAGCTCCATCCTCCCGCGAGCCAGCGCAGGTCCAGCGGTGCCCCGAAACGGTAGCGCGCGCCGTGGTGGGAGAGGACTTCCAGGACATGGCTGACTGCTTCGGCGTCCTCGCGCAGGATCCAGTCGCCGTCCTTGCTCATGACCGCCAGCCGGTGGACCACCACCGCTTGGCCCGAGCTGAGAAGGACCCGCAGACGGCCGCGGTTGAGCTCTTCGGTCAGCTCCAGGTAAGGGTTGTCCATAGCCGGGCGGCAGTATAACGGCGGAAGCACGGCTCGGGTTCATCACCGAGTGCGCGGACTGTTCTCGGTATGCGATACCATTCGCTTCTGGAGGTGCCAAGCCAGCACTTCAGAGTTTGTATTCCCGACATTCTCAAGGGCTGGCTATGAAGAAAATATGACGGGCTGGGTGTCTGCTCAGTGAAAACTTCAACGAAAGACGAGCTTCTCCAAGAGCTGACTCACGAGGAAGCACGCCTGGCTGACCTTGGCCGCCAATGCGAGGTGGCCCGCTCCCGGATTGAGGTTCTACGCGCGGACCTGGCGGCTCTTCGTAGCACCGAATCCACCCGAGCCTCCTTGCCGGTGGTCACGAGCGTCCAAGCGCCGATGACCTCTTACGAAAAGGTCCGACTGTTCCGAGCGCTGTTCAAGGGTCGCGAAGACGTTTTTCCGACGAGGTTCGTGAGCAAGAAGACTGAGAAGTCCGGCTACGCGCCGGCCTGTGCGAACAAATTCGTACCTGGCATCTGCGAGCTCCCGAAGGTCAAATGCGGTGAATGCCCGAACCAGGCTTTCACGCATGTCGGGGATCAGGTCGTGCTCGACCATCTTCGGGGCCGGCACGTGATGGGCGTCTACCCGCTGCTTGAAGACGAAAGCTGCTGGTTTCTCGCGGTGGACTTCGATAAGTCCTCCTGGCAGGACGATGTCGGCGCTTTTATCGAGACCAGCCGCGCGATCGGTGTGCCGGTAGCGGTAGAGCGGTCTCGTTCAGGCAATGGAGCCCATGCATGGTTCTTCTTCGCGATGCCTCTAGCGGCGAGTGTCGCCCGGAAAATGGGCTGCTACCTTCTGACCGAGACAATGGCTCGGCGGCATCAGCTCAGTATGAGGTCGTATGACCGACTCTTCCCCAACCAGGACACCATGCCTCGGGGTGGATTCGGCAACCTCATCGCTCTGCCGCTTCAGCGGGAGCCGCGCCAGCACGGGAATAGCGTCTTCGTGGATGGACAGTTCCAAGCCTATCCGGATCAGTGGGCCTACCTCGCATCCGTGCCTCGGATCTCTTCCTCGACTATGGAGGCGATCGCGAAGGAGGCCACGCGGCGAGGGCTTGTGATCGGTGTGCGCCTTGCCGAGCCTACGGACGGGGAGGAATCAACCCCGTGGATGCGCCTGCCTTCGGGGCGCCCCCGACTGGAGCCCAGCTTAGGTCCCTTGCCGCAAGAGGTGCACGCTGTGCTTGCACAGCGGCTCTTCGTCGAGAAAGCTGACCTTCCGTCCCCCCTCCTGAACGCACTCAAGAGGCTTGCTGCGTTTCAGAATCCTGAGTTCTACAAAAAGCAGAGCATGCGGTTGTCTACTGCAACCACGCCACGGGTTATCGGCTGTGCGGAGGAGCTCTCGCATCACATCGCGTTACCGAGGGGTTGTCGACTCGACGTAGAGGTGCTCCTTCGAGAACTTGGTGTGGACCTCGTTGTGGAGGACCAGCGCCGCGAAGGTGAGACACTCGATGTCGAGTTCAGGGGAGAGCTGACAGCAGTTCAAGAACAAGCTGCACGGGCACTCCTCCAACACGAGATTGGCGTCTTCATGGCGCCGCCCGGCATCGGTAAGACAGTGCTTGGAACTTATGTTGCAGCGCAGCGTGCGCGGAGCACGCTTGTGCTCGTGCACCTCCAACCTCTTCTGGACCAGTGGGTAGCCCAGCTATCCATGTTTCTCGGTATCGAAGAGAAGGCGGTAGGCCAAATTGGTGGTGGGAAGTGCAAGCCGAACGGCCTCCTCGACGTAGCGATGATCCAAAGCTTGATTCGCAAGGGTTGCGTTGATGACCTCGTGGAGACCTATGGCCACATCATTGTCGACGAATGCCACCACGTACCGGCAGTTTCGTTCGAGCGGGTTCTTTCTGCGGTCAAAGCTCGTTACATCCTCGGTCTGACAGCCACGCCGCACCGGCGAGATGGACACCATCCTATCCTTGAGATGCAGATGGGACCTGTCCGCTTCGCTGTGAATCCAAAAGACCAAGCCGCGAAGCGGCCCTTCGACCACCGGCTCATTGTGCGTGAGACCGCCTTCCAGATGGACAGTGCTCACGGGAACGTTGGCATTCAGCATATCTACAGGATGCTTGCCGAAGACGAGTTGCGTAATCGCCTCATTTTGGATGACGTCATCCGAGCTCTTGAAGAAGGCCGTTCTCCCATTCTCCTCACCGAGCGCAGGAATCACCTTGAGCGCCTTGCCGAGCAACTGCGCGGGTTCGCTCGGCACCTATTGATTCTCCACGGAAGTGTGACCTCCAAGGAGCGGCGTGAGATCAGTGCACAGCTTGCCGATATTCCCGATGGGGAGGAGCGACTCGTACTCGCAACCGGCCGCTATATCGGTGAGGGGTTTGATGATGCGCGGCTAGACACCCTTTTTCTGGCAATGCCGGTGTCCTGGAAAGGAACTCTGGTCCAATACACGGGACGGCTGCATCGGCTTCACCCAAGAAAGGCGGAAGTTCGAATCTTTGACTACGTAGACCAGGAGGTACCTATGCTAATGCGTATGTTTGAGAGGCGGCTGCGGACCTACCGAGCAATTGGGTACGCTCGGCAAGAAGCGCCGCTCAGTTATGCGGAAGCTATCGAAGAAACGACGGTGGAGTACGACGAGGAAGCTCTACGTCATTTTGAAGAGTCAATGGATTAACGAGGACTTGGATCCAGATAGAAGATCGAAGCACGGAGATCAAGCCAGCCATGCCCCGCAAACGCATCCCTGAACGCCTCCAGGTCTGGATCGACGCGCGAAAGCGCCATCATCTCTCGCACGCCCACGTGCAGATGGCGCGCGAGCTGGGGTTGAATCCGAAGAAGTTCGGCAAGCTCGACAATCACCGCCAGGAACCTTGGAAAGCGCCATTGCCGATCTTCATTGAGGAGTTGTACTGGAAGCGGTTCGGAAAGGAGCGGCCCGACATTGTCCTGACCATCGAGGAGCGGTTCCGCAAGGAGGAGGAGAAGCGGGCCGCGAAGCACGAAGCCAAGATGCTCCGCAGAAAAGCCGAGGCCGAGTCATGAGCGAATATCAGTACTACGAGTTCCAGGCGCTCGATCGGCCGCTCACCGGGCGCGAGATGGGCGTGCTGCGTTCCGTCTCGTCCCGCGCCACCATCACCGCCACGCAGTTTGTGAATCACTATAACTGGGGAGATTTCAAAGGGGACCCGTCCGCTTGGATGGAGAAGTATTTCGACGCATTTCTCTATCTGGCGAATTGGGGCACGCGCGAATTCAGGCTCCGGCTGCCTAAAGGCGTCCTGGATCTCCAAAGTGCGAAACAGTATTGCCGCGGCGAACCAGCGTTGGTCCGGGTCAAGGGTGACCACGTCATTCTGGAATTCCTGTCCCAGGACGAGGACGGCGATTGGGAGGAAGACGGGAGTGGCTGGCTCTCCTCGCTGATCCCGCTCCGGGCCGATCTTGCAGAAGGCGACCATCGGTTGCTCTATCTCGCGTGGCTCCTGTGCGTAACAGCCGGCGAGTTGGAGGATGACGCGACCGAGCCGCCGGTCCCTGCCGGCTTGGGTGACTTGACGGCTCCGCTCGAGGCCTTCGCCGATTCCTTCGTATCGACGATGACCTCATCGCGGTAGCCGCGGAGCGAAGCCCAAAGCTCGGCGCGCCTGTGTCCGGACAGGAGCTCGAGCGGTGGATCGCCGCGTTGCCTGACGCCACGAAGACTGACTGGCTCGTCCGGCTCGCCGGGGGCAAGGAGGTCCAACTGCGAGCCGAGATGCTGCGACAGTTCCGCGAGTCTCGTCCAGCCAGACCGCAACGCGATAGCGAATCTCCGCGAACGGTGGGCGAGCTTGTGGCCGCGGCAGAGCAGCGCGTGAAGGAACGGCGCCGGAAGGAGGCCGAGCGAGCCGCGGCAGAGCGTGCCCGGCGCGAGCGTGAAGCGGCCGAAGCCCGCGAGCGATATCTCACGGATCTCGGTCAACGTGAGGCCAAAGCGTGGCTCAGAGTGGACGAGCTCATCGCCACCAAGCAGCCTGCCAGATACGACGACGCCGTGAAGCTCCTCTGCGACCTGCGGGAGCTGGCCATTCGAAAAGGCAGCACGGACGAGGTCGAGGGGCATCTACGCCGGCTTTGCGGGGAGCACGCCAGGAAACCGACCTTCCTGGAACGGCTGAGGAAGGCGGGTTTGGCGTAGGTCTGGGGATCGCGACGCCGGAGGTTGTGGTGGACCGCAGCGACATCGCCGCTTCGGAGACGTCCCGCCGCCCCAGTCCCTTCCCGCAGCCGCCACGAAGAAATTTCCCTCCCCCCGTAACCTTTTGCCCCCCTCCCTCGTAAGAAGGGTCGGAGGGAAGCAGACAACCGTGGCAAGCGTGGGTCTGAGCCTGTTGGAGCCGGACATCGTCAAGGAAAAGGGAATTCTCATGCGCAATAAGAAGAAAGTTATAGCCATAGCCGTAGTGATCCTCGTGGCCGGCGGCATCGTCGTGGCCCGCGCCACCACCAAGAACAAGCCGGAGGAGAAGGAGTCGCCGTTCCGCCTGGGCAAAGTCCAGGCCGAGGACCTGCAGGTGAGCGTGCGCGAGGTTGGCGTCGTGGACCCGGAGATCAAGGTGGACGTCAAGTCCGCCGTCTCGGGCCGCGTGCTCGGCATCCGCGTGCGCGAGGGCGACGTGGTCAAGGCCGGACAGGTGCTGGCCGAGGTCGAGCCCGACGTCAACCAGGCGCAGTCGCTCGCCGACGTCAAGGGCGCGGTCTCCCAGGCCGACATCGCGCTGCGCGACGCCGAGCGCCAGCTCGCCGCTCAGCAGGCGCTGTTCGACGCCGGCCTGATCGGCAGCCAGACCCTGAGCAACTTCAAGACCGCGCGCGACCTCGCCGCCGACGCCCTGGCGAACACCCGGTCGCGCTACCAGATCGTCGAGGACCACGGCATTCCGATCTCCGGCGCCGCGCGCAGCCAGAAGGCGCGGGTCGCCGCGCCGATGTCCGGCATCGTGATCAAGAAGGAGGTCGAGCTGGGCGAGACCGTGACCTCCGGCGTCTCCTCCTTCAACGAAGGCACGGTGATGTTCACCGTGGCCGACCTCAAGTCGCTCATCATCCGCGTCAACCTCAACGAGGTGGACATCGCCAAGGTGGGCGTCGGCCAGCCGGTGCGCGTCACCCTCGACGCCTATCCGCAGAAGATCTTCGCCGGCAAGGTGCGCTTCGTCGCCCCCGCCGCCAAGGTGGTGGACAAGATCAAGGTGTTCGAGATCGAGGTCGCCCTCGACCAGCTCGACGGCTCCTTCCGTACCGGCATGAGCGCCAACGTCGAGATCCTCGGCGAGCGGCGCGCCAAGGCCTTGTCGATCCCGCTCGAGGCGTTGCAGCGGCGCGAGGGACAGACGGTCGTCTATCGCCTGAAGCCGAAGCTCGATCCCAAGCAGGTCGAGAAGGCCCGCGAAGCCCTCGACGGCCGCAGCAAGTTCGTGTGGCTCTCCGAGAACTGGAAGGACTACTTCGAGCCCGTGACGGTCAACGCCGGCATCGCCACGCTCGAGCGGGTCGAGGTCATGTCCGGCCTGCGTCCCGGCGATCAGGTGGCGCTGGAGGACGTGACGCGCAAGAAGGTCGAGAAGGACGACGAGAACAACTAGAAAAGGGCGGCCACGCAGGGCCGCCCCTACAAATCGAGATAACCATCATGATTATTGAGACCCGCGGCCTGACCAAGGTCTACGGCAGCAACGGCAATGCGGTGCACGCCCTGTGCGGCATCGACCTCACCGTGGAGCGCGGCGAGTTCGTGGCCCTGATCGGCCCCTCGGGCTCCGGCAAGAGCACGCTGATGGCGATCCTCGGCTGCCTCGACGTGCCCACCGGCGGCACCTACGCGCTGGAGGGGCGGCAGGTGGAGAAGCTCACCGGCGCCGATCTCGCGGCCATCCGCAACGAGAAGGTGGGCTTCGTCTTCCAGCAGTACAACCTGTTGCCGAAGGCGACGATCCTGCGCAACGTCGAGCTGCCGATGCTCTATGCCGGCGTGCCGCGCCGCGAGCGCAAGCAGCGCGCCCTCGAGCTGCTCGAGCGGGTGGGCATTCCCGACAAGGCCAACACCCTGCCGGGCGCCCTCTCCGGCGGCCAGCGCCAGCGCGTCGCCATCGCCCGCGCGCTCGCCAACCGGCCGGCGCTGCTGCTCGCCGACGAGCCCACCGGCGCCCTCGATTCAAAGACGGGCCAGGAGGTGCTGGCGCTGTTCCGCGAGCTGCACGCCCAGGGCAACACCGTGCTGCTGGTGACCCACGATCCGACCATCGCCGGCATGGCCCAGCGCCGCGTCGAGCTGCGCGACGGCCTCATCTATCAGGAAGAGGAGATGGCGGCATGAAGACCAGCGGCGCCTTCCGCGAGCGGCTGCGCGAGGCCTGGATCGAGATCAAGGAGAACCCCGGCCGCTCGTTCCTCCAGGCCCTCGGCGTCATGCTGGGCGTCGCCTCGGTGCTGGGAGGCTTCTCGATCTCCGACAGCCAGCGGCGGCAGACCGAGCGCATCTTCGCCCGCGTCGGCGGCATCGACAAGCTGAACGTGATGCCGACCGACACCGTCTACGACGGCGCGCCGACCGCGCTGCAGCAGGCCAACCTAGGCCTGCGCCTGGAGGACGCCGTCGACGGCGCCCGGGTGCCCACGGCCAAGGCGGTCAACGCCACCAGCGTCGTCAAGCAGGCCAAGGCGCGGGTACGCTCGGAGTTCGCCGACCAGGAGCGCGACGTCACCGGCGTCGGCGCCGATTACGTCGCCCTCAACGGCTATGAGGTCGAGCAGGGCCGCGGCTTTTCGTCCCACGATATGGAGAGCGGCGCGCCGGTCGTCATCCTCGGCTCCGAGGCGGCGAGCGTCTTCTTCCCGACGGGCGACATCGTCGGCAAGCCCGTGCGCATCGGTGACGTGCCGGTGACGGTGATCGGCGTCTTCGCCGAGAAGAGCTTCCGCTTCCGCGAAGGGCAGCAGAACATCTTCGCCTGGCGCAACCGCATCGTGGCCGTTCCTTCGCTGCTCGTCGCCTCGCGCATGGAAGGCGACGACTATCACCGCCTCGACCGCATCACCTTCCGGGTGCCCGATCTCAAGGCGATGGCCGATTTCTCGAAGGAGCTCTCCTCGCTCGTCACCGCCAACCACCGCTTGCAGGACGACTACCGCCTCGACGACGTCGCCAAGCGGCTGGAGCGCCAGATGAGCCAGGGGGACGTCTACAACATCATCTTCATGCTCTCGGGCGTGCTGGCGCTCATCGGCGGCGGCATGGTCAACGTCAACGTCCAGCTCGCCTCGCTCAAGGAGCGGGTGCGCGAGGTGGGGGTGAAGATGGCGATCGGCGCGCCGGGCAAGGAGATCTTCAAGGCCTTCATGACCGAGGCGCTGTTGCTCACCCTGCTCGGCAGCGCCGCCGGCTACCTGATCGGCATCGCCTTCTCCTGGACCATCGCCAGGTCGATCGGCGTGCCGCTGTCGCTCGCCCCCCTGAGCTTCATCTGGGCCACGGCGATGGCGCTCGTCTTCGGCTTCCTGTTCGCCCTCTACCCGGCCGCCAAGGCCAGCCGGCAGTCGCCGATGGAGGCGCTGCGCTATGAGTGAATCGCTGCTTGCCTCTCCTATCGTAGGAACGCAGCATGCTGCGCCCTCCCGCCGCCGCGGCCTCGGCGTCCGCCTCGCCCTGGTCTGGGAGGTGATCACCGGCGGCCTCGTCGAGCTGTGGTCGCACAAGCTGCGCTCGATCCTCACCCTGACGCTGCTGATGCTCGGCGTCTTCGCCCTGGTGGTGATGTCGTCGGTGCTCGACGGCGTCAAGGACAAGGTGTCGACCGGATTCGCCGGCATGAGCTGGGACGGCACCCTGATGCTCGCGCCGCGGCAGCCGAAGACCTCCGAGGAGCAGAAGCGCTTCGCCATGAGCACCGGCCTGCGCTACGAGGACCTGGCGCGCGTCGCCGCGCCGCATCCGCAGGTGTTGGGTTTTTCGCCGCGCGCCACGCAACGCAGCGTCGTGCGGGTGACCGGCGGCAGCGAGCGCATCTTCATCACCGGCGTCACCGCCGAGTACTCGTTCCTCATGGACCGCCCCGTCGGCCTCGGCCGCGGCATCACCGAGAACGACCAGAAGCGGCACTCCACGGTCGCCGTGGTGGGCGCCACGCTCGCCTCCAAGCTCTTCGGCGGCAGCGATCCGGTGGGGCGGGACCTGGTGATCGAGGGCGTGCCGTTCCGCATCGTCGGCGTGCTCGCCAGCGGCCAGATCTTCAACGAGGAGCTGTGGCAGGACGCCAACGGCGTGCTCATCCCGCTGGAGACGTACATGGATCGCATGGATCCCGACCACCAGCTCTCGCTCGTGGCGGTGAAGCTCAAGTCCGCGCGCGACCTCGACGAGGTCTCCGCCGCCATGCTCGCCCGCGCCCGGCAGGCCCATCACGGCATCGAGGACGTGGAGGCCAAGGACCTCGACGCCGAGCTGGCCCGCGCCTATGAGGACTTCCAGGGCCAGATGCACGGCTGGAGCGTGGTGCTGTTCAGCCTCGCCGGCACGGTGCTGCTGGTGGGCGGCGTCGGCGTGCTGTCGGTGATGCTCATCTCCTTCTCCGACCGCCGCTACGAGATCGGCCTGCGCAAGGCGATCGGCGCCAACGACGGGCAGATCCTCGTGCAGTTCCTGCTCGAGGCCCTGGTGCTCGCCGCCATCGGCGCCACGGTCGGCACGCTCGCCGGCAGCGCCCTCTGCCGCGCCATCTCCGACAAGTTCCCCTGGGGCCTGGTGGTCAACCCCTACGGCCTCGCCGCCGCCTGGGCCATCGCCCTCGTTCTCGCCGTCACCTTCGGCCTCTACCCCGCCATCCGCGCCGCCCGGCTGTCGCCGATGGAGGCGATGCGGTAGAGATCTGGTCTGCCCTCCTTGGCACCCTTCTTGCCTAAAGAGGAGCCGAGGAGGATATGACGATGCGAACCAAGATCTCCCCGGTGGTCAGTGTCGTGCTGATCGCGTTGCTGTTGGCGATGGTGCAGGCGCCGCTTCTGCTGGCCCAGGAGTCTGGCGGTGGCGGCGGCGGGACCGCGGGCCAGGGATCCACGACGACCACCACCACGACCACCACCTGGTACGCGAACCCGACCTGGATCATCGTCGGAGTCGTCGTGCTTATCCTGCTGATCGTGCTCGTCGTCGCGGCCTCGCGCGGCGGCGGCACGACCGTCATCAAGGATTGATCGTTTCGCTAGGGAAGCTCGGGCAGGCCCGGCTGCTTCTTCCGGCGGAAGCGGACGGCCCGCCGCGTCTTGGCGGACTTGTGGCGATGCGCCTGGACGACGATCCTCACCAGGCCGAGGCCGCCCGGCCCGGTTCTTCCCACGGAATCCAGGAATCTCACCATGGCCTCCGTCCACTCGCGGTCGCGTGCCGTCCGTGAGTCATAGAGATCCATGAGCACGGCGGGGGAAGGACGGGTCTCGCCGCGGGCGATGAGCTCATCGGTCGCGACGCCTTCCCTCTCGGCTCGCTCCCGAAAGTGATTGAAGCGGAAAATCGAGTAGGCCAGATCCCAGATCTCGATCGGATCGCGCTGCAGCACGCCGGCGACCTTGAAGATCGTCTCGTCGCTCATGCCGCGGCGGCCGCTCTCGTATTGGTTCATCGTGTTCGGCTCGACGCCGACCTCCTGGGCGAGCTCCTTCTGATTGAGGTCCGCGCCTTCGCGCAGCATGGCTACCGCCTTGCCGAGGTGCTCATCGCCGAAGAACATGCGCGCATGTTAGAGACATCGTCCAAGAACCTCAATTCAACGAGTGCGTAACTGGAAGTTACATATCCCGAGTAAACTGATTGTAACTTGTCAGTTTTCTGTTGCTGGCGGAGATCGGACGCGTCTGTGGAAGTCAAACTGTCAAATTCGTTGACGCGTTCAAGAAGATCTCTGTTACTTGCAACATCATCCTCCCGAGCGGCATCGTGTTTCTCTCCCAGGGAAGAGGAGTAGCGCGCGGGCGGGCCGAGGAGTCCGTCTTTCTGTGCTTCTGGCGGTTACCGTGGCTTGGAGGATCGTGGCGGCTTCTTCCTGCCGGAGAAGCCAACCGCCTTCTGTGTCTTGGAGCTCTTGGAGGGCCGGGATTTGACGATCACCTTCATCAGCGCGTGGCCGCCAGACTCCTGAGCTCCGGCAACCAACTGAGGGACGTTCGCTGCCAGGGAATCAAAGAGCTTCGCCAGGGAATCGAAGAACTTCAAAACTGCTTCCAGAGATGGAGGGATCCTTAAACGAGCGACCAGCTCCTCCACGGAGAGGTCTTCCTTCTCCGCGCGCTCCCGAAGGTGATTGAAGCGGAAGATCGAATAGGCCATGTCCCAGATTTCGACCGGATCGCGCTTGCACTCCTCGGCGATCTTGAAGATCATCTTCTCGCTCATACCGCTACGGCCGCTCTCGTACTGGCTCATCGTGTTCGGCTGGACGTCAACCCTGGAAGCGAGCTCCTTTTGGCTCAAGTCCGCCATCTCCCGCAGCAGCGCGACCGCTTTCCCGAGGTGCTCGTTCCCAAAAGGCATAAGGGCATGGTAGGGACATCCCCATGCGATCGCAAGTCAACAAGTCGGTCACCAGAGCCGGAAAATTCTCGGAATCCGTCACATTTTTCACCGGTGCAGAGAATCGAACGCATGCACGTAATTCGGGGCTGAGAAGTTTGTCGACTGATGTCCGGAAGTTGTAAAATCATTCCTCCGCAAGACATCCCGTATCGATCTGAAGGAAGCGCCGTGTTGCCGGAGCGGGCCGAACGCGGCCGCGAGAGCGCAGGAGTTTCGTGTATAGATGTAGCCGTGGCTCACGACAGCAGCAGCTCCAGATCCTCCCGCGTCAGGCCGGCGAGGAGGCTCTGGTCCGCCTGGATGACGGCGTCGGCGAGGTCGCGCTTGGTCTTCTGCAGCTCCAGGATCTTCTCCTCGACCGTGTCGCGGGCAACGATGCGGCAGGCGAAGACGGGCCGGGTCTGGCCGATGCGATGGGTGCGGTCGATGGCCTGGGACTCGACGGCGGGGTTCCACCACGGATCGAGCAGATAGACGTAGTCGGCGGCGGTGAGGTTGAGCCCCAGCCCGCCCGCCTTCAGGCTGATCAGGAAGAGCCGGATCTCCGGATCGGACTGGAAGGCCTCCACCCGTTCGCGGCGGTCGCGGGTGGCGCCGTCGAGATAGAGGTAGGGCAGTCTCTCGGCTTCGAGCTGCTCGCGCAGGAGGGCGAGGAAACTGGTGAACTGCGAGAAGACCAGCGCCTTGTGGCCCTCGGCGAGGATCTCCTGGAGCTGCGGCAGCAGGAGGTCGAGCTTGGCGCAGGGCTCGGCGGCCCGCTCCTTGTCCAGCAGGCCGGGATGGCACGCCGCCTGGCGCAGGCGCAGCAGCGCTTCGATCAGGAGGATCTTGGAACGCCCGAAGCCCTGCATGCCGATGCGCGCGCCGAGCGCGGCGCGGTAGTGGTCGCGCAGCTCGTCGTAGAGCTGGCGCTGCTTCTCCGGCAGCTCGCAGAAGAGAGTCTGCTCGAGCTTCGGCGGCAGCTCGGGCGCCACCTGCTCCTTGGTACGGCGCAGCAGGAAGGGACGGACGCCGCAGGCGATGCGCGTGCGCGTCGCGGGATCCGGATTGCGCAGCTCCTCGGAATTCGCGGCGAGGAGCGGCGAGGCGCCGAGCAGGCCGGGATTCAGGAACTCCAGCAGGCTCCACAGCTCGCCGAGGTGGTTCTCGATCGGCGTGCCGGTGAGCGCCAGGCGATGGCGGCCGCGCAGCAGGCGGGCGGCCTTGGCCGTCTGGCTGTCGGCGTTCTTGATCGCCTGCGCCTCGTCGAGGATCAGGTAGTCGAACTCCGTCTCCCGCAGTGCCGCCACGTCCCGCCGTAGCGTGCCGTAGGTGGTGAGCACGAGATCGCAGCCGGCGAAGGGATCCTTTTTCTTCGTGCGGCCGGTGCCGGTGTGGTCGAGCACGCGCAGCTCCGGCGTGAAGCGCGCCGCCTCGGCGAGCCAGTTGAAGACCAGCGAGCGCGGTACCACGATCAGAGAAGGCGGCAGTCCCTCGGCCTCACGCAGGGTGCGGCGGGCCTCGAGGAGCGCCAGCACCTGGATCGTCTTGCCGAGGCCCATGTCGTCCGCCAGGCAGCCGCCGAAGCGGAAGTCGCGCAGGTAGTGCAGCCAGCCGACCCCGGCGCGCTGGTAGGGCCGCAGCTCGCCGGAGAAGCCCGGCGGCTCCTGCGCCGGCGCGATGCCGGCGAAGCTGCGCAGGCGTTCGCGGGCGCGGACGAAGGCCTCGTCGAAGGTGGCCTCCGGCTCCTCCGCGAGCCAGGCGTCGAGCAGGGCCGCCTGGGCGGATTGGAACCGCAGGTGGTCGCCTTCCACCTCGCCGAGGCGGGCGACGGGCGCGAGCTTCTTCACCCATTCCTCGGGGAGGACGCCCAGGCTGCCGTCCCCGAGGGTGATGAAGCGTTCACCGCGGCGAAGGGCGGCGAGCAGCTCCGGCAGAGGGATCGTCTGGCCCTCGAACTCCGCCTCGCCGTGGAGCTCGAACCAGTCCACGCCCGAGGAGACGTCCATCTTGAACTGGCCGGCCGAGCGGTAGAGCTTGCCCTCGGCCTCCACCGACCAGCCCTCGGCGAGCAGCGTGCGCACGGCCTTCGGAACCTTGGTCGGGACGATGTGCAGCTCCGGCTCTCCGGAATAGTAGTCGCGGGAGGTCTTGAACCCGAGATCGCCGAGACGGCTGGCGCTCTGCCTCTCGGCTTCGAGGTCGCGAAGGAGCAACCGCCGCTCCTCTTTCTCGTAGAAGCCGCGTTCCGCCGCGCTGGCCGCCACCTCGCGGGCGTCATAGAGGAAGGAGAGCACGGCGCGCGGGTGTCCGCGGTAGGAGAATTGATGCTGGGGCGGCGAGAGAAGCCGCAAGCGCGGCCGGGGTATGGCGCGCGCCTCCTCGATATGCATCGTCTCCGGCAGATCGAGCGGTGGGAGATCGGGCGTCGCGAGGAGGCGCGCGAGCAGCTCGTCGCGGTCGCCGGATGGGACGCGGAGAGCCGCCTGCTGATTCAGCAGCGGCGACCAGCGCAGGGCGGTGCCGTTGGCGAGGCGCGAGATCCGGCCGCCGGCGATGAGGAATCCCGAGCCGAGCAGAAAGACCTCCTCGCGGGAGGCGAACCGCTCCTCGCCGCGGCGCAGCGAAGCGCTCAGGACGCAGGCGCCGTTTTCGGCCTCCCGCGCCTCCAGCCAGAGCGACCAGGCCTCGCCGTCGTCCCAGGCGAGCGGCCGGAGGTCGCCGGACTCGGCGGAACGGCGAAGCAGGAACCGGCCGGTGTCGCAGAGCATGGGGAGCAAGGTGCCGGACGCCTCCGCCGGGATCTCGCGATACGGCGAGACCTGGTCGGAGTAGCTGGAGTAATACGCGCCCGGCCAGGAATAGCCGGACCTCGCCTCGCCGAGGAGCGCGAGGAGCTTGCGGTCGACGGAGCTCGGCAGGTGGGGTAGCTCCGCACGCCGCAGGCTCAGCCGCTGGAGCTTGCCCCAGGAGCCGTCGCGCTTCCGCTTTCTCGTCGACAGCTCCAGGGTGAGCTCCTGGCTCGCCAGCGACCGCGGCAGATCGAGGACGTACAGGATCTCCGTGTCCAGTCCGATTTTTGGCGGCGGGGCGGGCTCGCCGGCTCGCGCGAGCTGCTCCATCGTGTCGCGCCAAGTGGGAACCTTGGGCGCACGCGGAGCGGCCTGCGGACGCGCCGCCGGAGATCGGGATGGCGGTCTCCAGATCTCCTCCTGGAATTCCTCGTCCTCGAAGTCGTCGTCCTTCCCCTCGAGGTCCGGATCCTCGTCCTCCGCTTCGAAGTCGTTCTCCATGGCCGCCGTCTCGAGACGCTGCGGCAGCGAGCCGTCCTTGCCGCGCAGCCCGCCCTTGGCATCCACCGCCAGCAGGGCGGCCCAGACGTGCTTGCAAGGCTCGCCGCGCTCGGCGAACGGACAGGAGCAGAACGCCTGCAGGATGGCCTTCCCCTCGCGGAAGAGACTGACCTCATAAACGCTCGAACCGGTGACAGTCGCCTCCGCCGCCTGGGGACCGCACGAGGTGAGCCGCACCCGGCCCGCGTTGAAGTAGTGGACGCCGCGCTTGCGGACTTTCGAGTTGATGTACGGCGTGAGAACCGAAGCGAGAGACATCGGCGGCGCATGGTAGCAGTTCTGTCTGTGGCTGAAAAATCGCCGGAAGGGATTACGCGCGAGCACTCGCTCGCGGTGCTTGCGGTTGACTGGCCGTTATGGCAGTGGAAGAATCCTGTCATGACCCGAGCAGCCAAGCAGGTCGTCGAGAGTTTTGAGTCTCTTCCCGAGCCTGAAAGGCGATCGGTGGTGGTTGAAATCCTCCGCCGGACGGCAGCCGACGCTTACCCGGCGTTGGAGGATGAAGACCTTGTCCTGGCGGCGGATCAGGTCTTTCTCGAGCTCGATCGCCGTGAAGGCTCCGATTGAAGGAGCCTCGGCGCGGCGAGGTCTGGCTCGTTGACCTGGGGCTGGCCGCGAAAGTCCGCCCCTGCTTGGTTCTGAGCCTTCCACCAGACGAATCCGATCGTGCCCTGGTTGCGCTCGTTCCACATACAACCAGCCTCCGCGGATCACGCTATGAGGCGGCGTTTCGTGTTCCCTTCCTGCGTCCAGGAGGGTTCGATGCGCAGAATATCGTCACGGTTCCGCTCGCCAAACTGCTGAGGCCCCTGGGGAAGCTCACCACGGCTCAGCTCGCGGAGGTGGAGTCTCGCGTGTCGGTCTGGCTCGGCCTCTCGCCTCCTCAAGCGTAGCGGCATCCTTCCCCGAGCTCCACCTACCGGGCAGGCGCCGCGCTGCTCCGGCGCAGGTCGTCTCCGGCGGTGCGGGCGAGCGCTTCGCCGGCGGTGATCCAGGAGCGCACGTCTCCCTCCGTCGCCGCCAGGAGAGCTTCGGAGCTGTCGCGCAGGGTGCGGACGAGCGGGAGGTGAGCCGGAAGGTGCGCCTCGATCCACGCGTCGGAAACCTTCTCCGAATCCTGCAGATGCATTCCGCCCACCAGCGCCTGCGCGCGCAACCCGAGTTCGACGCCTTCGCGTAGCGAGGGAAGAGCCTCGACGGGGAAGCCGCCGCCGGCGAGGACCGATGCCATGCGAATCTTCCGCTCGCACTGCGCCTGCAGCTCCCGGGCGACGGCGAGCCGATGTTCCCGCTCGCGGTCCCTCTCCGTGCCGAGCGAGGGGGTACGGTGGAGCGAACGGCGGGCCTCTGAGGTGAAGCGCAGGATGCCGCTCGCGGCGAGCCGCTCGAGCGCTTCGAAGGTGGCACGATCGATCAGCTCCAGCGCGGGAGGCGACGCCGCACCGGCGAAACGACGGCTCACGATTGCCTCGACGGCTTCGCGGTTGACGGCCCCATCGACGACGGCGAGAACGACTTCGCGGCCGTCCGGGCCGGTGCAGACTTCGAGATTGAGGAGGCGCTCTCCGAGGAGGGGGAGAAGCTCCGCGGCGAGCGGGTCCTGGGGCGCTGCTTCGGGCCCGGCCGCCTGCGCCTCTCCCGGAGCGGCCGGCGCGGCGGTGAGGCCGGTCAGGGCTTCCAGCCGCTCCACGAGCGCCCTGCGGCCGGAGGGAAGCGGCAGGCCGGAGAGATCGCCACGGCCATCGATAACGTTGTCGGCCAGGAGCTGCTTGCCTTCGAGAAGCGGGATCATCCGGTGCTCGATGCTGCCCTCGGTGACGAGGTAGAGCACGCGGACGGGCCGCGTCTGGTGCTTGCGCCAGGCGCGGGCGATACGCTGCTCGAGGCGGGCCGGGTTCCACGGCAGGTCGAGGTTGATCACCACGCTGGCGGCCTGCAGGTTGAGCCCGACGCCTCCGGAATCCGTGGAGAGGAAAAGGCGGCAGCCGGCATCCTCCTTGAAGCGGCGGATCTCGGCGCGCCGGCGCATCGTGGGCACGGAGCCGGTGTGCCAGGCGTAGCCGATCTCCATCTCCTGCACCAGGTCGCGCACCAGCTCCAGCATCCGCTGCCACTCCGAGAAGATCAGGGCCTTGGTGCCGGGCTCCGCCAGAACCTCGCCGAGGATCTCTTCGAGCTCGCCGAGCTTCGGGCAGACGCGGCAATCGGAGTCGAGGATATATGGCGTGTCGCAGATCATCCGCATGCAGGCGAGCCATTGCTGGAGCTTGTCCATCTCCTCGGGCGTGGGCGGCCGCCGCTTGGCCAGAGCGAGGATCTGGGCGACCCGTCTCTCGTATTCCGCGTAGCGGGGAAGCTGCTCGTCCTCCATGGGCACGAAGTAATGCTTGTCTGAACGGCCGGGGAGCTGGCCCTCGACTTCGTCCTTGCGCCGGCGCAGGAGGACCGGGGCGAGGCGGCGGTGCAGCTCGCCGAGGTTCTTGTAGCCGGCGGGCCGGCCGCGCTCGTCCAGCTCGTAGAAGTCGCGGTTGAAGCGGAAGAGCGGGCCGAGCAGGGAGGGATCGAGGAACTGGAGGATGGAGTAGACCTCATCGATACGGTTCTCGAGCGGCGTGCCGGTGAGGACGAACGCATAGGAACTGCGCAGGCGCTTGACGGCCCCGGCGGTCTGGCTCTGCCAGTTCTTGATGCGTTGGGCTTCGTCGAGGATGATCACGTCCGGGGCGAGGCGCTGCTGGATTTCATCGCCGTCGTAGAGCACCTGCTCGTAGCTCATCAGATAGAAGAAGGAGGTGGCGCCGTACTGCCGCAGACGCTGGGCGCGGGGGCCGTAGATGATTCGCGCCGGCAGGTCGGTGAAGCGGGCGATCTGCTCCTCCCATTCGCCCTTGAGCGAGGCCGGCGAGATCACCAGCACGCGCTCGATGCCGCGCAGCCGCCGGAGCAGGGCGCAGGCGGCGATGGCCTGTACGGTCTTGCCGAGGCCCATCTCGTCGGCGAGCAAGGCCCGTTCGGTGAAGGCCAGGTGGAGTATGCCTTCCCGCTGGTAGGGGTAGAGGGGGACCTTGACTACCTCCAGGGTCTCGCGGCCTTCGCGGACCTCGGCGAGGAAGCGCTCGCGCGCCGCTGTCCGCGCCGCCCGGCGGCTCTCCTCTTCCACCCAGGGAAGGAGATGGCGTGAGAGCCGCACGCGCTCGCGGATCCGTGGCGGCGCGGTCGCCAGAGCCCGGGCGAGCTCCGGCAGGAGGTCCAGGGGCTCGCCGCGCATGCTGCCGTCCCGGTCGAAGAAGCGTTCCACCAGAGCGTGCGCCGCGGTAGGGCGGGAGCCCGCCGGCCACTGCGCCCGCACCTCGGGACGTTCGCCGGCGCGACGGAGAAAGACCTCGATGCGCGCGCTCTCCGTCTGCGCCGCCGTCTTCGGCCGCATCCGGGCGAGGACCGCCTCGACGTGTTTGCACGTGCCGAGGCCGTTCACCTGGTGATCCGGACAGCCGCAGGAGTTGTCGCGGCGGGAAAGGGAGCGGATCTCGACCTCGTACGAGCTACCCGTCTCCGCGCCGACGCGGAAGGTGCCGAAGACGCGATGGCCGGGCTCGAGCGCTTCGACTCTCAGAGGCTCGGTGAGGGCGCGTTGCCGCCGGCGTTCGATCTCCTCCTCGTCGGTGGTGCGCCACCCCTGAGTCCGCAGGGGGTGGCCGGCCGGCTTGCCTTTGCGGGTGCGTTTTGGAGGAGACGACGAGGTGGTTCGGCGTCGCGGCATGGCGCGAAGTTTTACCATAATCCGCTACGCTGGATCGGCTTTCAGATGACCGAGGGGCCGGCGGCGTCGATACCCGTCTTCACGGATACGGCAACCCGCCACGCTTCAAAACCTGATCCAGGAGCACGTTGATGTCGAGGAGCGCCTCGTATCAGTCGGGCTCTTCTTCTCGCAGCCTGTCGATGAGCTCGTTGGAAACCGTCTCTCCGCGTGGAGGTAGCGGGTGGAAGCCATACTCTGAGCCGTCGAGCCCCTCGAACGGCACGAGAGCGAGGGCGCGGCAGCCCAGGATCTCCGCCGACGCTCTCAGCGGCACCTCGCGGGCGCTGGCGAGCGAAGCGAGCTGCTCTTCGGCGATGACGAAGAGCTTGCGGGGCGGCTCGAGCTCCAGTCCGACCGGGTGGGGCGAGCACCCGGCGGCGACGAGCCTTTCGGCGTCGCTGTCGCTCAAGGCCCACGCACTTCGCGAGAGGGCAAGCAAGCGTCCCAGCCGGAACCAGACGCCGGCGGCGCGGCCGAGCTGCCTCATCTCCCAGCGGCGGACCAGGGCACGAGAGCGGATCGCGCCGGCGCGGGCGTGTAGCGAGTCCATAGAGCCGCTCATGCAACCGCCTCCAACCGCTTGATCAGCCTGGCCACCTCCTCACGGCCGGCCGCGGGATCGGGCATCTCGGGGATGGGTTTCATCAGCGACAGCACGGCGAGGTTGCTCACGACCGCTCCTCTCTGTTCGGAGGTGAGGCCGGCGAAGATCTCGACGAAGTCTTCGAGGTCCTCCCGGCCGGAGACCTGGAGAAGCCCGAGCGCCACCAGGAGATCCCTCTCGCCTTTGAGCCCGGAGCGCTCCGTCAGCAGCTTCTCGGTCAGCAACCCGGCGGGACGAGGAAGCCGGACGCGCAGATCGCCGATCTCGAGCAGCGGGCCTTCGCGCAGGTACGAGAGCAGCCCGAAGACGAGCATGGGCAATTTGTCGTCCTCCAGGACATAGGTTTCGGATGTCTCCCCCAGAGCAGGATCGAGGCCGATGAAGTTCACCTCGAGCTTCTCGGGGTCCCTCGCAACCCAGACGGAGGGTTCCTCGGGGGCTGGCGAGTACGCCGCGATGCGGTCGAGCACCCGCTTCACCTCGCTGTGACGGCTTACCGGCACGACGAGATCGACGTCTTGCGAAACCACCAGAGTGGACGCCGCCTCGGGCTCGAGCAGGTTCGGCACCTGCGAGCCTCCGACCATCACGCCAGGGATGTCGAGGACCGGTTGCATCTCCCTCAGGGACGCGAGCAGACGATCGCGGAACCGCATTGGGGAGAGTATACGAAACCTGGCCTGACGGCCCCGAAAACAGGCTCGCGGCGTCGTTCCGCAGGATGACGGAGCCTCATCTGAGATGACGGCGGCGGCCCGTCAAATGACGGCGGCGTTCCCCAGGATAAGAAAGCGTGCCGCGATTTGACGGTGGCGCTCCGTCATCTCAGATGCGGCGCTGCAGGATGGGGGCGGCGCTCCGCAGGATCGGAAACCGCGCCGTCATCTCGCGGCGGGGCTCCGCAATCTGAGATGCGGTCCCGCAGGATGACGGCGTCGCTCCCCAGGATAAGAAGGCGTCCCGTCAGATGAGGGCGCCGCTCCGCAGGATGACGGCCTCGCCCCGTCATCTCAGAAATCGCGCCGCCATCTCGGGGCGTTGCTCCGTCATCTGAGATTGCGGTCCCGTCATCCCAGGTACGGCTCCGTCATCCTGCGGCGTCGCTCCGCAGGATGAGAAATCTCGCCGCCAGATGACGGCCTCGCTCCGCCATTCCAGGAATCGCGCCGTCATCTCGGGGCGTCGCTCCGTCATCTCAAGTACGGCGCCACAGGATGACGGCTAGGCTCCGCAGGATGAGAAACCGCGCTGTCAGATGACGGCGCCGTTCCACTATCTCAGAAATCGCGCCGTCATCTCGGGGCACCGCTCCGTCATCTCAGATGCGGCGCCTCAGGATGAAGGCGGGACTCCGCAAGGTCAGAAATCTCGCCGTCAGATGACGGAGCCGCTCCGTCATCCCAGAGATCCTGCCGTCATTTGGCGGCGTCGCTCCGTCATCCGAGATACGGCGCCGCAGGATGACGGCGAGGCTCCGCAGGATCAGAAAATCCCGCCGTCAGAGGACGGAGGCGCGCCGTCATCTCAGAAATCCCGCCGGCATCTCGCGGCATCGCTCCGTCATCTCAGATACGAGCCCGTCATCTCAGATGAGGCTCCGTCATCCTGGGGCGAGGCTCCGCGAGCCCGTTTCGGACGGGAAAGGCCCTATCTCGGGACAAAAAAGAGGGGAGCGCCCAGACCGCACGCTCCCCAAAGGCGACTTCAAATCGGCAGCACGTCAGTCCTGAGACTCTTCCGGCGGCGACGGCGTGCTCTCCGGCGCCTCGGGCTCCGGCGACTCCGGCTCATCCTCCGGCGTCTCCTTGCGGCGCCGGCCGCGGAAAGGCTGCAAGCCGAACTCGGCCAGCTTTTCCGCGCGCAGACCGTAGAACTCCAGGAGCAACCTCTCGATGCCGGTGGCCGACCGCAAGCCTTCGGTGAGCAGAGCCTGCAACCGCTTGCTCGCCTCCTGCTTGCTGGCCACCAGCGCGCTCTGCTGCTGGGCGATGGCCTGCGCCTCGCTGACCAGCTTCTCGAAGCGAGTGCGCATCCCTTCGAGATGCGCCAGCTCCGAGGAGTTGGCAGCCAGCGAGGCGCTGAACCGCACCAGTTGGCCGAGCATTCCTGCGTTCGTCTTTTCTCTCAACATAGTCCCCTCCTTTCAGGGGCTGAGCCACATTGGCTCGCTGCACGGCGCCACCATGGCGCCGGACCAGCCCGCGTGATCCGGCCGGTCCCCCTGGTTCCCGTTCCAGAAGATGTTGGAGCCGGCCGTGATGCGGCGAGCCTGGTGCCTCACTCCGTCGCCGCATCGAAGGCGGGATCGTCCCATGCCCATAAGGGTATTGTCAAGTCTAAGTTACAACTGAATATTGGTATTCACTTCTGGCGGGCCGATTTGCCGCTCGGAGAGGTTTCCCGGTGCCTCAAGACCTTCCGCCGCCTGCCCGCAAGCTATTGAACCAAAGAGAGTTAAAAGCTTCGGCCGCGAGATCGAAGACCGCTTATTTTAGGCCGATTGATAGTGAATACGGCTATTCACTTTGACCACCCAAAGAGGCGAAAAACAAGCCGAATTTTCGGCGCAAGCCTCAGAATCCAAGGAGGATAGCGGCCCGCGGGCAAAGTGAATACGGGTATTCAGTGTGGCGGACACGGATCTACTGAACTGCTGTGGCTGCTCGGCATCTTCTCGGGGGCTGCCAGACGGTCTCGTGTAGAATTCTTCTCGCCGCTCAGGTCGGGCCGGCGTTAACCGGACGACAGTTGTGTTACCCTTCATCCCTTGTCAGGAGTTGTTGATGGCCAGACAAACGCTTCTCAGTGAACCGGACCTCGTGGATGAGCCGCAGGAGGTCCAGGACTATCGAGGCCTTGTGAGCCGGGTGGCCGCTACGCAGCATCCTGTGATCGTCCGCCGGGGTGGAAGGGATGTAGCCGCCGTTATCCCGGCGGAAGATTTGAAACTGTTCCGAGAGCTCCTGGCTCAGCAGGAGGCCGAGCAGCGCGCGGCCCAGATCGACTGGGAGAAGATGGCACAAGACTCCCCTCCTCCCCAGCAATGGTTCGAAGGGGAGGAGCCCAAGCCGTTCTGAGACCACCGGACGGGTATGGCTGAGCGACTTCAGCTCGGTCGCATTGTCTGGGCGGAAATTGCGGACGCGAACGGTATCCCCAAGCTGCGCCCGGTGGTGATTGTCACTCCGAGCGACCGGATCACTCCCTCTGCGCCGCTGGATGTAATCGCGGTGACGAGCCGCGTGCCCGAGCCGTTGCCCCATGACCATGTGTTGCTGCCGTGGCAAGCCCAAGGGCATCCGCGGACTGGGCTCAACCGCAAATGCGCTGCCGTCTGCACTTGGGTGGCGCGTATTCGCCGAACGGACATTCGCGATGTGGCCGGTGTAGTACCGGGAGCGGTCATGCTCGAAATCTTGTCCAAGGTCACGCCGCAACGGCGATAGGTGCCCGGGGAAAAGGGGGGAGGCGAGGGTGAACTACGAGCTGACGATCCAATATGGAGACGATGTCCTCTTCAGCACCGGCCTGAGCCGGGATGAGTTCGACGAAGAGGCGGCGTTTCTCCTCGCTGCCAAGCTGTACGAGCTCGGTCGCTTGAGCTCCGGTCAAGCCGCCAAGCTGTGCGGGAAGGGCCGCGTCGACTTCCTCCTCTCCTTGCCGCGGATCGGGGTTTCGATCTCAACCCTTCGCCCCGAGGATGCCGATGCCGAGGTGAGGTTCCTCCGGCGTGCCTGAACGCCTCGTCATCACGCCTCGAACCGCTTGACCCAGGAGACCTCCGAGAACCCGCCGTCGTAGGAGAGCACCTCCTCGATGCCGTGCTCCCGCATCACGCCGAGGTGAACGCCGTCGCGGGTGGACAAGGCCGGATACTCCTCGAGAAACCTGCGGGCGTACGCCATGGCGCGATCCGTGACGGGAAGGATGGGAATGCCCAGGTGGGTCACGGCGTCGAAGAGCTGGAAGGCGACCTCTGGGAGCTTCAGGGACCGATGCGACGTTAAGGAAGCCTCTCGTCGCGTCTGGCCCAGTCGATATGAGGCCGAGGGTGTCAGGCCGATACTGCGCGGAGATCGAGGTCGGGCATGGGGAAGTGCCGCGGGTTGCAGGTGTAGAGGGGAATCGAGGCCATCACCGCAGAGGCCCCGATCAGGGCATCGGGAAGGGATAGGGTCACGCCTTGCGCTCGGAATCCACGGATGGTCTCGGCGGCGCGGTTTGCGGTCTCCGCGGTAACGGGAAGCGTTTCGCAACTGTCGAGAAACAGAAGAGTCAGCTCCCTCTCCGGCTCTCGCATGCCAAGGAGGACTTCCGCTCGGGCAATCGCCGACAGCCCCAGATGTCCTCTCCGGGCCAAACCCAGGACCAGTTCGACGATGGCCGCGTGTCCGCGAAGGTGCCAGATCACCACATCGGAATCCAGCAGGAAGTCAGCCATCGCTCGAACCCGGGCTGGAGCGCCGCTGCCGAGACTCCCATGCCCGGCGGGCTTCCTGGATCTCCTGGGAAGGATCGCCGCGGCCCTCATTGCTCCAGGCGCCCGCCGCGGCCTCGGCCGCCCGGATCTGGCGCAACTGCGCAAGGCGCAATCGAACGGCCTCCTCGATGAACTCGCTCCGCTGCCGCACGGGTACGAGCTCGCGCATCTCCTGAAGAAGTTCATCCTCGAAGACGACATTCATGCGTGCCATTCCCCGCATCTCCTATACACCTATGAATGTACATGGGACTGTGCTGGACGTCAATCTGAGGGTCCCAGCGCAATCTTCCTGGGCGAAGGTCGCTTTCAGGATTCTCGATCGAGGACGTCCAGCAGCCTCAATCCTTTCTTCCCGGGAGCCGAGGGCCGCGCGGGCGCGAAAGCGCGTCTCGGCGTCGAGCTCGGCCAGGGCGATGGTCGAGAGCTCGTCGATCAGCTTGTTCATGCTGATCTTGCGCCGTTCCGCCAACTGGGAGGCGTTCGTGCTTCTCGTCGGAGAGCCGGATCGTCGAGGTGGCCATTCTAGATCTCCTTCAGGAGGTCTCCGGGAGGCAGGACTCGCAATCCGGGGAATTGGAGCTCTGCTCCTCGGAAGTCGCGGCACCAGCATCAAGGCGAAAGCCGCCAGCAACAGCGAGGGGCTCGATCAGATGATTGTTGGCCTCGTCTCGCGCTGACACCTATTCGGAGTAGCTCCGAAATACAGCTGCAGCTCTTCGCCTGACTTTAGGATTATAATACTGTACCATCTCAGGGAATAAGGAGAATTGGACCAACGCTGATCCTGTCAGCGTCTGAGTCGAGGAGATTTGCCTATGTCGCAAGTACCTGTGGGCCGGGCCGATATCCAGTCGCTGATCAGCCACATTCGCCAAGGAGCGGATCACCGCATGCAAGGGGAGCCGGAAGACCGGGCGCTCCTCCTGGAACGGCGAGAGAGATTGGAGCGAGTCGATCTGCATACCCTCAGGCTCCGAGAGCTCATCTCCCGGCAAGAGGAGGAATCGCTGAAGATTGAAGCCTGCGAGGCCGCAATACGACGGCAGAGAGAGAGCCGCGGCCAGATCTGGGAAAGGCTGCAAAGGCCCCTGTGCCGGCAGACACAAGAGGGGAGCGGTCCAGCCCTGGCCGTGGAGGATGGCGCGCGTGCAGGTTCTTGTCTCGGCACGGCCAGCGAGGTGGCCGCCATCGGCTCCGCTCCACCGGAGTTCCCTTACTACGGCCCGCTCAAGCGGTTCGTGGCGCGCATTGCTGCTCGTATCGTCCTCTTCCTGGCCGGTATTCTGACCGCTCACCAGCGCCTGTTCAATGTATCGGTGCTAGCGGCCGTTGACGCTATCCTGAGCAGTCTCGAGGACGCCAACCTGGCACGCCTCAGAGCGGACGCGGCTCTCCTCGAGGTGGACGAGCAGGCGACCCGAAGCCGGCTCGACGCCCTCGACCGAGATGTCAGGATCGAGGAGCTGCGCGAGATCGTTGCCGGCCTGTGCGGCAAGCACGAGACCTGGCGCAAACACGTCGAAACGCTTGAAGCCACACTGAGCGCCGTGGGAGAGGCCAGCGCCGCGGAAGGCGCCGCTCAAGCGGAATGGCGCCGGCGGCTCGATGCCCTCGAGGCGAGGCTGGTAATGGCAGAAAGTACGGTCGCCGAGGAGCTGAAGGCCCGCGCTTCCATGCTTGAGGATCGAGCTCAAAGTCTTGAGGGTCTGATGGCGGACCGGCTCGCGGCTATCGACGCCGATCGGACCACAAGGGCCAACGAGGCGCGCGTCCTGATCTCCCGCATGGATCACTTACGTGTGGACGTAAGCTCGCAGGAGCAGCGCCTCAACCTGCTTCTGGAGGAGGCGAGACGGAGGCTGCCCGAGCCGCTGGACAGACGGCAACTGGAAGTCTTCTCTCAGGAGGCGGACCACCTCCTCGACAATCTGTATGCCCTGTATGCAGCTTTCGAGGACCGGTTCCGCGGCTCTCGCCAGGAGATCAAGAACCGTGCCGGTCTCTATCTGAAGTATGTCGAGGAGGTAGAGGCCCACGCTCCCGGAGCCTTGGCCGTCGACATCGGTTGCGGCCGGGGCGAATGGCTGGAGTTGCTTCAGGAGGGGCGGTTCCATGCCTTGGGAGTTGACCTCAACCGGGTCTTCGTCCGTTCCTGCCGTGACCGCGGCCTCGATGTTGTCGAAGGTGACGGACTGCGGTATTTACGTGAGCAGCGAGACGCAAGTCTGGGTGTGGTAACGGCATTCCACGTCCTCGAGCACCTCCCCATGAAGGAGATCCTTGGCATTCTCGGTGAGACTCTGCGCGTGCTTAGGGCCGGCGGTGTCGCCATTTTCGAGACACCTAACCCGGAAAACCTGATCGTCGGCGCGAGCTATTTCCATTGCGATCCCACTCATCTCAAGCCGCTCCATCCACAGACCTTGAAGTTCCTTGCGGAGCAATGCGGATTCGTGAGCGTGGAAGTGGCCGGGCAGCGCGAATTTCGCCCCGGAGGCTCTCTTGAATCGATCGATTTGAATGAGCCTCTGGCGGGGAAAATCAATCCTCTTATCGACATAATCACAAACCATTTCCTGGCGCCCTGGGACTACGCGGTCATCGCCCGCAAGGTCCGCTGACTTCTGCGCCCGTCCACTCAAACCCCATGATCGTGCCATGCAAGGCCTTGACTTCCGGGGTCAAGATTGCTAAGCTTTGTAGGTTTAAGATTTCGAAACTTTACCCAGTTGCGTTGGGGGTTCGTAGACGTATAACAATAAGTCTCTTGGAGGAAGTCCTGTGCGATCAAATCAATCAAGCATCTTTGTCATCTACCTGGTAGTGCTCGCGGCTCTTGCGCCCTCACCCCGCTCCGTCTTGGCCCAAGACGGCTCGCTGGCAGCAGATCAGACATCGATCTCGCCCGATGGCGTCATTCGGGTCCAACTGTTGCCGGCGCCGCCGCCGCCCCCTCGCAGCCCCGAGGAAATGGCGAGCTTGCTCGGCCGGGTCAACCGGGCTATCCCCATCCCAGTATCGGGAGAGCGGTCGAGTGGACCGGCGCCCGGATCAGAGACCACCGTGCCATTGGGTCCGGCGCCGCGCACCACCTCCCCGCCTTCGGTCTACGTGGTTCGCGACACCCTGGCCGGCACGCCTGTATTCAAGTCGAACGTTACGGAAATGTCAGGAGCGAACAATGGCCGCTTCGTTTTCGCGACGGGTAACTGGTGGGCGGCGCGCTCGACGAATCAAGGCGTTTCATGGAGCTACATCGATCCCTTCAGCGACTTCGCCGATTTCTGCTGCGACCAGGACGTCATCTATGACCGCTCGCGAGACCTCTTCATCTGGCTGCGGCAAGGGGTTCCCGATGGCAGCAATCACAATCGGTTCAAGCTCGGCGTCTCCACGGACGATGGTGCGAGCTTCTGCACTTATACCGTCGACGCGCCGGCCGGTGAATGGTATGACTATCCACATCTCGCGCTGACCAATAACAATGTTTACATTACTTGGAACATGTTCAGTACCAATTATCTGCGCACCCGGGTCATGAGCTGGCCGCTCGATCCGATGAAGGCCTGTATCTCGCTCACCTTCTTCCAGTTCGACGATACCGGCGGCACTATTACGCCGGCACAAGGCGGCATTTCCAAGGCCTATTTCGGACAGCACCGCACCAGTGCGCTGATGCGGATTTATACCTGGCAGGAGGGTACCGGAAGCATTCCTTTCAGTGATATAGGGGTCCCGGCGTGGACCACCGGCGGCATGAGTTGTCCGGCGCCGGATGGCGGCGACGCTTGTGCGCGGGCGGATCATCGGATGACTTCGGGCTACGTACGCCGTCACTCGGCCCTGGCCTTTTCCCAGCTTGAGACGGTGGGCTTCTTCTGGAATGCGGCCGCCGGGGGCGGCTTTCCCTATCCCTACGTCGAAAATGCATGGTTTTATACCAACAGCATGGCCTATGGGGGGCGTGATCTCATCTGGAACCCAACCTATGCGTTCCTCTATGCGGCGGCGGCGCCGGACGTGCGGGGAAATCTCGGGATCCTGGTGGGCCGCGCGGGAGGGGGGCTGTACCCGGGAATCTGTGTCGGCAAGGACGACGATACCGACGGCCTGCCTCCTGGTTGGACGGTGAGCTGTCCGACCTCGATGGAGGGGAACCGCGGCCCGTCGGACGACGAGTGGGGCGACTACAACCGCGTGCGGTCCTTCATGCCTCTGCAGACCTGCTGGCTGGGTACCGCGCATATGCTGCGCGACGGTGGCACTGGCTCCTTCGTACATCCTCTGTACGTCGTGTTCGGCCAGGGGAGAGACTTCGACGCTTGCTATTTGAATTGGCGCCAGGAGCCCTGATCGCGGATTCTTGTTGCGGCAGACCGATCGCCTTCGGGAGCATGCTTCAGCAGATCCGGTCCCAGAGGCGATCGGCGATGATACCCCAGGAGTAATGGCAGGCTACGAGCTGTCGGGACCGCTCCGCAAGCCGAGAGGCGCGTTCAGGGTCATTGCAAAGCTGTTCGATGGCCTGCGGGAACTCTTCGATGGCGGCCACTTGGAGGTGGATGCCGTTGACGAGCTTGAGGCCCCGCACGCCGTGTGGTGTGGACAGGACGGGGATTCCCGCTGCGCAGTACTCGAGGATTTTGAGATTGGTTCCCGAGCCGTAGCGCATGGGATTGAGCGCCACGTCGGCGATTTGCAACGCCGCGGTCTTGGTTGTTTCGTCCACGATTCCCATGAGCCCGACGTTCGGTGGGCAAGGCTCGTCCTTGAACGCCAAAGAGGCTCCGCCGAGAACCAGGAAATGCACCGCTGGCTGAGCCTGAGCGATCTTGAGCAGGGCTCGCATGGCATCGAGATTGGGACCATGCCAGCTTCCGACGAATAACGCCACGAACCGGTCGTCGATCCCCAATTCGCGTTTCCGGGCCCGTCGCGCTGCAGGCGGCAAGTAGCGCACCGCCGCCCAATCGACGCCATTGGGCACTTCGATGAGCTTCTTCCGGTCGAACTGGTAAAGCTCCGACAAAACGGAGCCGTCGCGGCCTGAACAGACCAAGATATGCTCCGCTTCGGTGCAGCACCGCAGCTCCACATCTCTCGTGACCGCGAGAAGCCGCCGCCCCTCCGGGGTGTCTGGCAGGGTTGTCTCTTTGAGCTCGAGCTCGACATCCTGCGCCTCGTACCACACGGTCTCGTTGGTGGCCCTTTTTATAGCCGGCAAGACATAGGGGTGGCAGGCGATGATCGCCTCGGCTCCCAGTGACGCGGCGGCCAGGGCTTCGATATAGGCAGGAGTCTGCTCGAACAGCAAGGACATCGCGATATCAGTGACCGGGATCCAGGAAACAGCCTGGCTGAGCTGCGCCTCCTGCGCCTCGTGCGCCGGCGACTTGGGAACCCGAACCTCGCGGAGACCGGGCGCGAGTAGCCGCTCGCCCCCCCGGCCTGGAGCGCCGAGGGTCACCAGATCGATATCGGCTCGGGTGGCGAGGCGCCGATAGAGGTTGAAGACGCGGAGCTGTCCACCTCCTTGCGGGAGGTGCACGGGAAATGTAGTAGCCACGACCAGCTTGCGTCTCCGGCCTCTCGCGCCGCGGGGACCGCCACCGCTGAGACAGGGAAGGAGCTGGCCGACGGTGTTTTCCCAGTGAATGCCACTCACCCGTTTGCGGGCGGCGGCACCCATGGCGCGAGCCGCCGCGCGGTGCTGGCAGAGATATTCGATCCGTTCTGCCAGCGCCGCCGGATCGGGGGGTACGACAAAACCTGTCTCGCCGTCGACGACGAACTCCAGGGGGCCGCCGGAGTCCAGCGTGGTGAGTACCGGCTTGCCACTCTTCATCGCCTCGATCGTCACCAGTCCAAGATCCTCCTGATATGGCACGAACGGCACCGCCAGGGCGTCCGCGTAAAGAGCCAAGATCTCCTCATCTGAGACGAAGCCGAGAAAACGAATTCTTTCATCCCCGGCGGCGAGGCGGCGGAGCTGTTCTTCTGCCGGCCCGCTGCCGGCGATCCACAGCTCGATGTTCTCGCGCACCTGCCGCATAGCTTGGATCAGGAGATCGATTCGCTTGAGCCGATCCAGGCGGCTGGTGGTGAATAGATATTGATCGCCGCCACAGCGGAAGCCTTCCAGGTTGGGAGCGGGATAGACCACGCGAACGCGGACACCTGGCGGAAAGTAGGCCTCGCGTGCGGCGACCGTTTGGGAGATCGCGGCGAAGTGGCGGCACGACCACGGCGAGAGTCCGATGCCATCGAGGAAGTGGATGATTTTCCGGCTGAGCGGCCCGGGAAAGCTGAGCACTTCGGGAGGCAGATCTGGCATCCCATGCAGTCGCTCGAGGAGAGCGAAGAGTTCTGGCAGCGCCTCCCTCCGGCCGTGGTGGCGAGTGAGGAAATCCAGCACGCTGTCTGCCTCGGGATGGGCGTAGGGAGTGCTGCCTGGGGCCACGAGCGAATAGCAATCGTATAGCCCACGCAAGCGATGCAGCATATAACAGACATGATGGCGGTGCTTCACCATCCAGGCCGGGTATTTGCCGGAGATGACGAGATCGAAATGATCGAGATCGAGCTCCGAGAAACGCCGGTAATGATCGACCAGTTGCCAGAGCGTGGATTCCGCCGTAGGTAGCTTAACGATCTCCGCTTGGTGATGGGTGTGTTCGTTGATCGCACGGGCGAGCCCCCACCAGAGCTTCTCCGCGCCACCGACCACAAACGGCACAGGACTGGGGGCGACGATTCCGATCTTCATGAGGTAAGCTGCGCGACGACCGAGTCCCAGGAGATCCCAAGCTCCTGATAGAGCTGATGGCCTGCCCGACCCATCCGGACCGCGGTCGATGGCGCGTACGCAAGGCGATCGATTGCGGCCGCGATCGCCTCGGGGTTTGGGGGCACGACGACGCCGGTCTCGCCGTCGATGACGAACTCGAGGGGACCGCCGGAGTCGGTACATGTAATTACTGGCTTCGAGGAGAGCATAGCCTCGAGCGTCACGTACCCGTAGTCTTCATCATAGGGGCCGAAGAACACCGCCAAGCAGCGCGCAAAGTAACCGATCAACTCGTCCTCCGAGACCCGACCCGCGATTCGCACCTTTCCTTCTAGTCCGCAGGTACGTATCCGATCGCCGAGTGCCTCCCGGAGCCCCCCGTTGCCGACCAAGACCGCCGAGACCTGTGATCGCACGAGCTTCATCGATTCGATGAGTAAATCCTGGCGCTTGTGACCTTCGAGGCGGCTGGGAAAGAAGACTATTGGCTCCGGCTTAGCTGACCTATAGCGCGGAACCAGAGGCGGTGGATGATAAAGAGGCTGCGATTCCAGCAAGTTGTAAAAGCACAGTCGTTCTGAGACCCGCCTTGAGATCGTGAAGATCCGGCGGCAGGACTCCAAATGTCTACGATCCTGCTCCCTGATCCTCCACCGCAGCGCCCAGCCCTCGCTGTCGAGGCAAAGAGAACCGTCGCCGTGCCGTGAATCCCAAAGCTCGTAGACGGTGCGGTGCTGGTGGGCGAGCCAGACCACCTTGTCGGGATGCTGGAGGTAGTAGGAGGGAAACTTCACGCAGACAACTCTGTCGATCGGGACGCCGTTCGGCGCTTCCAGATTCTCCCGCGACCAAGCGTCCATGCTGCGGAGAACTTCGTCCGGCGGTCCGAAGCGGAACGGCATCGCCAACGTGTCGACTTCATGCCCGGCGGCGCGAAGGCTGGCGGCAAGATTGGCGACCAGATATTCGGCTCCCCCTTGAAGGAAGGGGACTTGGACTGTCGCAATAGCAATTCTCATAGCGACCCCGTCCGGCGGCAGGTCGAGGAGATCCCGAATAACTCCTTATTATACCTAAGAGGATCGAAGCAATCAAGCCCCTGGACGGCCAGCGCGATACTATGTTAGAAGTCTCTTTTGTGTCACCTTCTTGCCCTGCCTGTCCGCGGCAGGCAATGAAATCCGGCGCGGTATGCGTGGTTGTAGCGACCCTCTTGTGGGCCGGATGGGCCTGTGTCAATCCTTCCATTCCCGAGTCGGGCGCTGATCTGGTGGAGCTGTTCCCGCTGGCGGAGGCTTGGACTGAAAGCCGGCTTGTCGCTTTCGGCGACCCGGCAGCACGGCCCTTCATGCTGTGGGGCTTTTCCGTACCCGAGAAGCCAGGGATCCTGCCGTTCACTTGGGCGACGGGGCTCGCGTCGGAGGTCGGTTTCGACGTAGTGGAGCCCCGGCCGCTCGCGTTCGCCTTTAGGGGTTTCCCCTTTACGTTTGCCGGTGCTCCCGACGAGCAGCTAGTGGCGGTCAGGCTCAACGGCTATGAGTTAGCCAGAGTGCCGCTCGCCGGAGGTTCTCACGAGTTTCTCCTCCATCTCGACCCCAGCCGGCTCGTTGCGGGAAGAAACCGGCTCCGCTTCGAGTACTCCTACGCGGCTAAACCTTCGGAGGTCCTTCCCGGCTCGACAGATATTCGCAACCTCTCTGTGGGCTGGGAGTACCTGCGTCTCGAAGGCACCCGCTCGTTTGGACAGCCCCGTGCGCGGGCGAGCACTCCGCCGGCGTTGGTGCTGCCGTATCGCAGCCAGATCGACTACGCGGTCGAGCTGAGGCCGCCTAGCTTCTTCGCCGTCGAGCAGATCCGCCCCTGGGCTGGGGCCGCTGCCCTGAAGGATCCCGGGTTCCTCGAAGTGGAGATCCAGACGCCCGGTGGCCAGCCGGTGAAGCTACGGCTCAAGGCTGGTGGGCCGGATGGCCGTAGCGTGCCGCTGCCGGTCTCGGCGGGACCGGCACGCGTGTCGCTACGCGCGATCCCCAATCGCGAAATTCCGCGCGGCGACGGCGGTCTGCAACTCATCCGGCCCTCCCTACGCTTCCCGCCGGCGGCTGTGAAGGAGGCTGCGCCTCAGAAGAAGGCAGCCCGGGCAGAGTGTGCGGATCAGCTCTCCCGGCCACCCAATATCGTGTTTTATCTCGTCGACACCTTGCGGGCCGATCATCTGGGCGTCTATGGATATCGGCGGCCGACGACGCCGGAAATCGATGCCTTCGCCAGGGAAGCGGCGCTGTTCACCCGCTTCATGGCTCAAGCACCCTATACCAAGCCGGCGGTGGCCTCGATCTTTACCGGCCTCCAAGCGCAATCCCACGGTGTTACGTCCGCTGAGGCTGCGCTACCGGAAAGTGCGGTAACGCTCGCCGAGTTGCTGCGCCAGAAAGGCTATGAAACCGTAGGCATCGTAACCAACGACAACGTCGCGCCCGTCTTTGGGTTCGACCAAGGATTCTCCACTTACCTTCCGTTCCCAATCGACGATACCAGCCGTGAGGTCTTCGTGCCCTCGACTCGGCTCAACGAGGAGACATCCTCGTGGCTCTCCCGGCGGACCGGCGACCGTCCTTTCTTCCTTTACCTCCACAGCTCCGATCCGCACGCGCCATACACCCCGCGGAGCCCTTTCCGCGAGCGCTTCGCACGGCAGGTCGATCCGGACGCGGGACTAATGGAAAATGTGCTGGACCTTGAGTTCGGGCGCAAACCGTTCAGTCCGAAAATCCGCGCGGATCTCCTCGCGCTCTACGATGCTGAGATTGCCTTCAACGACGCCAGTTTTGGTGAGCTATTACGGAAGCTAAAGGAGATGAGGCTCTATGATTCCACCCTGTTAATCTTCACGGCCGATCACGGCGAAGAATTTTATGAACATGGTGAGTGGGAGCACGCCAGTAATCTCCACGCCGACCAGATCAATGTCCCGCTGATTGTCAAGCCGCCATGCTGGCTTGGCGGCGGTAAGCGGATCACCGAGCTTGCCCAGCAGGTGGACCTGCTACCTACGGTTCTCGACTTTGCGGGCGTGAAGATTCTCCAGCCGGCCCAGGGGGAAAGCCTTCTCCCCGCGATCTGCACGGAAGCTCCATTGCGCCAGCGCGAGGTCTTGTCCCATCTCGGTGTCGGGCGCAAGGCCGATAGCATAACCATCGACCGGTGGAAGCTTATTTGGAGATATGACAACCCTGGACAGGTGGCGTCCAGCCTGGAGCTCTTCGATCTGTCGGCGGACCCTAGCGAGTCGAGAAACCTTGCCAATGCTCAGCCGGTCTGGTCTTTCTTCTTGAAGACATTGCTGCGGGGTAAGCTCGCTTCGCTGCAGCCGCTCCGTGGGCCAACAGGGGCTCGCATCGATCCAACTCTTGAAAGGAAGCTACGGGCCCTGGGCTACATCAGGTAAGGCGGAAGAGGAACGTCATGACGCTTGCGGCGGAAACGCTTCCCTACACTGCGAGGAGCCGGGAGGCGGCGTCCCCCAGCACCGCGAGCTTGTCAGTGACCACATCCCAGATGATCTCGAAGTCGATTCCGAAGTAGTCGTGGATGAGGATGTCTCGAAGCCCGGCGATTCTTTTCCATGGGACCTCCGGCGCCTGCGCTCGAACGGAATCGGGGAGGCTGCTTGGCGGCCTCTCCGATAACCTCGAGGTTCCTGATGACGGCATCGACCGCCATCGAGTTCTCGCGGAAGGTCTCGTAGGAGAGGCCCTTCGTGTAGGCGCGGATCTTCCGGGCTGCCTCGAGAATGTCTTCGAGGTAGACGTTAGAGTCCCGGGGCATAGACCGTCTCTCGGAGGATACCGTCGCGGAGCCGCGGCTTGAGGCCTTCCGCTACCACGAGGTCAACCTTCCGGTCGAAAAGATCCTCCAGAAATTCTTTGAGGCCCATGTAGCTGTCGAAGGACTTGGCGTCGGGTTCGAACTCGACGAGGAAATCGAGATCGCTCTTGGCTGAGGCTTCGCCCCGGGCCTGTGAACCGAATAGACCGAGGCGGCGGGCGCCGAAGGCTCGGATGGAGTCCTTGTGGCAGGCAAGGGTTTGCAGGATCTCGTCTCTTTCCGGGCTCATTGCGGTCTCTCTTCGGATCTAGTCTAGTCTACAACCTCAGCCATCGAAGAAGAGGCCGGATTGCCAAGCTCGACACGCGTATACTCGGGTGAGGATGAAGCCGATCCCGAAATTTGAGTCGGAGGATGCGGAGCGGGAGTACTGGGCGACCCACGACTCGGCCGAGCACATCCCATGGCAGCGCGCGAAGCCAACGTCTTCCCTCGGCGTGTGAGGCCGGCGAAGCGGCAAGCGCGTCTTGACAGCGCCTCTAGCCCGCATTTCTCACTCTGGGGCCGTTTTCAGTGGACCAGGGCCAACTTCTGGTGAAACTTTGAGGCGGCGAACGATCAACGGGTCGGGCAGCGGCGTTTTTCGGCGGTAACCGAACGGAAGGAGAGGGCTTCGACAGGCCATTTTCTGGCAGCAAGAGACACCCTGTCCCAGCGGTCCCGAAGGACCTACAGGCGGAGCGGGCCCTGATGGCAAGTTCAGGCGATCGGCTGAGGGCCAGCCCGGAGCTGGCGAAGAATCTGGGTAAATAACGCCGCGTAGGG
>JBKPTH010000181.1:0-11541 GCA_046765915.1 Acidobacteriota bacterium | reverse complement strand
AGCCCGATTAGTGTGAGGCCCATGCAGTACCGAATCGCATCGTTGCCCGAGTACACGGCAATCAGAGCGACCGAAAAGAAAATTCTCAGAATCGAGAGTGCATTTGGCGCTGAGCACCACATAGATAATCTCTAGTTATCTAGTGACCTCACCGATGAAGCCTTTCGACTCGCTACTTAAGAGCGCGCTCTTCAAGAGAAGTTTTGTGAGAAGGGCTTCCTACCTTTACCAGAGGCGCAGAGTACGTACGTTATTGCCTCGAATCGAAACTCCGCTTAGAGCCTATCGCTGTTCCACGGTCCTAGATCTCGGGCCCAATACTTGCGTTCTAGCCGAAATGCTGGCGGAGCAGGGATTCGATGTTACAGGTCTCGATATTGCTGATTGGAGTCTAAGTCAGCACCTTAAGCCCCTTATCTATGACGGAGTTCACTTTCCGTTTGAAGATAAAAGGTTCGACTTCGGCCTCGCCCTCTCCATGCTTCATCACACCACTAACCAAGCGCAGCTATTGCTGGAACTAAGGCGGACTTGTCGCTTCATTCTAATTCAAGAGGATCTGCTTACTTCATGGCCGAGAAACTGTTGGCTCTTCTTGCTCGATAGCCTGTCCAATCTCCAGCTAACAGGTCATCCTCGATCGTATAGGAGAGATCTTGAGTGGAGGACCTTGTTCAATTCGTTGCGGCTAGATATTTTGGGGGCAAGCTACTATAAATGGGGACTTGTCCAGTTTGGAGTGTACTTGCTTCGAGGGCAGTGATTTTGACAGTCAGCATGGTCTGTATTTCGCGCCGGCCCAGTCCCGGCGCCTAATAAGAGGGCTTGTATAGTCAATGAGTTTGTGCTAGCCTGGTTAGGGATAAGGTAAACATGAAGATTCCGCATAAGATGTTGGGGCGCCCCTCCGGGCCGCGACGCCGGCTCAGGCCTATTGTCTTTTCATGCTTGGTGGTAGTCATTCTCTTGTCAATTATAGAGGCATCGTGCTACATCACGTTCAAGCATCCACAGTGGATACCCGAAGGATTTTTGGTGCAAGTATTGAGGGCCAACTATCTTAATAATAGAGACTTTATCCAATTCGATAAGTCATGCGCGAAATATGATCCGTCGGTTGCATACACCCTCCGTCCGGGCCGCTGCGTCTTCAGCGGGGTTGAGTTTCATGTTCAGGTTGAGGTGAATAAGCTAGGGCTTCGCGATGACGATAGTTCGGCCCGACAGCCGGAGATCATTGTTCTGGGAGATTCTCATGCCATGGGATGGGGGGTAGAACAAGGCCGTACCTTTCCGCAACTGCTCGAAACAAGCACAGGCAGGCGGACTCTCAATGCTGCCATTTCGTCTTACGGTACGGCTCGTGAGATCCTCATCTTCAGGCGTCTGGACACTAGTAGGCTTAGATACTTGGTAGTCCAGTACTGTCCAAACGATTTTGATGAAAATCGGAACTTCGTGCGGGCTGGTTATCGCTTGAAGGTTATGAGTCGCAGAGTCTTTGAACAAATTGAGAGAGATGTAGGAGAGGCTAGCACACAAGAATATATTCCAGGCCAGTTTGTAAGGCGAACGCTAAGAGTCCAGGTCCTGAGACGATTTCGACGGCTCTTAAGGCAGTCCACTACACTTCCTGACTATACTGGGCCCTTGCCCCGAGCTTCGTCCCCCAAAACCGAAGCCGCTGTCTTTCTTGATGTCTTGACCCATAGTGGCGTTAACCTCAAAGGCATTCCGATCATAGTTTTAGCTATAGATGCCTATAAGCCCTACAGTCGGGACTTTCTCGCTGCCGTGGATGAACTCGCGAATAATAGGGAAGCGAACCCACTTCACTTGACGATTCGCACGCTCGATCTAAGCGAAAGATTGATCGACGCCGACTTCTTCAGACTTGACGATCACTTGAATGCGCGCGGGCATGCCGTGATCTCCGAAATGCTGAGAAATATGATTTCGCCACCTTTTCGCCAAGCGTCGCCCGATTTCCGTTCGGGCGAAGTATCTAGCGATTCTCGGCGAGCCGCTCGCTAGCATTCAATCTCCCGAGGGGGACTTCACCGTCACGACTTCTGGGCGACCTCCCCCAGGAAGGAATCCGTGGACAGCTTTTCCAGGGGGATCGGAGAAGAGAAGCTTGTAGCCGCGGTTGAAAGATGAGGCCGACGGGCCGGCTACGGCGCCGGTCCCGTGCCTTCTACAAGGCTTACGCGAGCTCGACGCGCGTCAGGGGGACAGGACGGTGCCACGGGTCGGGCGACGCGGCGCGCCACCGTCAATACGAAAGCCGCGGATACCACTTCTCGCCGCGGCCTTCCGGCGTCAGGTCGAAGAAGGTTCCACAGCGGCCAGATGAGGTTGAAGTGCCGGCCGTCCTGGCTGGGCTCTGTAGGTGCGTAGAGTAGCTCCATGTTATAGAAGTGGTGGATTCGGCCGCCGCGGCGCGCGAAGACGTTAAGCGCCGGGATCTGGTCGCCCTCGGGCGTCTCGCCGTGGTTGTAGGTGTTGTTCGCCGAGGAGAGCAGCCGCAGGTGTCGCCAGCCGCGGTCCCGCGCCACCTGCCGAGTGCGCCCGATCGGCGACTTGGCGACCACCGTCATGATCTACACCTCACGCCCCATCCACCCGGCGACCACCGCTGCAAAGCGCTCGGGCTCCTCGAAGAACGGCTGATGGCCGCTGCGCTCGAAGAGGTGCAAGGTGGCGTCGGGCAGGGTCTCCGGAATGCCCTCCCATAAGGTATAAGGGACGATGTAGTCATAGCGTCCCAGGGCGAGGAAGATCGGCGCGCGCAAGGTGTACTTGTCCACGGTGATGTCCCAGCCCGCGGTCAGGGCGCCGAGGAGATGCGCGAAGACCTGCGGCTTGACGTCCGCTCCGGCGAACAGGGGAGCCGCGTCGAATCGCGGGTCGAAGAAACGCATGGGCGTCTGGGCGTACATGGCCTGGCCCGGGGACGCGCCGGCCGGCAGGCTGGCTATGTTCTCCTGCAGGATCTGCTTGCGGATGTCCGACGCGTCTTCCTCGAAGAAGGCCGCGGCTTGCGCCGCCAGCCGGGTCATGTCGGCGCTGGGCGGCGGACCCACCGCGATGACGTGCGAGACGCCGCCGGGGCAGCGCCGGCCGTACTCGATCGCCAGCACGCCGAGGATGGAGTGGCCCAGGACCGCGATCCGCTCGCGGCCGAGCGCGATGCGGACGGCTTCCAGGTCCGCGGCGAGAAGATCGAAATCGAGGTCCGAGAAATCGCCGCTCGAGCGTCCGCTTCCCCGCAGGTCGACGAAGACGAGCTCGAGCCGCTCGTTCAATCGCGCGGGCATCTGAATCTCATAAGGCCGGGTGCCGAGGTGGCAGAGGACGAGGCAGGCGGGCCCTTCGCCGCGCGTGGTGCAGAACAGCTCGGCTCCCTGGACGGGAACGATCATGGCTCCTCCTTCCGGCGCTCGCCGCCGGTCAAGGGTTCAGGTCTGGGATGGAGATCGACGCTGCAGGTTGGCTGCGGAGCTCATCCTACTCAGCGGGTGGGGGCGGTGCAAGGGGCAGCCCGGCTCCCGCGATCCAAAAAAGATTCTGCGTGCTTCCTCGCTCGTCAAAATGCTTGCGCCCTATCGTCGCGCCACCTATAGTCGGCGCACTTTCTTTGATTAGAGGCCTTCGACAAAACGAGCCGGCGGAGCGGCGGTGTGTCTGCGTGCGGCGGGTCTGTCCCCGATAGGGAAAAGGTCCGTCTGAAGCGCCGGCTGGAGGATCGCGATGGCGACGAGACGGGACGTTCTCAAGCTCGGATTGGTGGCGGGAGGCTCGGGCCTCCTCACCTCGCGGGCGGCGCTGGCGCAGCACCGGGAGCTGGTGAAGTTCCTCTGCCCGCCGGACGACCGGCCGCGGCAGATCAACGATCAGCCGCCGAGCCCGCCCGCGGAGCCGTGGAAGGCGGAGCTCTTCGTGCCGCCGGTGATGCAGCCGGTGCCGGCGCTCAACCCGCCGCCCGATCCCAGCGCCCACCAGCGCTACGAGGAGTTCCTGCCGAAGAAGCTCTATGAGATCCACGAGCGGGAGATGCAGTGGCAGTACCACCCCGATCCGCCGTACACGAAGTACAAAAAAGACGCGAACGGCAAAGAGATCATCGAGCAAGTGAGTTGGTCCTGGGGTTTTCAAGCCGGCAGCTTCGCTCCGAGCACGCCGGGACCCACCTACGCGGCGCGCTACGGCGAGCCGGTGCTGGTGCGGCGGTTCAACGACCTGCCGCCGGTCGGCCATGCCAAGGTCAACTTCGGGCTGGCCTCGACGACGAGCCATCTCCACAACGCGCATACGGCCTCGGAGAGCGACGGCAATCCGGTGGACTGGATCGATTCCGGCGAGTTCTGGGACCACCATTACGCCAACTTCCCCGCCGGCCACGATCCGCTGCAGAAGCTGACGACGCTGTGGTATCACGACCACCGGCTGGACTTCACCGCCGCCAACGTCTACGCCGGGCTCGCCGGTTTCTACTTCCTCTTCGACGAGGACGACACCGGTAACGAGAACACCGGCTGGCACCTGCCGAGCTTCCCCGAGTACGACATTCCGCTGATCATCCAGGACATCCGCTTCCAGACGGACAGCGACGGCGTAGCCCAGGTGGTCTTCGACGCCTGGAACACGGACGGCATGCTGGGCGACCGCATGACGGTCAACCGCAAGATCACGCCGCACTTCAAGGTGGAGCCGCGGAAGTACCGCTTCCGTATCCTCAACGGCGGGCCGTCGCGCTTCTACGAGCTGTTCCTGCGCGCCGAGCGCAAGGGCGGCGGGGGCTGGGAGTACCCGAAGCTCACCGCCATCACGGGCGACGGCAATTTCCTCCCGGAGCCGGTGGTGACGGAGAGCATCTTCCTCGGCGTGGCGCAGCGGGTGGACGTCATCCTCGACTTCTCCAGCTACAAGCCCGGCGACCGCGTCTACATCCACAACCTGCTGCAGCAGCTCAACGGCGCCGGACCTTCCGGGGCCTACATGGAGTTCGACGATCCGCTGACCAACCTGATCCGTTTCGACGTCGATCTGCCGCTCAGGGCGCCGGACAAGAGCAGCATCCCGAGCAAGTTCCGGCCCTGGCCGCACGTCGACCTGGGGGCGGTCAACCGCGAGCGGGTGTGGACGTTCGACTACGAGGGCGGGCTGTGGACGATCAACGGCGAGGTGATGGATCCGAACCGCATCGACGCCGGCATCGACCAGGGGAGCGCCGAGATCTGGACGTTCCGCAACGGCGGCCGCAACTGGTCGCATCCCATTCACAGCCATTTCGTCGAGTTCCTGTTCCTCGCCATCAACGGCAGGCCCTACTCGGAGGAGCTCATCCAGGACATCAGCGGCAAGGACGCCGAAGGCCGGGATCTCGACCTCAAGCCGCTGCACGACCTCAAGGCGCCGCCGCCCAAGTTGCAGCTCGCCAAGGGGACCCGCAAGCCGGTGGGCAGCCTCGGCTCTTTCATGGGCGGCCGGCGGCGCGACGTGGCGATCCTGCTGCCGAGCGACGAGCTGAGGATCTACATGCGCTGGCCGGACTTCCTCGGCAAGTACGTCATGCACTGCCACAACGTGGTGCACGAGGACCACGCGATGATGATCCGCTGGGACATCGTGGAGCCGGGCACGGGTTTCGATACGCCGCGCTTCGAGGACGCGCTGCCGCCGCACGTGCTGACCCGGCCGGCGAGCCCGAGCCAGGAGGAAGGTCCATCGGTGCCGCCCGGGCCGCCGCAGGGGGAGGAGTAGACCATGGGAGACGCGACGATGAAGGATCGACGAGAGGTGATCGCCGCCGGCGCCGCGGCCCTGCCGGGATTGGCGCTGGGATTGCCGGCGGAGGAGGATTGCGCCCGGCCGGCCCGCGGACCGGACGCGCACCGCTTCCCCAACCACGTGGTGGTCACGCACGAGGGCTTCCGGGCGCTCTTCTACGACGACCTGCTGGCGGGGAAGACGGTGTTGATGCATTGCATGTCGCTCGCCACGGAGCCCACGTACCACACGGCGGAGAAACTCGCCCGCGTGCAGCGGCTGGTCGCGGACCGCCTCGGCCGCGACCTCTTCTTCTACTCGCTGACGGTGGATCCCGAGCGCGACACGCCGCAGGCCCTGAAGGCTTTCGCGGCGCGGCACGGCGCCGGGGCCGGCTGGCTCTTCCTCACCGGCGAGACCGCCGTGATGCACGCGTTGCGCGACCGGCTGTACCAGGGGAGCGGGCACGTGCACGACGGCCAGCCGGGTTGCTCGCTGGCGCTGCTGCGCTACGGCAACGCGGCCGTGGGGCTGTGGGGATCGGTGCCGGCGAGGACCGATCCGGCGTGGATCGCCGAGCGCCTGTCATGGGTGCAGTCGCGCGGGATGCCGCAGGGGCCGCCGCGCCGCCGGGGGCCTGCCCCGCTGCGGGCGTGAAGGAACGACGAGCCATGAGGAGCGCAGCCATGAAGCCATCCCGCCGTCCCCTGATCGTCGCGCTCGGCCTGGCGTCGGGCCTCCTCGCGGCCGCCGCCGCGCCGCCGCCGCGGGCGCCGATCGTGCCGCCGCAGCCGCCGCCGTTGCAGAAGCATCAGCCGCCGCCCCCGCCGGCGGAGCACCAGCTCCAGATGGAGCAGGCGCCGGCGCAGGCCGAAGCGGCGCCTTGCCCGAACCCCCCAGCGCCGCCGCCGGGGTCGGCCTGGCCGTACAAGCCTTGCCCGTATCCCCAAACGCCGACGAACCCGGATCTTCCCGGCGTCTGCCATCCCTATCCGCAGCCATGGCCGAATCCCTCGACCGAGACTACGACCGGCTGCCCCGGCAAGGACTGCAGGACGACGGTCTGCACCGGCGAAGGGATCTTCCCGCCGAGCAATCCGTTCAATTACCAGACCTTCCCCGGCACCAACTTCCTGCCGACCGTCTATACCAACGCTTTCGCCAGCACCGGCAAAGAGATCCCGAACACCCTGCCGTCGACGCCGGACGTTCCCTACAACCTGCAGGACGGCGATCCGATCGTGTCGCAGATCAATCCCACCTCGCCGGAGGATGACCTGCGCACGATCTTCAATCAGATCCTGCGCCTGACCTCCGGCCAGGCTGAAGGCGGGAACCGCCAACCGTACGCCGACGAGGGGGTGCGGGCCGGCCTGCGGCTCGCCAACGACATCCTGGAGGGCAATCTCGTTCCCAACCGCGCCTACAGCGGCCTTCCCTTGTTGCACTACACCGGTCCGGAGAAGGTGAGGGCGGTGGTGCCGATCATGGATGCGGCGGGCAACGTGATCGGCGGCAACGTCGACGTCCACCAGGTGTGGTTCGACCAGCGCATCGAGTCGGACACCGCCTTCCTCGACTTCAGCCAGATCAAGGCGGCGGACGTCCCGTTCACGATCACCTACACGGTCGACGTGCTCAACCGCGGCCGCGACGACTTTTCGCCCCTCGCCATGTACATGGACCCGCAGCCGGCTCCGTCGTCCTCGCAACCCCCGCCGCCGCCGAAGCCCGGCGTCGGCATGGACCAGACCTTCTTCAACATGGAGGACGGCACGCGGACCGTGTTCCGCATCAAGATGGCGCCGCCCTCCTATTACAACCTCGTCTACACCTGGGGCTGGCGCATGCATCCGCCGCGCGCGCAGGTGATGGAGAACGCCGGCAAGCAGATCTGTTACACGCCCTGCCCCTCGCCCCTTCCCAACCCGCCGCCTCCGCCGCCGACGACGCTGCCGCCGCAGTCCGCCGGCTGCCCCGCGGAGTATCAGAACCTGACCCTGCCGCAGGTCGAGGAGGCCGTGTTCTGCATGCCGGACAAACCCGGCATGCCGCCCCCCGCCTGCACTTCGGTGCGGTGCGCGCCGGGCGAGCCGGCGTTCGATCCGGACGGCAATCCGACGAAGTGCGAGCAACAGAAGCGCTACGCCATCGCCAGGATCGGCGACCTGGCGCCTGAAAAACGGATGTGGAACGCGGTGGGCGATGCGCGGCAGGCGGCGGACAAGGGCGACTGGAAGACCGTGGCGGCGATCGTCCGCGACCGCGCTCTGCCGGCTTATTTCGATTGGTTGAACCGCAACCAGCTCCCGGCCGGCGTCGTCAAGGATCCGGGCGCCGACGTGACGCTCCTCTACGTCAACAACTCGACCTACGGCGAGCTGAACAATGGCGCCTGGGGCCGCTGGGACGCCTGGGAGGAGCGCCCGAAGAAACTGAAGGTGACGGTCTACAACGGCGACAACTTCGTGCACTCGTACACGGTCGCCGACTTCGGCGGCAACCGCGGCTGGGAGAACCAGTTCAAGTCGTCGGTCAAGTTCGCCGGCTCCGGCTGCTGGTTCACCTTCGGCCGCAACTGGTGGTGGCTGCCGGTGGGCGGGCCGGTCAATCCCTACGTCTGCGTGTCGCCGACAGAGGGTTTGAGTCCCGGCGTCCACAAGTTCGACATCGAGCTGAACTTCGACCCGTCGCGGCGGTTGCGGTTCTATCAATTCGATCCGTTCCACCATGACGTGGCGATCTATTCGATTCACTGACCTGTACGTGAGGGCCGCGGCGGCGATGACGGTCCTGCTCCTGGCAGGTCTCCGCCCGGCCGCGCCGTCCCCCAGCTACGTCCGTTCCATCGCCGAAATCACCCCTCCGCCGGTCACGCTGATCGACGCCCAGGGCGAACGCGTGCCGCTCGCCGCGGCGTTGGATTCCTCGCGGCCGGTGGTTCTGCAGTTCATCTTCACCACCTGCCCGTCGATCTGTCCGGCGCTGTCGGCGACGCTCGCGGCGGCGCAGGCGGAGCTGGGGCAGGACGCGCGGCTGGTCTCGATCTCGATCGATCCGGAGTTCGATACTCCGGCGCGCCTGCGCGAGTACGCGCGGCGCTTCAACGCCGGGCCGCGGTGGCGGTTCCTCACCGGCAGCCGCGAGGACGTGGCCGCCGTGCAGAAGGCCTTCGGCGCCTACCGTCCCAACAAGATGTGGCACGAGCCGCTGACGTTCCTGCGTCCGGCGTCCGGCGAGAGCTGGGTGCGTCTCGCCGGGCCCATGAGCGCCGCGGAGCTGGTGGCCGAATTCCGCCGGCTGCGATGAAGGTCCTGGTTGCAGGCTTCGTATTTCTCGCCGCCCTCTCGGCCTGGCACGGCGGATCTGTAGGGGCGGCCCTGTGTGGCCGCCCTGTTACGCCCGACTCCGCGCATGGCCAGCGCCTCTACCGCGATCTCTGCGCCTCCTGCCATCGCCGCAGCGGCTTCGGCGGCAGCGAGGGCGGCGTCTACGTGCCGCGGGTGACCGGTCCGGCGCTCTTCGGGCCGCGCCAGCTCCGGCGGGCCGACCTGTTCCGGGCGCTCTACCAGGAACCGCAGCCGCAGCCGTACGCCACACGCGTGAGGGACCCGCGTCCGCGGCCGGCGTACACGGCGGAGTCGCTGGCCGTCCTCCTGCGCGAGGGACGCGACCCGGCCGGGCGGACGCTCGATCCGCTGATGCCGCGCTTCCGCTTGAGCGGCGAGGAGACGGCGCACCTCGCCGCCTATCTCGCCGGTCTCGCGGCGGCGCCGTCGCCGGGCGTGGACGGCGAATCGATCCACTTCGCCACGGTGATCACGCCGGGCGTGGACGCCGGCCGCAGGAAGGCCCTGCTCGACGTGCTGGAGGCGTACGTACGATGGAAGAACGCCGAGACGCATCATTCGGCGCAGCGGCTCGGTTTCTCGCCGTGGTACCGGGACGAGTTCTATCCGTCCTATCGCGAGTGGAAGCTGCACGTCTGGGAGCTGAAGGGGCCGGCCGGCACCTGGCCGCGGCAGCTTGCAGCGTTCTACCGCCAGCAACCCGTCTTCGCCGTGCTCTCCGGGATGGGCACGGGCTCGTGGCGTCCGATCCACGAGTTCTGCGAAACGAACGAATTGCCTTGCCTGTTTCCCAACACGGACCTTCCCGTCGTCTCGCCGTCCGGCGTCTACGCGCTCTATCTTTCGCCAGGGCTGACGGTCGAGGCGGAGGCCCTCGCCGCCCGGCTCGCCGAATCCCCGGGACGCATCGTCCAGGTGTACCGGGACGTGGACGAAGGACGCGTTCCCGCAAGGGCGCTGCGGGAGGCGCTGTCGCCCAGGAAGATCGAGAAGCGAGCGGTTCCATCCGGCAAGACATTGACCGCCGCGTTCTGGCGCCGCCTGACGCGCGAAACCCGGCCCGCGGTCCTCGTCCTCTGGCTCGGCCCTGAGGACGCCGCGACCCTCGAAACGGCCGAGCTCACGGCGGTGCAGCGGATCGTTTTCTCGTCCAGTCTGCTGCAAGGATTGGCTCCGCCTCTGCCGCCGGAGAAGATCTGGCTGACCTGGCGCTACGCCCTGCCGGGAAAAGAGGATCCGTTGATCTACCGGGTGCGCGCCTGGATGGGGGCGCGCCGCGTCGAGAGGACGCACGAGCGGCTGCAGCTCAACGCCTGGTGCGCCATGGCCGTCGCGGACCACTCGCTCGCCCACCTGGTCGACAACTTCTCGCGGGACTTCTTCGTCGAGAGCGTCGAGGAGGAGACGGAGAACGCGCTCAGTCCGGGGGTGTTTCCCTCGCTGTCGCTGGGACCTGGACAGCGGTTCGCGTCGAAGGGGAGCTATGTAGTGAAGATCAAGGATGGCGGGGTGGAGGCGGTGGGGGGGTGGGTGGTGCCGTAAAAACCTGGTCCAGTGGGACGTGCCGAGCGCAGGAATCTGCCCTTCGAAACCTCATCCCCTGGCCCCCTCTCCAACGGAGTTGGAGAGGGGGGAAATCGTGCTACCTTCCCGCCACCGTGAAGCGCCTCTTCCGCCTCGCGCTTTTCCTTCTCTTCCTGCTGCTGATCGCGGGCTACGTCCTCGTCGCGTACTGGCCCCGTGAGCGGGTAGGGGCGCCGGAGCCGGGGAGCCTGCCGGCGCGGCTGCTCGCTTCGGGCGAGTACGGCGCCTGCCTGTGGATTCCCTATCCGCACCAGAATCTGGACGTCCTCGCCGGATCGCTGGAGGACGGCCCGGAGTACCTGGCCGCCGCGGCGCGGGTGGCGGACCTGCCGGCTCCCGTGCTGCCGTCCTTCGGACCGTTCGCGGTGCCGCCGTCGCGGGAGATCGTGGCCTGCTCGGATCTCGACGGCGAGCGCTTCGTCCTCGTGGCGCGGGTCTACCCGGGGCTCGCCGCCGTGGCGCGGCTCGCCGGCCGGGTGGCCGGCAATCCCTGGCTGGAGGGCGGCGAGGTGCGGGAGGCGCGGGGCCGCCGGACCGAGGTCGAGGAGCGGCTCTTGCGCGTGGCCTGGCGCGACGGCCTGTGGACGGTATGGTCCGGGCCGCAGCCGAGCCTCCAGCCGCGGGAGGAAGGCTCGCCGGCCGCTTTCCCGCCAAGCCTGGGAGTCCTCCACCTGGAGCGCGACGTCTCCAATTTCCCCGCCGGCGACTACGTCCTGCAGCGGCAGGGAGGAGACCTCCAGGTGAGCCTCGCCGGCGGCGGACCGGCGCCCGAGCCGGCGGTCGCCACGGGCGGCGAGGCGCCGGTGCTGCTGGCCGCGGCCGGGCCGGCCTGGCC
>JBKPTH010000180.1:0-23951 GCA_046765915.1 Acidobacteriota bacterium | reverse complement strand
GATTCTCCAGATGCGCGCCGTGATCGCGGGGTCTCGCCAGAAGACCCGTGGGTCTCACGACAGACGGAGGTAAGCCGCAACCGGATCGCGCCACCCCCAACCCAGAATACATCATCGTAATTACGGGCCAGAGTACTTAGTCGCGGTGAATGGGCTTGTCTTGCGGTGGATTAAAGGAGTTGCGGTGCATAAACCAGTTGCGGTGAAGCGTCTTCTGGGCCGCAACTAGCCTTGGATGCGGTGAAGGAGGATCGTAGCGGCACCGTGGAGACTCGGGTTCTCGTGGACGGACTGGAACGTCTTCTACGGGTAGGACTTGGCGATCCTCCGAACGTCCACATCATCTTGTGCTAAGCTTGATTCAGCGCCACAAGATATCCACTTCCACGAGCGGAGGCAGATCTGGAAAGTGGTGAGCTGATGATCCTCCTGACCTACGTCCTGGCCTTTGTCCTGGGAGCGGTCGTCGCGTGGGTGATCGTCCGCCAGCAGCGGAGCGTGCTGCAGGAGCGGCTTCGCGCTCGCGAGGAGGCCGGCCGGCAGATCGAAGCCCATTTCGGCCAGGTCAGCGCGGAGCGGGACGGCCTGCGCCGGGAATGCTCCGTCCTGCAGGCCGAGGCGGCGCGCTTGGAAACCACGATCGAGAAGGAGCGCCAGGCGGCGGCGGAGAAGATCCGTCTCCTCGACGAGGCGCAGGCCCGGCTCTCGGACGCCTTCAAGGCCCTCTCCGCCGAGGCGCTGCAGAACAACAACGCCAGTTTCCTCCATCTCGCGAAGGCGACGCTGGAGAAGTTCCAGGAGACGGCGCGCGGCGATCTCGATCTGCGCCAGCAGGCGATCGGCGATCTGGTGCGGCCACTCAAGGAATCGCTGCAGAAAGTGGATCAGAAGATCCAGGAGATCGAGACGGCGCGCGCCGTGGCCTATACAAGCCTCACCGATCATCTGAAGGGCCTCGCTTCCGCGCAGGCCAACCTGGAGCGCGAGACGACGAAGCTCGTCGGCGCGCTGCGGGCCCCGGCGGCGCGCGGCCGCTGGGGGGAGATCCAGCTCCAGCGCGTGGTGGAGATGGCCGGCATGGTCGGCTATTGCGACTTCGATCCGCAGGTGAGCGTGGAGACGGCGGAGGGCCGGCAGCGGCCGGACCTGGTCATCCGCCTGCCGAATCAGAAGAACGTCGTCATCGACGCCAAGGCGCCGCTCGACGCCTATCTCGACGCGCTGGAGATGCTCGACGAGGAAGGCCGGCGGATGAAGCTGCGCGAGCACGCGCGGCAGATCCGCATGCATCTCCAGAGGCTGGCGCAGAAGAGCTACTGGGCGCAGTTCGAGCCGGCGCCGGAGTTCGTCGTCCTCTTCCTGCCGGGCGAGACGTTCTTCAGCGCCGCGCTGGAGCAGGACCCCGGCCTCATCGAGTACGGAGTCGAGCAGCGGGTGATCCTCGCCACGCCCACGACGCTCATCGCGCTGCTGCGGGCGGTGGCCTACGGCTGGCGGCAGGCGCAGGTGGAGGAGAACGCCAAGGCCATCAGCGAGCTCGGCAAGTCGCTCTACGAGCGCCTGTGCACCTTCGCCAATCACCTGGCGTCGATGGGCCGCAATCTCGGCCAGAGCGTCGACGCCTACAACAAGGCGGTGGGCTCGCTGGAGCTGCGCGTCCTCCCCGCGGCGCGCCGCTTCAAGGAGATGGGCGCCGCCGGCGGCGACGAGATCGAGACCCTGGAGATCGTCGACAAGGTGGCGCGCGGGGTGGAGATGGAGCCGGTGGAGCGGGTTGCTTTGGAGTTGGTGAAGGGCTAGATAAACACCTCCACCTTCGCCTTGCTGCGCAGCTCGCGCACCCGGGCGGCGACCTGCTGCTGGGTCTGCCGCTCCTTGAGCATGGCGGTGATGCGCTCCTTCACCTGATCGTAGGCCACGGCTCCCGCCGGCTCGCGCTCGAGGAGCTGGACGATCTGGAAGCCGAAGGGGCTCTCCACGACGGGGCTCAGGTCGTTCGGCTTGGCGAGCGCGAAGGCCGCCTTCTCGAAGGACGGCGGCGTCTGGCCGCGGGTGACCCAGCCGAGATCGCCGCCCTTGAGCTTCGAGCCGGTGTCGTCCGAATTGGCCATGGCGAGCTGGGCGAAGTCCTCGCCGGCCTTGAGCCGCTTGAGGAGGTCCTCGGCCTTCTGCCGGGCCTTCTGCCTGTCGGCGGGGGAGGTCTTGGCGTTCGCTCCCACCAGGATGTGGCGCAGATGGAGCCGCTCGGGCGAGCGGATCCTGGCCTTGTTCTTCTCGTAAAAATCGCGCGCCGCCTGGTCCGTGACGGCGACGTTGGCGGCGACCTTGGTCTGCACGTACCTCTGCACGGAGAGCTGATCGTGGGCCTGCTGGCGGAGGGTCTCCTCGGTGACTCCGGCCTGCTTGAGGGCCTTCTGGAACTCGGCCTCGCTGGAGTAGACGCTCTTCCGCGCGTCGATCTGGCGTTGCACCTCCGCGTCGGGGGCGGAAACGCCCTGCGCCTTGGCGTCCTGCTGCAACAGGGTGATGGCGATGAGCTCTTCCAGCACCTGACGGTAGAACATGGCGGACGGCATCACCGGCCGCCCTCTCTGCGCGAGCGTGAGCTGCACTACCTGTGCGGCCTGGATGAGCTCCAGCTTCTTGATCGATTTGCCGTTCACCTTGGCGACCACCTCGGGCAGGTCGTTCGCCGCCAGCGGCATCTTGGTGTCCGCGGGTGTGGCGGGCGCGCCGGGAGCCATCTCGGCGGAGGTCTGGCCGGCGGCCGGATTGGCCGGAGCCGGGGTGGCCGGCGCCGGGACGGGCGAGGCGGGAGCGGCCTGTTGTGTATCCGACGTGGCGGCCTCTTCCTGCTCGGGGGCCGGATTGCAGGCCAGCGCGCCGGCGAGGAGCAAGGCGAGCCCCAGGAAGGGAAGAAGCGGAGTTTTTCGGTTCATGTCGATGACCTCGAGGGCGGGACATTGGGAGGATCGCCGCCGGATTGAGCGCCGGAGTCTAGCAGAGATGCCCGCGGGGGCCCGGCCAGCACGAACAGCAGCAGCGCATCGATCCCCGCCCGCGCCGCGAAGGCGGCCGCCGCGCCGGTGGCGCCCCAGAGGCGGATGGCCCCCGCCATGAGGAGCGCGAAGGCGGGCAGCTCGATGAGCCGCAGGCGGGCCGTCAGATGCGGCCGTCCTGCCGCCTGCAGCACCGCCGCCGGCGTGCTGCCGAGCGCCGCGAAGAGGACGCCGAGCGCGAGCAGGCGCAGCACGGGCGCGCCGGGCGCGGCGAAATCCCTGCCGATCCAGGCCGCGAGGAGCGGTCCGGCGCCGAGGATCGCGATGGCGACCGGCGGGCCCAGCAGCAGGAGCACGGTGCGCACCGAGCGGGCCGCGACCCGCTGGACGCTCTCCCAGTCGCCGCGTCCGGCCGCTTCCGAGAGCACGGGGAAAACGGCGGCGAGGAGGCTCGTGGGCAGCACCCACAGGCGGAAGACCATCTCGTAGGGAACGGAGAAGTGGGCGACCGCCGTCAGCGAGACCAGGGAGCCGAGGAGGAAGCGGTCGAGCAGGATGAGGAGCGGCGGCACGGAGTTGGCGGCGGTCACCCAGCCGCCGAAGCGCGCCAGCGCCGCGAGCACGGCGCGGTCGAGGCGCGGCCCGGCGAGCTCCGGCAGGGCGCGGCGGCAGAGGAGGTAATGGACGGCGGTCACGATCGCCCGGAAACCCACCAGGAGCCCGACGATGGCGGACAGGCTCCAGCCGGCCTGCAACGCCAGCCAGGGGATGGCGAAGGTCGCGGCGCCGGCCGGCGCCCGCACGAGGTTGATGAGATCGAACCGCCGCAAGGCTTCCAGCAGGCTGCGCAGGCAGCCGGTGACGAGGGTCAGCGGGAAGGAGATGGCGAGGAGGAGGAAGGTGCGCTGCGTCTCGGCTTCGAGCGGTCCGGCGAGGTGGAGGACGCGCCCGGCGAGCAGCGGAGACGCCGCCGCGAAGAGCACGGCCGCGGCGCCGCCGAGGCTCGCCTGGAGGGCCACGGCGTTCCAGACGATGGCGGGCAGCCGGTGCCGCTCCACGCGTCCGAGCGCTTCGGCGGAGAGCTTGGTGACGGCGCGGCCGAGGGCGAGATCGAGGACGTTGAAGGAGCCGAGCACCGTCCAGGCGAGGGCGAGCACGCCGAAGCGCTCGCTGCCCAGCCCGGCGACGATGGCCGGCACGGTGAGCGCGGCCACCGCGAGCGGCAGCGTCTGGCCGATCAGGTTGAGCAGCGTATCGCGCCGGATGCCCCGGCGGAAGGGCGCGGCGAGGGAGAGCGCCGGCCTCACGCGTCGGCGGTCCGCAAGGGGGCCAGGCGGCGCGAGTAGGCCACGGCCTCGCCGGCGAGCGAGGCGGCGTGGCCGGCGGCGATCAGCGGCAGGGTGCCGAGATACCACCCCGTCTGGTCCGCCTTCCAGCAATGCAGCGCCACCAGGCCGAGGACCCTCGCCAGGCGCAAGGGAAGCACGGTGATCACCAGGTAGGCCCACGAGGAGGAACGGCGCCGCGCCAGCCAGCCGAGCCGCAGGTCGCCGTACATCCTGCCGCGCGTGTAGCGCTCGCGCAGGAAGCCGGCCATGTCCTGCAGGTGATGGTGCTCGACCACGGCCCCCGGCTCGAACCAGAGCCGCGCGCCGCGCTGGTGGAGCCGGCGCGACAGGGTCACGTCGCCGAGCATCTGGTCGCCGGGAAGCCCGCCCGCGTCCTCGAACTGACGCCGCGAGATGAGCATGTTGGCCGTCGGGCTCATGTCCACGGCGCGGGCCTCGCCGCCGGGGAGCCACTTGCTGAACTTGCAGAGGTGGATCCCCTGGTCGAGCCAGCGCCGGCCGTGGCAGGCGAGGGCTCCGACGACGGTCTCGCCGGTGAGAGCGTGAGCGCCGACCAGGCGTTCCAGCCAGTCCGGCCGGGCGTAGATGTCCGGATCGGTGAACACCAGCAGCTCGCCCCGCGAGAGCTCGATGCCGCGGTTGCGCGCGGCGTGGGGGAGCAGCCGGCGGGCGCTGCGCTCGAAGCGGACGTGCGGGAAGCGCTCGGCAACGAGGCGCTCCGCCGTGCCGTCGGGGCCGCTGTCGACGACGATCGTCTCGAAGTCCCGGAACGTCTGACAGGCCAGCCCTTCGAGGCAGCCCGTAATCGTGTCGTGGGAGTTGTAGGCCGGGATGATCACCGAGAGGGCCGGCGGCGCCATGGGCTCGGTTTCCATGCCTCACTCCTCGTTCCGATGCCGGCGGTACTCGTTCATCTCGAACCGCGGCGGCGGCTCGCCCGGAGCGAGGTCGCACAGCAGGACCTCCAGCCGGCCGGCGGCGTCCTGGGCGAGCACGGAACTGAGGGCACCGACGGCGCGGTCCCGGCGCTCGCCCACGACCAGGATGATCGTGGGCTCGGGGTGCATGAGTTTGTTGGGGGAACTGTAGCAGAAGAAAGGCGCCCCCTGAGTGGAGGGCGCCCCTCGAAGCGAGCCTGGAAGAGTCCGCAGAGACCGGTTTGCAGTGAGGGTCTACTGCGCGCAGATCAAGGTCGAGCACCGGTATTCGGTACAGTAGTTACCGATGCCGTCCGTGCACGTGCGCTCCTGGACTTGCTTGTTGCCGTTGCAGCAGTTGGGGGACCAGTGCCAATCTTCGCAGTACTGGAAGCAGCCTTGTTGGGTGAAGACGGGTTCGGCTTGGAGGGGCAGAAGGGCCAGGACGGTCATGACGATCGCCAGGCCGAGGAAAGTGAGGCGCAGAGGGGTAAACGACGGAAGCAGAGTGGGCTTTCTCATGATGGATCTCCTATGAAGTCATGGGTCGACGAAGTAGCCCCAGGCCCGCTGCAGGTCTGCTGTAGGAATCGAGGGATTCCACAAACCTGCCTCTACTTAAAAGGTGAGGGAAGGACCGTGGCCGGGGACAGGGGACGTCAATCCGCCGGATCGGTGAGCCTTGCCGATAACTTGCCGATGATTTGCCGATAACTTGCCGATAACCGGTAGCTCCGGCCGCGGCGGGAGGGATCCGCGAGCTCGAGCCAGCCCTGCCCGGTCCAATTTCGCAACAGCAGACGAGCGGTGCGAGGCGAGAGGCCGAGGGTGCGGGCCACATCCGCCGAGGCGATCCGCTCCGTCCGAGTGAAAAGAGCGAGGACCTTTCTGGCTCTGGGGTCCAGGTGGCGAAGGACGTCGGAATCCAGGGAAGGCCGTTCCTCGCGGGAGTAGCGCAGAGCCTCCTCCCTCGCCGCTGTGAAGACCGTTGCCAGCGTGCCGAGGAAGTACTCCAGCCATCCCGTCAGATCTGCCTCGGCCCGGCCTTCGTAGTAATTGTGATGGGGGTGCACGGTCAAGGACCGGTAATAGGCGGCCAAGTCCCGTGCATGCCGCTCTTCCAGAGAGTACAGACCCTGAAGTCCATAACCGTCGCGGTGTAGAAGGAAGGTCGCCAGCAGGCGTGCCGTCCGGCCGTTGCCGTCGTAATAAGGGTGGATCGTCACGAATTGGTAATGGGCCAACCCGGCGATGACGGGCGGCGGCAGGTGCTCCTTCTCCGCTTGGCGGATCCACGCGACGAGATCCGCCATCAAGCGCGGCACGTCCTTGGCCTCGGGAGGAAGGTAGACCAGGGAACCCGACTCGGAGTCGCGGATCGCGTTCTGGCCGTCACGGTAAGGGGTGGGCCGAGCCCTGCCCTCCACGAGAGCGTGCAGACGCTGAATCCGCTCCTCCGTCAGCTCCTCGCCTCGCTCCGCCCACTCCTCGACGCGCAGCAGGGCCTTCCAGTAGCTGCGGACCTCGCCGGCATCCCGTTCCCTGCCGTGAAGCGGAATCTTCTTCCCCTCGACAACCTTCTCGGCCTCGGCCAGGGTGAGCCGGTTCCCCTCGATGCGGGTGGAGTAGTGGGTCGAGCGGACGCGCGCCTGGCGGCGGAGCTCGGACTGCACCGCGGGAGGCAACGAGATCTGCTCGACCACCGCCCGCGCCGCCTCGATCTCCATGAGATGGCGGGCGATGGCCGGCGTCAACGTATAGCGCGGCCCCCAGGCACCCCCACGTTTTCGTCCCATCGTCTATACTCTGTCACGCCCGCGACGGGGTTGCGCCGTCCTCGCCGCCGGGCCGTGCAAAGGAGCCGCGGATGGCCGTCAAAGAGAAGGAACCGACCGTTCTGAGCGAGGGAAAGACCCCGCGCGGCGGCTCGGTCTATCAAGAGGAAGCTCTCGACAGGATGGCCGGGGCGCGGCAGCGCTGGGAGGCCGCCGAGGCCAAGGCCGAGGCGCAGACGCCGTTCTGGAAGCAGGACTTCACCACGGTCTCCGGCATGGAGGTCCCCCACCTGGTGACGCCCGAGCAGACGGCGGACATCGATCCCGTGCGCGACCTCGGCGTTCCCGGCGAGTATCCCTACACGCGTGGCATCCATCCCACGGGCTACCGCGGCAAGCTGTGGACGATGCGCCAGTTCGCCGGCTTCGGCACGGCGGCGGACACCAACCAGCGCTTCAAGTATCTGCTCTCCCAGGGCCAGACCGGCCTCTCGGTGGCCTTCCACCTGCCGACCCTCTACGGCTACGACTCGGATCATCCGATGTCGAAGGGCGAGGTGGGGAAGTGCGGCGTCACCGTCGATACCCTGGCGGACATGGAGGTGCTCTTCGACGGCATTCCCCTGGGCGAGGTCACCACCTCGATGACCATCAATTCGACGGCGCCCATCCTCTTCGCCATGTATCTCGCCGTCGCCGAGAAGCAGGGGGTGGACATCGAGCGGCAGGTCTCGGGCACGCTGCAGAACGACATCCTCAAGGAGTACATCGCGCAGAAGGAGTACATCTTCCCGCCGCGGCCGTCGATGCGGCTGATCACCGACCAGTTCGCCTTCGCGGCGGCGCACGTGCCGCGCTGGAACACGATCTCGATCTCCGGCTATCACATCCGCGAGGCCGGCTCGACGGCCCTCCAGGAGCTCGCCTTCACGCTGCGCGACGGCATGGAGTACGTGCAGTACGGCGTCGACGCGGGCCTGCCGGTGGACGAGTTCGCGCCGCGGCTCTCCTTCTTCTTCAACAGCCACAACGATTTCTTCGAGGAGATCGCCAAGTTCCGCGCCGCGCGGCAGATCTGGGCCAAGGTGATGCGCGAACGCTACGGCGCGAAGAATCCGCGCTCCTGGATGCTGCGCTTCCACACCCAGACCGCCGGCTGCTCGCTGACCGCCCAGCAGCCGATCAACAACGTGGTGCGCACCACCGTGCAGGCCCTTGCCGCCGTGCTCGGCGGCACGCAGTCGCTGCACACCAACGCCCTCGACGAGACGCTGGCCCTGCCGACGGAGGCGAACGCCCGCACGGCGCTGCGCACGCAGCAGATCCTGGCCCACGAGTCCGGCGTCATCAATACCATCGATCCGTTCGGCGGCAGTTGGTTCATGGAGGAGATGACGCGCCGGATGGTGGACGGCGCCTTCGACTACTTCCGGCGCATCGACGATCTCGGCGGCATGGTGGAGGCCATCGAGGCCGGCTTCCCGCAGCGCGAGATCATGGACGCCGCCTTCGCCTACCAGCGCGCCTTCGAGGAGAAGGAGAAGATCATCGTCGGCGTCAACGCCTTCCAGGTCAGCGACGACGAGCCGATCGAGATCCTCTACATCCCCGACGACCTGGCGGAGCGGCAGGTGGCGTTCCTCGACGACGTCAAGGCGCGGCGGGACGCGGGCGCCGCCGGACGGACGCTCGACGCGCTGCGGCGGGGGGCTGCCGGCGGCGACAACACCATGCCGCTGATCCTCGACTGCGTGAAGGCCTACTGCACGGTGGGCGAGATCAGCGACGCCCTGCGCGAGGTCTTCGGCACCTACGAGGAACCGGCGGTCTTCTGACATGGCGGCGCCCGCATCCGTCGTCCGCGAGCTGCTCCTCTACATGCTCTGGGCCGACCGCCAGATGCTCAAGGCGGTGCGCGACGTGCGGCCGGAGGACCTGACGCGGGACGCCGGCCTCAGCTTCGGCTCGATGCTGGGCACCATGGCCCACATGGCCGGATCGCAGCGGATGTGGCTCACCCGTTTCTCGGGCCGGCAGCTCGACCGCATCCCCGGCGCCGCCGACTATCCCGATCTGCTCTCCTGGATTCATGGCTGGGAGGAGACCGCCTCCGAGATCGAGGCCTTCCTCGCCGCTCTCACCGACGAGCAGCTCGCCGCGCCGCTGACCTGGACCTCCACCACCGGCGAGACCCACACCCTGCCGCTCTGGCAGCCGGTCCTCCATCTGGTCAACCACGTCAGCTACCACCGCGGACAGGTGGTGTCGCTGCTGCGGCAGATGGGGTACCAGCCGCCCTCGACCGATCTCGTGTACTACTTCATCGAGCGGGCCGGCGGCTGACCCGGCCGATCAGGCGGTTGCCGCCGCGGCGGCCAACGGCTGCACCTTGGCGCCCTTGATCAGCAGCCACAGCATGATCCACACCTCCCCCAGCAGCGCCGGCATGGCCGCTTGGAAGAGCAGATTCCCGTAATCCGGGAAGAGCAGCGACGTCAGGCTGATCGCCAGATAGGCGAAGCCGTTGACGATGAGCAAGACGCCGAGGATCCGCGGCAGGAAGCGCGATCTCATCACCAGCACTCCGAAGGGCAAGAGCCACAGGCCCCAGAAGATCTCGTTGATCAAGTTTCCCTGGCCGTGCAGGCGAAGGAACAGCATGCCGAGGGCATCCCGCTGGGGCTTGTCGAATACCGCCAGAAAATCGGCGCCGCGGAAAAGGGTGAGAGCGGCGATATTGCTCAGCACATTCACAAACCCGATGGTGGCGGAGACAAGCACCAGAGCTACCAACAGTGAAGCATGGGTCTTGTTCACGCCGCTGAACAAGCGATACAGAGCCATAGCCAGCAGGATGAACAGGACCGCGCCGACCAGATCGGCGACGATGCCGAGACGAAAGAGCATCTCGGAGGCGAGGACTCTGCCGGCTGTCGCCGCTGCGTTTCCCCGTACGATGAGCTTGTTGGGAAGATAGATGAGGCTGAAGGGTCCGGTGACCACCATGGAAAGATACAGCGCTCCGGCGACTCGTGCTGTCTTGACGGTCGGGTGCATGGCTCTCTCCTTGTCCGTCACGGACGAACGGTATCGCCGATCCTTCCTGTCCCTGAAGACCGCCCGCCGCGCAGCGACAGCGCCAGGCCGACGAGCATCACGGCGAGGAGCACGAAGTTGACGTAAAAACCGGGTGGCGTTCCAGTCCTGAGGATGGGAATGAGATAAAGGACCAGCCTGCCGCTCAGGTGCTCCAGCAGCAGCAGCGCGAACATGAACGGCACCAGGCCGCGATAGCGGACCAGGACCAGAATGCCCAGCAGGCAGGTGGTGAGGCGGGAGAGGCCCAGGAGCGCGAAGAGAGAAACGATCGTGCTTGCCGCGGCGGCGGGGTAGGTGTCGAGGGGGATTCCGTCGGCGGTGCTCGCCACGGAGGTGCCGTTGAAGATGGAGCTCAGGCTCATGCCCATCTTCATCAGGAGCAGCAGGCCGAAGAGCCAGAGGGCGAGCCTGGAGCCGCCATAGGTGTTATCGATGCGCTGGGGAAGAATCCGATTGAACATAGAGATTCCTTTCCTATTGGCTCGCAACGCCTTCCTCTACGTTTGTAGACGTATGAGGGCCGCGAATATTGCAGGGTCTCCAGCGATCTCCACGTTGCCTCACGTACTTGGCCAGGACATAAGGCCAGGGAATGACGATGAGATCCATGACGACCCCTCCAACCATGACCTTGGTGAGGCCGCCCGTCGATTGGCCGGCGGAGCTCAACGGCAGGTAAACCGCGATCAACCAGATCGACTTGTAGAGCATTTGCAGGAGGAGCAAGGGCAGCATCTTGAGTGGATATCGAATGCCCAGGCCCGCCAGAGCCGAGAGTGCCGCCCAAAAGCAGAAGGCAACGCCTTTCACCGGGTCCCACGCTCCCGTGTGGTTGATGATGGCGGGCCATACGCTGAGCCCGAGCCCCGCGAAATTGGCCAGGTAGGCGAACCTCAACAGATACAGACGGAACGTCGAGGTTTCTTCAGTGCGAGTCATGCGGCCTGCTCCTTCCACCGCTGAGCGTGCACGCCTGCCGCGAGGAGCCACAGGGTGAGCGCTCCCTCCCCGAGGATGCCGGGGGCCAGGATGTAAGGGAACAGAGAGTTGGCGAGCGGCTGCCACAGAAAGGTCAGCCAGCCGAAGCCTCCAATCACCATCAGCACACCGAGGATCCGCGGCAGGAAGGTCGACCTGAAAATGAGATAGCCGATGAGAAGGCAATAGAAACCGAAAAACACCAGGCCGATGCCCGCGGCCCGCGCCTGCAATTTGAAAAACAGGAGCGCCAGCGCCTGCAACTGTTCCACGTTGAAGACGCTCGAGTGTCCCCCGCCTCCCAGAACGGCCAAGGGGGCGAGACGGAAGAAGCCGCTGGCGGCCCCGACGGCGCAGCCGACGAGGCTGAAGAACGCCGCGAGCAAAGAAAGGGTCCTGTTCACGGGCTTGAATAACTCATAGAAGAGAGCCGTGACCACGACGTAGCAGGCGGTCGCGGCGAGGTTGGCGGTCCAGCCCAAACGGAACAACGACTCGTGCGCCAGGATGTTGTTGGCCGTAGCCGCGGCGTCGTTAGAGACGACGAACTTGCCGCTGGCGAGGAGCTCGAACACGCCCAGCACGAAGACGAGCAGATAGAAGAAACCGGCGATCCTGGCCTTGAGGCGCGGCGACGCTTCTGCGATTCGTTCCGTCATCTCAGTATCCCTCTCTGTGACATGGCGAGACCGGAGATTCCGCGGCCCGCTGCGGTTGGGGCAGAACGCCAAGGCTGCGCAGGATGATCTCGTCAGCGGTGGGCTGCGATTGGATGTAACGGAGCTCGCTCGCGTCCGCCCGCAGTTGTGGAGCGTCGGCGGGCGTCCGGTCTTCCCGGCTGCGCAGTGAAGCCATCGTCGACTGCGCCATCAGCGAAACGCGCAGCTTCATCGCGCTGGTGGTCTGCTTCAACGGCTGGATGTCGGACCCTGAGTAGAAATCGTCGAGCAGGCGAAGCGCATATTCACGCAACCGCGACAGCTCGTTGAGGCTCATGACCTGCTCGACCGGACGCGGCAGTCCCCAGACCTGATGCAGGCGCTCGATGCGGGCGAGATACATCTCGGCAAGAAAGAGATGAAACCAGCACCTCTGGTAGTCCGAGGTGCAGCACAGGATGTCGTCGTCGGCTACGAGCACATAGTGGCCGTGAGGCACCCGGTGGCCGGCGAACGTCACCGAAGAGGTGTCCGAAAGCCGCATGCTGCCGGTGAATCTCCAGCTCCCGATATGCACCGAGCCGCCCCGCAGGTCGGCCGCGCAGAGAGCCATGCCAGGGCCGTCCGCCAATCGCGCTTTGAAGAGGGCGACGTCCGCGACCGTGGCGAGCGACATGTAGTCGAACGTTCCATCGATCCGAATTCCTTCCGCGTCCTGACGCGCAACCAGGGACTGGGGGGTTCCTCGGCTGCGTTCGCTCCCGGCATTGGCGAGGATCAGCGAACGGTTCCTGATCGTGCGCAGGAGCATCACCCGCTGAAACCTCGCGAAGCTCAGCAGCGGCAAGGGTAGGCATTGCAGGACGCAGAGGGGATAGAGGTGCATGGCGACCGCGATGCCCAGCGGCAGACAGCTCGCGGCGAGGGTCCGTGCGGTCGTCGCGGCGGATTCGAAGGTGACGGAGGGACGCCGCCCCGAGACCGGATACATCTCCAGCCGCGAGCGGAGCCTCTCGAAGCCCTCGCGATACGCTTCGCGCGCCGCCGGTTCGTCTCCCGCGCCGTTCACGCGCGCGACGAGCTCCGCCACCGCGTGGTCTTCGTGGGTGTAGGTTTCTGCTTGCATAACCGCACGCTCCTGCTTCGTCAATCCATCAGATCGGGTCGCGCCAGCGACGCAGCCGCACCGCCGCGGCGAGGAATATCGCGGCGAAGATCAATCCGATCCATAGGCCCGGCGCGCTCAGGAACGCTCCCGGATCGGCATGAGCCAGCGGATTCATCTGGGTGCTGCCCGGCGCCTTGGCGGGGAGACCCTCGGGGCCCGCCAGGCGGCGCATCAGCAGGTTGGCGAAATGCGACGTGTTGAAGGCCATCCTCTCGACGATGCCGATGGCGAACGGCGGCAGCACGGCCCACAGAAAGGCCGCGCGCCGCGCCCAGGCGGAGACCAGCAGCAGCCAGGCGAAGATCGGCGCGTACCAGATGCCATGCACGGTCAGCAGGTGATAGAGCAGCATCAGCGACATGTGAAACAACGGCACCGCTCGCCATAGCGCCGCGATTCCCACGCCGCTCGCCAGCAGCACAGTGCTGCTCAGCAGCAGCATGACGATCTGGGTGACGACGGTGATCGCGAAGCTGAGCAGCGGCAGGATGACGATCGGGATGCTCGCCTTCGCCAGCACCGTCGTGAGATCGGAAACCGGCAGGGACTTCCAGAACAGGATGCTGCGGTCGCGGCGTTCGCCGTGCAGCGCGTCGAGAGAGTAGAAAGCGCCGACGAAAAAGGCCGCTCCCATGATCAGCAGCGCGGCGAAGATATACGGCTGCTCGAGCGCCTTGTGCTGCTGCATCGGGTCGAGCGCCAACGCGGCGCGCGTGCGGCTGGGCAGCGTGATCATGCTGATCAGGAACCCGAACAGGAAGACGGCGGCGACGCCGAGAGGCGCGAGGTAGATCGAACGGTTCTCCCACAGCTCGCGCCGTACCGACCAGTAGAGGAGCCGGGTCGCCGGCATGGCCGCGGGCGCGATTTCCGGCGCGTCGGCGGCGGGCTCGGGTACGGCATTGGCTGGAGAATTCATCGGACCGCTCCTTGTGCCTGGCCGGCCTGGTTGCCGATCACGGCGACGAACAGGTCGGCGATGCTGGGCCTGCGCACGTCGCCGAGCGCGGCGAGCTGATCGCGATCGGCGCCGTCGAACAGCAGGATGCTGCGGCCGAACACCTGGCGTTCGTGGATCGGCGCCAGCGCCCGCGCCGCGGCGGCGTGCTCGGGATTCACCATCACTTCCAGATAGCGCGACTCGAATTCCTCCATGCTGCAGTCGAGCACGATGCGGCCACGGTCGATGAACATGAGGTCGGTGAGGACGTCCTGGATCTCTTCCACCTGATGGGTCGTCACCACGATGGTGCGGCTGCGGTCGAAGTAGTCGTTGAGCAGCGAGTCGTAGAACTGCTTGCGGTACAGGATGTCGAGGCCGAGGGTCGGCTCGTCGAGCACCAGCAATCTGGCATCGATGGCCATCACCAGGGCGAGATGGAGCTGGGCCACCATTCCCTTCGACAACTGCCGCACCTTGCTGACGCGCTTGATCGTGGTCTTGGCCAGAAAGCCCTCCGCCTTCGCACGGTCGAACCGCGGATGCACGCCGGCGACGTAGTCGAGCGCCTGCGACACCCGCAGCCAGCGCGGCAGCACGGCGACGTCGGCGATGAAGCAGACGTCGCGCATCAGCCGGTCGCGCTCCGCCCACGGATCGCGCCCGAGCACCTTCAGCTCGCCCTGGTAGGCGGTGAGGCCGAGGATCGCGTTGAGCGCGGTGGTCTTGCCGGCGCCGTTGGGACCGATGAGCCCGAGGATGCGGCCCTCTTCGACGCGCAGATCGACGCCGTCCAGCGCGATGGTCGGGCCGAAGGCCTTGCGCAGGCCGCGTGCTTCTATGCAGGCCATGGCTTCAGCGCTCCTTCTTCGCGGGCTTCGGCGGGCGGCGTGTCGCGGCGGCGCCGAGCAGCTCTTCCGGCGTCAGGCCGAGCCGCTGAATGGTCGCGTGGATCCGGGGCCATTGTTCCTCCAGGAACTTCTGGCGCTCGCCCTGCAGCAGCAGATCGCGGGCGCCGGGTTTGATGAACATGCCGAGGCCTCGCCGCTTCTCGACGAGCTGCTCGTCGGCCAGTTGTTGATAGCTCTTGAGGACCGTGAGCGGATTGACCCGATACTCGGCCGCGACGTTGCGCACCGACGGCAACGGATCGCCTTCGTTGAGCACCCCGTCGAGGATCATCGCGATCACCAGGTCGCGGAGCTGCCGATAGATCGGCTGACTGTCGTTCCATTCGCGGTCCATGGCCGATATAGTGTTATATCTGACTATAACACCTGTGTCAAGCGCAAGGGGGAGGCCGGGGACCGCCCGCCGGACCCTCTGCTACAATCCCGCTCCATGGGCGAGCGAAGGCTGCGCATTCTGATCGCCAAGCCGGGCCTGGACGGGCACGACCGCGGCGCCAAGGTGGTGGCGCGGGCGCTGCGCGACGCCGGCTTCGAGGTGATCTACACCGGCCTGCGGCAGACCCCGGAGCAGATCGCGGCGGCGGCCGTGCAGGAGGACGTGGACGCGGTGGGGCTGTCGATCCTCTCCGGCGCCCACAACGTCCTGCTTCCCGAGGTGACGCGGCTGCTGCGGGAGCAGGGAGCGGAGGACATCCTGGTGTTCGCCGGCGGCATCATCCCGGAGCAGGACCTGCAGAGCCTGAAGAGCGCGGGAGTGGACGAGATCTTCCTGCCGGGGACGTCCACCAAGGCGATCGTGAGCTACCTCGCCACCCGGCTCGCCGCCGCCTGAGCCCGTAACCCACTCGGGACACGAGGTTTGACGGCCCGCCGCCGGGGTGCTAGGTTAGGGCGACCGAGACGGAGGAGTGCATGAAGAGACGGATCCTGCTGGCGGACGACAGCGTCACCATCCAGAAGGTCATCGAGCTGACGTTCATGGACGAGGACTACGAGGTCCGCGCCGTCAGCAACGGCGACGAGGCGCTCGCGCTTCTCCCCGAGGTCAATCCCGACTTCGTCATCGCCGACGTCCACATGCCGGGCGCCAACGGCTACGAGGTCTGCCGGCGGTCCAAGCAGATCCGCCCGGACGTCCCCGTGCTGCTGCTCGTCGGCACTTTCGAGCCGTTCGACGAGGGGCAGGCCCGCTCCGCCGGCGCCGACTCCTTCCTCAAGAAGCCGTTCGACTCGCAGGAGCTGCTGCAGCGGGTCAGCGAGCTGCTCGCCTCGCAGGCCGCGCCGGCGCCGGAGCCCGCGGCCGTGGCGCCGCCGCCGGAGGCGGAGCTGCCGTTGACGGAGAAGGTCGTCATCCCTGGCTTCGATGCGGAGCCGGCGTGGGGCAACTTCGAGCTGGAGGCGGAGCCGGAGCCGCCGACGGAACCGTTCGAGCGCGAGGTGGCCTTCAACCTGGAGCCCGACCTGACGCACGAGGCGGTGGAGGCGGAGCCTGTCTTCGAGCTGGAGGAGAGCGAGCCTTCCTTCGCCGTACGCGAGGAGGTCTTCAGCGCGCCCGCCGAGCTGGAGCTCGACGAGACGCCGCAGGACCGTTTCCTGACCGAGGAGCCTCCTGCCGCGGCGGCTCCTCCGGCTGCGGCGGCCCCTCCGGCCGCGGCGGCGCCGGCGGCGTCCACCAACGGCGGCGGTCCGTTGAGCGACGCGGACGTGGACCGCATCGCCCGCCGGGTGGTCGAGCTGCTCGGCGACAAGGCCGTGCGGGACGTCGCCTGGGAGGTGATCCCGGACATGGCGGAGGTGATCATCCGCGACCGCTTGCGCGAGCTCGAATCCCAGGTCGAGTAGCGTCCGCCTCCGGTACGGCCGAAGGCGGACGGTGCAAACCACCCATGGAGAAGCGCTTCGACCCGGCGAGCTACGAGCAGCGCTGGCAGCGCCGGTGGGCGGAGCGCGGCTACTTCCGCGCCGAGGCGCCCTCGGCGAAGCCGTCGTACTGCATCATGATCCCGCCGCCCAACGTCACCGGCAAGCTGCACGTCGGCCACGCCCTGCAGTCCGCCCTGCAGGACCTGCTGACCCGCTGGCGGCGCATGCAGGGCTACAACGCGCTTTGGCTGCCCGGCACCGACCACGCCGGCATCGCCACCCAGCTCATGGTGGAGCGCCACCTCGCCAGCGAGGGCACGTGCCGCGTGGCGATGGGCCGCGAGAGGTTCGTGGCGCGGATGTGGGAGTGGAAGGAGCAGTACCACGGCAACATCCGCCAGCAGCTCGACCTGCTGGGCGCCTCCTGCGATTGGACGCGCGAGCGCTTCACCCTCGATCCCGGCCTCTCCCGCGCCGTGCGCGAGGCCTTCGTCCGCCTCTACCGCGAGGGGCTGATCACCCGCGGCGAGTACATGGTCAACTGGTCGCCGGCCCTCGGCACGGCCGTCTCCGATCTCGAGGTGGAGGCCAGGACCGTGCAGGGCAAGCTCTACCACGTGGCCTATCCGGTCGAGGGGAGCGGCGAGCGGATCGTCGTGGCGACGACGCGGCCGGAGACGATGCTGGGCGACACCGCCGTCGCCCTGCACCCGGAGGACGAGCGCTATCGCCACCTCCAGGGCAAGGCGGCCCTCCTGCCGCTCGTCGGCCGGCGGCTGCCGTTCATAGCCGATCCGGCGGTGGACCGCGAGTTCGGCACCGGGCTGGTGAAGATCACGCCGTTCCACGATCCGAACGATTTCGAGATGGCGAAGCGTCACGGCCTGCCGGGGATCTCGGTGATCGGCACGGACGGCCGCATGACCGACGAGGTCGGACCGGACTTCGCCGGGCTGGACCGCTTCGAGGCGCGCCGGAAGATCGTCGAGCGGCTGCGCGAAGAAGGTTTTCTCCTCAAGATCGAGGACCACGTCCACAACGTGGGCCACAGCCAGCGCAGCGGCGAGCCGGTGGAGCCGCTGGTCTCGACGCAGTGGTTCTGCGACATGTCCGGCATGGCGGAGCTGGCGCTCGCCGCGGTGCGCGACGGGCGCACGCGGCTGGTGCCGGACTCGTGGGAGAAGACCTGGGAGCACTGGCTCACCAACATCAAGCCGTGGTGCATCTCGCGCCAGCTCTGGTGGGGCCACCAGATCCCGGCCTGGTACACCGAGGACGGCCGCTGCTTCGTGGCTCACAGCTTCGAGGAGGCGGCGGCCGAGGCGGGCACCGACCGGCTGACGCAGGACCCCGACGTGCTCGACACCTGGTTCTCCTCCGCTCTCTGGCCGTTCTCCACCCTGGGCTGGCCGGATGACACGGTCGATCTGCGGACGTTCTACCCGACGGACGTGCTGGTCACGGGATTCGACATCATCTTCTTCTGGGTGGCGCGCATGGTGATGACCGCGCTCCATTTCACCGGCGACGTTCCCTTCCGGTTCGTTCACTTCACGGGCCTGGTGCGCGATGCCGAGGGCGTCAAGATGTCGAAGACCAAGGGGAACGCCCTCGATCCCACGGAGCTGGTGGAGGAGTACGGCGCCGATGCCGTACGCTTCACCCTGACCTCGCTCGACAGCCCGGGGCGCGACATCCCGCTCAATCCCGATCAGATCGCCGGCTACAGGGCGTTTGGCAACAAGATCTGGAACGCCACGCGCTTCGCCCTGTCGCGGGTGGGGGAGGCGCGGGTGCGGGAGTCGATCGACGTCCAGGGTCTCGCCGCGCCGGAGCAGTGGATCCTCTCGCGGCTCTCGGGCGCCGCCGCGGAGGTGGATGCGCGCTTCGGGACCTTCCGCTTCGACGAGGCCTGCCACCGCCTCTATCACTTCTTCTGGGGCGACTTCTGCGACTGGTACATCGAGCTGGCGAAGCCGGCGCTGGCGGGCGAGGCGCCGCGGCCGCGCGTGGGCGACGTGCTGCTGACGGTGCTCGACCGCGCGCTGCGGCTGCTCCACCCGGTGATGCCGTTCCTCACCGAGGAGCTGTGGCAGCGGCTGCCGGGCCACGAGGCGATCCATCCCGAGACGATCTGCCTCGCGCCCTACCCGCGCCGCGAGGAGGCCTGGGAGGACTCCGGCGTCGAGGCCGGCATGGAGGCGCTGATGCAGGTGGTGACGCGGGTGCGCTCCTTGCGCGCCGAGATGGGACTGCCGCCGAAGGCGAAGCTCGATCTCCATCTCGAAGCCCCGGACCCCGAGGTCGGCCGCCTGCTGCGCGACCAGGCGCCGCTCCTGCGCTCGCTGGCGCGGGTGGAGACGGTGAGCTTCGGTCCGCCGCCGGAAGGGGCGCGGCGGGATCTCGTGGCCGGCGTCGAGATCGGCGTCATGATGGAGAAGCAGGAGATGAGCGCCGAGGAGGGGGCGCGGCTGGCCAAGGAGCTGGAGAAGCTCACCGCCGAGATCTCGCGCGCCGAGGAGCGGCTCGCCAATCCGGACTTCCTCGCCAAGGCCCCCGCCCACGTGGTGGAGGGCGGGCGCACCCGGCTCGGCGAGATGCGGGAGCGGCAGGAGACGCTGCGCTCCAGCCTGGGGTTTTCCTGAGCGAGGCGAGCTTGGATTTCGACCGCTACGTCGAGGACCTGGAAGCGCGGCGGAACGGCCGCGGTCCCGAGAACCTCGCGGTCCTGCCCAGCGTCGAGTCCACCAACTCGCTCGCCCGCGCCATCGTCGCCGAGTATCAGAGCGAGGAGCAGACGCTCCATCCGCTGCTCGTGCTGGCGCTGGAGCAGTCTGGCGGCCGCGGCCGCCAGGGCCGGAGCTGGTCGAGCCCGCGCGGCAAGGGCGTCTACGCCACGCGCGTCGTGACGGTGAGAGATCCGGCGTTGCTGCAGACCCTGCCGCTGCTCGTCGGCGTCGGTCTCTGCCGCGCCCTCTCGCCGCACCTGCCGGCGCCGTGTCGCCTGAAGTGGCCCAACGACCTGATGGTGGAGACCGGCGGCGAGCGCAGGAAGATCGGCGGCGTCCTCATCGAGGCCTCGGTGCGGCCGGACGAAGGAGCGATGGCGATCGTGGGCTTCGGCGTCAACTACCTGCACGGTGCCGGCGATCTGCCGGCGACGGCGACCTCGCTCGTCCTGCTGGGAGGCGGCGTCGTGAGCCTGGTGGACCTCACCTGGGACCTGGTGGAGGGCGTCGAGGCCGAGCTCAGCCATCTGGGCGACGCGGCCTACGCCGTCGAGAGCTACCGCGGCCTCTCCATCCATCGGCCGGGCGAGCGGATCGCCTGCCGCGTCGGCGAGACGGTGGTGGAGGGAGCGTTCGAGGGCTTCGACGAGACCGGCAGGCTGGTGCTGGAGAGGGAAGGCCGGCGGACCCACGTGGCCGCCGGCGAGGTGATCGAGGGATGAGGAAGGAGAAGCCCGCGGGCGGCGGTCCGCTCGTCCTGGTGGACGTCGGCAACACCAACACGATCTTCGGCGTCTATCAGGGCGACGAGCTGGCCGAGAGCTTCCGCCTGTCGACGGACACCGAGCGCACGGCGGACGAGTACGGCGCGCTGCTGCTGCCGCTCTTCACGCGCAGCGGCATCGATCCTTCGACCGCCGAGGCGGTGGTGATCTCCTCCGTCGTGCCGCCGCTGCACCTCACGCTGGAGAGGATGTCCAGCCGTTACTTCGGCCGCAAGCCGCTGTTCATCGAGCCCGGCGTGCGCACCGGCATGCCGATCCGCTACGACAATCCGGCCGAGGTGGGCGCGGACCGCATCGTCAACGCCGTGGCGGCGCGCGAGCGTTACGGCTCGCCGGTGGTGGTCGTGGATTTCGGCACCGCCACCACGTTCGACGTCGTCAACGCGGCGGGGGAGTACGCGGGCGGCATCATCACGCCGGGCATCACCATCTCGGCCGAGGCGCTGTTCGCCCACGCCTCGCGGCTCTACCGCGTCGACGTGCGCAAGCCCTCGGAGCTGGTGGGCAAGAATACCGCCGCCGCCATGCAGGCCGGCATCTACTACGGCTACATCGGCCTCGTCGACGGCATTCTCGAACGGCTGACGGCGGAGCTCCCCGGCCTCAAGGGCGTCGTGGCCACCGGCGGCCAGGCGCCGCTCATCGCCTCCGGCTCGAAGTACATCCGCGATGTCGATCCCGACCTGACGCTCACCGGCTTGAAGCTCATCTATGAGCGAAACCGCTGAGGACTCCGACCACGCCTATTTCCAGGCCGTCGAGGAGATGTTCGTGGAGCTGCGCGGCTCGCCGCTGCTGCTCTCGCCGGCGGACTGGCAGGTGGCCCGCCGCTGGCACCAGGAAGGCGTTCCTCTCGAGCTGCTGCGGCGCACGCTGGCCGAGGTCTTCGCCCGCCGCAAGGAGCGCGGCGCCAAGGGGAAGATCTCCAGCCTGCGCTACTGCGCTCCCGCCGTCGAGGCGGCGTGGGAGGAAGTCCGCGAGCTGACGGCGCCCGGCCGCCGCGCCGAGATCCACGAACCCTTCGAAGCGCGCCCGCGCCTCGCCGCGCTCGCCGCCGCGCTGCCCGCGGACCTGCCGCAGCGCGAGGCCCTCGCCGCCCGCATCGCCGGCCTGGACGGCGATCCCCAGGAGGTGGAGGAGCAGCTCGCCTCGCTCGACCGCGAGATGCTCGACGCCGCATCGGAAAATCTCGACACGGAGGCTCGCGCCGAGATCGACGCGGCGGTGGAGAAGACGCTCGCCGGGCTCGGCAAGCGGCTGCCCGCCGGCGAGGTGGAGCATTCCCGCCTCCGGCTGTCCCGCCAGGTCCTCCGCCGACGTCTGGGATTGCCGGTGTTGTCGCTGTTCTCGCCGGAGGCGGAAAAAAGGTGAGCGATGAAATCCCGTTTTCCCGACTTTATAGGGTATGGACCTCCGCTACTCACCCATGCTCCTGCCGGCCGCCGCTTTCGCCGCCGGTGTCCTCCTCGCTTTTCATGCCTCATCCCTGCCGATCCCGCTGCTCGCGGCTCTCGGCCTCCTCGCCCTGGCGCTGGGACGGCGGACGGGAACGTCGCTCGCCTTTCTGAGCTTCGGGCTGCTCGCCGCGGCGGTGCGGCTCGGCCTGCCGGCGAGCCCGCTCGATTCGTTCGACCGGGAGAGCCCGATCGAAGCCGTCGTGCAGGTGGCCGGGCACTGGATCGCGGATGACGAAGGCTGGTCCGCGCCATCCCGAATCGTGCGATTGCGCCAGGGCGATCGGGTGGAGTCGCCGCCGTTCGACGTCATCCTCCACCTGCCCGATCCCGAGGAGCCGCCGCCGGCCTTCGGATCCACCCTGCGCGTCAAAAGCTATCTGACCCGCTCGCCGGGATTCGCCAACCGCGCGCCGGTGCCGCCCGGACCCTGGCGTCTGCGCGTGAAGAGCCGCCGCCTGATGGAGGTGGAGAGCCCGCCGGGCGCCGTGGCGTGCCTCTCCAGCGGGCTCCGGCTCCGGCTCGAGCGAGCCTACGGGGAAGCGGGGCCTGAAAGCACGGACGGCCGCCAGGGCAAGGCGCTGGCGCGAGCCCTCGTCCTGGGCGACGCCTCGCGCCTGCCATTGCCGTGGAAGCGCGGCCTGCGCGTCACCGGCGTCTATCACCTGATGTCCGTCTCGGGCGTGCACGTGGCGCTGGTGGCGGGTGCGGTCTGGCTCCTCGCCTTCCGGCTGCACCGCAACCTCCGCCTGGCGTTGATGCTGTCGTCGATCCTGCTCTACCTGCTGTTGGTGGGACCGTTGCCGGCGCTGGTGCGCTCCGCGGTCATGGCCTCGCTCGCCGTGGCCGCCCTGCTCGCCAAGCGGCCGCCCGCCGCCGCCAACGCTCTCGGCTGGGCGGTGATCCTCCTCCTCGCGGACCGTCCGGACACCGCGCTCTCGCCGGCCTTCCAGCTCACCGCCGCGGCCACGGCGGGCCTGCTGCTGCTCGCGCCGCCGCTCGCCAGGCGGTGGCGGAGCCGCTTCGTACCCTCCTGGCTGGTCAAGGCGTTGGCGGCGAGCGCCGGCGCGCAGCTCGCGACGATCCCCTGGGCCTTGCCGAAGTTCCATCTCCTCTCGCCGCTGGCGCCGTGGCTCAACCTGCCGGCCGTGCCGTGGACGGGCCTTGCGCTCGTCGCCTCGCTGCTGTGGACGGCCGTCGCCCTCGTCTCGCCATCGCTCGCGGCCGCTCTGCTGCCGGTGCTCGATTGGTTGGCGGCGCCGTTCTCGTGGCCGTCGCGGACGCCGCCGGAGGTCTGGTTCCCACTGCCGGCCCTGCTCTCGCCGGCAGGGGCCTGGCTGCTGGCGGCCGTCCTCACGGCGCTGCTCTTCCTGCCGGCGCGGCGGAGCCTCGCAGTGGTCGCCGTCCTCGCGGCCTGCCTGGGAGTCTGCGCCGCCGCGGGATGGCCGGGCTCTGGCCGCCCCGATCCCGAGCTGGCGATGATCGATGTCGGCCAGGGAGATTCGATCCTGCTGCGTGACGGCGATCGCGCGATTCTGGTAGACGGCGGCGGCTGGCTGAACGGCGACCTCGGTGGGCGCGTCCTGCTGCCGGCCCTGCTGGCGGAAGGCGTGCGCCGGCTGGACGCCCTCGTCATGACGCATCCCGACCGCGATCACTGCGGCGGGCTGGTGGACATCGCCGCCTACCTCCCCGTCGACGAGGTGTGGACGGCGCCGGGCTGGGACCTCTCTGGCTGCGCCGGCCGGCTGCTGGCGATTCCCGGCGTCCGCACGCGATTTCTGGCGAGAGGGCAGAGGAGGGAGCTCGGCCGCTGGCGGCTGACGGTTCTGCATCCGGAAGCGGATGACCGTCACGAGGTCAACGAGCGCTCGCTCGTCCTCCTCACCGAAGTCCATGGCCGGCGGGTCCTGCTCACCGGCGACATCGAGAGCTGGGCCGAGCATCACCTGGCCGATTGCTGCGCCCGCTCCCTGCGCACGGACATTCTGAAGGTGGCCCATCACGGCAGCCGGACGTCGTCCACCGCCACCTTCCTGGACGCCGCCTCGCCGCGGCTGGCCCTGATCTCGGCCGGCGTCAACAACCTGTATCACCATCCCGCACCGGATGTTGTCGAGCGCCTCGAGGAGCATGGAGCGCGAATCTTGCGGACGGACCGCAGCGGTGAGATCCTGGTGCGATTCCAGGAGGATGGCCGGTTGCGCATCGAGACGCCGGGGGCGCCGCGATAGAACGATCTGTAGGGGCGGCCCTATGTGGCCGCCCTGATTCGTGGCCGTTCTCGTCCGTAATCGTCCGTGTCCGTCCGTGCCAGTCCGAACC
>JBKPTH010000179.1:0-56009 GCA_046765915.1 Acidobacteriota bacterium | reverse complement strand
CCTTCCCCTGGCATGGGGTTGGGGGCGCGTCCGCGTGCGCCTGGAGGACGGCACAGAGCCGGAGTTGCGCGGTTGGATCGCTCGCCCCTTCGGCATCTTCCGGGGCGATACAAAGGGCCTCAGCTATCAGGGATGCCACAGATATACGCTCGTCTACTTGCCAGCAGCGCGGATCGTGGCGACGTTCCGAACCGCTGCACACTGCCGATCCCTCGCCTCCGAGCTGGCGCGCATATGGGTGCGTTGGGGCGGAAACGAGCCTTCCGAAGATCCCGCGCCGCTTCTCCAGCGGTTTCGACGGGAGGACGTGTAAGACGGGGCCGGGCCGGTTTACCGGCCCGGCTTTCAGCTTGGCTCCGCCTCCACTACTGACATCTCCAGCAGCGCAATCAGAATCGGCTTGAGCCGTTCGAAATCCGCCTTGGACATCTTGGAGCGCAGGCGGATCTCCAGGGAATTGTCACCAGGGAGAGGGAAGGTAACCGGCAATAGGCCGCCACCGCCGCCGGTCTTCGGCGGTGGGGGTGGCGGCGGATTTTGGACATTCGGGTTAGGTGCCGTGAAAACGTCCCCCATATCGCCTCCTCCGGGGGGATTCTCCGCTTGTTCTTCCCCCTCTGGAGGCATGCTATCAGATTCCGCCAGCCGCGCAAACTCGATTGTGGCCCTGTATTCCCGGATGAAGTCGCTGACGGAGTTCTCGTTGAAGCCTTCGTCGAAGATTAGGATATGGCGCAGGTTGGCCTCCGACGGCAGCGAAGTTCTGTAACGGTCCCAAAGGCGCCGGTGGATCTGAGGGCGTAGGGCAGCTTGCCGAATCAGGCGCTGGCGATCTGGTGAGTCCTCGCGGTCATCCAAGAGAATACGCAACGCCGCGTCCGTAAGCCTTACGCTTCCCTCTCCCTCCAGAAACCCAAACTGGCGAAGCGCCGAAAGCGTTTGCTTCCCACCGCTGCTCTTAGCAGAGTACCGCCAATGCGAAACGATGACCTCGGGGCGTGCAGCATTGCGGCCCTCCTCTGAATAGACGGCACGCGCCCTCTCCAGAGCGGGTCCCAGGGGAATGAAGGGATACGCCGGGCTCCGGGGCGGAGGCGGCTTCTTCACGGCGGTCTTTGTGGCATTGGCTATAGGCTCAGACATATTGACCTCCTTTGGTCTTCGGCCCTTACGGAACACACCATAGCACGGGTCTGGCGCGACTGCAAGAACTCTGTTCTCCACAGTTCCGAGACCTATGTTCTCTTGGGGCCTTGACAGCACGGAGAACAGCTACTACTATCCAAGAAGTGAGGTACACCATGAAAAAAGCAGTAGCCTCCCGCGCTCGTCGCCGGACCCACCGGCGCGGGGGGCAAGAACAGCAAGGCCCGCCTACCGGGGAGCGTTGGGGAACGGACCGGGAAGCGGGCGCGTGGTGGGGGCTGTACTTCGATGGTGAGAGAAGCGAGCCGAGCTGCTGCGCTAACAGCGGCCCGGCTCTGGTGACAACCACCCAGAGGACGGAGCCTCGGATGATCGCCGGCCGCGCTCATTATACCCCGGCCCGCCCCCTGGAAATTCCCGGAGGCGAGAGCCGTGAGCATCCCCACCCCCTGCCAGCATTGCCAGTCCGCTACTAAGCGGTTCGGTCGTACCTCAGACGGTCGGCAGCGCTACCGCTGCCTCACCTGCCGCAAGATCTCCTCAGAGCGCCGCGCCCGCCCGCTAGGCAAGATGCGCCTGCCTGTCGAGCGCGCCTTGCAGGTGCTTCAGTTGCTCGTTGAAGGTGTCAGCGTACGCGCCATCGAGCGCCTGACGGGGACGGAGAAGAAAACCGTCCTCCGACTCCTGGCGCAGGTGGGGCCGGGGTGCGAGCGCATGCTCGCCGAGACGGTCAAGGGCGTGCCGGTGGCCGATGTCGAGTGCGACGAGCTGTGGACGTTCGTCCGGTGCAAGGAAGCGACGAAGGCGCGGAAGGGAATCACCGACCTGGACGCTGGCGACTGCTACACGTTCGTCGCCATCGAGCGCTCCTCAAAGCTGGTGCTCAGCTTCAAGTGCGGCAAGCGGAACACCTGGGACGCGCACGACTTCATGGCGGACCTGGACGCCGCCACGGCTGGAGAGTTCCAAATCAGTACGGACGGCTGGAACGGCTATCCCGAGACGATCTCCTACAACTTGGGCGCCCGAGTTGCCTACGGCATGGTCGTGAAGGAGTTCGCGAACGTAGGCGGGGAAGAAGGGCGGCGGTACGCTCCGCCGCGCCTTAAAGGCAGCGAGAAGATAGCAGTCTACGGGGAGCCGGAGGAGAAGCGCATGGGCACCAGCCGCATCGAGCGGCACAACTGGACGATCCGCACGCACCTGCGGCGGATGACGCGCCTATCGAACGGCTTCAGCCGGAAGCGGTCCAACCTGCGGGCGAATCTGGCGCTCTTCTTTGCCTACTACAACTTCGTCAAGATCCACCGGAGCATCCGCATGACGCCCGCCATGAAGGCCGGAATCGCCCGGAAGCCGTGGGAGATGGCGGACTTGCTTAGGGCAGCCGCGAGTTAGCGGCATTGATTTTCGCGGTAATCCATCTCACGTTTCGCCGTGTCGCGCTTCGGACGCGTATCCTCTTCAGTGGTTGGCGTGCCGCGATCACGACTTGGACTTCCGCCCGCTGAGGCTTGCCGGTTTCCTCGTCAATGTTCGAAAACCAGATGAAGGCGAAGCGTTGATATTCAAACGTCTGTATGACTTTACCGGCGGGCATCTGCTCGCCTTCCCGCCATATTCGAAGCCCTGCATTCGACGTTATGATTGGCGCGTTACAGACGATCCATAAACCAGGATCGGTCGGTGCACGCAAGGCAACGTAAAAGCTGACCGTCCCGCCCGAGAACTCCGGATCAAGGATTCTGAGGCCGATATCTCCACGGACGGAGGGAGGGCTGTCGGCTCGAATCCGCTGGACAAGCACTCCCAAGAGCAGGAGTAGGCCAAGGGCAAGCAGGAGCGTGGGCCAAGGTAGCTCAGCGGGAAGATTGCCAAGCCACGCGCCCACTAGCGCGGCTCCGATGAGGATGGCGAGATCCTCGTTTCGTCGCTCCATCTCCCTACGCTACCACCTTGGGAGCCGCAGCAACTTCCTAATACCCCACTACCCGCGGCTTTCGTAGCGGTACGCCGGCTCGTCATAACACTCCCGCGCTCCGTCATAGTGCTCCCGCGGCTTGGCGTAACAGTACGACGGCTCGTCATAACACTCCCACGCTTCGTCATAGCGGTCCCGCGGCTTTTTTAGTGGCACGCCGGCTCGTCATAACAGTCCCGCGCTCCGCCTAGCGATCCCGCGGCTTGTCATAGTGGTACGTCGGCTCATCGTACTCCTATCGCGGCCGCGGTAAGGCTATGACAGCTCGTCGTAACGGTCCCGCGGTCCGTCATAGCGATCCCGCGTCTCGTCATAAGGGTGATACCGGCCAGCATTGCGCTATTGCCGGCCGTCATAGCGCTATACAAACCGGCGTAACGGTCCCGCGGCTCAGCATAGCGTTGTACGAGGCGTCATAACGGTACGACGGCGCATCATAGAGGTACCACGTTCGTTGTCGCAGCTCCTTGAGTGCCGAGGCAGACGGCTGCTATGCTCCAGCCTCATATCAAAAAGGAGAACCCCGGAATGCCGTCCAAGCGCGAGATGCAGGACCGACGCCGCGAAGCCATCCGCAACGTCCTGATGACCAGCGACCCGCCGATCGAGGACCAGAAGGAGCTGCTGGCCCGTCTGAAGAAGCTGGGAATCCCGGCGACGCAGTCGAGCCTCAGCCGCGACCTGAACGAGATGGGAGTCCTGCGGGTTACGGGCCACTACCAGCTCCCCTCCTGGTTCGACGAGGACGCGCCGTTCCGGCGGGCCAAGGGTCTGGTCTTGAAGATGCTGAAGGTCGAGCAAACCCAGTTGCTGCTCACCACTCAGCCAGGCGCCGGAGGCTTCGTGGCCGAGGTTCTCGAGGCGACGCAACTGGAAGACGTCGTGGCTACCCTTCACGGCTACAGCTCGGTGCTCGTCTTCTCCGAGAACACGATCTTTCGCGACGTCGTCTGGCACCACCTGAACTCCTACCTGACCGAGGACGGCGAGGGGAAGGCGACCTCGAGCTCGGAAGTTTGATGTGTAGGGACACTTCCTAGTAGAATTCCGAGCATTGTGGATCTCGTCGGCCTGCTCAAACGTCCGGAGGGGAAGACGCTGGAGTTTAAACGCGATCTCTCCGCGCCTGCTGGGGCGCTGAAAACCATCGTCGCCTTCGCGAACACCGCCGGCGGAACCCTGCTCGTCGGCGTGGAGGACCGCACGGGCCATGTCCGTGGTGTCCGTGACCCGCTCGATCTCGAGGAGCGTGCGGCCAACCTGATCAGCGACAGCATAGCCCCGCGGCTCGTGCCCGAGATCGAGATCCTCCCATGGCGCCGCACCCAGGTTCTGGCGGTGCAGGTTCACCCGAGCCCAAGCCGCCCGCACTACCTCAAGAGCGAGGGGTTGGAGAGCGGCGTCTACGTGCGCGTCGGCTCGACCAACCGGCGGGCAGATCAGGAGATGATCGAAGAGCTTCGTCGCTTCTCTCGGGGTGAAGGCTTCGACGAGCAGCCGATGCCGGGGCTCGGCTCGGAAGCGTTGGACTTCCGAGCTGCTTCCGAGTCCTTTGCCCCCGTGCGCAAGCTCACCCGGCGCGATCTCGAAAGCCTGCGCCTCGTGACGGACCATCAGGGACGAAAGGTGCCCACCGTCGGCGGGATGCTCCTCTTCGGGAAAGACCGCGAGCGACACTTCCCCGACGCCTGGATCCAGGCGGGCCGATTCGCCGGAACGGACAAGAGCCGGATCGTGGATCGCGCGGAGATTCGCTCTCTGCCCGTGCGTGCCATCGAGGAGGCGATCGCCTTCGTCGGAAAGCACACCCTCCACGGCGCCGAGATCGGCGCCGTACGGCGCAAGGAGCTCTGGAATCTGCCGCCTGTGGCCGTGCGCGAGGCCTTGATCAACTCGGTGGCGCACGCCGATTACGCGCAACGCGGCGCTCCGATCCGAGTCTCGATTTTCGATAACCGCCTCGAGATCGAAAACCCGGGCCTCCTGCCATTCGGCCTCACGGTCGAAGACCTGCCCCGCGGCGTCTCGAAACTGCGCAACCGGGTGATCGGTCGGGTATTCCACGCCCTCGGTCTGATCGAGCAATGGGGGAGCGGGGTGCAACGCATGACGGGCGCCTGCCGTGAGGCGGGACTCGCAGCGCCATTGTTCGAGGAGATCGCCACGCGCTTCCGCGTCACCATCTTTTCCGAGCGAGTCGGCCATCCCTCCCTCGACGATACCGACCAGACTGTTATGGACGCGCTGGCCGATGACAAGGGCTTGCTGACGAGTGAAATCGCAGCGAAGATTGGCCTGACCCCGCGCGCCACACGCGCACGGCTCGCCCGGCTCGTTGATAGCGGCCTGCTGCGCGAGCTCGGGACGGGGCCGCAGGATCCAAGGCGCCGCTACTTCCGGACGGATAACGGTATAACAACGGCGAGATCTGGACGGAAAGAACGCGAAGCCTGATGTCATGGAGGTTGGCGATCACCGGCGGTCGGCATCACCAAGATGCAGGACCGCCGCCGCGAAGCGATCCGCAACATCCTGATGACCAGCGACCCGCCGATCGAGGGCCAGAAGATGGGAATCCCGGCCACGCAGTCGAGCCTCAGCCGCGACCTGAACGAGATGGGAGTCTTGCGGATCACGGGCCACTTCCAGCTCCCCTCCTGGTTCGACGAGGACTCGCCGTTCCGGCGGGCCAAAGGGCTGGTCTTGAAGATGCTGAAGATCGAGCAGACCCAGTTGCTACTCGTCACGCAGCCAGGCGCTGGAGGCTTCGTGGCCGAGGTCCTCGAGGCGACGCAACTGGAAGACGTCGTGGCTACTCTCCCCGGCTACAGCTCGGTGCTCGTCTTCTCAGGGAATACCATCTTTCGCGATGTCGTCTGGCACCACCTGTACTACCTGAGCGAGGACGGCGAGGGGGCTGCGAAGGCGGGCGAGTAGCACGACGAGTCGAGCGTCATCCGGGTCCGATTCAGTCGCGAGGTCGATCTGCTCTATGACACTGGCGGGGATAGCCGCACGCTGCGCACCCGTTGACGCAGATTCTGGATTGTCCTATCCTTATCTAAGTGCTTCCGCGGAAAGGAGATAGATGCCTGGCTATTGGTCACTTCGCGACGCCAAGGTGGTCGATAAGAGGCTCATCGCAATCGGTTAGTTGGGGGGCGCCCCAGTGAAGCACTGTTATATTGAGGGAAAGGAGACAAGGCATGCTTCCAGCCCAGTTAAAAGGTGTCAAAGACCGTCTCGAGGCGAAGTCTTCACTTAGGCGCACAACCAGCGAAGACGAACTCCTTCGCGAACTCAACTTCCTCGACCGGGAGCTTACCCAGTCTAAGCTTGTCGAAGCTCAGCGCACCCACGCTATCAAAATGGTGGGAGGTTCCCCGGACTCCTGTTCGTGCTGTGGAAGGGCCTTCTAGGCTGAGAGTTATGGCTCAAGGAGCTTTCGTCGTTTCGCCTGATCCGCCCAGCGACTCGCAAGCTCGGCGGATTATGTTCCATGTCGCGCCTGGCCTTGATGGGCCTGTTCCAGACGATCAGTTGGCTCTTCAGGATTCGATCGATCGCAGCCTAGTCGTGCTCGAATCACTCTTCCCTCCAGGCAACCCTCGCTACTTTGACTACTTCCGTCCTCTGTTGTCGCTGGCCCAGGCGGGACTGGTCGGCCCTCATGCACAACCCGAACTTGGAAGACGCGCTCTCGCTCAGCTCCAAGACCAAGTCGTGGCGGCCGAGGGTGCAATCGTTAAAAATAGATACATGAAGCAGCTGGGGTTTCGCGCCCTATTAATCGCTCTACCGGCAACAGCAGCGGCTTTGGCGCTTCGAGCATTTTCTGTCCTCCCTTCGGTCGAGGCATTTCTCTACGTCTGGGCCGCAGCAATGGCCGGTGTTTGGCTCTCTTTCGGCTCTCGTAAGACGGTGCTGGGGTTCTTTGATCTGCACATACTCGAAGAGGACCGTCTTGAGCCTACCCTTAGACTGGTGTTCGCAGGATTGCTTGCCCTACTCGCAGGCCTTTTGTTTTCGACTAAAATGGCTACCCTTACGGTTGGACAATTGGATTTCTCAGAATTTGAATCGGATGCCAGATTAGCTCTTCTTTTGGGTGCTTTCGCCGGGCTTAGTGAAAAGCTTCTCTCGCAGTCAGTGGCTAAGAAGGCAGCAGACATGCTAAGCTTTTGAGGTCTCTGTTGCAGAAGCCAGCTCCGCTGCCGATTGGACAGTTCGGTCGATGGCCATGATCTGAAAGGAAGGCGTGAACATTGAAGTACTCGGTTATAGAAGTATTTACCCCGACGCGGCCGGCGCGCCTTACATTTGTTGAGCGCGATAGCGTTAACGATCAACTTGTTGACTCTCTTCGCACCCCTGGTAAGCAGGTTGTCGTATATGGCCCTTCAGGCTCCGGTAAGACGACTCTCCTCGTAAACAAACTCAATCAGATTTATGAGACTCACGTTACTGTTAGGTGTGTTGCTGAAACGACCTTCTCGCAAGTTCTCGCTCGAGCATTCGACCATTTAGGTGCGTTTATTGCCTCAAGCAAGACATCTAAATCGGGCAATCAAAGCAAGGTAAACTTCTCGGCAGAGTATGCAAAACTGAAGGCAGAAGTTGAAGCTTCAGCTGATTTCGTAGAGGAGGAGACGAGGGCGCGCACGATCGCCCTTCAGATAACGCCTGAACGGCTCGCTGAATTTCTTGGAATGGCGCGGGCGTGTCTCGTTCTGGAGGACTTTCACAAAATGTCGACTCCAGAAAAGGTTCGCGTCGCACAGGCCATGAAAGTGTTTATGGACATGGCAGACTCTTACCCTGATGTACGTCTCGTACTAATTGGGGCGGTGGATACTGCCAGGGAGGTCATTGAGTATGACCGTGAAATGCACAACCGAGTCTCAGAAGTTCGAGTACCTTTGATGGATGACCAGGAGATCCGGCAGGTACTTGTCAAGGGAGAAGCCCTCCTAAACGTTATCTTTCATGGCAACCTAAAGAGTGAAATTTCCCGTTACGCTAATGGAGTAGCTTCTGTTGCTCATCAATTGGGCCTCAATCTATGCTTTGCGGCGAATATAGCAGAGACTTGCGATAAGAGATTCGAGTTTGACACTCACCATTTGGAGTCCGCTATTGCGCGATATGTTCAGGATTCGGCCGATACATTAAAGGCAGCCTTCGGGCGTGCGTTGCGGCGAGAAAGAATCAGACGCTTCGATAACACACGTCTCATTTTAACAGCTCTTGCAGATTCGGGAGCTGATGGCGCAAGACACAGCGAACTCTTAGCCGCAATCCGCAAAATCGAACCGGACTACCCTTCGGGGAATCTGACGAATTATCTTCTGGAACTTCAATGTCAGTACCGCGGCGGACTCATTAGATATGAGGCAGATTCGGGACGATATGCATTTTCAAATCCTCTGTACTTTACTTACGCACTTCTCACTTTGTCGTCAGATGATCGCGCCAGAAGAGAAGCTGCGACTGAAGGTGAGCTGTCAAAAATCTTGTTTGCGACGTTTATCCAAAGAGGAGGCCAGTCCTGGATGGAGGTTGAGGAGCCGGAGAAGCTTATCGCCTGGATGAAGAGGTTCTCTAGGGAGAAGTAGCTAGCTGGGACGGCCGAGCTCAGCCGAAAGAGATTTCTACCTTTTCGCGGGGCGCCCTGACCGCGAAAGAGCGTCAGATCCTCTCTGCTGACGGCTGGAGCATCTCGAAATCGTCCTAGAGTTCCTCTGCAAGGCGGCAGGCCTTCCTCGTAGGAGGCGGAAGGACAAGCGGATCCCGTTTGCCATGTGCTGATCGACCACGGCTTGACCAGCGGGAGCTACCATCCCGCGGCGTCTGGAAGGAAGCGGGTGATTAAGTACCGAATACTGATCGAGCCAGATGAAGACGGTGTGTTCGTGGCTCAGGTGCCATCCCTTCCGGGGTGCATCTCGCAAGGGATGACCCGACGAGAAGCTCTGTCCAACATCCAGGAAGCAATCGAGGCTTACCTCGAGAGCCTCAGAATCCATGACGAACCGATTCCTCCTCCGATCGAGGAGGAGGTCGTCGAAGTCGCCGTGTGAGTGGCCTACCCAGCATCTCGGGTGCGCAGGCAGTCCGTGCTGCTTTGTAGCAACCCGGCAATCCGTTGCCTACCTGCAGTCTCACCATTTCACCAGCTACATCGCGCTCACTGGCGGTCCGCGTCACGGTGGGCAAGGATCTCCTCTGGGGAGAGCCTGGTTCCTACCGTCGCCTTGCGCTCTCGGATGCGCTCGAGGATTTTCTCGACGGGCGGGCGCGCAGCCAGACGCTCCAGCTCGGCGCGCAGGTATTTCTGCATCGACTTTCCTTGGAGGGCAGCCCGAGCGGCCAGCTCATCCTTGACCGCGCTCGGAACATCGCGGATGGTGATCTGGACCTTCATGCCTGCATGGTGGCGCCGACGACTGCAAAACGCAAGCGCAACTAGCTTCCGCCTCCCCAGGAGTGGACAGAATTTCTGTCCACTGCTAGACTCACCTTCATGAGTACGATCGGAGCCACACAGTTCAAGCAGGAGTGTCTCGCTATCCTCGACCGGTTAGGGCCCGAGGGCATCGTCATCACGAAGCACGGCAAGCCGATAGCGAAGCTGGTACCCATCGAGACCGAATCCTCTTCGCTGATTGGGAGCCTCGCGGGCAAGATTCGGGTGCATGGAGATCTCCTGACCACGGGCCTGAAGTGGGATGCTGAATCTTGACACCCACATCGTGATCCATGCCCTCCAGGGCTCCCTGACCGCGAAAGAGCGTCAGATTCTCTCCGCTGACACCTGGAGCATCTCGGGAATCGTCCTGTGGGAGATCTCAAAGCTGGTCCAGCTCGGTCGGGTCGAGATGGATCTAACGGACCCAGATGTGGTCCGCGCCCTGTCGAAGATCCACACTTGGCCTCTCACCTTCGAGATCTGCCTGGGTATCCACGACCTCGACTTCAGCAGCGACCCCGCCGACGAGCTCATAGCCTCCACCAGCATCGTCCACCGGGTTCCCCTCGTAACCCGAGACGGCAAGATCCGGAAGTCGAAGCTCGTACCGCTGGCGAAGTGAACGATCGCCGCTCAGAGAGGTTTCACAGTGACGGAGAACAAGAGAACCGTTGAAAGGTACATGGACGGCTTCAGGAAATCGGACCACGAGCAGATCCTGTCCTGCCTGACCGACGACGTCGAGTGGGACATGCCGGGCGCATTTCATCTCGTCGGAAAGGATGCGTTCGACGGGGAGATCGAGAACCCCGCATTCATGGGTCGTCCGACCATTACCATTTCCCGGATGGTCGAAGAGAACGACGTCGTGGTCGCGGAAGGGACGGTGCGAGCCGAGAGGAAAGATGGCGGCTTTCTCAACGCGGTATTCTGCGATGTCTTCGCGATGAGAGACGGAAAAATCCAGCGGCTTACCTCCTACCTGACCGAGGTAAAATGAGGGGCGAGGATCTCCCCAGGAGGGACAAAGCACATGCGCCGCCTCAGCCTCTCCGCCTCCATGCTGGCGCTCTTTGGCCTGATCGCCGCCGTTGCCGTCTTCGGCCAGGAGCCGCCCTCCGAGACGCCGGCTCCCGCGGTCCAAACCGCTGCGGAAAAACCGGCTCGTCTCTCCGATTCCGCGCGCATCGCTCTCTGCAAGAAGAAAGGAGACCCGCCGCTGGAGCCGGCGGAGATTCCGCCCGCCACGGCCGAAGGCGCCACCCGGCCCGTGATCATCCATCACCATGGGCCGTCCTATTTGTCGTCCGGCGAGGGCGGCGTGGTGATCGTGGAGGCGGTCATCGACCAGGACGGCTGCACGCGGCAAGTCAAGATCCTGCGCGGCGTCGGCAAGGAGGCGGACGCCGCCGCTCTCGAAGCGGTGCGCCAGTGGGTGTTCCGGCCGGCGACCTTAGAGGGCAAGCCGGTCAGCGTTCATTACGTTCTGACGGTGAACTTCAGCCATTGAGCTGAAACTCTCCCGTCGCGCAAGAATGTTCAGCGCAGGCTACGTTGACCCAGCTCGACGAGCGCCCATCTCCCGCTGTAACTCCCGTTTGGATATAGTGATATCCCATAGGTGGTTCTCTACGGGAGAAGGAGGTCCTCATGAGCGCATTCCTCGATGCACGGCGAGCGGGTCGGCGGCAGGCGCTGTTCTGTGGGTTCCTGGGAATGGTCCTGGTTCTGCTATGGACTCCGGCGGTTCAGGCGCAGCCGTTCGGAGGCACACTGGAGCTGGACGGCAATTCGGGTTACGTCGAGGTGCCGCACAATCCGTATCTCAATCCCACCACCGGCTTCACCTTTGAAGCCTGGGTGAGGCTCACGGACGTGGGCGGCTGCACCAGCATTGCCGGCAAGGACTTTACCCAGGCCTGGTGGGTAGGAATCTGCGGCACGAACATGCACTCCTACCTGCGCGGAGTCGGATCTCTGTTGATCAGCGGCACGATTCCGGCGGGCGTCTGGACTCACGTCGCGGTCACCTGGGACGGCGCCAACCGCCGCCATTACGTGAACGGCCTGCAGACAGGCATCAGGGCGGAAGGGGCTCCCACCACCAGCACCGCCGCTCTGCGCATCGGCAGCGACGTTTCCTGGCAGTTCACACCCGCCGGCTCGATCGACGAGGTGAGCCTGTGGAACGTGGCCAGGACCCAGGCGCAGATCCAGCAGGATCTCGCCGGACCGATCAGCGGACCCGTGCAGGGCCTGATCGCCGTCTGGTCGTTCAACGGCAACGCCCGGGATACCGTCGCGGTCTACAACGGCTCCGTTCACGGCGCGGCCGAGTTCGGCGCTCCCGCTCCGCCGGCCGGCGCCTGGCTGACGACCAGCCGGATTCCGAACTTCCGCTTCAAGGTCCGCATCACCGCCGGCGCGGTGATCACGGGCGTGCAGGAGGCGGATTGCGTGCCGGAGACCCTGTGCGTCAGCGGCGCCGTGCCCGGCCGCTCGGAGGTCTTCGTGCGCATCATCGGGCCGCGGCCCAACGGCTTCCTGTGGCCCAACCTGGTCAAGTTCACCACCTCGCAGGTCGAGGTCTGGATCGAGCAGCTCAGCACCGGCGATCTCCAGTACTACTTCCTGGCGGGGCCCTGGCCGGGGATCGACGATCTGCCGGGGTTGTACGACAGGCTGGGATTCCTGCCGTAAGCGATCGCGGCGCTTGTCGAGCCGGGCTGAAACATCCCCGGTCGGAGCGCTGTTGTAGGCGGGCGAGGAGCGTAGAATCCTCAGCCAAGAAAGGGAGAGAACGCACATGGCCATCGCCACGTTTGGAGCGGGTTGCTTCTGGGGGGTGGAGGCGGAGTTCCGCCGCGTCAAGGGAGTCAAGGTCACCGCCGTCGGCTACGCCGGCGGGGATCTGCAGAACCCTACCTATCGGGACGTCTGCTCGGATACCACCGGCCACGCCGAGGTCGTGCAGGTCGAGTACGATCCCGAGGCCGTCTCGTACGACGACCTGCTGAACGTCTTCTGGGAGAACCACGACCCGACGACGCTCAACCGCCAGGGGCCGGACGTCGGCACGCAGTACCGCTCGGTCGTCTTCTTCCACACGCCGGAGCAGGAGCAGGCGGCGCGCGCCTCAAGGGAGCGGCTGGAGAAGAGCGGCCGGTTCCGGCGGCCGATCGTGACGCAGATCGAGCCCGCCGCCGAGTTCTGGCGCGCCGAGGACTACCACCAGCAGTACCTGGAGAAGCGCGGGCTGGCGAGCTGCCACATCTGAGCCCTCATCGGGCGCCCTGCCTGCCGCGGTGCGACGCGAGCTCCCGCAGCCGATCGAGCCACGCCGCCATCCCCGCGCCGGTGCGCGCCGAGGTCTCCCGGACCTCGATTCCAGGCCGTACCTCGTTGAGGTTGTTCAGGGCTTCTTCGCGGTCGAACCCGGCCGCCTCCGCGAGGTCGGTCTTGGTGATCAGCGCCAGGTCCGCGCCGTTGAAGATGGTCGGGTACTTGAGCGGCTTGTCTTCGCCCTCGGTGACCGAGAGGAGGACGGCGCGCAGATCCTCCCCGAGGTCGTAGCTCGCCGGGCAGACCAGGTTGCCGACGTTCTCGACGAAGAGGAAGTCCAGGTCCTCGAGGTCCCAGTCCGCCAGCGCCGCATCCAGCATCTCGGCGTCCAGGTGGCAGACCGTGCCGGTGGTGATCTGCCGCACCCGGGCTCCCGAACGGCCGAGGCGCTGGGCGTCGCGGTCCGTGGCCAGGTCGCCGACCAGGGCGGCGACGCGGTGCTCCGGCTGCAGATCGCGCAGCGTCGCCTCCAGCAGGGCCGTCTTGCCCGCCCCCGGGCTGGACACCAGGTTGACGACGTACACCCCGGCGGCGCGGAAGCGCTGGCGCAGCTCGCGGGCGAGGAGATCGTTCTTCTTGAGGACTCCCTGGCGGACCTCAACGATCCGGGGTTGCATTCTCGGTCACCTCCAGCGCGGCCAGCTCGAGATCCCGGCCGTGGACGACGTCGGGGGTGAGCGTATCGCACACCGGACAGCGGAAGCGCTGGATGCTCGGCAACTGCCGCTCGGCGCCGCAGCTCGTGCAGAAGACCACCACCGGCACGTCCTCGATCTCCAGGCGGGCGCCCTCGATCGCCGTCCCCGCGGCGGCGAGGTCGAAGGAGAAGAGCAACGCGTCGCGGACCACGCCGGAGAGCGGCCCGAGCCGCAGGTGCAGGGCTTCCACGCGCACGCCGCCGAGCTCGGCCGCCTTCTCGCACGCGGCCTCCACAAGGCTGATGGCGATGGAGAGCTCGTGCATGGCAAGGGGGCCGCGGCCCTTTCCAAAGATACATGAGGTCCTTGGTCATTCCTACACGGCCGGAGCGGCATGCCCTTCGAGACCTCACCCCCTGGCCCCCTCTCCAGCAAGCTGGAGAGGGGGAACGACTCCGAATCAGCAACATTCTTCGCAGTTATTTCCCCCTCTCCACTTTTGTGGAGAGGGGGCCAGGGGGTGAGGTCTCGAAGGGCAGGCCGCGGCCGCCCGCGGTACAAAACTTGCACCCCTCGTACCGCGATACAGGCGAGAGAGGAGTGGACATGGCACCTTCAGCAGAGTCTTCCGGGCAAGCTGAACCGGTGGTGCACATCCTATGGATCAACGCGGGGCTGAGCTGCGACGGCGACTCGGTGGCCTTGACCGCGGCGACCCAGCCGAGCATCGAGGAGATCGCCATGGGCGCCCTGCCCGGGCTGCCGAAGATCGCGGTGCACTGGCCGCTGATCGACTTCGAGTGCGGTCCGGTGGGCGGCGCCGACAACTTCATCGAATGGTTCCACAAGGCGGACCGCGGCGAGCTCGAGCCGTTCGTGCTGGTGGTCGAGGGCTCGATCCCCAACGAGGCGATCAAGAAGGAAGGCTACTGGTGCGGTTTCGGCAACAACCCGGCGACGGGCCAGCCGATGACCACCAGCGAGTGGCTCGACCGCCTGGCGCCGAAGGCGCTGGTGGTGCTGGCGGTGGGCACCTGCGCCACCTACGGCGGCATCCACGCCATGGCCGGCAACCCGACGGGCGCCATGGGCGTGCCGGACTATCTCGGCTGGAACTGGAAGTCGAAGGCCGGCATCCCCATCGTCTGCGTGCCGGGCTGCCCCATCCAGGGAGACAACCTCTCCGAGACCATCCTCTACCTGCTCTACCAGGCCACCGGCCAGGCGCCGATGATCCCGCTCGACGAGATGCTGCGGCCGACCTGGCTCTTCGGCCATACCGTGCACGAAGGGTGCGACCGCGCCGGCTACTACGAGCAGGGCGACTTCGCGCACGAGTACGGCTCGCCCAAGTGCATCGTGAAGATCGGCTGCTGGGGGCCGGTCGTCAAGTGCAACGTGCCCAAGCGGGGCTGGATCAACGGCGTCGGCGGCTGTCCGAACGTCGGCGGCATCTGCATCGGCTGCACCATGCCGGGGTTTCCCGACAAATTCATGCCGTTCATGGACGAGCCGCCCGGCGCCACGGTGTCGACCGGGGTGAGCGGCCTCTACGGCGGCATCATGCGGGCCCTGCGGGGCATGACCGCGAGGACCGTCGACAAGGAACCCAAGTGGCGTCACCGCGGCAAGGAGCTGGCGACGGGGTACGAAAAGACCTGGCAGTAGGCGAAGGAGGGAGATATGCCTCGCGATCCGCACGACAGCGTCACCCGCAACGAGAAGGGTGGCCCGAAGAACGTGGGCAAGAGCGTCACCGGCCGGGGAGAGGACGTGGTGAAGAAGAAGGGCAAGGAGCCGGGTCGCTACGAGGCCGCGGAGAAGGAGGCCGGGCGTCCGGTCGGCAAGTCCACGCTGCGGGACCAGACCGGAGTCGATCCCAAGAAGGTCAAGACGGAGAGCTCACCGAAAGGGGGTGGCCGATGACGGTCGCGAGCGTGGAAACCAAGACGGCGGGTGCGACGGCGGGCTCCAAGCCGAACCTGGTGGACATGCACTGGGACCCGATCACCCGGATCGTCGGCAGCCTGGGGATCTACACCAAGATCGACTTCGGGCAGCGCAAGGTGGCGGAGTGCTGGAGCACGTCGTCCATCTTCCGCGGCTACAGCATCTTCATGAAGGGCAAGGACCCGCGCGACGCCCATTTCATCACCAGCCGCATCTGCGGCATCTGCGGCGACAATCACTGCACCTGCTCGGTCTACGCCCAGAACATGGCCTACGGCGTCCAGCCGCCGCATCTCGGCGAGTGGATCATGAATCTAGGGGAAGCCGCCGAATACATGTTCGACCACAACATCTTCCAGGAGAACCTGGTCGGGGTGGACTTCTGCGAGAAGATGGTGCGCGAGACCAATCCCGGGGTGTGGGAGAAGGCGGCGCAGACCGCGGCGCCGCAGGCGAGCGCCCACGGCTACCGCACCATCGGCGACATCATGACCTCGCTCAATCCGTTCACCGGCGAGTTCTACCGCGAAGCGCTGCAGATGAGCCGCATGACCCGCGAGATGTTCTGCCTCATGGAGGGGCGGCACGTCCATCCTTCGACCCTCTACCCGGGCGGCGTCGGCACCGTGGCGACGATCCAGCTCTTCACCGACTATCTCACCCGCCTGATGCGCTACGTCGAGTTCATGAAGCGGGTCGTGCCCATGCACGACGACCTCTTCGATTTCTTCTATGACGCCCTGCCCGGCTACGAGGAGGTGGGCAACCGCCGCATCCTGCTGGGCTGCTGGGGAAGCTTCCAGGACCCCGAGGTCTGCAACTTCCACTACAAGGACATGACCAACTGGGGCCGCCACATGTTCGTGACCCCGGGCGTCGTCGTCGACGGCAAGCTGGTGACCAACGACCTGGTGAAGATCAACCTCGGCATCCGCATCCTGCTCGGCAGCTCCTACTACGAGGACTGGAAGGGGCACGAGATCTTCGTCAAACAGGATCCGCTGGGCAACCCGGTGGACGAGCGCCATCCGTGGAACCAGCACACCATCCCCAAGCCGCAGAAGCGGGACTTCGACGGCAACTACAGTTGGGTGATGTCGCCGCGCTGGTATGACGGCAAGGACCATCTGGCCCTCGACACCGGCGGCGGACCGATCGCGCGCCTGTGGTCCACGGCGCTCTCCGGCCTGGTGGACATCGGCTACGTCAAGGCGACGGGCAACAGCGTCGTCATCAACCTGCCGCGCACCGCCCTCAAGCCGGCGGTGACCTTCGAGTGGAAGGTCCCCAAGTGGAGCAACACCATCGAGCGCAACCGCGCGCGCACCTACTTCCAGGCCTACGCCGCGGCCTGCGCCCTGCACTTCATCGACCAGGCCTTGAAGGAGGTGCGGGCCGGCCACACCAAGACCTGGGAGACCTTCGAGGTGCCCAAGGACGCCATCGGCTGCGGCTTCACCGAGGCGGTGCGCGGCGTGCTCTCGCACCACATGGTGATCCGCGACGGCAAGATCGCCAACTATCACCCGTACCCGCCGACGCCCTGGAACGCCAACCCGCGCGACGTCTACGGCACGCCGGGACCCTATGAGGACGCTGTCCAGGGATGCCCCATCTACGAGGAGAACCCGCCCGACAAGTTCAAGGGCATCGACGTCATGCGCACGGTCCGCAGCTTCGATCCCTGCCTGCCGTGCGGCGTCCACATGTACCTCGGCGGCGGCAAGGTGGTGGAGCAGCGCCACTCGCCGATCCTGCCGCACAACGGCTGAGGCCCCGGAGGACACCGGTGCCGCAGGCGAAGAATCTCCGCGCGGTCAGCGACCGCATCGAGACGCTGCTCGCCGAGGTGCGGGCGGGCGGCGAGCCGCGCGCCCGCGAGACGGCCGAGGAGCTGGTGCGGCTCCTCATGGAGTTCTACGGCGCCGGGCTCGAGCGGCTGCTGGAGATCGTCGACGAGGCGGACGCCGGCGAGCTCTTCGATCGCTTCGCCAAGGACGATCTCGTCGCCAGCCTGATGATCCTCCACGGCCTGCACCCGCAGGACATCGAGGGCCGGATCGCCGCGGCGCTCGAGCGCGTCCGTCCCTACCTCGCCTCGCACGGCGGCGACGTGCGGCTGCTCGGCGTCGCTGACGGTGTGGTCCGCCTGCGCCTGGAAGGGAGCTGCCACGGCTGCCCGTCCTCGACGGTCACCATGAAGCTGGCGATCGAGCGGGCCATCGAGGAGGCGGCGCCGGAGGTGGCGCGCATCGAGGTCGAAGGGGTGGCCGAGGAGAACGGCATCGAGGCGGCTCCCGCCGGCGACTCCCTGGTGCAGATCGGCCTGCGCTGCCCGAGCGAGCTCGAGGCCGGCCGTGGCTGACGGCGAGGAGAGCGCCGGCTTCATCCGCCGCCTGAGGGGCCTCATGGAGGCGCGGCCGCAGCCGCGGGCCGGCGAGCGGTGCGAGCTCTGCGGCGAGCCCATCCCCGACCGGCACTCGCACATCGTCCACCTGGAGAGGCGGAACCTGCTGTGCGCCTGCCGGGCCTGTTATCTCCTCTTCACCGCCGGCGGAGCGGGCGGCGGCAAGTACCGCGCCGTGCCGGAGCGCTGCCTCGGCCTCGGCGCGCGGGTGCTCACCGAGGAGCAATGGGAGCGGGCGCAGGTGCCGGTCAATCTCGCCTTCTTCTTCTTCAACTCCTCCCTCGGCCGCACGGTGGCGTTCTATCCCAGCCCCGCCGGCGCTACGGAATCGCTCCTGCCGCTGGAGACCTGGCAGGAGGTCGAGCGGGCGAACCCGGTGCTCGCCGGCCTCACGCCGGACGTCGAAGCGCTGCTGGTCTACAAGCGGCCGGAGGGGTTCGAGAGCTGGGTGGTCCCCATCGACGCCTGCTACGAGCTGGTGGGGATCGTCCGCCGCCACTGGAAGGGCTTCCAGGGCGGCGAGGAGGCGTGGCGGGCCATCGAGGGCTTCTTCGCCGGCCTGCGCGCGCGCAGCGCCACGGCCGGCGTCGCGGTCGGAAACGCGGGATGAGCAGCCTGAGCTTCGAAGTGCTGGGAGCCCGCGCCGAGCCGTACGCCGCGGTGCCCACCCTGGTCTTCCGGCTGCGCATCGCGGAGGCGACGGGCGAGCGCGTCCACACCATCGCGCTGCGTTGCCAGATCCAGATCGAGCCGCGCCGGCGCCCGTACTCGGAGGCGGAAGAGGAGCGCCTGCTGGAGATCTTCGGCGAGCCGCAGCGCTGGGGCCAGACCTTGAAGACCGTCCTGTGGACCCACGCCTCGCTGATGGTGCCCGGCTTCGAAGGCGGCACGGAGGTCGATCTGCCGGTGACCTGCACCTACGACTTCGAGGTGACGGCGGCGAAGTACTTCCACGGCCTGGACGACGGCGAGATCCCGCTGCTGCTGCTGTTCTCCGGCACGGTCTTCCAGCGCGGCCAGAGCGGCTTCAGCGTCGAGCCGGTGCCGTGGGACCGGGAGGCGTCCTTCCGCCTGCCGGTGCGCGTCTGGCGCGAGCTGATGGACCATTACTTCCCCGGCAGCGCCTGGATCCGCCTGCGGCGGGAGAGCCTCGACGCGCTCCACCGCTTCCGCGGCCGGCGGGCGCTGCCGAGCTGGGACGACGCGCTCGAGGCTCTGCTGCAGGGCGCCGAGGAGGAAAAGCCGTCGTGAGCTTCGAGCTGGCCCAGAAGATCGCCGATGCGGTGCTCTACGAGGGCTACGTGCTCTACCCGTACCGGGCCTCGGCGGCGAAGAACCGCATGCGCTGGCAGTTCGGGGTGGTGGCGCCCCGCGGCTATGGCGGCGAGCCGTGGGAGATGCAGACCGAATGCTTGATCGAGCCTGGTGATGCCGCCGAGATCGACCTCCGGCTGCGCTTTCTGCAGGTGCAGGCAAGGACGATCGAAGAGAGCCTGGACGCCGCGGGCGGCGCGTTCCGTCCGGTCGAGACCCTGGAGGTCGGGGACCGCACGCTGGTGACCTGGGAGGAGGGGGTCGAGCGGTGCTTCGACGAGACGATCGTCCTTTCCGAGCTGCTCGCCCGGGAGCGGCAGATCCCGATCGAGGCGCCGGCCGGACGGGACGTCGAGCTGGTGCGCACGGCGGACGGCGGCATCGCCGCCCGGATCGTGCGCGAGCGCTGGCCGGTCTCGGCCTTGGTACGCGTCACCGCCGAGCCCGCAGGCGGACTGATCAAGGTCCGGGTGCGCATTGAGAACGCCGCAGATTGGCAAGGGACCGACCGCGAGGAGGCGCTCCGTCGCGCGCTGATCGGCGCCCACACGCTGCTGGCCGTGCGCGGGGGAGCGTTCGTCTCGCTGCTCGATCCGCCGTCGGCGGCGTGCACGAACCTGCACACCTGGCCGGTCCTCATCGGCCAGGAAGGCGCCAGAGACGTGCTGCTGTCGTCGCCCATCATCCTCTACGACTATCCGCAGGTGGCGCCGGAGAGCCCCGGAGACCTCTGCGACGCGACCGAGATCGACGAGATCCTGACGCTGCGGGTGATGACCCTGACGGAGGAGGAGAAACGCGAGGCGATGGGCACCGACGAGCGGGCGCGGCAGATCATCGAGCGTTCGGACGCCATTCCGCCCGAGCTGTTCGAGCGCCTGCACGGCGCGGTGCGCTCGCTGGGGCCCGTCGATAGATCGAGCGGCCTGCCCTTCGAAGCCTCACCCCCTGGCCCCCTCTCCCTGACGGGCGAGGGGGAAGGACTGGCCGACTGGGAATCGTTCCTGAATCCGCCCGGAGCGGTGCCACCCGAGGAGGCGTCGTTGGAGATCGGAGAGGCGCGGGTGGCGAAGGGCTCGCGCGTCCGGCTGCGGCCCAGCCGGCGGGCCGACTCCATGGACCTGTTCCTCGCCGGCCGCGCGGCGCGCGTCGAGGGGATCTACAAGGACGTGGAGGATGCCGTCTACGTGGCGGTGAGCCTGGAGGACGACCCGGCAAGCGATCTGCATAGCTGGCATGGGCGGTTCTACTACTTCTACCCGGAGGAGGTCGAGCCGCTGGAAGAAAGGAGCTCTCATGAAACGCGCGGTGCTGAGCACGCTGGCGCTGGCCACGGGCCTGGTCCTGCTCCGGACGTGGCCGGAGATGGTCCGCTACCTGCGGATCAAGCGGATGTAGACTCCCGGCGGATCCTGATCGCCGGCGTCGGCAACATCTTCCTGGGCGACGACGGCTTCGGCGTCGAGGTCGCCCGCCGCCTGGCCGCGATGCCGCTTCCCGATCGCGTGCGGGTGGCCGACTTCGGGATCCGCGGCGTCCATCTGGCCTACGAGCTGCTCGAGGGGGGCTACGAGACGACGATCCTGGTGGATGCCACGCCGCGCGGCGGCGAGCCGGGAACGGTCTATCTGATCGAGCCCGATCTCGGCCGGCCCGGCGAGGACGATCCGGGTCTGGGCGATGCCCACGGCATGGATCCGCGGTCGGTCTTCGCGCTGCTGGCGCGGCTGGGCGGAACGCCCGGGCGCGTGCTGATCGTCGGCTGCGAGCCGGCGCGGACCGAGGAGGAGATGGGCTTGAGCGCGCCGGTGGCGGCGGCGGTGGACGAAGCGATAGGGATGATCTTCGGGCTCCTCGAACGCGAGGAGCTCGCGCCGGTCCTGTCCGGTCACAACCCAAACAAGGAGGAGAACCCATGAGTTGGTGGCAATGGCTGCTGATCCTGGTGGCGGTCGCGTTCCTGGCCATGCTGACGACGTGGGTCCCCGGCATCACGCGCTATTTCCGCATCAAGCGGATGTGATGGGCGCGGATGCGCGTCTTCGAACCTGAGCAGAGCGATTGCTTCGTCCATGTCTACCGCGAGGGAGCGCTCGCGGCCGTAGGCCACGACCTCAGGCTGCGGGTCACCGGCTTCCGGATCGAGATCGGCGGTGAGCCGGCGGTGCGGGCCGAATTCCGCGCCGATTCCCTGCGCGTTGTCGGCGTCCTGCGCGGCGGCGGCGTGGACGAGGAGGAGCCTTCGCCGCGCGACCGGCGGGAGATCGAGGAAAACGTCCGGCGCGATATCCTGGAGGCCGGGAGGTATCCCGTGATGACGTTCCGCTCGCGGTCGGTGGCGAGGAGCGGCGAAGAGGTCCGCATCGCCGGCCGGCTCGACCTGCACGGCGTGGTGAGGGACATCGAATTTCCGGTGCGGTGGGAGGCGGGCCGCGCGGTGGCCAGGGTCCGCATCCATCAGCCGGATTTCGGTATCAGGCCGTTCCGCGCCCTCCTGGGCGCGCTGCGGGTCAAGCCGGACGTCCTCGTCGAGGCCATCGTGCCGATCGATCTCGACTCCGCGCTGGCGGCGGCGTCATGAAATCCATCCTCGTCCTCGGCCTGCTGATGGGCATGCGCCACGCGCTGGAGGCGGATCACCTCGCCGCCGTGGCAAGCCTCGCCACCCGCAGCCGCGGCGTGCGGGGGACCGTCCTGCGGGGCGCCGTGTGGGGCCTCGGCCACACCCTCGCCCTGGGGCTCGCCGGCGGCCTCTGCCTGCTGCTCGGCATGGCGATTCCGGAGCGCATGGCCCGCGTCCTGGAACTGGCGGTGGGGGTCATGCTGGTGGCTCTGGGTGCCGAGGTGCTCTGGCGTCTGCGCCGGCGGCGGATCCACGTCCACGTGCACCGCCACGGCGACGGCGCGGTCCATCTCCACGCCCACGGCCACGCGCCGCGGGAGGTCCACGATCCGGACCACCATCACCATCCGCATCCGGAGGGCTTTCCCGGCCGCGCCCTCGTGGTGGGCATGGTCCACGGTCTCGCGGGCTCCGCGGCGCTGATGCTGCTGGTCGTCTCCGGCGCCGGCTCGCCCGGATGGGGGTTGCTCTACATCGCCCTGTTCGGCTTGGGATCGATCGCCGGCATGGCCGCCCTGTCGGCGGTGATCGCGCTGCCCCTGCGCGGCGCGGCGAGGCTGCTGACCGGCGCGATCAACGGCCTCGAGTTGGCGATCGGCCTCTCCACCGTGGGCATCGGTCTATGGGTGCTCTACAGGCTGTGGCCGGTTTGACAGGTGGTAGGGCCGGGCATACAGTCGATTCGAACGCGAGGAGGTTCCGATGTGCCTAGCCATCCCCGGTAAGATCGTCGAGCTTCCGGCGGAGAACCTGCAGTTCGCGGCGGTCGACGTGGGCGGAGTCCGGCGCCAGGTCAACGTCGACCTGCTGAGCGACGAGACGCTGCAGCTCGGCGACTGGGTGCTCATCCACGTCGGCTTCGCGATGAGCAAGATCAGCGAGGCGGGAGCGCAGGAGCAGATGCGCATGCTGGCCATGCTCGGCGAGGACGAGCAGGCCATGCAGGAGATCGAGGGCTACGCGTTCGGCTCCGGGCGGGGAGACGGGCCGTGAGGTACGTCGACGAATACCGCGATCCGCACCTCATCCGCCAGGTAGCCGACGAGATCCGCCGGGTGGCGAACCCCGATCGGCACTACCGCATCATGGAGGTCTGCGGCGGGCACACCCACGCCATCTACCGCTTCGGCCTCGCCGACGTCCTGCCGGAGAACATCGAGCTGATCCACGGCCCCGGCTGTCCCGTCTGCGTGCTCCCCATGGGGCGCACCGACGACGGCCTGGCGCTGGCGGAGCAGGCGGAGGTGATCTTCACCGCCTTCGGCGACGTGATGCGGGTGCCGGGCACCAAGGGCAGCCCGCTGGAGCACAAGGCGCGGGGCACCGAGATCCGCATGGTCTACTCGCCGCTCGACGCCCTCAAGCTCGCGCGCGCCAACCCCGAACGCCACGTCGTCTTCTTCGCCATCGGCTTCGAGACCACGGCGCCCTCGACCGCCTTGACGCTGATGCAGGCGAAGGCCGAGGGGATCGCCAACTTCTCGGTGTTCTGCAACCACGTCACCATCATCCCGGCGATCCGCGCCATCCTCGACTCGCCCGACATGCGGCTCGACGGCTTCGTCGGACCGGGCCACGTGTCGACGGTCATCGGCTGCCGGCCGTACGGTTTCATCGCCTCCGACTACGGCAAGCCGGTCGTCGTCTCCGGCTTCGAGCCGCTGGACATCCTGCAGTCCATCCTGATGATCCTGCGCCAGCTCGAGGATGGCAGGGCGGAGGTGGAGAACCAGTACGCGCGCGTGGTGCCGTGGGAGGGCAACCTGCCGGCGCTCAAGGCGCTGGCCGAGGTCTTCGAGCTGCGCCCCTACTTCGAGTGGCGGGGGCTCGGCTTCATCTCGCAGTCGGCGCTCAGAATCCGCGACTCCTACGCGCAGTGGGACTCGGAGTGGCGCTTCATCGTGCCCGGCATCCGGGTGACCGATCCCAAGGCGGCGCAGTGCGGCGAGGTGCTCAAGGGCGTGCTGAAGCCGCACCAGTGCAAGCTCTTCGGCAACGAGTGCACGCCCGAGCGGCCGGTGGGCGCGTTGATGGTCTCCTCGGAGGGGGCCTGCGCCGCCTACCATCATTACGTGCACCGCAAGACCGCCGCGGCGGCGGCCACGGCCTGAGCGGGGCTCCCTAGCCAGGATCCCTTCGATGGTAAGCTCTCTCCCTATAGACGAGGAGACACCGTGCCAGCGTTCGACCGAATTACACTCGACCCGGAAGTCATGGGCGGTAAGCCCTGTATCCGAGGTATCAGAATCACTGTGGGGACCATACTTGGTCTGCTCGCTTCCGGCCATACGGAAGAGGAGATCTTGAAGGCCTACCCATATCTTGAAAAGGAAGACATTCGTGCCGCCCTCGCGTACGCCACTTGGCGCGTGGAAGAGATAGAGGTCGCGGTGGCACGTGGATGAAGCTCCTTATAGACATGGGTCTTTCCGCCGAGTGGCGGGAGACCTTCGAGGTGCATGGATTCGAAGCCAAGCACTGGTCCGAGATCGGTAATCCAAAAGCCAAAGATCGAGAGATCTTGGCCTGGGCGCGGGAACGTGGGTTCATTGTCTTCACTCACGACCTCGACTTTGGTCACCTGCTCGCGCTCACGCACGCTCAAGGTCCCAGCGTTATCCAAGTCCGCTCCGAGGATGTATTGCCCGCCAGCATCGGCTCGATCGTCCTACGCGCCTTGCGCCAGCACCACGACCTGCTGGAATCAGGGGCACTCGTAGTCATAGAGCCTGCCGATTTCAGGGTCCGTGTCCTGCCAATCTGATGGGCTTCCCTCCAGAGACCGGTCGATGCCTAGCCCGCCCGCCATCCGCTTCCGCGACTCCCAGATCGAGATGGCCCACGGCGCCGGCGGCAAGGCCAGCCGCCGGCTCGTCGAGGGGCTCTTCGCACCGCTCTTCGGCGGACCGCTCCTCGGCCCCTTGGGCGACTCCGCCTGCCTCGACGTGGACGGCGCGCGGCTGGCGTTCACCACCGACAGCTTCGTCGTCCACCCGCTGCAATTTCCGGGCGGCTCGATCGGCGAGCTGGCGGTCAACGGCACGGTGAACGACCTCGCGGTCTCCGGCGCCCGGCCGCTGGCGCTGGTCGTCAGCTTCGTCCTGGAGGCCGGCATCTCCGGGTCGCTGCTCGAAGCCGAGGCCAGGGCCCTCGCCGAGGCGGCGCAACGGGCGGGCGTCGAGATCGTGGGTGGAGACACCAAGGTGGTCGAGCACGGCAAGGCGGACGGCATGTACGTCACCACCGCCGGCCTCGGCCGGGTGGATGCGCGGGCGCGCCTCTCGCCGCGGGAGGTGCGCGCGGGCGATCGCATCCTGCTCTCCGGACCGATCGGCGATCACGGCATCACCATTCTGCTGGCGCGCGGCGAGATCGATCTCGAGGCGGAGATCCGCTCCGACACCCGCTCCGTCCTGCCGCTCGTCGAGAGCCTCCTCGACGCCGCGGCGCCAGGGCTGCGTTGGATGCGCGATCCCACCCGCGGCGGCGTGGCCACCTCGCTCAACGAGCTGGCCCGCGATTGCGGCCTCGGCATCGTGCTGTGGGAGGAGAGCATCCCCACGCGCGACGCGGTGCGCGGTGCCTGCGAGCTGCTGGGCCTCGATCCATTACACATCGCCAACGAGGGGCAGTTCCTGGCAGTGGTGGCGCCGGAGCTGGCGGACGCGGCTCTGGCCGCCCTGCAAGCAACGCCCGGCGGCGAGGAGGCGGTGCTGATCGGTGAGGTGCGGGAGCAGCCGACGCGCACCGTGCTCGGCGTCGCCGCTTATGGAGGCACGCGGGTGGTGGACATGCTGGTGGGGGATCCGTTGCCGAGGATCTGCTGAGCGGGAACGGCAGAAGCACCTGCTGCCGGGGTTAAATCAGGGGACAACCCAGTTCTCCCTCGGAATTTCCGGAAGGGCCTCGAAATCGCGATCCGTCGTAAGGACCTTCAGTCTCATTTGATGGGCAAGGGCGGCGACCATCTTGTCGACCGTGGAGAGGATCCGGCCTTGCCGGCGCAATCTCTGGTGAATTTCGCCGTAAAGACGAGCGGTTTCCAGATCGAGAGGCCACACACGAACTTGGAGCAGGAGTCGTTTCAAGTTTTGCCGATATTCCTCAGGCCGATGGACTTGCTGCACGCCCGCTTCGAGCTCACAGAGCACCGGTACACAGGTGCCGAATACGACTCCTGTGCGTCTCGCCTCCTCGAGCCGCTGGCGGACGGAAGAGCTCCGTCTCACCGCGTGTCCCATGTGATTGGTATCGAGAACGTAGCCCTTCACGGGAGTCCCATCTCTCGCCGCGCTTCTTCCTTGGACTCCCTCTCGATCTCCTCAAGGGCTGCCCAGAACCGTGTATGCTCTTCTTCAGAGATGCTTTCCGCCGCCTCCTCGATCTCTTTGGACCACGCCGCAAGGGCTTGGGGATCGGGCGCAACGTCCGCCTCCTCGATGAGCAACTCCCGACCGTCTTCCCATGACTCCGGTAAGGTATCCAGCGGCTGGATCTTCCCCTGCTTGAGGACGGCACGGACCATGATTCGCCTCCCGACGGGAATCCTCGTATCCCGTCACTCTATTATCTTACGCCAGCCGAGGCGGTGTGCACTTCGATGTTCCCGTAGCCCAGGGCCTGCCGGGATGACCCGGTCTTCCAAGTAGACTCCGATAGCGGCGCCGTGTCACCTATCCCCCGAGGGCATGTACGTCACCACCGGCGGCCTCGGCCGGGTGGATCCGCGGGCGCGCCTCTCGCCGCGGGAGGTGCTCGCGGGCGATCGCATCCTGCTCTCCGGGCCGATCGGCGACCACGGCATCACCATCCTGCTGGCGCGCGGCGAGATCGATCTCGAAGCCGAGATCCGCTCTGACACGCGTTCCGTCCTACCGCTCGTCGAGAGCCTCCTCGACGCGGCGGCGCCCGGAATACGCTGGATGCGCGATCCCACCCGCGGCGGCGTGGCGACGTCGCTCAACGAGCTGGCCCGCGACTGCGGCCTCGGTATCGTGCTGTGGGAGGAGAGCGTCCCCACCCGTGACGCGGTGCGCGGCGCCTGCGAGCTGCTGGGCCTCGATCCGCTGCACATCGCCAACGAGGGGCAGTTCCTGGCCGTGGTCGCGCCGGAGCTGGTGGACGCGGCCTTAGCCGCCTTGCAAGCAACGCCCGGCGGCGAGGAGGCGGTGCTGATCGGCGAGGTGCGGGAGGAGCCGGCGCGTACGGTCCTCGGCGTTGCCGCCTACGGTGGCACGCGGGTGGTGGACGTGCTGGTTGGCGATCCGTTGCCGAGGATCTGCTGAGGGGGAGCTTGGCGGTCAAGAGCTCTGACGCACCCGCTTGCTCGCCGCATGGAATAACAGCGCAGGTGATTTCTTCGGCCGCTTCGGACGGGTCGACTGGATGCTGCCCGCGAACCGCCGCGGCTCCCAACACCTGGCTCCCTGAGCGCTGGCGGCGGAGCACGGCTTCCGCCTCGATGTCGGCGATCATCTCGACGACGAGCTGCCGCCGGACCTCCTCGCTGAGATGCTTCCAGCATGGCAGCGGCCGGCGGCCGATCGCAACGCCGACTTCGCCGGCTTTGGGTTAGAGCGGGCGAGACGCCCACAGTCCCAGGCCCCAAGCGCAACCTTATCGGTTTGAGGTGAAGCTTCGCTGGCCATCTCCAAACTAATCGGAACGGGGTCGCTACGCTTAAGGATTGGAATCCATTCCTGGAAAAGCTCAAACTCCGTCCGTCTATCTGCTCATAACGACTAGAGCCGCGACAGCAGACAGCGGCTTCCCTATGAAGGAGGTCCCCTCATGAGGGTAATTGCCCCGGGGATGTTCGAGTTCCGCAGTCACGAAAGCTTCACTATTAACATCGAATGCGCGCAGTGTTAAACTCATCGCTCCTCTCTGGAGAAAGCGTGCGGCCGGAGTTGCAGCGTGCCACAGTGGCGGTGGGTCTGGTGTTCCTCGAGATCGTGGCGGCCTGCGCGCGCCCCGAGAGCCGAGCGAGCAGAGGGTCCTCGCCGCGAGCGTCATTGATCGCGGCCCTCGGGCCGGTACGGCTCAGCCCGGGACGGTTGACCGGCTTCATCTACGCCGCTCCCGGGTCTCGACTTCACCGCGCTGGATCCGCCCGCAGGCTCGCCGCCGCGGCGCGAGACATCGAGAGGCGCGCCAGGGGCGGCGAACCGGCCGCGCAAGCCGACCTCGCGCTGCTGCGGCTCGCTTTCGGCCGTCTCCCTGAAGCTGTGGAACTCCTCGACCGCGCGGCCAGGGCATCACGGTCGACGGCGTGGATCGTCAGCGACCTCGCGGCGGCACGACAGGAGCTCTTCCGCCGAACCGGGGATGCCTACGAGTTGGTTCAAGCTCTTTCGGCGGCTGACACTCCGACTGCCACTACCCCGACGGTAGAGCTCCTGTTCAATCGCGCCGTCATCCTCGAGACGCTCGGTCTGCGACTGCAGGCGGCGGACGCCTGGCGAGCGTACCTGCGCCGCGATCCCAGTTCGGAGTGGAACGCCGAGGCCACCCGGCACCTGCGCGAGCTGCTTCAGCCCACCGCCGCCGAGGCCTGGAAGACCGACCGCCGGCTGCTGGAAGACCTCAAGCTTCCCGACCAGCGGCGTCGCGAGCTGGTCGGCCGCTATCGCCAGTTCGTGCGGCTCTGGTTGCAGGAGGAGCTCTTCCCTGCCTGGGCGAAGGCGGTGACGGCGGGCAACGCTCCGGAGGCCCGACGGCTGCTTAGCCTGCTGCAGGTCAACGCCAACGATCTCGCCGTCAGCAGTGGCGACCCGCTTCTCAGGGACGCGGCCGCGGCAGCCGCCGCCGCGCAGGGCGCGCGCCTCACCGACCTGGCCCACGGGCACTTGCGCTACGCCGAGGCGCGAGTGGCCTACGAGAAGTCCGAGATCCACCAGGCGCGCCCAGCTATGGTGGAGGCCCACCAGTTGCTGGCGCGCGCCGGCAGCTCGTTCGAGCAATGGGCCGCCTTTCATGTCGCCGCCTGCGACTACTACCTGCGCGGCGGCAGCGCGCCGGTACTGGCGCAGTCAGCGGCCCTGCGCGAGCGCGCGCACCGCTCCGGCTACGCCGTCGTGGAGGCGCGCGCCGACTGGGTCGACGGGGCCATCCTCCTGGACCTCGGTCGGGCGAGCGAGGCACTGGCGCGCTTCCGTGCCGCCGCCCCGCTCTTCGAGCGCACCGGTGAGCGCAACTATCGGGCATGGATCTCTTCTCTGCTCGCCAATGGGACGCGGCAGCTAGGGGACTCGCCGGCGGCGTGGAAGCTCCACCTGACGGCTCTCACCATCGGCAGCGAGGAGGGTTTCACACTACGCCTCCCGGTCTTCCTGGCCGAGGCGTCGCGGACCGCTGCCAAGGGCGGCGACTATCTCGCCGGCCTGCGCTTCCAGACCGAGGCCCTGCGACTGCTGAGCGACACCAGCGATCCCCTCGACGTCTCGGAGGCGTACTGGTGGCGCAGCATCATGTACCACCAAGCCGGCGATGACCGCCGCGCCCAGAAGGACATCGAGGTCGCCTTGCACGAAGGGCGCAAGGTGACCGACCCCAGTGTTCGTGACCATGACCTCGCCGGCATCGCGGTGACGGCAGGCACCATTCTTCGCAGCCGTGATCCCCGAGCCGCGGTGGCTTCGCTGACCCACGCGCTGGACCTCTACCGACCGGCCGGATTTCGCTACCTGGAAACGCAGATCCGACTGGAGCGCGCGCGAGCCCTGCTGAGTCTCCACCAGCGGGACGCCGCACGGGAGGACCTCACCGCCGCGATCGACGAGTACTTGCTGGAACGCGCGCGCATCTCCTCGCGTGGCGAGCGCGTCGCCTACTTCGACCAAGCACGCGAGGTCTTCGATCTTGCCACCGAGATGCACCTGGACGATGGCGAGAACTCGCGGGCCTTCGAGACCGTCGAGCAAGGGAAGACTCTGGCCCTCCTCGAGGCGATGGCCTCACGCGACAAGGCCTTGGCATTGCGAGGAGGCCCCACGTCGCCCGCGTCAATCGCGCGGTCGCTACCGCCGCAGGTGACGCTCGTCGAATTCGTGGTGTTGCCGGGCCGGACCCAGGCTTGGGTGCTGGATGCGGGCGAGGTGCGGTCGTTCCCGCTGGGCGTCGGCGCGCAGGAGCTGGAACGCCGCGTGGCCTCCCTGCGCACCGCCATCCTCCGCCAGACCGATTCGGCGGTGGGGCTGGCGACGGATCTCTCCAGGACTCTCCTGAGCCCGCTGCAGACAGCCATGCCCAGGTCGGGGAACCTCGTGGTCGTGCCCGACCTGGCCCTCCACGGTCTCCCGTTCGCGGCCCTGCCGCACCCCGCCACCGGGAGGCCGCTGGGTGAAACGGTGAACCTCGTCGTCGCGCCGAGCGCTCGTGCGTACCTCCAGAGCTTGACGACCGCACGGCGACGAGGCGCGACAGCGGCCCCGACAGCCCTCGCCATCGGCGATCCGGCCATCGATCGGATCCTCTTCCCCAACCTCTCCGGACTGGCGGCAGCGGAAGGTGAGGCGAGAGACCTCGCCGCGCTCTATCCAGGGTCCACGCTGCTCACCCGGCAGCAGGCAACCGTGAATGGCTTCCTCGCCGAGATTGGCCAACACGACCTGATCCTGTTCGCGGGTCACGCGCTGGCGAGCTCCGCTGCGCCGGAGCAGTCTCGCCTGCTCTTCGCACCTTCGGCAGACAGCACCGGCGAGCTGTTCGCCCAGCAAGTCGAGCACCTCTCCATCGTCCGGCCCTCCCTGGTGATCCTGGCCGCCTGCCGCACCGCGGACGGTCACGCCTGGGCGCTCGAAGGGGTGACCAGCCTCGCGCAGAGCTTTCTCGTCGCCGGCATCCCGGCGGTCATCGCCACCCTGTGGGACGTGCCTGACGACGGCGCGCGCGCCTTGCTGCAGGTCTTCTTCGCCGAGTACGCCCGCAGCGGCGACGCTCCGGCCTCGCTCGCTCGCGCCCGTGCCGAGATCATCCGCCGGCACACCTATGGACCGGAGGTCTGGGCCGCTTTTCAACTCATCGGCGCCACGGCGCCGGCCAACAAGAGGGAGGAATCATGAAGGTCTTCGTCATCGTCTATGGATTACTGGGCTTGGTTCCCATCACGGAGAATCCGGGGGACATCATGGCGCTCCTCGTGGATACCTCCCACATGAAGATGCACGATGGAACGCCCGCCATGACCCACTACCCGGAGATCGGGCTCTACAAGGCGGACGCCCAGAACAGCAGCGATATCGAGCAAATCATCGGACTCGCTGGAGACGACTTCGAGATCCTCAACATCTCAGCAGGGAATCTCGACATACCCAAGCCGACTGGGAACGGCACGGAGCGCATCCTGCGTTTCGAAGATGTACTGGGAGCAATCAAGGACAAGCCTCACGTTGCCCGTGGCTGCATCGGCCCCCAGCCGGCGACCGCCTGCCAGAACGGTGACTATCCCCTTCTCTCCGGGCGACTGGAGATGAAGGGTAATGTGCTGGTAAGGCCGATCGAGCTGACTCTCGACAAGCACAGCCAGAGGCTCTTAGTCAATGACCTGCCAGATGTGAACTTTGCAACCCAGTGGGGTTTTCGCTCGGTTGAAACGGGCCAGAGGGTGGGCGCAGCGAATCCTTACAGCAGCGCAATCCTCTTGGTCGTGGATGTCCCGCAGGCGAAGTTGCCTGCGACCGTGCACCTCATGCAGGGCGGCGACTTCAAGCTCTCACCAGCTGGAACCAAGACCTGCGGCATTCTCTGGACGGCCGCCGGGCTGCCCAACCCGGTGGGTCCGTGCGCGATGGTCATGGTGACGAACGCGCCCTTTCCTCAAGACGCCGCCGAGGACGTGAAGGTAGATCACACTGAGCTTCTCTATCCATTGTTCGCAAAGGAGACTAGCCATATGCTGAGAGCGTATCGAGTCAATCGCTTTGCAACCTCGGGACCTGGGAATGGCCAAGGTAACCATTGCGTCGGCGGGATCATCCCGCGCTGAGGAGCCGCCGCCCATGCTGTCCTGGTTCGCCACGGTTCTCCTGGCTGCGAATCTGACGACGCCGAGCGGCGCTCCTCTCAACGTGCCGCTCATCGACCAAACAACCAATATGTGGTGCTGGGCCGCCTGTACCGAAATGGTCATTCGCTACTACAGCGGGACGGGTCAATACAACCTGCCCGTGAAGTCACAGTGCCAGTTGGCCGACAAGGTCTATCATGCGAACTGTGGCTGCCCACAGTGCGGAATGGTCAGCACTGTAAATGGCGTTTGCGTTCAAGACGGCGCAGACCCTCCGCTTGCCGAAGTGGGGTTCAACTGCATCTACAGAAGGGCGCCACCCCTGACTTTCTGTGAGCTGGCTGAGGAGTTCCATGGTCAGGGTCATAGGGGCCGACCCGTGCTCTTCGAGTGGGCGGATGGCCTGACACGGCACCTCCTGGTCGCCCTCGACACCGACATCGTGAACGGCCGCGGACAGATCCTGGTCAACAACCCCGGATGGGCCAAGTGCAGCGGCTCCGCCCAGACTGTCGATTACGATGAGTGGGCGGGAGCCCAGGTGACAGGCGAGTCCTACTACACCCACGGCATCGACTACTACCAGATTTTCCCCAGCGGCGGCGCCACGGGCTCGTGTCCGGAGGTGCACCCCCAAGTCGAATCCTGCTTGCAGGGAAAGGGTCCCCGCGACTACCTTGAAAATGGCGAGCGGCTCTCCGATTTCGCGCGGGCAGCCAACGAGCTCATCTCCGCTTTGAAGCCGGAGTGGAAGGAGAGAATGGGGTTTTCGAGGCTGGGCGACAGGAAAGTGGAGGTCTTGGAGTATCTCAACACCTACCGGTTGCGGATCAACAGGGGTACATCCCCGGAAGCTCGGTTCGACTCGGTGATCGTCCCGCCACTCCCACGGGAGGAGGCGCGCGAGTATTTACTGGCGGACCGCGGAACGCCGATTGGAACACTCACTGCCTACCGCTTCACCTCCGGCTGGAGGGTCGCAGGCGTCGGCAGCAATCCGGGAATGCTGGAGGCATTCGCATTGCGGCATGCCAAGGCAGCCGAGCTGGGCGCCGCTGCACGCGTCTCGCTGGTGCAGGTGCCGGTGTTCAATTTCGACTTCCTGCTCTTCCGGAAGGACAATGACTTGTACTTGATGCCGGTCCGTGACGAGCCCTCGTTCAACGCCGGCGCCTGCGGCTCCATGTCGAAGGGTCGATTCCTGGAGGTCTCGTGCCTTTATCCCTTGCTGCGGCAGAAGGCACTTTCGAGCAAAGGCCTCCCCAACTAGGCTGATCGGCGGGAGGGAGGCGTGAAGGACCGCGCCTCCCGAGGACTTCAGGAACGATTGGGGTGACGAGCGGCGGGTACATCGCCGGCGGGCGGTCGAAGTCGACCTGCTCGACGTCGGTCCAGGGCACGTACTCGGGACGCTGACGGCCGCCGACGAAGATCAGCATACCGGCATTCCCTCGCTGCTCCAGCTCCAAAGAGGCTCCAAAGAGGTTCCACCCGATGTGCGCCAGGCCAAGCCTAGGAAAGGGGGAAGCGATGCACACGGCGATGCAGGTCGGTAACTTCCCCGAGACTCAGATATCGCATCAGCTCAGGCGCTGATAAAGCTTCTTGTTCTTGAGGAGCACATACTCCGCGGCCGAGTCGAAGTCGCTCGCCTCGCGGTTGAGCAGGTCCACGACGGCGGCGGTAGCCAGGTCCTCCGGCCTCACTCCCAACCGCTGCGCTTCGCCACGCAGCTTGGCTGCTTGCGGCTCCGAAAGCTCGATAGGAATCGTCATCGTGTGTTCGTCCATCCAGATCCTACCATGCCATTCCCCGGAGGAAGACAAAGCCTACGCCCCGCACCCTCCCGTCGGGTTGAAGGATCGAACGGAGCGGCAAAGCCCGATGCTAGAGTGGCGCCATGGCATCGAGCTCCGTGGCGCTCGCGGGCCCCCGTCCCCGTTGGTTCGTGGTCGGCGATTGGAACGCCTTCTTCGCCCTCTTGCTCGACAACATGATCAACCTGGTCGTGTTCGCCGGCATTCTCATGGGCGGCTTCGGCTTCCCGCGCGACATCATCTTTCGCGACATGGTGCCGGGCACGGCGCTCGGCGTCCTCGTGGGCGACCTCTTGTACACGTGGATGGCCATCCGCCTCGCCAAGCGCACCGGACGCGAGGCGACGGCCATGCCGCTCGGGCTCGACACGCCGTCGACCATCGGCATGGCGCTCGCGGTCATCGGGCCGGCGTTCGCGAGCCAGAAAGCCCAGCTCATCGCGGCGGGCGTAGCCGACGGCGCGGCCGCCACGCAGGCCGGACATGCGGCGTGGGGCATCGGCATGGCGGTCATGCTGGTCATGGGCGCCGTCAAGGTCGGGTTCTCGTTCGCGGGCGAGTGGGTTCGGCGGCGCGTGCCGCTGGCGGGTCTGCTCGGGTCGATCGGCGGCATCGGCCTCTTGCTCCTGTGCTTCTTTCCGCTGCTCGACATCTTCAAGACGCCCATGGTCGGCCTCGGGGCGCTCGGCCTCGTGCTCTACGCTCTGGTGGCCAGGATCGACCTGCCGTGGCGCTTGCCGGGCGCCGCCGTCGCCGTGCTGTTCGGCACGGTCCTCTATTACGTCCTGGGGCCGCTCGGCGTCCTCGGCGGGCACTTCGCGGCGCCGGTGCTCGAGCTGTCGCCGTCCCTGCCGCTGCCGACGCTCGCGGGGTTCTCGGCGCTCGGCGCGGCGCTGCCCTACCTGCCCATCGCCATCCCGTTCGGCATCCTCACCATCGTCGGCGGCATCAACGTCACCGAGAGCGCCCGCGCCGCCGGCGACGACTATCCGACGCGCGACATCCTGCTCACTGAGGCCGTTGCGACGCTCGTGGCCGGGCTGTTCGGCGGCGTCGCCCAGTCCACTCCGTACATCGGTCACCCGGCCTACAAGCAGATGGGCGCGCGCGCCGGCTATACGCTCCTCACCGGCCTCGCCGTCGGCCTGGGCGGCGCCATCGGCTACGTCGCCTTCGTCGTGGCGGCGCTGCCCACGGCGGCGGTCGTGCCGCTCCTCTTGTTCGTCGGGCTCGAGATCACCTCGCAGGCCTTTCACGCCTGCCCTGCGAAGCACGCCCCGGCCGTGGCTTTTGCTTTCCTGCCCATCGTCGCCGACCTTCTGCTCATCCGGCAGGACACGCTGCTCGGCAGCTTGCACGGCGCCATCGCAGGCGCGACGGATCTAGGCGACAAGGCGCCGGCGGCCCACGCCCTCGTCAGCCAGGTGGCGGAGCGCATCGACGCCCCCGTCGTCGTCGGCCTGGGACACGGCTTCATCCTCACGGCGATGTTGTGGGGGTCGTTCTTCGCGCTCATCATCGATCGGCGGCTGCGCCGCGCCGCGGTGTTCATCCTCATCTGCGCGGCGTTCACGCTCTTCGGCATCATCCACTCGTTCGCGCCCGCCGGCGAGATGTATCTGCCCACGCGCGCCCCCGGGCCCGTCTGGCAGTGGTCCGGCGGCTACCTGCTGCTCGCGGTGATGATGCTCGCCCTGTCGTTCTCGAAGTCGGCTCGGCCTGTTGAGTAGTCTCGCCCGATCCTGGAATTCCCGCTGAAGTCCAGCCGGTTGTGTTGGAGAGGAGACCGCGACATGACCAGACTGGATCGTTGCAAGCGGTTCCGTGCGTCCCGTGTCCTGGGCCTCGCGTTCCTGGCGAGCGCGCTGGCCGTCCAGGGAGAGCCGCAAACCCTGATGTGAGCATGAGTGCGATCACCCCCAGCGGCTGGTACCGCTTCCTCTATACCTCGATCGCGCGTGTCTATTACCGGCGCATCCGAGCCATCGGCCGTGAGCACATCCCCGCGGGCGGCGCTGTGCTCTATGCCATGCTCCACCGCAACGGCGCGGTCGACGGCATGGTGTACCACGTCGTCTTTCCCCGTGCCACGTTCCTCATCTCCACCCAGCTCATCCGCTCGCTCTTTGGACGCCTCTTCTTCACTGGCATTCCGGTCGTCCGCGGTACTGATCAGGGAGAACGCGATGCCAATGCCGCCTCGCTCGCGCGCTGCGTCGATCAACTGGCCGCCGGGGGGCAACTGGCGATCTTCCCCGAGGGAACGAGCGACCTGGGCCCCCGGCACCTCCCCTTCAAGCGCGGCATCGCGGTGATCCTGACGCGAGCGTTGAGCGCGGGCACGCCGGTGACGGTCCTCCCTGTGGGGATTTTCTACCAGGCGCCGGAACGCTTTCGCAGCGACGTCACCGTGGTCGTCGGGCCGCCGGTCGATACGTCCCTCGATCCTTCGCGCGGGCAGGCAGAGCACGTGGACGTCCTGATACAACGTATCACCCACGCGCTCGAAGAATTGGGTGTGAACGTCGGCACCGAGGGGGAATTGGCCCGCATCGAGCGTCTCGCGGCGACCGCCTCGGACGGCGACGCGAACCGGTACTATCGCACGCTCAAGGTGCTCGAGCGGAGCCCGTTGCCCGACCCGCTCCTGGCTGAATGGCAGCGCGTGGAGCACGCGATCGACCGCGGCGAGCTTGCCACGGCGTACGGCGCGCCGGTGTTCTCGCGGCGCGGCGTGCTGTGGAGCCTCGCCTGGATCCTGGTCCAGGCGCCGTTGACCGGCGCCGCGGCGCTTGCCAACCTCCCTCCGCTCGCCGCAGGCTGGTGGGCGGGCCGCCACTTCGCAGACGCCCGCAACACGATCGCGCTGTGGCGTGGCCTGATCGGCTTTCCCGTCTTTGGCCTCTGGCTTCTCGCCGTTGCCGGGGTCGCTCTGGCGCTGCGCCGGCCGTCGGCCCTGGCCGGCTATGTCCTGCTCACCGCCGCGGGGCTCGTCCTCTACCCGGAGACGATCGAGCGGTGGGCGCGGCTCCGAAACCAGCTCCGTGCCCGAGATCTGCGCCGGGCCTGGAACAGCGTGCGCTGCTGGCTGCAAAGGTATGCGTGACCTCCTTCCTCACGAGCTCGCCTTCGCCTTTTTGCTCGGCGGTCTGTGGCTCTGGCTGGCCGTCGCGGCCGGTCCTTTTCATCGCCAGACGCTGATCGTCCTGGCGCTTCTCGTCGCCGAGCTCGCGGTCGTCGGCCTGGCGCGCAGGAGGAGCTCTCTCACCGCCTGGCGCGTGCGGCTCGGGTTTTTTCTCCTGCTGATGAACGTAACCTATCTCGCGCTCGGCGACGTGGTGCCGGCGCTTCGCGAGGGACGCGCCGACGGTCTCCTCCAGCGCGTGGATATCCGGCTTTTCGGCGCGCCGCTTCCGCTGTACCTGGACGCTGCCACGAACAGAATCACGAGCGAAGTCCTGAGCGCGTGCTATGTCGTGCTCTTTCCCTACATCCTTTTCAGTTGCATCCGCCATCTGTGGAAGGCGAACGACAGCCTCGCCGTCAGCCAGCGCTTCTACAGCGGGTTTTTCACCGTCTACGCGATCTCCTTCGCGGGGTACGTGCTGTTTCCAGCACAGGGCGCCTATCTCGACATGCCGGAGGCATTCCGATATCCGATCGAAGGCGGGTGGATCACCAGGCTCAACGACGCGATCGTCCGCCGCGGCAGCATCCGCGTCGACGTCTTCCCGAGCTTGCACGTCGCGGCCAGCGCCTTCATCCTTTTCTTCGACCGCACCTACGCACGCTGGCGTTATCTCGCGTACCTGGCCCCCGCGGTCGGCCTCTGGATTTCGACGATCTATCTACGCTACCACTACGGCATCGACGTGATCGCCGGGTTTGTCGTGACGGCGATCGGGCTCTTCGTGTCACGGCGATGGGGAGCGGCAACATGATCCATCTTCTTCCGTTTACCGATCCGGCCGCCGTCGATCCGCGGCTCACCGGCGGCAAGGGCGCCAACCTTGCAGCGCTCACCCAGCGCGGTTTTCCGGTTCCGTCGGGCTTCGTCGTCACGCCGGCCTCCTATCTCGCCTTCGCCGAGGGAGCGCGCGACCTGGTCGCCGGTCTCGCAGGCATTGGCCCAGAGGACCTCGCCCAGATCCGCGACGCGAGCCGCCAGATCCGCGACAGGCTGGAAGCAGCGGCGGTTCCCTTTGAGCTCGCAGAGGAGCTGCGCGGCTGGTATGAACGCGCGCCGGACGGGAGTGCCTTCGCGGTCCGTTCTTCCGGCACGATGGAGGACACCGCCGAGGCGGCGTTCGCCGGTCAGCACGACACCTTTCTCAACTGCGCCGGCGTCGACGAGATCCTCGCCAAGATGAAGCGCTGCTGGATGTCGCTCTGGGAGGAGCGCGCGATTGCCTACCGCGTGAGGTTGGGTCTCGATCACGCCGCGGCAGCGATGGCCGTCGTGGTCCAGGAGATGGTGCAGGCTGACGTAGCGGGCGTCGCATTCAGCATCGACCCGGTGAGCGGCGCGCTCGATCGCGCCGTGGTCGACGCAAACTTCGGGCTCGGCGAATCGGTGGTCGGCGGTGAAGGGGAGGTCGACCATTTTGCCGTCGAAAAGGAATCCGGACGCATCGTCGAGCGGTGCATCGCGCGCAAGAGCCTGCGTGTCGTCGCCACGGCGCAGGGCACGGAGGAGCGCCATGTCGAGGGTGACGAAGCCGAGCAGCCGGCGCTCACCGATGAGCAGCTCGCCGGCCTCGTACGGCTGCTCGTGAAGGTCGAGCAGAGCTATGGCTGGCCGCAGGACATCGAGTGGGCGATCCGCGGCGGCGTGCTCTATCTCCTGCAGTCGCGACCGGTCACCACGGTGCCGCCGCGATGGACGCGCGACGAGGCGGCGGAGCGCTTTCCGAACGTGATCACTCCGTTCACCTGGGATTGTGTCGAGGAGGGCTTCCACCGCTCGCTCAACCATTCCTTTGCGCTCATGGGGCTCCCACGATACGAGGGGAAGTGGTTCGCGCTCTTCGATCACTACGTCTACGGCAATCAAAACGCCGTCGAGCTGTACGCGCGCCGTTCTCCGGCCGCGGTCACGGAGCTCGCCGAGGTCGAGAAGCTCCTACCGGTGTTGAAACAACGCTTCCAGTGGGTCACCAGGCTGCCGGAGCGATGGCACGGCGATCTTCCCGCGTACCTCGTCGCGATCGACGCGTTGCTGGCCGAGCCGCTCGAAGACTACGGCCCCGGGGAGCTGTGGCGCTACGTCGATCGTGTGAACCGGTTGGGAGCGGACTACTTCCTCCCCAATATTGCCATTTCGATCGGTCACGGGCTCCTGCACAGGTCGCTCGAGCGACTGCTGTCCATGGCGGTCGGTGAGACGCGGGCTCGGGAGCTCACCGCGATCCTCGTTGCGCACGAGACCATGACGACGCGCGTGAACGCCGGGCTCCGGGATCTGGCATCGCTCGCCCGGGCATCGAAGGATCTTGCCGCACGGCTCCGCGCGACGGATTCACGCACGCTGCTGGCGGAGCGGGGCTGCGAGCGCGAGGACGGCACGGAGGCGGATTTCTGGCGCGCCTTCGACGCCTTCGTACGCGAGCACGGCCATCGCGAGACGGATTTCGACGCATATCAACCGACCTGGCTCGAAACGCCATGGGTGGTGCTCGACCATGTCCGTGCGCTTCTCGATGCGGAGCCGAGAGAGGGGACGGGCTCCATGGACGACGTCGAGCTCGCGAGCCGCCGCGAGATGTTGGAGGAAGAGATTCGAAAGCGCGCCCCAGAGGGGCTGCGCGACTTCGGGATGGCCGTGATCCGCCTGGCGCGCGAGTTCACTGCGCTCGACGATCTGGAGCACTATCACACGACACGGCTCACCCTGCCGCTGCGCCGCGGCGTGCGCGCGCTCGGCGAGCGCGTCCGGGAAGCGGCGGGACTCGACGAACCGATGGACCTCTTCTTTGCCCGCAAGGCGGACCTCGCGCGCGCCGCGGAGCTCGACGCGCCGGCAACATGGCGAGCCCTCGGCGAGACGATCCGTCGGACGAAGAGCGAGTTTCTCGCCGCCCGCGACCGTACGCCCGAGTGGGAGCTCGGGCGTGGCGCCGCCGGCCGGGCCCCCGACGCCGAAACCGTCGAAGGGGTGCTCACCGGCATCCCCGGCAGCCCCGGCACGGCCGAGGGCCCTGTGTTCATCGTCCGCACCGTTGACGATTTCCCGCGCTTCCCGAAGGGTGCCGTGCTCGTCGCGCGGACGACCAATCCAGCCTGGACGCCTCTTTTCTATAGCGCTGCCGCGGTCATCACAGAGAGCGGCGGCCCTCTTTCGCACGGTGCGGTGACCGCGCGCGAGATGGGGATCCCGGCGGTGATGTCCGTCCGGGCCGCGCTCTCGACGTTGAAAGACGGCGAGCGCGTGCGCGTTGCCGGCGTGGCCGGGACGGTTACGCGGGAAACAGGCTTCACATCTCGGAATTAGGTTCACGGCTCCCGCTTCGGGAGCTTCTCCAGGCTGGTGACGAACGGCAGGGGCGGAGCCGCCTTGATGCAGGTGAGGTCGAGCCCCTGCGGGCTGCCGCGCTCGATGAAGTCGGCGATCAGGCGTTCCTGGCAGTTTCCGGCGCCGGCGTGGGCGCCGGAGGGGATTCGCACCAGCAGGCCGTTGGGAAAGCCCTTGGCCACCAGCGCCGCGTCCTCGGGAGGCGTGACGGGGTCGCGCTCGCCGGAGAAGAGCAGGACGGGGACCTCGGAGCGGACGAGCGATTCCGAGCCCGGAGGCAGCGGTGCGTGCGGCCAGATGCCGCAGACGGCGAGCTGGTCGCGCACCCGATCGTCGCCGTAGAAGGTGCCGCGAGTGGCGGCGGGGATCTCCGCCGGATCGATCCGCGGCAGGTCTTCGGCGCAGGTGACCGAGAACATGAGCCCGAGCGCGAGGTACTGCTGGAGGACGGCGCGGAGCCGCACCGCCGCCCGCGCCAGCTCCCGATAGTCTCCCTGGGCGGCGAGATGCACGCGCAGTGGCACCTGGCTCGCCGGCTCGGCGCTGTAGAGGGCCCAGCGGAGAGAGTCCGCCGCGGCCGAGCGGGTGAGCTGAACCTCCACCGGCTTGCCGGTCTCAGGATTGTCCACCGTCACCTTGACGGGCTGCTTCGCCAGCCGACCGAGCACGGCCGAAACTTCCTCGAGAAAGCGAGGGAAGGCGGCGTTGCAGGCCGGCTCGGCGGCGCAGTCGCCGGCGAGGAGCTCCAGGGCTTTCTGGGCATTCCGGGCATGGTACAGAGGCGCGGGCTCGCCCGGCCGAACCACGGCGGAGAGCACCACCGTCCGCGCCACGTTCGGATGCCGGGCGAGGAAAACCTGGGCCACGTAGGTGCCGTAGGAGGCGCCGTACAAGTTCACCCGGTCGTATCCCAGATAGCGCCGCACCTCGTCGACGTCGTCCACGGCCGCCGCCGTGGTGTATTGGGTGAGATCGGCTCGCTTCTGAAGCTCGTCGCGGCAGGCGGCGACGGCGTCCAAGGGGAAGATGTGGTCGAGCCGGGTGCCGTCCTCCCAGAGGCGGCAGTTGAGGGCCGCGGATTCGCCCGTGCCCCGGGTATCGATGAGGACCATGTCCCGCCGCACGCGTGCAGGGTCCTGGGCGAGTTCCGCGGCGTCGATCGTGGCACTCCCGCCGGGGCCGCCTTCGAGGAAGAAGACAGGGTCCGGCGCCCGTTCGGGTCCCGTCGCCGGCAAGACGACGATCTTCAGCGGGATCTTCCTGCCGGAGCGGGCCTCCCGGTTCTCGAAGACCTCGTAGGTGCCGCAGTAAGCCTCGCCGGGCACCTCGGGCAAGGTGCAGGAGGAGAGCTTTCCCTGCCAGGGAGGCCGCGCCTTCGCGTCGGCCGGTGCGGCATGGCCGGCGGCAGGCAGGAGAAGAGCGGCGAGAACGAGTGACGCCAACGGGCGGCGAGACATCGAGGCCTCCAGGAAACGAAACGTAGGCTGAATCTTAATTCTACTCTTCAAGGAGTGATGAATCCGGCTTTAGAAGCGAGCTCCGTTGCCGCGGCCACGAGCTTGTGGAAAATCAACCGATGGAAGATGTCTCTTTGACCGTGCTGCTTCTTGAGGTGAGCAACGAAGTTGCGCTCGTATCCGTGGTCATACGGAACGTTCAGAAAAACGCTCTGCTCGTCAGGAGAGATTCCCGCCATGGGCCGGGCTATGGGATCTTTTTTTCCAGGTGGAGGGCGGCGAGATCACGACGTGCCGCGGCAAGATCCTTCTTGCTGATTCCCAGGGCTTTGCGAATTTCGGAGGCACTGGCACCTGGAGTGACATGACGCCGCGGCCGGCGAGCCTTGGCCTGAAGCTTCTTCTCCCCCGCGCTTTCGGTGTCGCCCTCGCCTTGTACGCCTCTTTGGTATAGCTTCCTATAGCGCTGGAGCGTGGGCATCGAGATCCCCGTCTTCTTGGCGATCTCGGCCGATGTCTGCGCTGAGTAGGTCTCCGCAATCTTTGCCATCGAAAACAGGATAGCAGCCGGGCGGCCCGAACTCAAGAACCTGAAGACGCCCATGATTCCCCCCGCGCCCCCGATCCGCCTCGTCGAGGAGCGCCTCCGCGAGCGCAACCGGATCTCCTCGGCCTTCTTCGCGCGCGAGAGCGCGCGGCTGGCCGCGGCGTGCCAGGGGATGGCAGAGCGCTTCCTGCGCGGCGGCCGGCTGCTCGCCTTCGGGCGCGATCACTACGCCACGGACGCCCAGCACGTCTCGGTCGAGTTCGTGCACCCGGTGATCGTGGGCAAGCGGGCCTTGCCGGCCCTCGACCTCTCGCTCGCGTTCCGCGGCTGGCTGCCCGCCTTGGCGGGCCCCGACGACATGGCGATGGGCTTCGGACCGCCGGAAGGGGATCCGGAGGTGGCCCGGGCGCTGCTCGACGCCCGGGCGCGAGGAGCGCAGACCTTCGCGCTGCCTGGGACCGAGGGCGATTACGCCGTGGACGCGCCGTCGCCCGACCCCTACATCCACCAGGAGATCGTCGAGATCCTCTATCACACGCTGTGGGAGACGGTGCACGTGTTCTTCGAGCACCGCGAGCTCGGGCACGAGGTGGGAGCGTCCTCCTTTCTCTATCCTTTCCTCGGCCGGGAGAAGCAGGATACCAGCGGCGTCCTCGACCAAGTGGCGGCTTCCATCCGCGCCAAGGCGGAGGACGACGCGCGGCTGCGGGAGGAGGTCGCGCATGGGCAAGCGGAGCGCATCGTCGAGACCGTTCAGGCGATACGCGAGCGGGTCCGCAATGGAGGCAAGCTCATCCTCTTCGGCAACGGCGGCTCCGCCACCGACGCCAACGACTGGGCTCTCGACTGCGCCATCCCCCTCAAGCGGTTCGCGCCCATCCCCGCCGTGTCGCTGGCTATGGAGCCGGCCAACTTCAGCGCCATCGCCAACGACGTCGGCGTCGAGGCCGCCTTCCTGCGCCAGCTCATCGCGCTCGCCGGTCCGCGCGACGTGGCGGTGGGCATCTCGACCAGCGGCGGCTCCGCCAACGTCGTCGCGGCGCTGGAGGAGGCGCGCAAGCGCGGCCTGCTCACCGTGGCGCTGCTCGGCTACGACGGCGGCGAGGTGGTGCGGCGCGGGCTCGCCGACTTCCCGCTGGTGGTGCGCTGCGACTACATCCCGCGCATCCAGGAGATCCAGGCGTCGATCTACCATGTGATACTGGAGGTCTTCGAGGCGATGGCCGATGTCTGAGCGCGCCGAGCTCTACGGCACGAAGTCCTGTCCCTTCACGTCCGAGTTGCGGGAACATCTCCTTTGGGAGGGCGCGGAGTTCGACGAGTACGACGTCGAGGCGGACGCCGAAGCCCTCTCTCGCATGCTCGCGCTCACCGGTGGCCGACGCAACGTCCCCGTGCTGGTCGAGGACGGCCGCGTCAAGCAGATCGGTTGGCAGGGACGGAGCTGTATGGTGTGAGAGGAGGTGCCCGCATGCCCTCCGAAAGCTCACCCCCTGACCCCCTCTCCAGCCAAGCTGGAGAGGGGGGACGCGGACGGGGGGCCCGCCGCCTCCGTGTCCACGGCGTCGTCCAGGGCGTCGGTTTCCGCCCCTTCGTTTTTCGCCTGGCGCAGACCCATGGGATCGCCGGTTGGGTCCTCAACAGCGGCGAAGGCGTCGAGATCCACGCCGAGGGAGGCGAGGAAGCGTTGGACGCGTTCGTCCGCGACCTCGCAGCGCAGCCGCCGCCGGCGGCCCGCGTCGTCTCCCTCGCGGTCACCGCCGCGCGCCTCGACGGCTACGACGGTTTCGAGATCCGCGCCAGCGATTCCGACGACCGGCCCACGGTCCGCATCTCGCCGGACCTCCCGATCTGTGCCGCCTGTCTTGCCGAGCTGTCCGATCCCGCCGAACGCCGCTACGGTTATCCCTACACCAACTGCACCGACTGCGGCCCGCGCTACACGATCATCCTCGGCCTGCCCTACGACCGGCCGCGCACGACGATGCAGGGCTGGCCGATGTGCGCCGACTGCGCCCGCGAATATCACGATCCGCTCGACCGGCGGTTTCACGCGCAGCCGGTGGCGTGTCCGGCGTGCGGACCTCGGTACGTCCTGGAGGACGGGCAACGGTGGGAGGGCGGCGAGGCGATTCAGCGCGCAGCGCGGCTGCTGCAGGAGGGCTCGATCCTGGCGGTAAAAGGGCTCGGCGGCTTCCACCTCGCCTGCGATGCCGCCAACGCCGCCGCGGTGGCGGCCTTGCGGGAGCGCAAATTCCGCAAGGAGAAGCCCTTCGCCGTCATGGCGAAGGACCTGGCGGTGGCGCGCTCGCTGGTGGACCTCGGCGGCGAGGCCGAAGCGCTGCTCACTTCCACCGCACGGCCGATCGTCCTCGCGCCGGCCCGCCGCGAATTCGCCGGCGTCGCTCCCGGCAACGGGGATCTCGGCGTGATGCTCCCTTACACGCCTCTTCACCATCTCCTCTTCGCTGCCGGAGCCTCGGACATCTTGGTGATGACCAGCGCCAACCGCTCGAGCGAGCCCATCGCCTACCGCGACGACGAGGCCCGCGAGCGGCTGGCGGGCATCGCCGACGCGTTTCTCATCGGCGAGCGGCCGATCGCCCGCCGGGTGGACGACTCGGTGGCCCGGGCCGGCGTCCTGGGACCGGTGATCCTTCGCCGCGCCCGCGGCTACGCGCCGGGCGCCGTGGCCCGGCTGCCGATCCCGGGTCCCGTGCTGGCCGTAGGCGCCGATCTCAAGAATACGGTCACGCTGGTGGTGGGCGGCGAGGCTTTCGTCAGCCAGCACATCGGGGATTTGGGTGACTACGAGGCGCTACGGGCGTTCCGCGAGACCATCCGGGATCTGCTGGCGATGTACGAGGTGGCGGAGGACGAGCTGACCGTCGTCCACGATCTCCATCCGCAGTACGCGTCCACGGCGTACGCGCTGGAGCTCCCCGCGAAGGCGAGGCTGGCCGTCCAGCACCACCGCGCCCACGTCGCGAGCGTCCTCGCCGAGCGAGGCGCCTTCGAGGAGCGCGTCCTCGGCGTGGCGTTCGACGGCACGGGGTTCGGCGACGACGGCGCGATCTGGGGCGGCGAATTCTTCGTGGGCTCGCTGACCGCCGGCTTCGAGCGGGTGGGCCATCTGCGACCGGCCGTGCTACCAGGCGGCGACGCGGCGGCCGAGCATCCTGTTCAGGCGGCTGCGGGATTCCTCGCCGGGCTGGACGGATTGCCGGATCTGACCGCGCCGCCCTTCCTTTTCCCCGAGCGCTACGCCCAAGCGCGAGCCCTGATCGACAAGAATCTGCGGACCTTCCCGACCACCTCCGTGGGCCGGCTGTTCGACGCCGTGGCAGCCCTGCTGGGATTCACCCGCAAGATGACCTTCGAGGGGCAGGCCGCGATCTGGCTGGAGCAGCTCGCCCGTAACGAATCGGCAGGCGGGTCGCTCCCCTTCGTCTTCGCCGACGGCGAGCTCGACTTCCGCGCGGCCCTCGCGGCGGTGATCGAGGCGCGCCGCCGCGGTGACGATCCCGCCGCCATCGCGCGCGCTTTCCATCGCGGTCTGGCGGTTGGCGTCCGGCAGGCGATCGTGGCTCTCGGCGAGACGTACGGAATCGACACCGTGGTCCTCTCGGGCGGCGTCTTCCAGAACGAGCTGCTGCTGGAGGACCTCGACGATCTCCTGAGCTCGACACCGTACGTGATCTGGTCCAACCGGGAGGTGCCTCCCAACGACGGTGGCATCAGTCTCGGGCAGGCCGCCCTCGCGCTGGGGCTGGAGGAGTGAGGGCGTTCTGGGCGGCTTTCATCGCCGCCCTGTTGCTCCGGCTGCTCTTCCTGGACGTCCGGCCGCTCCATCACGACGAGGGAATGGCCGCCTGGCTCCTCGCCAAGCTGTTCGAAGGGCACCGGTTCGCCTACGATCCCGAACGGTTCCATGGTCCCTTCCTGATCTTCTTCACCGCGCCGTTCGCCTGGCTCTTCGGAGAGAGCGACTTCGTCCTGCGGCTGCCCGCGGCCCTCGCCTCCGCCGCGATGGTGCCGCTGTTGCTGCCGCTGCGGCACCGGCTGGGAGTGGCCGGCATCACGGCCGCCGCCTGGCTGCTCGCGGTCTCCCCATCTTTCGTCGCCTACGGGCGCGACCTCATCCCCGAGACCTTCCTCGCCGTCTTGACCCTCGCCCTGGTCGTCGCGGTCTCGGATTGGCTGGCGACCCGCCGACAGGGGAGCTTCGTGCTTGCGGCCTGCTGTCTGGGATTGCTCGCCACGGTGAAGGAGACGTATGCGCTGACTGCGGCCATCCTGGCGGCCGCCGGATTCGTGGTCCGGCCTCGATTGGCGGAGCTGTGGGCAGGTCTCAGCCGGAGCACCGCCCTTCGCGCGGCCCTGGCGTTCGGCGCTCCCTACGTCCTCCTCTACACCTCCTTCTTCACCAACCCGCGGGGCCTGCTCGACTCGTTCCGGACGTTCTCCTTGTGGGCCGCCAAAGGCGTCGCGGGCGCGGGGCACGCCAAGCCGTGGGATTACTTTCCCCGCCTCCTGATCTCCTTCGAGATCGTCACCGTTTTCTGCGCCGTCGCGGGAGGCTGGATCGCCCTGCGCCGGCGGGACGCCTTCGGCACCTTCTGCGTTCTCTGGGCCGCCGGCGAGCTGCTCGCCTACTCGGCTCTGCGCTACAAGACGCCGTGGCTGGTCCTCAATATCCTCCTGCCGGCCGTGCTCGCCGCGGGCGTCCTGTTTCGCGAGAGTTGCGGACCCGCGACTCCCGTGGCCCTGCGCGCGGCTCTGGTCGGCGCTTTCTCCCTGGGCCTCGCCTGGATGGGCTGGCGCGCCGTCGAGGTCTCCTTTCGCCGCTTCGACGACGACCGCCTGGCCCTGGTCTACGTACCGACCCATCGCGACGTCAAGGTTCTGGTCGCCGAGGTGCGCGCGGCGGCGGCGCGGCGGACTCCCGCGGGCGGGCGGTCGGCCGTCAGGATCCTCGGCAGCCACGCCTGGCCGCTGCCCTGGTACCTCCGCGACCTGCCGGGGATGGAGTACCGCCAGGACATCCCGCGCCATCCCGACGCGGACGTCCTGATCGTGCAGAGGGATTGGGAGGATCGCCTGCGGCCTCTGCTGCGGCAGCGGTACCGGCGGCGGGAATTCCTGCTGCGGCCGGGGGTGCCTGTGGCGGTGTACGTCGAGGTTCATGCAGATTGCATGCAGCCGTGAAGATTGCTATGCTTCCTGTATGGGTGTTCACCTGCAAATTCGCGATTTGCCAGACGAGCTTCATCAGACTCTTCGCCGGCGGGCGGCTTCGCGGGGTTTGAGCTTGCGCCAGTACGCTCTCGAGGTTCTGAAGGAGCATTGCGATCAGCCAACCCTGGACGAGTGGCTCGACGGCCTGAACCGGTTGACGCCCGTTTCGACGTCCATCCCGGCAGCCGAGGCCGTTCGCCAGGCTCGGGAAGGGGAAGAAGCCGAACTGGCGGATGTCCTTGGTCGTCATTGACGCCTCGGCAGCCGTCGAGCTGCTGCTGCGAACTCCTGCCGGGAGCCGAGCGCAAGCGGCGCTACGAGGCCATAGGGTTCTGGTCCCGGCTCACTTCGATGCCGAAGTGTTTTCGGCCCTCGGCCGCCTGGTTCGTGCGGGGGACCTTTCAGCGGAGTTGGTGGACCCGATCCTGACCGAATTGGCGCGAGCGCCCTTCGTCCGCTACACGCTCCAGCCTCTTCTCGTTGCTGCCTGGGGGCTGCGGCATAACCTGGCGCTGAGAGACGCGCTTTACGTTGCTCTCGCTCGCCGCTTGGGCGCCTTGCTGGTGACGGGCGATGCTCGCCTCGCAAAGGCCCCAAGGCTCGGGATTGAGGTAACTGTCGTCGTGAGCCAGGACTGAGCGGCCGGAGTAGAATCCTCACCGATGAACACGGCCCGCCGCACCCTCGGCCGCTGGCTTCTGGCGGCGTTCCTCGAGCGCGGATGCGATCCCGCCACCGCCCGGGTGCCGCGGCGCGTCACGAGCGTCCGGCCGCTCACGCCGCGCGAGATGGCGGAGCTCAATCCCCTGGCCGAGTCCTTGATCGCCGTCTCGAACCTGTTGCCCCTGCCGCGCCCGGTCCGCCGGCCGGCCTATGAGGTGTAGGCAAGCGCGAGGGGCTCTCCGAAGCGAGGATCCGGCACATTCCTCTTTGAGGAGCTGCGCAGCTCTTCCGTGAGCTTTCCTTGAAAGGAGCCCGTATGAAGCTCGGATCCACCTTGCTGGCCTTCGCCTTTCTGCTGTTTCTCGGTTCCTCGGTGAGCGCTGCCCAGACCTCCTTGCAGGCAGACCCGGCGAGCGCAACCCTGGCGGCGATCTTCGCCGCCCCGGCATCTCCGGGTTGCGCGGCAGCCCAGCTTCCCTCGTTCCAGCCCGCTCCCACCGATCGGGCCGTCGTCTGCGGCAGCTGCAGCGACACGATCTGTCTGGGAAAGCAATTCGGGGCGTTCTGCAAGTACGAGGGCGGCCACACCTATACGTGCCAGCCCGCCTATATCATCTGCTCCCCCAGGGACTGCGAGTGCTGGACCGGGCCGCTGCCGTAGCTCCAGTCAGACGGCAACGATCAGAACCTCGCACCTGTCTCCGCGAGCCCTCGGCGCCGCCCCATTCCGCACGCGCACCAGGGCGGTGCCGCGGGCGTAGGCGGCGAGGTCGTGCGAGCCCCGCGGCGGAAAAGGCGTGACGCGGATCTCGCCGTCACGGACGTCGATGCCTGCGGCGAGGAAGCGGTCGCGGGGGCCGGCGCCGGGCAACGGCGCGTCGAGGACGCCGGCCACCGCGGAGCCCCACCACGAGTCCTCGATCCCCATCAGGCGGCGCAGGGCGGGGCGCACGAAGAGCCAGAAGCTCACCATCACCGACGCCGGATTGCCCGGCAGGCCGAAGATCAGACCGCCCTGGCGCGACACGGCGAAGACCATGGGCTTGCCGGGCTGGATGGCGACGCTGTCGAGCACCGCCTCGCAGCCGAGCTCCGCCAGCACGCCCTCGACGAAATCGAACTCGCCCATCGAGACGCCTCCGCAGAGGAGCAGCACGTCCGCGCGCAGCCCCCGCTCGACCGCCTCGCGCAGGTCTTTCACCCGGTCCGGAGCGATGCCGAGGGACTGGAAGCGCAGCCCCAGGCCGGTGCCCGCCGCGAGCAGGAAGTCGGTGTTCGAGTCGCGGAGCTGGCCCGGCGCCGGCACGGCTTCCGGCGGCACCACCTCGTCGCCCGTGGTGAGCACGGAGACGGCGGGCGTCCGGTGCACCGGCAGAGCGCCATAGCCATGGGTGGCGAGCAGGGCCAGGGCCCCCGGGGTGAGGCGGCTGCCCGCCGGCAGCAGGGCGTCGCCGATGCGGACGATCTCGCCCTGCCGCCGCACGTGCTCCCCTGGGCTCGTCCCGGCCTGGAAGACCACCTCCTCGCGGCCGCCGTCCGTGGCCTCGACGGGGATCACCCGGTCCGCGCCGCGGGGAACGGGAGCACCCGTCATGATGCGGGCGACGGCGGGCGGGACGAGCTTGAAGCCGGGCGGATCGCCGGCGGCCACGGTAGCCACCACGGGCCGCCGCTCCCCGGGCCGCACCTCGCCTGCAACGGCATAGCCGTCCATGGCGGAGACGTCCGCCGCCGGCACGTCCACCGTGGCGGCGAGATCGTGGGCCAGGACCCGGCCGGCGGCCGCCCGCCGCTCGACAGGCTCCGCCGCGAGCGGCCGCAGCCGTTCGGCGATACGCCGCCAGGCCTCGTCGGGAGGGAGGGGTGCCATAGGGGTAGCTTGTCATAGGGCCCACTGACGCGAGGGGCGCCCCCAAAGCTAGCGGAATGGTATAGTTAGGCGCTTCCCTGACGTCTTTTGTTTCTGGATGGGAGGTCCGTCCCCTTTGGCGACCGTGGAGAACAGTTTTCAATACCGCGGCGACCTGTCCCAGACGGCGCTCCCGGAGATCCTCTACACGATCGACCGCTTCCAGGTGCCGGGGGTCATCGAGGCCAGCCGCGAAGGGGTGGTCAAGCAGGTCTACGTCAAGGAGGGGAACGTCGTCCACGCCGCCTCGACGGACCGCGACGACAGCCTCGGCGCCTATCTGCAGCGCAGCGGCGCGCTGTCGCCGGAGGTGTACGCCGAGACGATGCGCGAGCGCGAGCGCTCCAACCGGCGCTACGGCGTGCTGCTGATCGAGCGCGGCGTGCTCTCGCCCGGCGAGGTCTACCGCGCCATCCGCAAGCAGATCGAGGCCATCGTCTGGAGCCTCTTCTACTGGCAGGAAGGCAGCGTCGTCTACAGCATCGGCGAGTTCCGCGAGGCGGATCCGGTGCGCATCCAGCTCCCCATGCGGCAGGTCATCCTGCAGGGCATCAAGCGCGCGCCCGACGCCAAGACCCTGGTGGCCCGCCTGGGCCGGAAAGAGACGGTGCTCGAACCTTGTTACAAGACGGAGCAGCTCATCGAGCTGGCTCTCGACGGCGACGAGTACCGGCTGCTGAGCCTGGTGGACGGCAAGCGCACTCTCTACGAGATCTGCACCCAGGGACCGCACAGCGCCTCGGACAACGCCAAGCTGCTGTACGCGTTCCAGATCCTCCAGCTCATCCGCGGCGTCCCCGCCGTGACCGCCGCGCCGCCGGAGCCGCGGCGCACGGAGGCCACGGGGGCCATCCGGATCCGGTTCAAGACGCGCGGCGACAAATTCAGCGCCTGATGGAGTGACCCGATGCCGCTTTATGAGTACCAGTGCCTGCAATGTGGCAAGAGGACCGAAGTCCTCCAGCGCCTCGACGAAGCGCCCCTCGCCGCCTGCCCGCAGTGCGGCGGCGAGGTCAAGAAGCTCATCTCCTCGCCCGCCTTCCAGTTCAAGGGCAGCGGCTGGTACGTGACGGATTACGCCGGCAAGAAGGGCGGCGCGGAATCCAAGTCCGAGGAGTCCAAGTCCGAGGCCAAGCCGGAGACGAAAGCCGGCGAGGGCGCCAAGGCCGACAAGCCCAAGGAATCGGCGGCGGCGGGAACGAAGAGCTCGGGCTCGACAGAATCGTAGAGACGCCTCGTGGGGCGCCTCCCGGGTGGCGGCCGACAAGATCTTCCGTCCCTGAAATTATTCTGAAGGCCGGACATGTTACCATGCCATCAGCGACTGGACTTGCCCCGGTATTGACGAAGCTCGAGTAACCCAGGAGGCCCCCGTGAAGTCAGCGCTCTGTCGTCTTGCCCTGCTTCTCCTCGTCCTGCCTCTCGGCCTCTCCCGGCCGGCGGCTGCCACAACCTACATGATGATGTCCGACCGCGCCCTCGCCGACCAGGCTTCGGCGATCGCGGAGGTGAAGGTGGTGGGGGTGGAATCCTCGCCGCTCGTCGACGGGCCGCCGGCCACCGACTACCTGGTGGAGGTGAATCGCGTGCTCAAAGGCGACCTCGCCGGCAGCACCATCGTGGTGCGGGTGCCGGGCGGCATCAATCCGCTGGGCGTCGGGCTCAAGATCTGGGGCGCGCCCGTGTTCGCCGAGGGCGAGAACGCCCTGCTCTTCCTGCGTCCGGCGCAGGACGGCACCTACCGGATCCTGCACCTGATGCTCGGCGCCTTCCACAAGCGGCTGCTCGACGGCCGTACGGTTGCCGTGCGCGATCTCTCCGAGGCGCACGAGGTCGGTGCGAAGGGCGAGACCGGCGTCGACGCCATCCGCGACTTCGGCCGCTTCTCCGACTGGGTGGAGGACCGCGCGAGCGGAGCCTCCAACGACGGCGGCTACGTGATCGGGAAGGCCAAGGCCAACCTCGGATCGGCGTCCGAGAAGTTCGCCTTTCTGCAGAGCAGCGACGGCAATGCCATCCGCTGGTTCCGCTTCGACCGCGGCCAGAGCGTGGAGCTCAAGGTCAACGTCATGGGCCAGCCGGGCCTGGGCCTGGAGGCCACGATCAACGCCTTCCAGGTGGCGCTGAACACCTGGAACGAGGACCCCGGGACCAACATCCAGTACGTCTACGCCGGCACGACGAGTGCGGGCGGCGGCCTCGCCCGCTCGGACAACGTCAACACCATCCTCTTCGACGATCCCTACCGGGACGATCCCAACGAGGCGGTCGAGGGGACCTTCGATTGCTCCTCCGGCGGCGTCATCGCCATGGGCGGACCGTGGTTCTACGGCTCGACGCGCTTCTTCCAGGCCAAGCGCTACCATGAGGCGGCGGAGGCGGACATCGTCACCAACGACGGCACGGAGTGCTTCTTCCGCAATAACCCCCGGGTGGCGGAGGAGGTCTTCGCGCACGAGCTGGGCCACACGCTGGGCCTCGGGCACTCCGCGCACCGCGACGCGCTGATGTTCGCCAACGCGCACGACGACGGCCGCGGCGCGCGCCTGACCGACGACGACCGCGCCGCCATCGCGCAACTCTACGGCACGGGCGCCGGCCCGGGGGGCGGCGGGTCGAATCTGACCGCTCCCTCCCGGCTGACGGCCCGCTCCGCGAAGAGCGCCGAGGTCGTCCTCACCTGGCGCGACAAGGCCGCGGGCGAGGATGGCTACCGGGTCGAGATCAAGCCCCGGGGGAAGGCCTGGCGGGAGATCCTGACGCTGCCGGCCGATGCCACCTCGGCGACGGTGACGGAGCTGCTGCCGCGCACCCTCTACTCCTTCCGCGTCCGCGCCGAGCGCGGGGGCGCGTTCTCGAAGTACAGCAACGTGGTGTCGGTCGTCACGCGCTGACCCTGGTTCCTGGTTGACCGATCTGTAGGGGCGGCCCTATGTGGCCGCCCTGCTGTTTTCCGCCCCTGCCGTCAAAGGCCTTGCAACCAGGGCGGCCACATAGGGCCGCCCCTACAGGTTGCGGCCTGGCATAGGGATGCGACATCATCCCTCCCCGCAAGGAGGTACTGACGTGAAACGACAACCCGGTCGAACGATCCTCGCAATCGCGCTCTTCCTGGCCGCCGCCGTCCCCTGCTCGGCGGGCATCCATTACAAGGCGGTCACCAAGACCGAGGCCGACGCTCAACGCGGCAGCGGTGACATCCAGGCGGAGGGATGGGTCTCGGGAGACAACGCCAAGGTGGCGTTCGTAGAGAGCTCCGGCAATCCCGTGCTGAAACAAGGGATGTATATGATCACCAAGGACGGCGGCAAGACGCTGTACCTGGTCAACCCGGAGGAGAAGACCTACGCCGAGTGGAGCCTCCAGGGCCTGCTCGGCACCGTCGGAGCGGTGATGAACGGCTTGGGGCCGCTGCTCAAGATCCAGTTCTCGCCGCCGAAAGTGGAGAAGATCCTGGAGGAGGACGGCGGCATCATCGCCGGCCTTCCCACCCGGCATTACAAGCTGCGCACCAGCTACACCATGACGGTGAGGGTGATCGGCATCGGCAATACGACGGACGTGGTCAGCGATCAGGACGTCTGGACCACCAGCAAGCTGCAGGACGTCGGCCTCGGCGTCTGGCTGCGCGCCGAGCCGCCGCGCACCGGCAATGAGGAGTTCGACAAGCTCCTCGCCGCCGAGGCGGTGAAGTTCCAGGGCTTTCCTCTGAAGATGGTGAGCGTCAACACCTCGACGTCCAAGCGGGGCAACCGGACGCAGACCACGAAGAGCACCATGGAGGTGACGCAGCTCGATACCAGCGCCGCCGTGCCGGCGTCGGCCTTCGAGATCCCCGCCGGTTACGAGAAGACGGAGATCATGCCTGCTCCTGCCAGGCCGCAGTAGACGAATGGGCGAGCGCCTCGCCACCCGCGACATCTTCCGCGGCCGCACCTTCCACGTCGCCGTGGAGCGCGTGCGGCTGCCCAACGGCCGCGAGATGGACATGGAGCTGGTCCATCACCGCGGCGCCGCCGCCGTGGTGCCGCTGCTCGCCGACGGCAGCGTGCTGCTCGTCCGCCAGTACCGCTACGCCACCGGCGGCTGGCTGCTCGAGATCCCGGCCGGCAAGCTCGATCAGGACGAGTCGCCCGAGAGCTGCGCCGTCCGCGAGACCGAGGAGGAGACCGGCTACCGCCCCGACGAGCTCCAGCCCCTGGGCTGGATCTGGACCACGCCCGGCTTCGCCGACGAGAAGATCTGGCTGTTCCTCGCCACCGGCCTCCGGCAGACCGCCCAGGTCCTCGGCGACGACGAGGTGCTCTCCCTCGAGCGGATGCCCCTGGCGGAGGCGGTGGAGAAGGCCGCCAACGGGGAGATCAACGACGCGAAATCCGCGGTGGCTCTGCTGCGGGCGCGCGAGGTGCTGAAGCCCCGGCCATAGCCAGGTGATCGATCGAGTTGGCGTAGTAGCGAAGCAGAACGATCTCCTCCGGCTTCGCGGCGTACAGCCCGTCCCGCTCCTCGACGAGATGGCGCAGGGTCAGCATGCGCAGGCCGGCCGCGATGGCGTAGTCCTGGTCCTGGCGCGGGATGTAGACGTGGGCGCCGGCTGCTTGCAGCTCCGTCATCAGCCGATAGGCTCGGCTCTTCAGCTCCAGCTCCGAGAGCGGCTCGCCGGCCTGGACGAGGACGGCGGCGACGAGCGGCACCGGCAGCACCGGGATGACGCCGCCGATCGCCGCCATCAGCTCGGCGCCGAGGTGCTCGAGGTGCGGCGTACGCTCCTCTTTTGAAAGCGGGCGCAGGTCGAGCCCCTGCTCGCCGAGGTACCGCCGCATCGAGATCGGGCTGCCGAAGTTCACGCAGGCGTAGCCGAAGCGGTGCCAGCGGCTGCGCAGCATGAGGCCGAGGTTGCGCAGGGCGAAGCGCAGGGTGGTGGCCGCGGCGAAGAGAGGCCCGCGCCGCTGCCGCTCCGGGGCGAGATCGAGCAGCAGCGTGCGGTCCTCCAACACGCGGTCGTAGTTGATCCCCACCGGGATGAACACCAGGTCGCGCTCGCCGTGGCGGGGATCGAAGGAGCGCAGCATGTAGTCGAGGATGCCGAGCTTCGGCGGCCGCAGCCGGCCGTCGCGCGTCAGGCCGCCCTCCGGGTAGACGGCCTGCGGCACGCCCGCCGAGGTGGCCATGTGGATGTAGCGTTCGAGCACCCGACGGTAGAGCGGATCGCCGGAGCTGCGGCGCACGAAGTAGGCGCCGGTCGAGCGGATGAGCGTCTGCAGGGGCCAGATCCGCGCCCACTCGCCGACGGCGTAGGAGAGGGCGGTCTGGTCCGCCGCCAGATAGGCCACCAGGATGTAGTCCATGTTGCTGCGGTGGTTCATCAGGAAGACCACCGTCGAGCCGGGGGCCACGGCGGCGAGTCCGGCCTCGTCGGAAAAGCCCAGGCGCACGCGGTAGAGCGACCTCGCGACGCGTTTCGACAGCCAATAGCCGATGCGGAAGTAGAAGTAGGCGTTGAAGGCCGGCACGATCTCGCGCGCATAGCGCCGCACCCGGCCGGCCAGCACGACGCGCGGCACCCCTTGCTCGCGCGCCTGCTCGTCCACCGCCTGCACCACCTTGGGGTCGTAGACCAGCCGGTCGATCAGCACCTGCCGGCGGGTGCGGTGGAAGGAAGGGATCTCCAGCCGCAGCCGGGTGTTCAGCTCGTCGATGACCCGCTGCACCCGCCGCCGCAGGTACCAGCGGACGCCGGGAACCAGCAGGCGGTCGAGGGCCGCCCAGGCGGCGAGCACGACGAGCACCACCGCCAGCCATAGGGGAAGGCTGACCATGCGGGTCATAAGAGCGGCGCGATCATAGCAGGGGTGGAATCCGGCCACCCCCCACCCAGGGCGGCCACGCAGGGCCGCCCCTACAGGTCGTCCGGAGGTAACTTCACCCTCCTACCAGTAACGCACCGAACCCACAGAGACCACAGGACGATCTGTAGGGGCGGCCCTGCGT
>JBKPTH010000178.1:0-38450 GCA_046765915.1 Acidobacteriota bacterium | reverse complement strand
CGGCACAACAGCAAGATTGATTATGGGCGGCTGCGGGCGCGGCTGCATTCTTCCCCCTCTCGCTTGACCCGCGAATCGCCGTTCGCCCGGCGCCTCTTCGCCTATTTCGCGGAGCGCTTTCCGCTGCTCGGCTATGGCGTGCTGATCGCCGCCTACTACTCGTCCAACCAGTTCCTCGCCCGCACCCTGACCGAGCCGGGACGGCCGATGCACTACGACCTCACGACGGTGATGGGAGCCGTGACGCTTCTCTGCTTCTTCTTCCACCTGCGGGTCTTCGACGAGCACAAGGACTACGCCGAGGACGTCGTTCATTACCCGCAGCGCGTGCTGCAGAGCGGCCTCATCACGCTTCGCGATCTCGAGGTGCTCGGAGGCGTCGCCATCGCCGCCGAGATCGTCCTCTCATTGTGGCGCGGCATGCCTGCCTTCACGGCCTGGCTGGCGGCGTTCCTCTTCTCGCTCCTCATGCTGAAGGAGTTTTTCGTGCGGGACTGGCTCAAGCGGCATTTCCTCCTCTACGCCACGAGCCACCTGCTGGTGATGCCGCTGCTGGCGCTGATGATCTTCAGCTTTGCCACCGGCCGTTGGCCCTGGGAGGCGCCGCCGTGGTTCTGGGTCTACGCCTGGGTGGGCTTCTTCGTCACCTTCAACTGGGAGGTGTCGCGCAAGATCCGCGCGCCCGAGGACGAGATCGAAGGCGTGGAGACCTACACGCGCGTCTTCGGCACCTACGGCGCGGCGTACGTGGTGCTGCTCATCCGCGTCATCGACACCGCCCTGGTGGCCCTCGTCGGCTGGCACCTCGGCCTCTCGCCATGGTTCTACGCCGCCCTGGTGCTCCTCTTCCTCGTCTGCCTGACCGGCTTCTTCCAATACCGCTTCCACACCAATCGCAAGACGGCCAAGCGCATGGAGACCTACGCCGGCATGTACGTCATCGCCTTCGATGTGATCCTGGCGATCGAGATCGCGCGGCGGTATGGGATTCGGCTATGAGCTCTGAATTCGTCGGCGGCAAAGCCGCCAACCTCGCCATCCTCGAATCCCTCGGCCTTCCTGTGCCGCCCTGGTACACGATCACGACCGAAACGTTCGCGCGGGCTTTGGGAGACCTCCGCGCTCGCATCGCCGCCCGTCTCGCTAATGCAGAGGATCTCAGCGCAGCCTCCGCCGAGATTCGCTCCTGGATCGCCGCCGTCCCTCTGCCGTCCGGCCTCGAGAACGAGATCGCATCCGCGCACGCCGCACGCATCGGCGAGGACGCCTATGTGGCCGTGCGCTCCTCGGCGGCGGGGGAGGACGCGGCGGGGGAGTCCTTCGCCGGACTGCACGACAGCTTCCTTTTCATCCGCGGCCGGGAGAAGCTCCTCGAAGCGGTCCGCAAGGTCTGGGCCTCGGCGTGGAACGAGCGGGCGCTGGCCTACCGCCGGGCCAAGGGAATTCCGCTCGATTCCATCGCGGTCGCCGTCGTCGTGCAGCGCATGATCGAGGCGCGGACGAGCGGCGTGCTCTTCACCGCCAACCCGAACACCGGAAGCATCTACGAGGCCGTGGTGAGCTCGCTCTGGGGAGCCGGCGAAGGGCTGGTGAGCGCCGGGCTGGACGCTGACACCTACATCGTCGACAAGGAGACCCTGGAGGTCACCGAGACGATCGCCGTCAAATTCGAGCAACTGGTCCTCGACCGCGCGGCCGGCGGCGGTCTCATTCGCATCCCCGTGCCCGACGAGATGCGGGAGCGGAGCAGCCTGTCTCGCGAAGAGGTGCAGTTCCTGGTCCGCATGGGCCTCGCCGTCGAGCGCCACTACCGCCGGCCGCAGGATCTCGAATTCGCCGTCGATGCCACGGGCGCGCCGTACCTGCTCCAGGCCCGCCCCGTGACCACCGTCGAGGAGCTGGGCCCCGCCGCCGGCAACCGGCTGATCTGGGACAACTCCAACATCATCGAGAGCTACTCGGGCGTGACCTCGCCCATGACCTTCAGCTTCATCCGCCGCGCCTACTCCATCGTCTACCACTGCTTCGCCGAGGTGATGGGGATCGACGCGCGCACGGTCAAGGCCAACCGCGAGGTCTTCGGCAACATGCTCGGCCTCTTCCGCGGCCAGGTCTACTACAACCTCCTCAACTGGTACCGCCTCGTCCGCCTCTTCCCCGGCTTCAACTACAACAAGAGCTTCATGGAATCGATGATGGGCGTGCGGGAGGCGGCGCAAGTTGAGGAATCCGGAGATTCTAGGGTAGGGGCGGGTCTGGACGGTGGGACGGGGGCTCGACCCGCCCTGACGGAGCGTGCTGGGCCTAGCAGGGCGGGTCGCGCCCCCTCCCTTCCCTCCAGACCCGCCCCTACCCTAAAAAAAGATCTGAGCGAGCTCCCGGCCTTCCTGCGCCTGATCCTGCGCTCGGCGCGCAACTTCCTTCGCATCCGCCGCATCGTCGGCGATTTCCAGGCGTACTTCCGCGACCATTACGAGCGCTGGTCGGCGATGGACTTCCGCGCCATGGCGCCGCACGAGCTGGCGGTCCTCTACGGCGAGATGGAGGAGAAGCTCCTCTGGGAGTGGAAGGCGCCGATCGTCAACGACTTCTTCGTCATGGTCTTCTACGGCAGCTTGAAGAAGCTGTGCGCTTCCTGGTGCGGCGACGAGTCCGGCTCGCTGCAGAACGACCTCATCTGCGGCGAAGGCGGCATCGAGAGCACCGAGCCCACCAAGATGCTCCTCGCCCTCGCCGCCGAGGCCCGGCGGCAACCCGAGCTGCGGGCGCTCCTCCTCGCCGGCCGTCCGGAGGACCTCGCGCGCGACATCCCCGCCGATCCGCGCTTCTCCGGCTTCGCCGCCGGCATCCGCCGCTATCTGGACCTCTACGGCTTCCGCTGCGTCAACGAGCTGAAGCTGGAGGAGCACTCGCTCAAGGACCGCCCGGCCTTCCTCTATCAGATCCTCCGCAACTACCTGGCGGCCGACGATCCAGCGGGTTTGGACGTGGCCGCCATGGAGGAGCGCGAGCGCCGCATCCGCCGCGACGCCGAGGATCGCGCCTTCGCCGCCCTGCGAAAGCGGCGCGGCCTGCTGCCCCGCGCCTGGATCTTCCGCCGAGTGCTGGAGAATGCCCGCCTGGGAGTGAAGAACCGCGAGAACCTCCGCTTCGCCCGCACCCGCATCTACGGCCTGCTGCGCGAGCTGCTGCGGGCGGTGGGGGAGGACTTCGCGGACGAGGGGATTCTCGAGCGCGAGGACGACGTCTTCTACCTCACCCTCGACGAGGTCTGGGACTTCGTCAAGGGCCGCGCCGTCACCACCAACCTCAAGCCTCTGGCCGCTCTCCGCCGCGAGGAGTTCGACACCTGGCGCCGTATGGAACCGCCGGCGGACCGCTTCGAGACGTACGGGCTGCCGTACCATCGCAACCGATTCCAGGGACGCGCACAGGTGGTGGCCGCCTCAGAACCGGGCCTGCTGCGCGGCACCGGCTGTTGCCCCGGCGTCGTCACCGGTCCGGTGAAAGTCCTCCGCACGCCCTCCGAAGACGCCCGCCTCGACGGCGAGATCCTCGTCGCCGAGAGGACCGATCCGGGTTGGGTGCCGCTCTATCCGTCCGTCTCGGGCTTGTTGATCGAGCGCGGCAGCATCCTCTCCCACTCGGCCATCGTGGCGCGGGAGATGGGGATTCCGACCATCGTCGGCATCGCGGGGCTGGTGAGCAACCTTCGAAGCGGGCAGATCGTTACCATGGATGGAGGCTCCGGGACCGTGCGCATGGAGGAGTGAAGACTGCCGAGAGCCAACGTCAGGGCTGGCAATCGGAGATGCTTCATTGGGAAATACCGCTGCCCGGCGAGCCAATTTGGCGTCAACGTTGTGATTATCAACAAAAAAGCTGACACTAAAGGCTCAAGGATTGGGATTACCGACTGTAGCCTGACCTTGGTCGGTCGCATCCCAAGCCTGACTGCTCCCAGTGTCTACAATCTCGCGATCAGGATTGGCAAATCCGAGAAAAGAGTTGGGAATCTTCGGAGCCTGGCAGGGTTGTCGGCAATCAGGCACTGGATGAACGAGATTTTGGCAAAGAATTTCTCCGACATCCCAAACATGACTCCGGTCATGTTGAGGATGACCGAGAATCGGCAGAAGGGGTTGTGCTATTTCACAACCTTCTTGCCGATTTTGGCAATGATGACCGTGGCCTTCACAGCTTCTTGGTCGGAGCAGCGCTCCCCGAGATCGGATCCGCGAAGGTAGAATGGCGGCAGTCGAGCCATGAAAGACAGATTTCAGGAACACGGTTACGTCGTCTTGCAGCCGATCCTCGGCGAACGGCAGCTCGCGGCGGCACGAGGAGAGGCGGCACGGCTCTCGGACGCGGCGAGCGGCCGGGGTGGAGTTCGCAACGTCCTTCAACGCTCACCGTACTTCCACGAGCTTGCCATGGGAGTGCTTCGCGAGCGCGCATGTGAGTACGCCGGAGCGGACGCACAGGCGGTCAAGGCTACGCTGTTCGACAAGACGGCCGCGGCGAACTGGAAGGTACCGTGGCATCAGGATCTCACGATCGCGGTGCGGCGGCGCCTCGAGACGACGGGTTTCGGGCCCTGGTCGATGAAGGATGGCGTGCCCCACGTGCAACCGCCGGTGTCGGTCCTCGAAGCCTTGGTGGCGCTGCGACTGCATCTCGACGACACGCCGGAGGAGAACGGAGCCCTGCGCGTCGTCGTCGCCAGCCATCGGCTGGGACGGATACCGGAAGCGCAGATCGCGGCGGTTCGCGCGAACGGACGTGAGCGGGTGGCTACCGTGCCGGCTGGCGGTGTCATGGTCATGAGCCCGCTTCTCCTGCATGCGTCCTCCGCATCGAGCAGGCCGGAGCACCGCCGGGTGCTTCACGTCGAGTACTCTAGCTTCGCGCTCCCAGCGGGTCTGAAGTGGGCCGAGGCCGCGCCGAAGCTTCCGCCGCCGGGCAAGAAGTTCGTGAGCGGCTTGCTGCGGCTCGTGGTAGAGAGCCCGGATCTGAAAGAGCCCCGCGAAAGAGGTTCCCCGCGAAAGAGGTTCCACCCGATTCGCGAGGCTTGAAGGCTTGACTGGAGATTTCATAGCTGAGCTTCCCGCGTCAGAACCTGATTCGGGGAGCTATGGGCGGGTCCCCACGCCACGTTTTGCCCGTTTCAAGTCGGAATTTAGGTTCATGGGAGGTCACAGCTTCAAGATTGGATACACGTCCCACCGCCTTCAGGGTCTCTGAGTCGAACGAAACTGTTGAATCTAACGCGGAGAGCGAGGGGAGCTGAGCTATCCGCCCACGAAGGGTAAGGGTGGGGGAAAGCTTCCTTGCGGAAACTGTACGTCGCGGTCTCCTCTCTTGAGCCGCTCGGCGGCCCGACGGAAAGCGGCGACGAACTCGGCGTAGGCCGCACGCAGCAGTTGCCGCCAGCCCTTGCTCGCGCGTGGCAGAAGGGCGACGGCGATCGTCTCGAATGGCGGGGCCGACTGTGAGGATCCTCTATCCGGGATAAAGCGCAGAAATCTGGCCACGCTCTATATAATCGGAAAAGCCGTCGTTCATCTGACACCCTCGTTTGCATTTCCTCGCTTGGCCCTCTGGGGGTTCGGGTGGCACCTCTCCCGAGGCGTACGATGGCACGTCACAGGCTCACGATAGAAACACTCCTTGAGCCCGGGAGCAGGTCCATCATCATCGCGAGCAACGGGCGATCATGTCGCGGCGCTGGAGAAGGCGCGGGAGAGCGGAGTCCGATCGATGTCCTGTAGCCGGGTTTGCGCCGGCGTCTTATGCGACCAATTTCGGCCGCATAAGCAGCTTGGTTGCCGAGCCAAATATCCTCGCAACCGGTTGAAAGGATGGAAGATAGGTGAGTCATGCCGAGTTTTTGAGAGGAGTGTTCTTGTCCTTAAGCCAGCCGGATATCGTTCCCTCGGATGGCATATGGCCTTCGGATAAGGCCCACGCCTGCGGCGGTCTGCGGCCCAACCTCAGCAGTTTCAACGGGATTGACCACAGCAAGCCTCCGTGCAGGAAAGCTGCCGATGTCCTCGGCGGGCCCGAGAGGCTTATGCGACTGAATCCCCTCAGTTGACTTGGCGCCGAAGGCGCTGTAGAATACTACGATAAATAGAATGAATGACATAGACCACTTTCTCGAATTCGAGAACCCCGCGATGCGAAGCACGCCACGAGGGGCGCATAAGCTCAGTGGTTTGGCGGATCAATTCAAGACGAGTAGAATTCCAATCGTGAACGGCGAGTATCCGACTTGGCAGACTTCGCGTTTGAGTCGGGTATTTCTTGTCGTGTTGATTATGCTCCCTCCCTCTATTTCAGTCGGAGCATACACACAACAAGGTAGCAAATTGGTCGGCTCCGACGCGGTCGGAAGTACGTTTCAAGGTTTTTCAGTAACGCTCTCCTCGAACGGCGACACGATGATCGTGGGTGGATACGGTGACAATGGAAACGTCGGTGCCAGTTGGGTCTTCACACGGAGCAGCCGCATCTGGACTCAGCAGGACACCAAGCTGGTCGGCACAGGGGCGGCCGGAATTCCTCGCCAAGGCTATTCTGTATCGCTCGCTGCTGACGGGAACACCGCACTCGTAGGGGGCTACGGAGACTCTCCTGGTGGGGCTGCCGGTCAAGGTCAATCCGTTTCTCTCTCTGGTGATAGCAGTACAGCAGCTCTGGGCGGATCCATCGATCAATCCGGTATCGGAGCGACATGGGTTTTCACCACACCAGCAACCACTGCCGCGATTCTGGCACTGTCCACTATGAGCCTGATCCTGTTGGCCGCATTTTTGGCAGTGATGAGTGTATATCGGCTAAGGTGTATGTAGAAAATAGCTCTTCTCGCCGGAAAACGCTATGCGGTGGTTGCCGGGAGGCCGCCGCGGACGAAGGGATGCATTGGGGGCGCAAGAAAATGGCACTAAGATATTTTGTTAATGGCGGCACAGACCATAACTGGAGCTCCACCACAAACTGGTCAACTCGCAGCGGCGGCGCTGGCGGATCTTCTGTGCCCACTGCTAGTGATCACGTCATATTGACGGAAACAGCCCTGATTGCACCATAGGTACAGGTACAAACAAATCAGCCAAGACACTTGACTGTGCAAATTATAACAAGACGCTCACCTTCAATGCCAATTTGTCAGTATCGGGAAATATAGCACTTGGCGCGAGCATGTCATTCGCGGGACTCTCCGCTTTGAACATGGCGGCAACAGGCACATTCACATCCAATGGCAAAACAGTTGGAGTGTCCTTTGCATATACCGGAAATACCGGAACTATTACACTCGCGGACCCATTAGTGATAAGCGGCAACGCAACGCTGGGAGCGCCATCAGGATTAACAGTGAACGGCTATTCCATTACGATTGGCGGCAATATAGCACTGGTAGGCGTGTTAACCGGGACGACATCAATCACACTCAACGGAACGGGGACATGGTCTGGATCATGGGCTGGATCTAGCTCGGGAACCGGAGTTTTTGTGAATTTGACTATCAATACAGGGGGCACGATTACAGTTTTAGGTACTGTTAATTTCATAGGAGTACTCACGCACACAGCGGGGGCCGTTGTGACAACAGGGTCTACATTGGAATTGCACGGTTCATCTACTCTTAAGGTGAGTAACATCATCTGGGATAACATTACAATAGTTGGCAACGCCCCAACGATAACTCTCTTAGGTGATCTGAAGCTAAGAGGGCTTCTAACTTGCTCTACAGGTTCCGCAATAACTATCAATGGATACACGATATACGCGGGTGGAGGTCTGACTATAGTATGGTCAATCACGCGCGGCACGACAAATATAGTTCTGAACGGCACTGGCATATGGTCTGGGAGCGGAGTGCTGAAGAATAATCTTACCATAAAGACCAGCGGCACAATAACAGTGAGTGGGAGCGTTCGCTATGATACCGGGACACTCACGTATACCACAGGTAAAGTAGTTACAACGGATTCTATTCTAGTCGTTGCTGCCCCCGCCACGCTAAATACAAATGGGATAACATGGGATGCTGCAATTTTGTCTGGTGGTTCAATCGCACTATTGAGTGCGTTTACTGTAAAGTAATTATCCCCCGGCAGGCCAGAAGAATGAGGTTCCACCCGATTCGCGAAGTCTGAGGGTCTGACCAGGAGAAAGGCCTCAGAAAGAGGTTCCACCAGAGAGAGAGAGAGAAGAAAGAGGTTCCACCCGATTCGCGAGGCTTGAAGGCTTGACTGGAGATTTCATAGCTGAGCTTCCCGCGTCAGAACCTGATTCGGGGAGCTATGGGCGGGTCACCACGCCACGTTTTGCCCGTTTCAAGTCGGAATTTAGGTTCATGGGAGGTCACAGCTTCAAGATTGGATACACGTCCCACCGCCTTCAGGGTCTCTGAGTCGAACGAAGCTGTTGAATCTGACGCGGAGAGCGAGGGGAGCTGAGCTATCCGCCCACGAAGGGTAAGGGTGGGGGAAAGCTTCCTTGCGGAAACTGGACGTCGCGGTCTCCTCTCTTGAGCCGCTCGGCGGCCCGACGGAAGGCGGCGACGAACTCGGCGTAGGCCGCACGCAGCAGTTGCCGCCAGCCCTTGCTCGCGGCGTGGCAGAAGGGCGCCGGCGATCTTTTCGAATGGCGGGGCCGACTCTGAGGATTCTGCGTCAGGATGGCCTTCGCACCGAGGGAAGGAATGCCGGTCTCCTCTCGTCGTGCGGCGGCTTGTTTTTCGATCTCCGCCACCAGAGCTGCGACGCGGTTACACCTCTCCTTGTCCGTCAGGTGCTTCCAGCAGGGTAGGGGATCGAGGGTCAGGGTTTCTGACGTCGCGTACTTCATCGGATCGAACTTCTCCCGGCGGTGGCGGGCGGCGTATTCCTTGGTGCGGTCGAACCAGTAGCCCTTGAGTTCCTCCTCGCCGAGCATGGCCCGGACGGAGTGAACGCCCGGCCAATCGCGGGGGCTGTCGACGAGCCCCTCTTTGGCTCCTGAACCGGGCTAACCTTGCTCGCCTACCCCATCAGCGGTACTCTTGCGACGTGCGACCCCTTCGGTATTCCATCAACGTCACATTGGACGGATGCTGCGATCATCGTGAAATGTTCGCGGATGAAGACTTGCATCGTCACGCGGTCGAGAACTTCGACCAGGCCGATGCCCTTCTCTTCGGTCGGGTGACCTACGAGATGATGGAGGCGGCGTTTCGGCCGCCGGCGCAGCCAGGAACGAGACCTGATTGGGTGGAACCCTTCGCCCGGACGATCGACGCGGCAAAGAAGTACGTTGTGTCGAGCACCCTGGAGCGGGTCGATTGGAACGCGGAGCTCGTGCGCGGAGATCTGGGGAAAGCCGTTCAGCAGCTCAAGCAGGAGCCGGGCAAGGGACTGTTCGTGGGAGGCGTGAAGCTTCCGCTGGCCTTGGCGGAGCTGGGATTGATCGATGAGTACGAGTTTGTGGTGCATCCCAGGCTAGCCGGCCACGGGCCCACGTTGTTCGCGGGGCTATCGAAGCGTATCGACTTGAAGCTCATGAGCCGGCTGGAGCTCGGCTCGGGGGCAGTGGCAATGCGGTATGAGCCGAGAAGGTAGCCATCGGGCTTGTCACGGCCGAGCCTATTGCCTGTGCCTCCTGCCTCGAGCAGGGCATTGCCGTTCGTCCATTGAGCAGAACAAAGGGGTGACCCCATGCGGAAGATCATCGTCGGCGCAACGGTTTCCATGGACGGCGTCATGCAGGCGCCCGGCGGGCCAACCGAGGATCCGACCAGGGGCTTCAAGTTCGGCGGCTGGGTGATGCCCTATTTCGATCAGGAGTTTGGCGAAGAGCTCGATCGCCTTTTCAAGGAGAAGCTCGATCTCCTCCTCGGCCGCAAGACCTATGAGATTTTCGCCGCGTACTGGCCGTACTACGACGAAAATGCTCCCAACGGCGGCATCGCGAAACTGTTCAACGAGATCAAGAAGTACGCGGTTTCGCGCTCGGGCGAGGTCGATACGAGCTGGCAGGGCTCGGTGCTCCTCCGCGACATCGCCGACGTGAAGCGGCTGAAGCAAGAGGACGGCCCTAACCTCGTCACGCAGGGCAGTACCGAGCTCGTGCACGCACTGCTCGCCAACGATCTGGTCGACGCGATGAGCATTTTTACGGTGCCGGTCGTTCTCGGCGGCGGCAAGAAGCTGTTCGCGGACGGCTCGGCGCCGCATTCGTTCAAGCTGACCAGCTCGCGCGTTTCGTCCACCGGCGTCCTTATCGGCCACTACGAGCGCGACGGTGAGATCAAGATCAGTGACGCCGCGCTCGATTCACCCAGCAAGCGTGAGGTCTCCCGTCAGGAGCGGATGAATCGCGAGAACTAAAGCTTCGCCGACGCCGTCGGAGGCTATGTGAGGCGCCGGCCAACCTGAGAGGTACCCTGCATGGCAACGCCCTTCGAGAGTGCGCAGCTCATCCTCAAGCTCTTCGAGCTTCGGCGGGACCCTGTCCTGCGCGAGGCACGGACCTGGTTCATCCGCGAGTTCCACCCCGAGACCCTGGCCGACGTGAAGGCCGCGATGGCGAGCGAGCACAACCCCAAGCTGCGGATGGTTGTCGGCTACTGGGACATGGCCGCGTCCCTGGTCACCCACGGCGCCATCGACCGGCAGATGTTCCTCGACGCCAATGGCGAGATCTTCGCCACCTTCTCCAAGATCCACCCGTTGCTCTCCGAGATCCGCGGCATCGCCGCGCTCCCCGGTTTCGCCAAGCACCTCGAAGCGATCGTGATGTCCGTGCCGGACGTCGAGCCGCGCCTCGAGGCCCTGCGCCAGCGCTTCCGTCCTCAGCCGGGAGGCCAGGCCGGCGCGGCTCCCTCGCCCCGCTGAGCTGGCGCGGGCGCATTCCCCATGGGAAAGAACCGGCTCGAGGCGTTCAGCGACGGCGTTATCGCCATCATCATCACCATCATGGTGCTGGAGCTCAAGGTGCCCCACGGCGAGGGCATCGAGACCCTGGGGCCTTTGATTCCCGTGTTCCTGAGCTACGTCCTGAGCTTCGTCTATCTCGGCATCTATTGGAACAACCATCACCACATGCTTCACGTCTGCGACAAGGTCACCGGGCCGGTGCTCTGGGCGAACCTGCATCTCCTGTTCTGGCTGTCCTTGATGCCGTTCGTGACGGGCTGGGTGGGTGAGAATCACTTCGCGGCCGTGCCCACCGCGCTCTATGGCCTGGTTTTTCTGATGGCCGCGATCGCGTATTGGATCTTGCAACAGCTCCTCATCGCGTCGCAGGGCCCCGACTCGATTCTCAAGCGGGCGGTCGGCGGTGATTGGAAGGGCAAGCTGTCGCCGGTCCTCTACGCCGTCGCCATTCCTCTGGCTTTCCGGTGGAGATGGGTTTCCCTGGGCTTGTACGTGGTCGTGGCGCTGATCTGGCTCATTCCGGATCGGCGGATCGAGAAGGCCCTGGGAGAGGCGGAAACATAGCTGGATGGACGAAGCGTACGGCGAGGATCTGGCCTACATCCACGACGCGGGCTTCGGCAGCTTCGCCCGCGGCGCGGCCGCGCTTTTGCTCGACGAGCTGCGCCGCGGCGGGTTGGATCGCGGCCTGGTGATCGACCTCGGCTGCGGCAGCGGCATCCTGGCGGAGCAGCTCTCGGCCGGCGGCTTCGACGTCCTGGGGATCGACGTCTCTCCGGCGCTCATCGCTCTGGCGCGGCGGCGGGTGCCGCGAGGCCGGTTCCGCGTCGAGTCGCTGCTGGCGGCGGAGCTGCCTCCGTGCATCGCGATCGCCGCCATCGGGGAATGCTTCAATTACCTGTTCGACGAACGGCACAGCTTGGAGGGCGTGCGGCAGGTCTTGGGCCGCGCCTACGAGGCCCTGCTACCCGGCGGGCTGCTGCTGTTCGACGTCGCCGAGCCGGGGCGCGTGCCGATGGGGACGTCAAGGTCCTTCGTGGAAGGGGAGGACTGGGCGGTGCTCGCCGCCGCGGAGGAGGACGCGCAGGGGCTGTTGACCCGCCGCATCACCAGCTTCCGCCAGGTCGGGGAGCTCTACCGGCGGAGCCACGAGGTGCATCGGCTGCGTCTGCTGCCCCGGGAGGAGGTCTTGTCCTGGCTGCGGGACCTGGGCTTCGAGGTCCAGGCGCTCGCGGCCTATGGATCGGCGGCGTTCGGCCCCGGGCAGGCCGGGTTCCTGGCGCGCAAGCCGTAGAAATGGGAGCCCGATAACGCTCCGGCGGACGGGGAGGCGGCGCCGCCCGGGTCGCGGGCGGCGCCGGTCTCCCGTGGTCTTCCTCAGGCCGCCGCTACGGACGGCTGGTCCCGCAACTGCGACAGATATTCGAACTGCGTGGGCAGCGCCGCGACGAGCCGCTCGGTCCTCTCGCGCAGGGCGCGGAAGGCCTGGAGGGCGTTGGTGTCGTCGAGGTGATCGAGAGCGGGCAGGCTTCTCTCGGGAACGCAGTTGAGCCCGAGCAGCATCACGGAGTAGGAGTAGAACTCGAAGCCGTGATAGCGCGGATTGACGTTCTTGGCGTTGGGCAGGCGGTGCTTCCAGATCTCCAGCCGTTCGCGCAGCTCCGGCGCGAGGGGCACCTGCCCCACCGCCCGCCAGAATTCCGTGTCGGTCCGCTCGCTCGTGCAGTAGTGGAGGGTGAGGAAATCGCGGATGCCGTCGATGCCCTCCGCGATCAGCCGGTTGTAGCTTCGCACCATCTCTTCGTCGATGGCTTGGCCGGGGAAGTGGCTGATCAGCTCCTCGATGGCGTGCTGGATGAAGAAGATGCCCGTCGACTCCAGGGGCTCGACGAAGCCGCTCGACAGGCCGATGGCGACGCAGTTCTTCACCCAGGAGTTGCGGCACCTGCCGATGCGCATCCGGATGTGCGCGGCCGGCAGGGATTCCGCGGCCGGCCCCAGATGGCGGCGGAACTCCTCCTCCGCCTCCTCCGGCGAGATGAACGCGCTCGCGTAGACGTAGCCCGTGCCGACCCGGCCGTAGAGAGGGATGTCCCATGCCCACCCGGCGCGCATCGCGGTGGCCGTGGTGTAGGGATTGATGCCTTCGGCTTCGACATCGCGGGGCACCTGCATCGCGATCGCCCGGTCGCAGAGGAGCGAATCGGAGAAAGAGACGAACGGCTCGCCGAGCGCCTGGTTGATCAGCAGGCCGCGGAAGCCGGTGCAATCGACGAAGAGATCGCCGCGGATCGCGCCGTGCCTCTGGGTGACGAGGTGATCGATGGCGCCGTCCTCGCCGAGCTTGACCTCGTTGACTTCGTCGACCACCTGGCGCACGCCGCGCGACGTCGCGTACTCCATGAGGTACTCGGCCAGCAGCCGGGCGTCGAACTGGTAGGCGTACGGGTACTGCACCATGTGGTCGGAGAGAAAGCAGTTCTTCGGCTTGCGGCCGCCGCCGAAGTAGTCCTGGACCCCGTCGTCGAAGACCCGGCCGTCGAGGAAGCGGGGCGATCGCTTCGCTTCGCAGAGGCCCGGAATGCTGAAGCAGGCCCGATCGAAAGGCTCCTCGTGACGCTTGAGCTTGAGCCACCACTCGCCCATGTTGTAGCCGTCCACGGTCTCGTATCTCTGGAACGGGTGATAGAAGGAGCGGCCGTCCCGGCGCCAGTTGGCGAACTTGATGGCGAGCTTGTAGGTGGCGTTGCAGCTCGGCATCCAGTCCTGCTCCGCGAGCCCGAGGAAATCGAAGAACAGCTTGATGGTGCTGAAGGTCGCTTCGCCGACGCCGACCGTCTTGATGGTGGCCGACTCGATCACGGTGACGTTGACGCTGGGAGCTGCTTTCTTCAGATAGGAAGCGGTCATCCAGCCCGCTGAACCGCCTCCCACGACAACCACACTCTTGGCCATGTCAAATCCCCCCAAAGAAAAAAAACACGTTATTGGAAAGCGGGAAAGTCAGGCCCCGCGGCCGCTTTCCCCCGTCATCTGAAGGAAAGGGGGGGCCGCTCCGCGCGGAGCGGCCCGATTTGAATCAAGCCATCGCCGGGACGGCGGCGGGCTCCGGCATCTGGGGTGCCGGGGGCCCGCCGAGCACCGACGGATCGAAGTCGAACCAGCGGTTGAGCGGGGGTGGCGCCTCGGTCAAGCCCCAGCCGATCATCCGCACCAGCTTCTCGGGCAGGAAGTCGAGGTGGCGCGCCTCGGGATCGCCCCAGGCGTGGACGGGCGGCAACGGGGTGCGGGCGAGCAGCTCGAAGATGTTCGCCGCCGCTTCCTCGGCGGAGATCTTGCCGGCGTCCCAGAGGTCGAACATCGTGTCGCCGAAGTTGGAGAGGTCCTCCAGCGGATCTTCCCCGGGCAGGCTGCTCAGCGGCAACGGATCCTCGTCCAGGGCTTCGAATTCGGACTTGTCGCCGGTGGCGAGGTACTTGAGGCAGACGCGGAATATGCGCAGGTCGCCGAAGATGATGTTGGCCAGCCAGACCCGCAGCCAGGCGTTCCAGGTGTCGTAATGGCCGAAGGCGCGGAAGGAGTTGTAGACCATCCGGTCGTTGTCCTGGAGCATCGCGTCCTGCAGCCGCCGCGGATAATCGAAGCGCGAGACCGTGAAGTCGTCGTCGTGCAGCGCCTGGATGAGGCGCGGCGCGAAGGCGTGGATCTGCTCGAAGGTGTTGATCATGCCGCGCGAATAGAGGGCGTCGATGAAGCCGTGGGCGTGCGACATGAGGAAGTAGCGGGGAGCCGCGCTGTCCGTCGCGGCGAACTGCAGCCGGCCCGTGCCGACCCAGGGCCGCACCGCCTCGCCGCCCTCGAGGTGGCGGGCGATGCTCGGGTAGCGCGCCACGATCTCCTCGAATTCCTGCTGCGGCGGGATGTCCCGCTGCGGGTACTTCCGCATGTCGAGGGTCAGGCCGACGCTGGTCAACAGGCTCTCGGAACCGGGTGTGTTGTCGAAGCGGATGACCCAGAACCAGCCGCCGTCGATCATGTGATGCAGCGTTCCCTCGTACCACCCGCGCGAGAGGTTGGGCCTCTCCTCCGGCGCCAGCGTGTCGTCGTAGCGCTTGAGCCCGATCATGTGCGTGAAGATGGTGCGCGACTGCGTGCGCAGCGGCGGCACCTCCTGGCGCAGGCCGAGCTTGTTGGCGACCACCGACTTGTGGCCGGAGCCATCGACGAGGAAGCGGGCGTGGATCTCCTCGCCGTCGGTGGTGCGCAGCACGACGCCGTCCTCGCCGAGCGAGAAGTCCTCCACGTCCGTCCGGTCGCGGTAGACGACGCCGTAGCGGATGGCCGCCTTGACCAGGTAGTGGTCGATGTCTTGACGGAAGAGGTGGCTTTCGGAAACCAGCGGCGTGGCGGGCGGTATCAGCAGGTGCGCCTTCTTCGGGTCCTGCCACTTGCCCTCATCGTGATAGAGGAAGCCGAAGGTCTTCTTGACCCCGCAGTTTTTCGTGACGTGTTCCAGGATCCTCTCGGTGCTGCTGATGTTCTGGATCTCCGGCACGTCGAACCGCTCGCCGAGGATCCACAGCAGCATCGAGCTCTGCGGCTGCATGGCCTCGCCGACGGCGAAGCGCGGATGCGTGCCCTTTTCGAGCAGCAGCACGCGGAACCCTTGTCGACCGAGGATGGCGGCGAGCACCGAGCCGCCGATGCCCGAGCCTAGAATAGCCACATCGAACTGTTCTTGATTCACGCGATTCTCCCCCCATGGAGCGACAAGCGCTCCTAAAAGGACTGCAGCCGGGCGGCCGCGAGTCATAAAAATCAGGTGCTTCGGTCAAGGAGTGCTCGACCCCCCACCAAGCGGGACAAACTTCGTGAAGAATTTTTTTGGTACGGTCCGATTTGCGAAATGTAAGTGAAAGAATAGGTTTAAATGCCGTGGGCTCGACCGGCGCGGCCGCGAGCTCTGACCGCTGTTCTAGAATCGGCGGGAACGGAGGGGCACGAGAAGGGAGGACGATGATCTCTGCGCGAGAAGCCCTCGAACGCCTGCGAGAAGGAAACCGCCGGTTCGTCTCAGGCGCCCAGAGCCGCGACCATCTGGCGAGCCAGATGCGGCGCAACGAATTGGTGGCAGGCCAAGCGCCGTTCGCCGTCATCCTCGGGTGCTCGGACTCGCGGGTGCCGGTGGAGATCGTCTTCGATCAGGATCTGGGCGACCTGTTCGTCATCCGCGTCGCCGGCAACATCGTCGCGTCGTCTCAGATCGGCAGCGTCGAGTTCGCCGCCGAGCGCTTCGGCACGCGGCTCGTCGTGGTGCTGGGCCACTCGCAGTGCGGGGCGGTTCTGGCCACGCTGGAAGAGCTCCGCCGGCCGACGAAGAGCCAGTCGCCGAATCTCGGCTCGATCGTCTACCGCATCCGGCCGGGCGTGGAGGAGCTGTTGGCGACGGAGCTCCGTCACGATCCGGAGGCTCTGATGCGGCAGGCCGTGCGGGCCAATGTCCGCGCCTCGGTGAACCATCTGCGGCACGGGTCGCAGGTTCTCGAAGGGTTGATCCAGAAAGACGGGCTCCTCGTCGTGGGGGCTCAGTATTCTCTCGACACCGGAGCCGTCGAGTTTTTCGAGGGCGTGCCGGAAGGCGGGTGAGAACGGGAGGCCGCTACGGGAGGAGCTCCCCGATGGAGATCGCGGACTCGGCACTGGCCAACGGAGAGATCTTGTCCGTCGCGTTGAGGACCGTTCTCGACCGGTATATTCCTTCCTTGGGATCGCGGTAGACTTCGAGGGACCTGGTACCAAGAATCAGAATCCAGTAGTCCGGGATGCCGGCACGGGCGTAGAGTCCCGCCTTGGCACGATCTCGGCTGAGGGAGGTGTCCGCGACCTCGACGACGAGGATAGCGGAGGCAGGGTGTGACATGAGGTGGTCTCTGGGACTCCCGGGAACCACTGCCAGATCCGCCTCCGGCTCCGAGTCCTCGCCGAGAGCCAGCGGCATCTGAATCAGGATATCGAAACCCGTGGAGAAGATCCGGCCGAGAACCTGCCTGGTAAGCCGGACCGCCACAGCATGGCCTGCGCTTTGAGGAGTCATTTCGCGGATGACTCCATCCAGCAGCTCGATCCGCTCGTCGGGCCGGAAAAAACCCTGCTCGACCAATCGCTCATATTCCTCCCGCGTCCAGCGGCGCACATCAAAAGCCGGCATTGCCATTTGAGACTCCTTCCGCGTCCGGCATGCACCGGTACGCCGACGCGAAATTCTACCTCCATCCCGGGTCCCAAGGCGGCGCCCAACCCAACGCCTGCAATCCCAGCACCGCTCCCGCGGCCGCGAAGCTGAGGAGGAACCGCCAAGCGGTCCATTCGCGGCTGCGGGGCAGCTCCGGATCCCGCAGCTCGATCGCGGTATTGATCAGCGTCACGACGGTGGTGATCGCGAGGATCGCCAGCAGCGTTGCCGGCGGGGCATGCCGGGTGGCGATCCAAGGTCCGACGACGGCGAGAAGGGTACCGAAAAGCGCGAGCCCCAGCGCGCCGAGCACCCGGCTCCGGCGGCGCTCGAGACGGAAGACGCCGGTGTCCAGGCTGAAGGCGAGCACGGCGGCGCTCGCGGCCAGGTATGGAGCGAAGAACGTCTCGTCCCGCCGCAGGCTGTTCGCCAGGAGGAGCATGGTGAAAGGCGGGAGCAGCGCCCGCGCCACGGTGCGCACCTTGACTCCCAGGGCGTGACCCGGCGGCGCGAAGCGCAGCCAGGCCGCGAGGTACCCCGCGAAGCCCACGAGCACCGGCAAGGTCCACACCCAGGAGCCGAGCGACCAGGTGCCGTAGGCGAAGAGGATGAAGGCGATGGCGCCGCCGACGTTGAACGAGCGGAAGCGCCAGACGGCGAAGCCGATGGCGAGGCAGATGGCAAGCAGCGAGAGGTTCTGGAAGATCACCTCGGAGAGCGGCTTGGTGGTGATCTTGCCGAGGATCACCACCACCGCGAGAGGGATGAAGAGGTTGTCGGCCCCTTCGAGGGAGATCGCCTCGAAGCCGGTCACCAGGGCGGCCACGAGCACCGCCGCGAGCACGCAGACGGGCCGCGGCAGATCCGTCAGCAGCAGGGTCGGCAGGTGGATCGCCAGAAACGCGATCACCAGGAAGACGAGCGAGCCTTCGAGGCTCTTCTTCTCGTCCTCCACCTCGTAGCGCACCACGCCGTAGCGGCTGCCGATGAGCGCCGCGAAGGCGTCGCCCACGGCGAGCACCAGCACGGCGGAGAGGTAGAGCCAGGGCCGGCCCTGCGTCATCAGGAAGACGAGGAAGACGGAGAGCGGGTAGTACTCCGCGCCGCGGCTGCGGCGGCCCACGCCGTGCAGGCTCTTGAGGAACCCGAAGCGGCTTCCCGCCACGAACAGGAGCGTCAGCGGCAGGGCCAGCGCCAGCACCACCCACGGAGAGCTGACCAGGAAGGGGAAGAACAGACAGGCCACGCCGCCGCCGAGGTGGACGAGCTTCCGCGTGTGCTCCGGCTTCGGATTGCCGAAGCGGCGCCACAGCTCGGCGATGGCCAGCAGGGAGAGGAAGATCGCGGCGAGGATGGCCGCGCCGCGCAGATCGCTGCCCGTGAGCGTCGGCATCAGACCGCTTCCTCGAGCACGAAGGCGCTATAGAAGAAGGCGAGATCCCGCGTGAAGAGGGCCTTCGCTTCCGCTTCGAGATTCCGCACGCGCTCCGGGTAGCGCTCGCCGAGGCGGCGCGGCACGAGCATGTTCCAGTAGGCGAAGCGGGCTCCGGGACGGGCCGCGTCGAGCAGCCGTTCATAGATGGCGGCGCTGGCTCCTAAGTCCAGGTACTCGAAGATGTCCGAGAGGTTGAAGCCGTCGAATCCCGCGCCCCGATGGACGCGGGCCGCCTCCTCGACGGTGCCTTCGAAGAGGGTCAGCCGGTCGAGGTGGCGCTTCAGATCCGCGAACGTCTCCGGCCGCAGGTAGAGAGGCAGGGAATTCTTGAAGGTGCCTCGCAGGATGTACTCCACGTAAGGATTGTCATGCGTGGGCAGGGCGGTGAGCGCGTACTCGACGCGGCCGAGGATGCGCTCGGCGACCGAGCCTTCGACGTAGCGGAAGAACTCGGGATCGCGCCCCAGCCGGCCCATGGCGAAGCGGCTGAAGAAGACGCGGAAGAGGAGGCGCCAGCGCAGGTTGTCCCACTCCTCGCGATAGAACCGCCGCCGGCCGGCCTCGTCCCGTTCGGCGAGGAGGCCGAGCGCGGTGCGCCGCCGGTGGATCAGCGGCAGGACGCGCTCGCGGAAGAGCCGGAAGTAGTCCTCGAACTTGCCGTGATGGATGACGCCGTCCGCCACCTCGTCCAGGCGCTGGCGCCAGAAGTCGCGCGTGCGCGGCGTGAGGTCGCGCTCCAGCCGCTCGTAGACCGGGCGCCGGTCGGCGCTCGGCCGCGCTCCCAGGAAGGAGAGCACCTCGCCGTGCCCGAGCTGGAGGATCGCCGCGCGCTTCAGCTCGACGAGGGCGAGCTGGGCCGGCGAGAGGTCCGCCGCCACCACCTCCGCGCCGGCGGCGAGGAGCACGAAGGCGTTGTCCCCCGCCGAGGCGATGGAGAGCATCCGCTTGCCCGGCGCCGGCGCCAGCGCGGCGCGCAGCACCGCCGCGTCCTCCCACACGTTGGCGTAGCGGACGAGATCGAACCGGGCGCGGTGTTCGATACGGGGGATACCGGCGCTCCCAGGTTAGATCAGCTCCGGAGCCCGCAGCACCGCCCCCAGCAACTGCCGCAGCTTCGCCGCGGCGGCCTGGCCGGCGGCGAGGACCTCCTCGTGATGGATCGGCGCGTCGCTCAGTCCCGCGGCGACGTTGCTGACCATGGAGATGCAGAGGCAGCGCATCCCCATGTGGTGGGCGGCGATGACTTCCAGCACCGTGGACATGCCGGCGACGTCGCCGCCCAGCGTCTGCAGCATCCGCACCTCCGCCGGAGTCTCGTAGCTGGGGCCGCCCAGCCCAGCGTAGACGCCCTCGGTCAGCGGGACCCCGAGCTCGCCGGCGAGGCGGAGGATCAGCTCCCGCAGGCGCGGATCGTAGGCGAAGGTCATGTCGGGGAAGCGCGGGCCCCACTCCGGCGGCAGTTGGCCGCGTAGCGGATTCAATCCCGTCAGGTTGATGTGATCGCGGATGAGCACGAGCTCTCCCGCCTGGTGGTGCGGCTGCAGGCCGCCGGTGGCGTTCGTCATCACCAGGACCTTGGCGCCGAGGAGCGCCGCCAGCCGGATCGGAAAGACCGTGTCGTTGGCGCTGTAGCCCTGGTACGAATGCAGGCGCCCCTTGTAGTAGAGGACGGGACGGTCCGGCAGGGCATGGAACATCTCGACCTGATGCGGATGGCCTTCGATGGCGTGGCTGGGGAAGGGGAGGAGGAATTCGAGCTGCACCGGTCCGTGGCTCGTCTCGCCGAAGTCCACGGCGAGGCCGGAGCCGGAGACCAGCACCACTTCCGGCCGCGGCCAGCCGAGCAGATCGAACCGCTCGACGGCGGACTTGTGGCACGCGATCAGCTCCTCCAGGCCCGCCGGCATCTCGTCCAGGGAGCGGTGGACCAGCCCTTCGAGCTCGTCGAGGTCGTCCATGGGTCCGTATGGTAGCAGGCCCCGTTAAGGAGCCGGCGGCGGGGCACTGCTCTGGCGCTTTTCAATTTATTCCCTAAGTGCTATGTTCGACATTGCGCGCCAACTTGCCGCGAGGCGAGTGTCATCTCAGAAAGGAGATCGCTATGAAGAAGATGGTTCTTGGGCTCTCTCTGGTTCTGACAGTTCTATGCTTCCTCATGTCTACAGCCATGATGTCTGCAGCCATGGCGGCGACGAACCCGCCGGCACCGAGCGCCGCGTTCAAAGCCTTTCTCGCCTCCCTTGCCGCTCCGATGGCGCCGGTGCCTGCAGCGAAGCCACCGAGCGATAAGGTGGGTGAAAAGTCCCTGTGTACCGCCACGGCGAACTGCGGGGGTGGCACCACCGTCAGTTGCCAGGGATCCAACAATTGCTCGGCCCAGGACAGAATCTGCGGGATAGGCGAAGACGGGCACGTGACGTGCGATGGCGCAACAACTTTTTGTCCCACAGGGTGTCTCGATTGCTATGGGCTTGGTCCATGTGCGTCCTTTTTCTGCAATTGCCATAATGAGTGCCCGTGTGGCGTTTCCTCTTGCACATGTTCTCCAACCTGGTCATGTATCTGTGAGTCCTGCTGAGCTTCAACCTCCTCTCCTAATACGCTATCGTTGCGCCCGGCGTCCGTCCGGGCGCCTTCGTCATAGGAGAGTGGAGGTTAGACGCGTCCGATGTCCGAGCTCGACGAGCAGATCCAGAACCGGAGGGAGAAGCGCCAGCGCCTGGCGGAGGCGGGGATCGTCCCGTATCCGCACCGCTTCGAGTGGGATCTCGAGCCGTTCGGCGTCTGTATGGAGTACGGCGACAAGACGGCCGAGGAGCTCGAGGCGGCCGCCGTCCGCCTGCGCGTGCCGGGCCGGGTGCGCGCCGTCCGCCAGCACGGCAAGAGCGCGTTTCTCGACATCCACGACGGCAAGCTGAAGCTGCAGCTCCTCGTCCGCCGCGACGGCCTCGGCGAGAGCGGCCAACGGGTGCTCGACAACCTCGATCTGGGCGACGTCGTCGGCGCCGCCGGCGCGCTGATCCGCACGCGCACCGGCGAGCTGTCGCTCAAGGTGGACGAGCTGACTCTCCTCGCCAAGGCGCTGCGGCCGCTGCCGGAGAAGTGGCACGGCCTCGCCGACGTCGAGGCGCGCTATCGCCAGCGCTATCTCGACCTCGCCACCAACGAGGAGTCGCGGGAGGTCTTCGAGGTGCGGGCGGCGCTGGTCAAGGGGATGCGCGAGTTCCTGGACACCCACGGCTTTCTCGAGGTCGAGACGCCGATGATGCAGGTGATCCCCGGCGGCGCGAATGCGCGGCCGTTCAAGACCCATCACAACGCGCTCGACATGGATCTCTACCTGCGCATCGCGCCGGAGCTGTTCCTCAAGCGGCTGCTGGTCGGCGGCATCCCGCGGGTCTACGAGATCAACCGCAACTTCCGCAACGAGGGGATCTCCACCCGGCACAACCCCGAGTTCACGATGCTGGAGTTCTACTGGGCCTACGCCGACTACCGGGACATGATGGATCTGACCGAGGAGCTGCTGAGCGGTCTCGCCGAGGTCGCCAGGCGCCTGCAGCACAAGGAGCAGATCACCTGGCAGGAGCGGCCGATCGAGATGACCCGGCCGTGGCCGCGGCTGACCATGCGCGAGGCCATCACGCGCTTCGGCGGCGTGCCGCCGGAACGGCTGGAGACGGCGGAGTCGGTGCGCGCGGTGCTGGAGGAGAAGGGCCTCGAGATCCCCGCCGGCGGCACCTATGGCCACCTGGTGATGGGCCTCTTCGAGGAGACGGTGGAGGAGCATCTCTTCGCGCCGATCTTCATCACCGAGCATCCGACGGACGTCTCGCCGCTCGCCAAGCAGCGGCCGGACGATCCCCGCTTCACCGAGCGCTTCGAGCTGTACATCGGCGGCATGGAGATCGCCAACGGCTTCTCCGAGCTCAACGATCCGGACGTGCAGGCGGAGCGCTTCCGCCAGCAGTTGGCGGCGCGGCAGACGGGCGACGCGGAGGCCCACCCTTACGACGCCGACTACGTGCGGGCCCTGGAGCACGCCATGCCGCCGGCGGCCGGCATCGGCATCGGCGTCGACCGTCTGACCATGCTGATGACCGACCGGCAGTCGATCCGGGATGTGATTCTGTTCCCGCTGATGCGGCCGGAGGAGTAGGAAGGAACCCCACGGACAGGCACGGACGGACACGGACGGGCAAGGACAAGAAGACTCAGACCCCATGCTGCTTTTGCGCAACCTACCCTTTCCGGCGATCCTCGCCCTGCGCTATCTGCGCAGCACCCGGCGGGACGCCTTCGCGAGCTTCCTCTCGGCGGTGGCGGCCGGCGGGCTGGCGCTGGGCGTGATGGCGCTCATCCTGGCCCTCGCGGTGATCTCCGGCTTCCAGACCGCCCTGCGCTCGGAGATCCTCGAGCGCACGCCGCAGATCGAGGTCGAGCTGCCTCCCGGCGCCGACGCGGAGGCCGCGCGCGACGCCGTGCTCCGGGCCGCCGGCGTCGCCTCGGTGCAGATCCAGGTGCGCGGAGGCGGCTGGCTGGTGGACGAGGGAAAGACGCAGACGGTGGAGCTGGTGGGCTTCGACGGCAAGGTGCCCCGCTCGTTTCCCGGCGCCGCGGGCAAGCCGGAAGGCCTGTACGTGCCGGCGACGCTCGCCGCTCGCTGGGGAGTCGAGCCGGGGCAGAGCGTGGACATCGTTTCGCCCCGGCCCACGCTGACGCCGTTCGGGCCCCAGCCGCGCCTGCGCAGCCTGCCGCTGGCGGGCACCTACGAAGGTGGCCGCACCCAGGAGGAGAGGGAGCGGGTGGCCCTGCCGCGCGCGGTGGCCGAGACCCTGCTGGGCGCGGCGGACCGCCGGCTGGACGTGGAGACGGGCGGCCTCGACGCCGCTCTCGACGTCGCCAAGCGGCTGCCGGCGGTGCTGCCCCGGGAGAGCGTCGTGCGCACCTGGAAGGACCTCAACCGCCCGCTGTTCTTCGCCCTGCGGCTGGAGAAGCTGGTGATGTTCGTCGCCGTCTCGCTGATCGTCCTGGTGGCGTCGCTGGCCCTGGTGGCCGACCTGGCGCTGATCATCTCCAGCAAGCGGGCGGAGATCGGCATGCTGGGCACCATGGGCGCGACGCCGGCGGCGCTCCGCCGGGCCTTCGTCCTCCTCGGCGGGCTGGTGGCCGGCTTCGGAACGCTGGTCGGCATCGTGCTGGGCGTGGGGGGGGCCTGGCTCTGCGACCGCTATCACCTGATCCGCTTGCCGGGGCGGGTCTACTTCCTCGATTACCTGCCTTTCCTCGTGCAGCCGGAAGATCTCGTCCTCGCCCTGGTGCTCACCCTGACGCTGGCCTTCGCCTCCTCCTTGTATGCGGCGCAGCGGGCCGCGGCGCTCGATCCGGTGGAGGCGATGCGGCGATGAGCGTCGCCGTCCGCGCCGCGGGCCTCACCAAGACCTACCAGGACGGCGTCCGCCGGGTGGAGGTGCTGAGAGGGGTAGACCTGACGGTCGAGCCGGGGGAGATGGTGGCCATCGTCGGTCCCTCCGGCTCCGGCAAGTCGACGCTGCTCCATCTGCTCGGCGCCCTGGACCGGCCGGACGGCGGCTCGGTCGAGGTCGGCGGCCTGTTGCTGACATCGCTCTCGGGAGCGCAGATGGCCGCCTTCCGCAACCGCACGATCGGCTTCGTCTTCCAGTTCCACCAGCTCCTGCCGGACTTCACGGCCCTGGAGAACGTCATGCTGCCGGGGCGCATCGCCGGGCTCGATCCGCGGCAGGTGTTGGCGAACGCGCGCCGGCTGCTGCTGGAGGTGGGGCTGGAGGAGCGCCTGGATCACTTTCCGAACCAGCTCTCCGGGGGCGAGCGCCAGCGCGTGGCCCTCTGCCGGGCGCTCGTCCTCGAGCCGCCGCTGCTGCTCGCCGACGAGCCGACGGGCAACCTGGACCCGGCGAGCGGGGACAACGTCTTCGCGCTCCTCCTCGACCTCCAGGCCCGCCACCGGACGACGGGCATCCTCGTTACCCACAACCCGGAGATCGCCGAGCGTTGCACCCGTATCCAGAAGCTGGATGGGGGAGTGCTACAGCCGTATTGAAGCGAGGTGATAAGCTCTTCTCGGAGGCAAGGATGAGTGGGACACGGCTTTCGGCGCGGCTGGCGACGCCAGAGGATACGGACGAAAGATCCCTCTGGGAAGGTTACTTGAGGCGCCTGGCCAAGCCTGTGGGACCCCTTTCGACGGAGCGAGCCGAGCAGATCCGCGCCTTGTGGGCAGCTTTGGACAAGAAGGTCGGCCCGACGCTGAGGCCGCCTCACGCGGGTCCTCTAGAAGGGGACGGTTTCGCCATGTCCTGGGACAACGGGAGGCATCACTTCGAGATCGAAGTGGCGCCTGACGGCACCTACGGCTGGTTCTATATGGACCGCGACTCGGACAGCCGTCACGGAGAGGAGGACCAGCCGCTGGGCACCGTCTCTCCCGGGCTGATCTCGCACCTCCGCCATACCCTGGCTGCCTGACCCCTCCATGGAGGAGCTCCAGGATGGCGTAGTCTTCCGGCTCGCCACGATCAAGCACGACTTTCCTCCGGAATCCCCGACGCTGCGGTTCTGGCATTTCGAGCTGAGCGAAAACGATAAGGCCCACGCGGCGAGGACGGGGCAGCCTCCCCGGCTTTCCGTCTTCGACGCCGAACGCACCACCGTCGAGCAGGCGCAGGCCATCTGGGGAATGGAGAAGGAGTCCGCCGCCTTCGGCCTCCAGGTTCGGGAGATCCGGGCCGTGCATGTCGCCGGGCTCGCTCCCCTGCGAGTGGTCCGCGATCCCCTCGCTCCTCCTTTAGGGACGAAGCCCGGCGCGGATGGTCATTGCGGCATCGAGGGCCTTGCCCGCAGTCCAGGAGAGGCCAAGGTCCTCTATCGTGAGCTGCGGGTCCGCCTCGCCGACCTCAGCTTTCGCTTCGTCGGCTCTGTCTAGCCGCCTGGATGCGGGAGTGCTACACCCGTATTGAAAACCCGACAGGGCGGGCTCCTATGGACGAGGGAATTTTGCCCCCCCGGACGCTGCTTGATGCGGTTAAGGACTGGAGAGCCGGCCGTGGTACCGCGAACGGTGCCGTGCCTCCTGGAGAGACGGCGGCGTGCTAGAATCGAGCTGCTTGAAACCAGACGCACTGTGGCTCTCCAAGTGCCTGCATCGCGAGGTGCGGTGCCGCGCGCTGGCGTCAGAGGTTGAATCGCATGTTTGAGAAGTACAACGAGAAGGCCCGCCGAGCGCTCTTCTTCGCCCGCTACGAAGCCAGCAAGCTGGGTAGCCGGGTCATCGAGTCCGAACACATCCTGCTGGGCATCCTGCGCGAAGGGGAGGAGACGGTCAGCGAGATCTTCCGGCGCTTCCAGGTCAAGCCGGAGGACATCCGCCGCGAGATCGAAGGCGAGCGGGTCTTCGTCGAGCGCATCTCCTCCACCGCCGAGCTCCCCCTCTCAGAAGAGTCCAAGAAGATCCTGGCATACGCCTCGCACGAGGCGGAGTCCATGCTGCACGCCACGGTCGGCTCGGAGCACCTGCTCATCGGCATCCTGCGCGTCGAAGGCTGCACGGCGATGCGCATCCTCGCCCAGCACGGGTTCGATGTTTATACAGTGCGCGAAGAAGTATTGGCCATCGCCAAGGAGCGCGAGGCCTCGCAACAGAAGAAGGAGCTGCCGTTCCTCTCCGAGTACGGCCGCGACCTGACGTCGCTCGCCGCCGAGCAGACGTTCGATCCCCTCATCGGCCGCGACGAGGAGGTGGACCGCATCATCCAGATCCTCTCCCGGCGGACGAAGAACAACCCCATCCTGCTCGGCGAGCCCGGCGTCGGCAAGACCGCCATCGTCGAGGGCCTGGCGCAGCGCATCATCGAGGGCCGGGTGCCGATCTTCCTCGCCAACAAGCGCATCATGGCGCTCGACCTGTCGCTGATCGTCGCCGGCACCAAGTACCGCGGTCAGTTCGAGGAGCGGTTGAAAGGGATCCTGAAGGAGCTCAAGGAGAGCAAGGAGCTGATCGTCTTCATCGACGAGATCCACTCGCTGATCGGCGCCGGCTCGGCCGAGGGCTCGCTCGACGCCGCCAACATCCTCAAGCCGGCCCTGTCGCGCGGCGAGATCTCGTGCATCGGCGCCACCACGCTCAAGGAGTATCGCAAGTACATCGAGAAGGACCGCTCGCTGCTGCGCCGCTTCCAGGCCATCCAGGTCAATCCGCCGACGCCGGAGCAGACGCAGGAGATCCTCGAAGGGGTGAAGGACCGCTACGAGTCGTTCCACAAGGTGCGCTACCGCCCGGAGGCGCTGCGCACGGCGATCTACCAGTCGAGCCGCTACATCCCGGACCGCCACCTGCCCGACAAGGCGATCGACGTCATCGACGAGGCGGGGGCGCGGGTCAAGCTCCGCCGCGTGCGCGACACGCAGAACCTGCGCCGGCTGGAGCAGGAGATCCGCCAGGTGGTCAAGGAGATGAAGGTGGCGATCTCCGACAAGGACTTCGAGCGCGCCGTCTACCTGCGCGAGCGGGAGATCGAGCTGCGCGAGGACCTCGAGCGGATGAGCGTCGCGACGGACGAGACCGGCACCCTGGAGGTGACCCGGCACGACATCGAGGAGGTCATCTCCTCCTGGACCGGCATCCCGGTGGCGGCGCTGCAGAGCGAGGAGGCCGAGCGGCTGTTGAAGATGGAGGAGATCCTCAAGCGCCGCGTGGTGGGCCAGGACCGCTCGATCAACGCCATCAGCCGGGCGATCCGGCGCTCCCGGCTCGGCGTGTCGAACCCGCAGCGGCCGGTGGGCTCGTTCGTCTTCCTGGGTCCCTCGGGCGTCGGCAAGACCGAGGTGGCCCGCCAGCTCTCGGAATTCCTCTTCGGCAACCAGCGGGCCCTGGTGCGCTTCGACATGAGCGAGTACATGGAGAAGCACGCGGTCTCCAAGCTCATCGGCTCGCCTCCCGGCTACGTCGGCCACGAGGAGGGCGGCCAGCTCACCGAGCGGGTGCGGCGCCAGCCCTACTCGCTGATCCTCTTCGACGAGATCGAGAAGGCGCATCCCGACGTGGCGAACATCCTCCTCCAGATCCTGGAGGACGGCCAGCTCACCGACGCCTACGGCAACCAGGTGGACTTCCGCAACACCCTGGTGCTGATGACCTCCAACATCGGCAGCAAGCTGGTGCTGCGCGGCGGCCGCATGGGTTTCGGCGAGGGCAGCGAGGAGGCGAGCTTCCAGCGCATCGAGGAGGAGATCCTGGCCGAGCTGCGGCGCACCTTCAGCCCCGAGTTCATCAACCGCATCGACGAGATCATCGTCTTCAACCCGCTCGGCGAACGGGAGTTGCGCTCGATCGTGGACATTCTGCTCGAGGATGTGAACAATACCCTCGCCGAGCGGAGCCTCCGGCTGGAGGTCTCGGACCCGGCCAAGGAATGGCTGCTGGCGAAAGCGGGCGTGGAACCCTCGACCGGGGCGCGCCCGTTGCGGCGGACGATCCAGCGCCACATCCAGGATGCGGTGTCGGAGATCCTGATCAATCAACACGGAGAGGCGATCGATCATATCGACGTGGATCTGGAGGGCGGTGAGCTGACGTTCCAGGCCGGCGCCCAGGAGATCGTCATTCCCAGGCGCTGATCCGCCGGCCGGCGGCTCGGCTCCCCGCAAAGGTGGGCGTTTTCCCGCGGCGGCCCGGCCGCCGCGGTCAGGAAAGGACGAGACGATGTCCGATCTCATCGTGGGCCGGCGCGGATCGCGCCGCTGGAAGATCATGCGCCGCCTGTTGGCGGCGCTGCTCCTTCCCCTGGTGCTCTCCGGAGGCATTCCCGCCCGCGCCCAGGAGTCCGTCAACGGCCGCACCATCGAATCCATCGAGTTCCGGGGCCTGAAGGCGCTCCCCGAGGACACGCTGCGCTACTACCTCGGCCTCGAGCAGGGCAAGCCGCTGGACGAGGAGGCCCTCAACCGCAACGTCAAGCAGCTCTGGGACCGCAACCTGGTGGACGACATCTCGGTGGAGAGCGTCCCCACCCCGGCGGGGGTGAAGCTGGTGATCACCGTCACCGAGCGGCCGGTCCTGCGCTCGATCGAGTACGAGGGCCTGAAGCGGATCTCGAAGACCGACCTGCAGGACAAGATGACGACCCAGCGCATCCGCGTGCACGAGGGCGAGCCGCTGTCGCTCGGCGAGCTGCAGCGGGTGAAGACGCTCATCGAGGAGATGTACGGCGAGAAGGGCTACCGCTTCGCCACCGCGCAGTTCAACGTCGAGGACGTCGGCGCCAACGAGAAGAAGGTCATCTTCACGGTGGACGAGGGCAACCGGGTCCGCATCTCCGACATCGACTTCGAGGGCAACACGGTCTTCAACGACCTGCGCCTGCGGCTGGCGATGAAGAAGACCAAGGAGACCGGCATCATCACCCGCCTGTCGAAGAAGGACATCTACGATCCGGCGAAGCTGCAGGAGGACCTCGACAAGGTGCGCGACATCTATCGCGGCGCCGGCTACAAGAACGTGGTCATCGGCGATCCCAAGGTCGAGGTGCGGGCGCTCAACCCGAGCGCCGCCGATCCCAAGGCCCAGAAGCGCCGCATGTTCATCACCGTGCCGATCGAGGAAGGGGAGCGCTGGAAGTTCGGCCAGGTGACGATCGAGGGCAATCAGATCTACTCCGACGAGCTGCTGATGCGGGCGTTCACCCACAAGACCGGCGGCTGGCTGCGCCAGAAGGCGATCGACGACGGCGTCAAGCAGATCACCGACGTCTATCACAACACCGGCTACATCTTCGCCCGCGTCGATCCGGAGCTGGTGGAGCGCGAGAGCCGCGTCGCCGACGTGGTGATCCACGTGCGCGAGGGCGACCAGTTCAAGGTCGGCCGCATCGAGTTCCAGGGCAACGACCGCACCAAGGACAAGGTGCTGCGCCGCGAGCTCCGCCTCTATGAAGGCGGCCTGATGAACGTCACGGCGATCCGCAACAGCGTGCTCAAGGTCAACCAGCTCGGCTACTTCAAGCTCAACGAGGAGGACCCGGTCGAGATCGACACCGACACGGAGAAGAAGAAGGTCAACCTGGTGTTCAAGGGCGACGAAGCCGACCGCACGGAGCTGCAGTTCGGCGGCGGCTGGAGCGAGCTCGACGGCTTCTTCGGCCAGTTCGCCATCAACACCAAGAACTTCCTCGGCCGCGGCGAGCAGGTGGGCGTCTCGGTGCAGACCGGCAAGCTGCGCGACTTCTTCGACCTCTCCTACTACGTGCCCTGGTTCCTCGACCGGCCGCAGAGCATCGGCATCCGGGCCTACGACCAGAGCCTGCAGTACGGGCTGTTGTCGGACCAGGAGCAATACCTGCGCAACAGCAAGGGCGCGGTGCTGACCTACGGCCGCAACTTCCGCCTCTTCCAGTCGGCGAGCATCAGCTACAACAACTCGCGCTACAACGACGAGACGCGCATCATCGCCCAGGACCCCGCCATCACCGGCATTCCGCTGCCGGAGGGCGTCAACCCCGGCGACGTGCTGACGCAGAAGATCCTCATCAACAACTCGTCGCTGCGGCCGGCCTACGTCTTCGACAGCCGGGACAACCCGTTCGAGCCGAGCCGCGGCAAGCGGCTGTCGGTGGCGGTGGAGTACGCCGGCGGATTCCTCAGCGGCGACAACTACTTCATCCGGCCGGAGGTGACGTTCAGCATCTTCCAGCCGGTGAGCAACTATCCCACCAAGACGGTGCTGGCGTTCAACGCCGAGGCCGGGTTGATCGATCCCTTCGGCGGCCGCGAGCTCTCGTCGCTGGAGCGCTTCTTCCTCGGCGGCGAGAACAGCATCCGCGGCCACCGCTTCCGCTCGATCTTCCTGCGCGATAAGAACGGCAACCCGCTGCGCGATCCGGTCACCCAGATCATCCTGGGCGGCGACAAGTTCGCCCAGTTCAATTTGGAGTACCATTTCCTGCTCGGCGGACCGTTCCGCGTGCTGCTGTTCGCCGATGCGGGGAACGTCTATGGCGAGAACCAGTCCTTCGACCTGTCGAACCTGCGCACCACGGCGGGCGTGGAGCTGAGGGTCTTCCTGCCGGTGTTCGGCGCGCCCTTGCGCTTCATCTACGCCAAGAACCTCGACCCGCTTCCGCAGGACAGCTTCGAGGACTTCCAGTTCAGTATCGGTACGAGCTTCTAATCGATAAACTTGATCCCATAAAAGCGCGTAAGGAGAAGAGATCATGTCGTTCCATCGTTCCTTCCTCTCGCGAGCCGCCGTGGCAGGCGTCCTGGGGCTCGCCCTCGCGGCCGCTCCGGCGGCCGCTCAGCAGCCGGCGCCCGCCGCCGCACCGGCCGGCCCGCTCAAGATCGCGGTCATCGACACCGAGAAGATCCTGCTCTCCTCGCAGGCGGGCAAGAAGGCCCTGGCGGACCTCAAGAAGCTGCAGGAGCAGCGGGAGGGCGAGCTGCGCGCCAAGGCCCAGGAGCTCAAGGACCTGCAGACGAAGATCTCCGAGGGGCGCCTGTCGCTCGCCCAGGACAAGCTGGCGGACCTCTCCAAGCAGTACGAGGAGAAGGAGATCACCCTGCGCCGGCAGCAGGACGACGCCACCCGCGAGCTCAACAAGAAGCGGGATGAGATGCTGGCGGGAATCGACGACCGCGTGATGCCCGTCATCAACCAGGTCGGCAAGGACCTCGGCTACACGCTCATCTTCCGCAAGTTCGAGAGCGGCCTGATCTACGCCGACGATGCGTTGGACATCACCGGCGTCATCATCCAGCGGTTGGACGCCGCGGCTCAAGGCAAGTAGCGGCGTGGGCTACCGGCTCGCCGAGCTCGCCGAGCTGGTCGGCGGCCGGGTCGAGGGAGATCCCGGCCGTACCGTCGAGGCGATCCGCTCCCTGGAGGCCGCCGGCCCCTTCGACCTCTCGGTGCTGAAGAATCCCCGCTATCGGGATCAGGCGGCGGCCAGCCGGGCGGGCGCCCTGCTGGTGGGGCCGTCCCTCGCCGGCGCGGTGCCCGGCCGGGACCTGCTGGTGATCGACGATCCGGACCTCGCGCTGGCCCGCCTGGTGGCGGTGCTCCACCCGCCGGCCCGGCGCGAGCCCGGAGTACATCCCACGGCCGTGCTGGAGGCGGGGTGCGAAGTGGATCCGACCGCCTCGATCGGTCCCTACGCCGTGATCGGCGCCGGTAGCCGCATCGGTGCGGGCGCCGTCCTCCACGCCGCCGTTGCCATCGGCCGCGGCTGCGTGGTGGGGGAGGGCGCCGTGCTCCATCCTCACGCCGTGCTCTACGACGGCACGGAGGTCGGGCCGGGGAGCGTCGTCCACGCCGGCGCCGTGCTGGGGGCCGACGGCTTCGGCTACGCCACCCAGGGCGGCGCCCGTCACAAGGTGCCGCAGGTGGGCCGGGTGGTGGTGGAGGCGGACGTCGAGATCGGCGCCAACACGACCATCGATCGCGCGACTCTCGGGGAGACGCGGATCGGCGAAGGGACGAAGATCGACAACCTCGTCCAGGTAGGTCACAACGTGCGCGTCGGCCGGCACTGTATCCTGTGCGGCCAAGCGGGCATCGCCGGTAGCACTACGCTCGGTGACGGCGTCGTGCTCGCCGGCCAGGCGGGCGTCGCGGGTCATATCCAGCTCGGTGATCGGGTTCAGGTGGCCGCCAAGTCGGCTGCCCTGGCCTCGGTCGAACCCGGTAAGGTGGTGGCCGGCATTCCCGCCGTCGAGCTGCGCAAGTGGCGGCGCCAAGTGGCGCTGCTGGGGAAGCTGGAGGAGATGAGCCGGCGGTTGCGGAGCCTCGAAAAAAGGCTCGGAGTGTCGCGGGAAGAGGAGGAGACTTGAGCGATCCGGCACCGAAGTGGGACGTCGAGTGGATCATGTCCGTGCTGCCGCACCGCTATCCGCTGCTGCTGGTGGACCGCGTGCTGGAGATGGAGCCCGGCCGCCGCATCGTCGCCATCAAGAACGTCACCATCAACGAGCCCTTCTTCGCCGGCCACTTTCCGGGCCGGCCGGTGGTGCCCGGCGTGCTGCTGATCGAGGGCCTGGCGCAGGTGGGCGGCCTGCTGCTGCTGCACGACCTGCCCGACCGCGCCAAGAAGCTGCTCTACTTCGCCTCGATCGAAGAGGCCAAGTTCCGCCGGCCGGTGGTTCCCGGCGACCAGATCCGCTACGAGGTCGAGGTGCTGCGGCTGCGCAGCACCTACTGCAAGCTGGCGGGCAAGGCCCTGGTGGACGGGCAGCTCGCGGCCGAGGCGGTTTGTTCGTCGGCGATGGTGGACCGGTAGGGGTGGGCGTGTCTTCATGAGTCTCTTGGATATCGGACGGACCTGCCCTTCGAGACCTCACCCCCTGGCCCCCTCTCCAGCAAGCTGGAGAGGGGGAAAGACAGTAAACCCCTCGCCATCGTTCCCCCTCTCCACTTCGTGGAGAGGGGGCCAGGGGGTGAGGTCTCGAAGGGCAGGTCCGTCCGATGTTCGGGGCGCCCAATGACCGCCCTCATCCACCCCCTCGCCTCCGTAGACCCCTCGGCCAAGCTCGGCGAAGGCGTCCGTGTGGGCCCCTTCGCGGTGATCGGCCCCGGCGTCGAGATCGGCGACGGCACGGAGGTGGGCGCGGGCGCGCAGATCTACGGTCCGGCCCGCATCGGCCAGAACAACCGCATCTCGCCGCAGGCCGCCATCGGCTTCGATCCCCAGGACCTGAAATACGGCGGCGAGGAGGTCTCGCTGGAAATCGGCGACCGCAACCAGTTCCGCGAGTTCTGCACCATCCACCGCGGCACCGCCAAGGGCGGCGGCGTCACGCGCATCGGCAGCGACAATCTCTTCATGGTCTACACCCACGTGGCCCACGACTGCCAGGTGGGGAGCCGGGTGATCTTCGCCAACAATGCCACGCTGGCGGGCCACGTCGAGGTCCACGACGACGCCAACATCAGCGCCTTCTCCGCCGTGCACCAGTTCTGCCGCGTCGGCCGGCACGCCTACGTTGGGGGCTACAGCGTCGTCACCATGGATGCGCTGCCGTTCGTCAAGACCGTCGGCCTGAAGCCGGCCTGCTACGGGCTCAACTCCATCGGCCTCAAGCGCAAGGGCGTGGCGCCGGAGACGATCGAGCGGCTGGAGCAGGCGTACCGCATCCTGGTGCGCTCCCGTCTCAACACGGCCCAGGCCCTCGAGCGGCTGCGCGCCGAGCTGGCCGGCGACCCGCAGGTGGACTACCTGATCGCCTTCGTCGAGAGCGCCAAGCGCGGCGTCTACAAGTCCCTCCCGCGCGGCGGCGGCAGGGGAGGAGGCGAGCCTGAGTAACCGTCCGCCGGTTCGCGTCGGCGTGTTCGGCACCGGCGCCATGGGCCGCAACCACGTCCGCCTGCTCTCGTCGCTGCCCGGCGCCGAGTTGGTGGGGGTCTACGATCCCAAGCCCGAAGCCGCCGAAGGCATGGCCCGCGAGCATGGCGCCCGCGTCTACCCGCGGCTGGAGGAGCTCGCCGGCGAGATCGAGGCCGCGGTGGTGGCGGCGCCCACGGTGGCGCACGCCGAGATGGGTTGCGCGCTGCTCGGCCGCGGGCTGCACGTGCTGATCGAGAAGCCTCTCGCGTCGTCCCTCGCCGAGGCGGACCGCCTGCTCGAGAAGGCCGGGGACCGGGTGCTGATGGTGGGGCACGTCGAGTTCTACAACCCCGCCGTGCAGGCTCTCCTGTCGCTCGGCGGCGCGCCGCGCTTCGTCGAGGTGCAGCGCCTCGGGATCTTCTCGCCGCGCAGCCTGGACGTGGACGTCATCCTCGACCTGATGATCCACGATCTGCAGATCCTGCACGCCCTCGATGCCAGCGAGGTCGCCGAGGTGCGCGCCACCGGCATCGCCGTGCTCTCGCCGCGCATCGACATCGCCAACGTGCGCATCGAGCTGGCCTCGGGCGGCGTCGCCAACCTGACGGCCTCGCGGGTCTCCGCCGAGCGTGTGCGCAAGCTGCGGGCCTTCCTGCCGAACCGCTACTACTCGCTCGACTACCAGGCGCAGGAGATCAAGGGCTACCGGCTGGAGGAGACCGGCACGCAGCGGCGCATCCTGCCGGACGATCTGCCGGTGGAGCCCGCCGAGCCGCTCAAGCGCGAGCTGGAGGCGTTCCTCGCCGCCTGCCGGGGGGAGGAAACGCCGCGAGTGGACGGCCTGCAGGGCCGCCGGGCGCTCGCGACGGCGTTGGCGATCGTGGAGGCGATCCGGTGATCGAGTAACCCCCGCCCAGGGCGGCCACGCAGGGCCGCCCCTACAGATCGTTCTGTGGTCGATCTGGGGTTCGGCGCGTCATGGGTACGAAGGTGAAATTACCTCCAGACGACCTGTAGGGGCGGCCCTGCGTGGCCGCCCTGGGTGGGGGGTGGCGCTCGCCCCGACGCCTCCAGGCTGCTAGACTCTCCCGCCGGTCTCAACAACCGGCTGTCCCTGAATTCCCATAGAAGGAGGAGTTTCCCTGATGACTGACATCCGTATCGGTGTGATCGGCGGCAGCGGCCTGTACCAGATGGAGGGCATGAAGGTCCGCGAGGAGCGCCGGATCGAGACACCGTTCGGCGATCCTTCGGACGCCTATATCCTCGGCGAGATGGAGGGCCGCGCGGTGGCCTTCCTGCCCCGCCACGGCCGCGGCCACCGCCTGCTGCCCACCGAGCTCAACTACCGCGCCAACATCTACGGCTTCAAGGTGCTGGGGGTCGAGCAGCTCATCTCGGTCTCCGCCGTGGGCTCGCTGAAGCTGGAGTACAAGCCGACGGACATCCTCGTCGCTGACCAGTTCTACGACCGCACCCGCCACCGCCAGGACACCTTCTTCGGCAACGGCCTGGTGGCGCACACGTCGCTCGCCAAGCCGGTCTGCCCGCGGCTGATCGATCCGTTCGTGGAGGCCTCGCGCGCCGCCGGCGCCACGACCCACCGGGGCGGCGTCTACGTCAACATGGAAGGGCCGCAGTTCTCGACCCGCGCCGAGTCCGAGACCTACCGCCGGCACGGCTTCGACGTCATCGGCATGACCAACCTCACCGAGGCGCGGCTCGCCCGCGAGGCCGAGATCTGCTACGCCACGCTCTGCATGATCACGGATTACGACTGCTGGCACGAGACGGAGGAGGCGGTCTCCGGCGAGGCCGTGATGCAGGTGGTGATGGCGAACGTGGCGATGTCCCAGCGCGTCATCCGCGAGATCCTCGCCCGCGTGCCCGACGACGCGCCCCGCAACTGCGGCTGCGGCGAGGCGCTCAAGTACTCCCTGATCACCGAGCGGACGTTGATTCCGGCGGAGACGCTCGAGGCTCTGAAGCCTATTGTTGGAAAATACCTCAAGTCCTCCTAAGCAAAGGAGAGAAAGGACAACAAGGACAAAAAGGACGACAAGGACCCAGGAAACTCTACTGTCCTTGGTGTCCTTTAAGTCCTTGAGGTCCTTTGATCCCAGGTGGAGACAGCTCCTTTGACCCGCATCCTGATCACCAACGACGACGGCATCTTCTCCCAGGGAATCCGTCTCCTCGCCTCCTCCCTGGCCGAGATCGCCGAGGTGGTGGTGGTGGCGCCGGACCGCGAGCAGAGCGCCACCGGCCACGCCCTCACCCTCTCGCGGCCGCTGCGCATGCAGAAGGTGGAGGAGAACTGGTACGCCGTCGACGGCACGCCCACCGACTGCGTCAATCTGGGCGTGCTCTCGCTGCTCAAGGACCGCCCGCCGGACCTCGTCTGCTCCGGCATCAACTTCGGGCTCAACCTGGGCGACGACGTCACCTACTCCGGCACGGTGAGCGCGACGTTCGAAGGCACGCTGCTCGGCATCCCCTCGGTCGCCTTCAGCCAGGAAGTGGGGGAGGGCTTCTCCTTCACTCCTGCCGCCGACTTCGCCCGCACCCTGGTGGAGATCCTGCTCACCGAGGAGCTGCCGCCGGACCTGCTGCTCAACGTCAACGTGCCGGCCGGGCCGATCCAGGGAGTGAGCTTCACCAAGCTCGGCCGCCGGGTCTACAAGCAGTCGGTGATCGAGAAGCTGGACCCGCGCGGGCGCAAGTACTACTGGATCGCCGGCACGCCGCAGTGGAAGCGCGCCGCCGGCACCGATTTCGAGGCCATCTCCCAGGCGCGGATCTCGGTGACCCCGCTGCACCTCGACCTCACCTATTATCCGGGGCTGGAGAGCTTCGGCTCGCTGTGGGACAAGCTCACGGCCCTGCCCTTCCCACCCCGCCGGGAATGAGCGACTACGCCGTCCAGCGCGAGCGCATGGTTCGCGATCTGATCGCGGCCCGCGGCGTCAAGGACGAGCGGGTGCTGGCGGCGATGCGCAAGGTCCCCCGCCACCTGTTCGTCAACGACACCCTGCGCATGAAGGCCTACGGCGATCACGCGCTGCCCATCGCCGGCGGGCAGACCATCTCGCAGCCGTACATCGTGGCGCGCATGACCGAGCTGCTGGAGGTGAAGCCCGAGCACTCGGTGTTGGAGGTGGGCACGGGCTCGGGATACCAGACGGCGGTGCTGGCCCAACTGGCGCGCCGGGTCTACAGCCTGGAGCTGGTGCCGGAGCTGGTGCAGACGGCCATCCCGCGCATGCGGCAGCTCGGCCTCGACAACGTCAAGATCCAGGTCTTCGACGGCACTGTAGGTTGGAGCGAGTGGGCGCCCTACGACCGCATCCTGGTCACCGCCGGCGCGCCGAAGGTGCCCGAGCCCCTGCTGGGACAGCTCGCGCCGGGCGGCGCCCTGCTCGTGCCGGAAGGAAATCTCGCCGTGCAGCGCCTGGTGCTCTATCGCAAGTCGGCGCGCGGGGGGATCCGGCGCCTGGAGGGTGAGGAGGTGGCCTTCGTGCCGCTGCTCGGCCGCCACGGCTGGAAGAAGAAATGAGCGAGGAGAGGGCGTTCCGCATCCGATTGAGCGGCAGAGTCCAGGGAGTCGGCTTCCGCTGGTTCGTCCGCCGGGCAGCGCAGGAATTCGGCTTGACCGGACAGGTCCGCAACCTGCCCGACGGCCGCGTGGAGGTCGAGGCCGCGGGAGCTCCCGATCGGCTCGACGCCTTCCGCGAGCGGCTGCGGCAAGGCCCGCCCGGGGCACGGGTGACGCACCTTGAGGAGGAAGAGCTGTCGCCGGTCCCGGCCTGGGAAGGATTCGTCATCGACCACTAGCGCGAGGAGAGAGGAATGGATGACCTGAAAGCGTATATCCGCGAGGTGCCCGACTTCCCGAAGCCGGGGATCAACTTCTACGACATCACCACTCTGCTGCAGAACCCGCTGGCCCTGCGGATGACCGTGGACCGCTTCGTCTGGCTGTTCGCCCAGAAGCACATTCAGAAGGTGGTGGGCATCGAGTCGCGAGGTTTCATGTTCGGCCCGATCGTGGCCTACGACCTCAACGCCGGCTTCGTACCGGTGCGCAAGCCGGGAAAGCTGCCGTACCAGAAGATCCGGCAGACCTACGACCTCGAGTACGGCACCGACACGGTGGAGATGCACGACGACGGCATCCAGCCCGGCGAGCACGTGCTCGTCGTGGACGACTTGGTGGCCACCGGCGGCACCGCCCTCGCCGCCGCCAAGATGGTGGAATCGCTGGGCGGTATCGTGTCCGGCTTCGGCTTCATCATCGAGCTGACCTTCCTGCCTGGGCGTGAGAAGCTCAAGGGGTATGAGGTGGAGTCGCTGATTCGGTATTGAAAGGCGACACGGACGGGCACGGACGAGACAGGGACGGGCAAGGACGACAATGCTCAAGCGAATACCGTTGCTCAGAGGAAATCCTGTAGGGGCGGCCCTATGTGGCCGCCCTGGGAGGGGGGAGTCCCTTCGGGACAGGGCGGCCA
>JBKPTH010000177.1:0-2595 GCA_046765915.1 Acidobacteriota bacterium | reverse complement strand
GACCTGCCCACCGACCGGCCGCGGCCGCCGGTGCAGACGTTCGCCGGCGCGACGCGGCGGGTGCGCCTGCCGCGCCGGCTCGCCGAGGGTCTGGCCGCCGTCGGCCGGCAGGGGCAGGCGACGCCGTTCATGACTCTCCTCGCCGCCTTCCAGGCACTGCTCTACCGCTACACCGGCCAGCCGGACCTGGTGATCGGCGTGCCCACCGCCGGCCGCGGCAAGGCGAGCCTCTCCGGCGTCGTCGGCTACTTCATCAATCCCGTGGTGATCCGCGGCGTGCTGCAGGACAGCCCGACGTTCGCGGCGCTGCTGGCGCGGGTGCGCGGCACCGCCGTGGAGGCCTTCGAGCACCAGGACTATCCCTTCCCCGTCCTCGTCGAGGAGCTGCAGCCGGAGCGCGACCCGAGCCGCTCGCCGCTGTTCCAGGTGATGTTCGTGCTGCAGCGGGCGCCGCGCCTGCGCGGCCAGGACCTGACGCCTTTCGCCCTCAACGAGCCCGCGGTGCGCATCGTCGTCGGCGGCCTGCCGGTGGTCTCGACGCCGCTGCCCGAGCGCTTCGCCCAGTTCGACCTCACTCTCTCCGTCGGCGAGGTCGAGGACGGGCTCGTCGCCGCCTTCAACTACAACACCGACCTCTTCGACGAGACGACGGTGGCGCGCCTCGCGCACCACTTCGAGACCCTGCTCGGCGGCATCGCCGCGGCGCCGGAGCGGCGGCTGGGCGAGCTGCCGCTGCTCACCGAGGCGGAGCGGCACCGGCTGCTGGTGAAGTGGAACCACACCCGCGCCTGGTATCCCGAGGAGGCGGTGGTCACCGGGCTCTTCGAGCGGCAGGTGGACCAGACGCCGGAGGCCACCGCCGTGATCTTCCACGGCGAGGCGGTCAGCTACCGCGAGCTGGATGCGCGGGCCAACCGGCTCGCCCGCCGGCTGCTGCGGCTGGGCCTGCAGCCGGAGGACCGCATCGGCGTCCTCCTCGAGCGCTCGCACGGCCTGCTGGCGTCCATCCTGGCGGCGCTGAAGACGGGCGCCGCCTACGTGCCTCTCGATCCCGACTATCCGCGCGAGCGCCTGGCCTTCATGCTGGCGGACTCCCGCGCCCGCGTGGTGCTCACCGAGGAGCGATTGCGGCCGCTGCTGCCCGCAGGCGTCCCGGCGCTGTACGTCGAGGCCCTGGCGGACGAGATCGCCGGCGAGAGCGGCGAGCGGCCGGCGGGCGGCAGCATCGCCGCGCACGCCGCCTGCGTGGTCTACACCTCCGGCTCCACCGGCCAGCCGAAGGGCGTCGTGCTCACCCACCGCGGCATCGTCAACCTCATCGTCTCCTTCATCCGCAGCTACAGCCCGGGGCCCGAGGACCGCATGCTGCCGCTGACCTCGGTGGCTTCGGCGAGCTTCGTCGGCGAGATCTTTCCCATCCTCTGCGCCGACGGCGCCCTGGTGCTGCCCGACCGCGAGGAGATCCTCGACACCGGCCGCCTCGTCGAGCTCATCGCCCGCGCCGAGGTGTCGATCCTCTCCACGGTGCCGTCGCTCATCGCCACCTTGAACGCCATGAAGGACGAGCTGCCGCGGCTGCGGCTGATCCTCTGCGGCGGCGAGGCGCTGACGGCGGGCGACGTCGACCGCATCCTGGAGTCGGCCACCATCGTCAACGGCTACGGCCTCACCGAGACCACCGTCTGCTCGACCGTCTACACGCTGAGCCTCGCCGACCTGCAGGCGGGCGGCACGCTGCCCATCGGCCGGCCGTTGATGAACCACCGGCTGTACATCCTCGATCCCGAGCTCAACCTGATGCCGATCGGCTGCGTGGGCAAGCTCTACATCGCCGGTGACGGCCTGGCGCGGGGCTACCTGGGCAATCCGGCGCAGACCGCGGACCGCTTCGTGCCCGATCCCTTCGCGGACGGCGAGCGGATGTACCGCACCGGCGACCTCGCCGTCTGGCTGCCGGACGGCAACATCGCCTACCGCGGCCGCAGCGACCAGCAGGTGAAGGTGCGCGGCTTCCGCATCGAGCTCGGCGAGATCGAGAGCGTGCTGGGCCTCCATCCCGGCGTCGCCGAGGTGGCGGTGGTGGCGCGGCAGGAGCCCGGCGAGCGCCGGCTGGCGGCGTACGTGGCGGCGGCGGCGGAGCCGCCGGCGGTGGAGGAGCTGCTCGCCTGGCTGCGCGAGCGGCTGCCGGAGTACATGGTGCCGGCGGCGTTCGTCTTCCTGCCCGCCCTGCCGCTGTCGCCGAACGGCAAGGTGGACGCCAAGGCGCTGCCCGCGCCGGAGCGGCTGCGCCCGGACTTCGCCGCCGCCTACGCGGCGCCGCAGAGCGAGCTGGAGCGCATCATCGCCGCCGTCTGGCAGGAGGCGCTGGCGGTGGAGAAGGTGGGCATCCACGACAACTTCTTCGACCTCGGCGGCCATTCGCTGCTGCTGGCGAAGGTGCACACCCGCCTGCGCGAGGTGCTGGCGCGCGACCTGTCGCTGGTGGACCTGTTCAAGAACCCCACGGTCTCCTCCCTCGCCGCCGCCCTCAGCCGGCCGGCGCCGCGCCCGGAGGAGAGCCGCGCGGCGGCCCGGCGGCCCACCCTGGTGCCGCGG
>JBKPTH010000176.1:0-2369 GCA_046765915.1 Acidobacteriota bacterium | reverse complement strand
GGGCTGGGCCGCGGCGGCGGCCGTCTTCCTCGCCGCCGCCGTGGCGGGAAGCCGGCGGGAGCGCCGGCGCTGGCTGGCCGGCGCGGTGCTGGCCTGCGGCCTGTTCGAGGTCTTCTTCGGCGCCCGCGACTGGTTCGCCCGTTCCCGCACCCTCTGGGGCGTCGAGCTCTCCGCCGGCGCCATCCGCCTGCGCGGCACCTTCGTCAATCCCAACCACCTCGCCGTCTACCTGGAGATGGCGCTGCCCGTGGCCTTCGCCTGGGGCTGGTGGACGGCCCGGCGCGCCCGCGACGAGCCCCATCTCGAGCGCCGGCTGCTGCTGGTGGCGCCGCCGGTAATGCTCTGGCTGACGCTGTTCGCCGGGCTCGCCTTCACCGGCTCGCGCGGCGGCCTGCTGGCCGCGGTGGCGGCCGTCACCCTCCAGGGCTTCCTCGCCGCGCAGGTGCGCCGGCGCTGGTGGCTGGCGCCGCTGGGAGCCGTCGCGGCGTTCGCCGGCCTCGCCGTCGTCGCCTCGGTGGGCCTGCGCGAGGGGCTCGGCCGTCTGCTCACCACCTCGGCGTCGGACGTGAGCTGGGTGGCCCGGCTGCACGAGTCGCGGGCGGTGCTGAAGCTGTGGCGGCTCTTCCCCGCCACCGGCTCCGGCCTCGGCACCTTCCGCGACGCTTTTCCGTTGGTGCAGCCGCCGGACGTTCCGGGCACCTACTGGCACCCGCACAGCGACCTGCTGGAGGTCCTCTCGACGGCGGGGATCGCCGGCGCCGCCCTCCTGCTCGCCGGGCTCGCCGCGCTGCTGATCCGGCTGGCCGCCGTGCTCACCGCGGGCAGCCGCTCCGAGGACCGCGCCGCCGCGCTCGCCGCCCTCGGCGCTCTCGCCTCGCTCGCCTTGCACGAGTCCTTCGAGTTCGGCCTCACGATGCCGGGCAACGCGGTGACGCTGGCCGTGCTGCTGGGATCGGCGGCGGCGGCGCGGGTGACGCGCGCCCGCTCAGCGCAGGGCGACGGTGCCGGGGAGGACCTGACCGCCGCTGAGGCTCTCGAGCTCCAGGACGTGGAGCCCGCGCCCGAGCGGCGCCGCCACGCGCAACGCCGGCGCTCCCCGCGCGGACCGGGACCGCTGGACCAGGAAGGTCCCCACGGCGGCGCCGTCGAGCCGTAGCTCCACCAGGGCGCCGCCTTCGGGCACCGAGTCGAGCGCGATGGCGAGGCCCGCCGCCGGCGCGCCGGCGAGCATCTCCAGCCGGGCGACGCCGCTGTGAAACGTCCATTCGGTGGCCGGCCAGGCGCTGCGCATCGCCGCGGCGAGCCGCTGCTGCGCCTCCGCGCTCCCCCGCGCGTCGCCGGCCGCCCGCGCCACCTCGGCCCGCGCCTGCCAGTAGAGGGGCCGCACCTGCCAGGCGAGGTGCACCTGCGCCAGGGCCTCCCGCGCCTCGTCCACCCGGCCGCGAGCCGCGAGCCGCCGCGCCTTGGCGATGAGATAGGGCGCCCACGCCTCGCCGTTGAGCCCCTCCGTGTGCCGCTCGTAGATGCCGGCCCGCGATGGATCGTCCGAGAACAGGGCGGCCAGCGCCGCCTGCGGCGGCGTCGGATCGCGCACGAAGCGCGACAGGCGCTTGAGGGCGCCGGGGCTGATCTCGCAGCCGGCGACGAAGCAGCGGTCGAGGGCACGGAAGAGATGGGGCGCCAGCCGCTCTCCCGTCCGGCTGTCCACCGGCCCGGGAGGGCAGCGCTCCAGCGCCTGCTCGAGCAGGCTGAGATAGCGTGCCTCCGGCCGCGCCCGTTCCGCCACCGAGAGATAGAGGCCGCGTGCCTCGGCCAGACGGCCGTCGCCGCGGAGGCGGTCCGCCTCCAGCAGGTCGCGATTCAGCGCGGCGAGCAGCGACTCCTCCTCCCGCTCGCGCGCCGCCGCATAGCCCGGGAGATCGCCGCGCTGCACGTAGGCGGCGGCCACCATCTTCCAGGCCTCCGGATCGTCCGGCACCACCGAGAAGGCCTCGCGCCGGTCGGCGGCGGTGCCGAGCCACGCATCGATCATGCGGCGGAGGGAGTCCGCGTCGCGGAACACCTCGGCGAGGAGCCCGCGGGCGATCCGCCGTTTGCGCGGCGAGAGGGACCGCCAGGTCTCCAGGTAGGCCCCGGCGAGGAAGCGGACGGGCTCCGGATTGGTGGGCGCGAGCCGCAGGGCCGTCTCGAGCGGGGCTTCCCATTGCTTATAGGCGGTGAACAGCCGCGGGTCTCCCGACCGCGACCAGCCGACGTAGGTGGCCGCTCCCTGCACCCAGGCCGCCTCCCACGCTGCCGGGCGCCGCGCCAGGACCTCGCGGCCGGCGGCGGCGGCGGCGGCCATCCGCTCCCCGCGCTCGCGCGCCGCC
>JBKPTH010000175.1:0-8737 GCA_046765915.1 Acidobacteriota bacterium | reverse complement strand
GGACCCGTGGAGCACGGTCCGTGACCTCCGGGTCCTGCCCCGTGCTAAGCGGGGCACGTGTGGTGCCCCGCGGGGCACGCGCCGTGCGCGGAGGTCACGCGGCGTACCCCGCAGGTCGCGTGGCGTGCGGCGCAGGTCACGCGACGTGCTGAGCGGGTCAGGCCGCGCGATTTCTCGGTCTGCCAGGCCCGCTGAATACGTAAGCGAACTTATGGCGTGGACTACTAAGAAAGAGGAAGCATGGACAAGTTTCACATCGTGGGACCGACACCCCTGGCCGGCCCGGTCGAGGCGAGCGGCGCCAAGAACGCCGCCCTGCCGGCGCTGACGGCCAGCCTGCTCACCGACCAGCCGCTGACGCTCTGGCGCGTGCCGCGGGTGCGCGACATCCGCACCATGCAGAAGCTGCTCGAACACCTCGGCGTCGCGAGCGAAGAGGCGGACGGCGGCGCCCTCACCCTTCAACGCCAGCGGCCGAACCCGGAGCACGAGGCGCCCTACGATCTCGTCAAGACCATGCGCGCCAGCATCCTTGCGCTCGGTCCGCTCACCGCCCGCGAGGGACACGCCCGCGTGTCGTTGCCCGGCGGTTGCGCCATCGGCGTGCGGCCGGTCGATCAGCATCTGAAAGCGCTCGCGGCGCTCGGCGCCGACGTGCAGCTCACTCACGGCTACGTCGAGACCCGGGCGCCGCGCCTGACCGGCACGCGCTTCCGCTTCGACATGCCGACGGTGACCGGCACGGAGAACGTCATGATGGCCGCCTGCCTCGCCCGCGGCACCACCGTGCTCGAAAATTGCGCCCGCGAGCCGGAGGTCCGGGATCTCGCCGATCTCCTCAACGCCATGGGCGCACGGGTCCACGGAGCCGGAGAGGCGACGATCACGATCGAAGGCGTCGACAACCTGGGAGGCGCCGAGCACACCATCATCCCGGATCGCATCGAGGGCGGCACGTACCTCATCGGCGCCCTGCTGACGGACGGCGACGTGCAGCTCGAGGGCGCCAATCCCGCCGATCTGGCGCCCCTGTTGGACAAACTGGCCGAAATCGGCGCCACGGTGGACGTCAACCCGGAAGGGATCCGCGTCCGCGCCGACGGCGAGCTGCGGGCTCGCGACCTCGAAACCGCGCCGCATCCCGGCTTCCCGACCGATCTCCAAGCGCAGTACATGGCGCTGATGACCCGCACCCATGGCGTGGCCACGATCAGCGAGACGATCTTCGAAAACCGCTTCCAGCACGCGCCGGAGCTGGTGCGGATGGGCGCCGATATCCGGGTGGACGGCGGCCGCGCTCGCGTGCACGGCCCGACCCCGCTCACCGGCGCCGGCGTCATGGCCACCGACCTGCGGGCCTCGGCCTGCCTGGTGCTCGCCGGCGTGGCGGCGGAAGGCGAGACGGTGGTGGACCGCATCTACCACCTGGACCGCGGCTACGAGCGAATGGAATTGAAATTGCAGAGCCTCGGCGCGCGAGTCGCCAGGTGGTCGGTTCCCATGGGCTCTTGAAGCGTCCAGAAGCTCCCAGTTGATCGGGATCGCTCCGCCGGCTCCTCGCCCCCAAGGATGTTCGGCCCTTTCGCTCTCGTCTTCACCATCGCCGTCGCGGATCCGCGGCCGGAGCTGGTCGAGCTGCAGCTCGCCGGGCAGCCGCGGCAGGCCCTGGCGCGCGTCGAGCAGGAGCTCGCCGAGCGACCCGCGCCGTCGCGGCGGCTGGGCCTCAGCTTCCTCTACGGTCACCTCCTCGACGCCGCCGGCAAGCTGAGCGAGGCGAGCCAGGTCTTCGTCCAGGCCATCGGCGAGACTCCGGCGCTCGAGCCCTACAGCCGTTATCGCGCGGCCCTGGACCACAACCGGCTCGGCCATCCCGAGATGGCGGCCGGCCTGGTGGCGAAGGTCCCGGCCAGCGATCCGAAGTCACCCATCGTTCCCGAGGCCGTCCGCCTGCTGGCCCATACGCTCGCCGAGGGCGGCGATTGCAAGCTGCTGCGCGGCTTGCGGCCGGAGGCCCTGCCGCCGCCGCAGCGGCGGGAGATCCAGCTCGCGCTGGGAGACTGCAAGCTGCGCACCGGTGATCCCGAGGTGGCGCGCAGCCTGCTGGTGGGCCTGATCACCGAGAACCGCGCCGACGAGCTCGCCCACGGCGCCGCCGATCGTCTCGCCCGCATGATCTCGGAGGCCGAGCACGGCCGGCTGCCGATGCTGATCGGGTTCACCTTCCACCAGCATTGCGATTTCGAGCGCGCCCTGCGCCACCTGCAGCAGGCCCTCGGCCGCGCCGATGCTCTCTCCGGGCGCGACGCTTACGAGACCCAGCTCACGATCGGCCGCTCGATGCTCTCCGAGCAGCGGTACGCCGACGCCTCCATCGTCTTCGCCCGCCTCGCCGGTGCGGCGAAGAGCCCCTCCGAAAGGGCCCGCGCCCTCTACCACGAGGGGCTCGCCCACGAGCTGCGCGTCGCCTGGCCGGCCGCCGATACGCGCTACCGGCAGGCCTATCAGGTGGAGCCGCAGGGCCGGGAATGGGCCGCGCCGGCGCTGCTCGCCGCGCTGCGGCTGGAGTGGCGGGGGGGCGCCGAAGCGGGGGCCCTCTCTCTCTATCAACGGCTCACCGAACGGCCGGAGTGGCGGGCCGAGGCGGCGCGGGCGGCGCTCTTTCTCGCCGCCTCCGATCTCGTCCGCAACCGGCGCGACCGTGTCCGCCCATGGCTCAGCCAAGCGGCTCTCGGCGAGCGCGACGATCGCCTGGAGGCCGCTTATTGGAGCGGCCGGCTGGCCGAGCTGGAGCGCAACAACCGCGGCGCCGTCGCCCGCTACCTCGAAGTGCTCCATACCGATCTCCATCACCCGTTCGCCCGCGCGGCCCAGGCCCGGCTCGCCGCCGAGCCGCTCGCCCGCGCGGCGGAGGCGGAGGGCCGCAGCCTCGCCTCCTCGCGGAACCTGGACGACGTCTACGGTGCCTGGCTGCTGCTCGGCGGCGGCGGCGCGGCGGGAAAGGCGGCCCAGCGCAAGCTCGAGCAGTTGCTGCTCGCCGACCGCGGCGCGGCGCCGTTTCTACAGCTCTCCGAGGTGCCGGTGAAGCGCTGGCCGCTGTGGAAGACGGACCTCTCCAGCCCCGAGGAGATGCTGCTCGCTTTAGGCGTGTGGCACGAAGGGGCCCCGGCCGTGCCCAGGCATTTTCCGCTGTCGAACCCGTCCCTGGGCTTCACCGGCGGCCTGCTCCTCGCGCGCGGCGGCGATATCGCTTCCGCGATCGCCGTCGCCGAAGCCCTGCGCTCCCGCGCTCCCGGCCGGGTCCCCCTGGCGCTCCAGCCGCCGGCCTACCGCCGGCTCCTCTATCCGATTCCCTATCTGGAGCACTTCATCGCCCAAGGGCGGCTCCGCGGCTTGGATTCCGCCTTGCTCGCCGCCCTCGTTCGCGAGGAGAGCCGCTTCGACCCCTCCGCGCTCTCCACGGCCGCCTGCCGTGCTCTCACCCGGCTGCCTCCGGCGATGGCGCGCCAGCTCGCGGCCCAGGCCCCCTACCGCTCCGAAAGCTCGATCGCCGTGAGCGCCATCTATCTGGGAGCTTTGCTCAAGGATTTCGCGGGCGCCGCGCTGCCGGCCGTCGCCGCCTACGAAGCGGGAGAGGCCCAGGCCATCGCCTGGCGCAATCAGTGCTTCAGCCAGGAGCCCGAGGAGTATTTCACCAAGATCGGCCGCCGCGAGACGCGCGACTACGTGGCGCGGGTGCTGGCGGGGCGGGTGCAGTACGCGGAGCTGTATTAGGGCAGAACGCTTGATCAACCACTCAACGCCTGTGCGGGCTCGGCGGTGAGGGCTTCTCGATCTTCTTCACCACCGGCGGCAGCGGCGCGCCGGAGCGTTCGCCGTAGACGATGACGTCCGCGCGCGTGCGCAGCTCCTGGGTCCAGGTCTCGATCTCCTGCGTCAGCTTCTGCTGCTTGAGGACCTCGCGGATGTCCTCGCGCACGTCCTCGACCGGCGGCACGGGCTGGCCGCGGCGCTGCATCTCGGGCGTCAGCACGTCGCGGTAATAGCGGTTGATGTCCTCCAGGCTGACGAAGACGCGGGGGCCGAGCCGCTCGTCGACGTAGGTGAGCACCAGGAGCTGGCGCGCCACGAGCTGGCGCAGCTTCTTGCCGTCGAGCCCCACCTCCTTGAGCGCCCGTTGAAACGAGGCCTCGTCCGCGAAGCGGGCCCGGATCTTGGCGACCTCGCGCTCGATCTCGTCCACCGGCACCTGCTGGAAGCCGAAGCGGTCGATCTCGTGGAAGCGCAGCCGCTCCTCGATCAGGTCGTCGAGCACCCGGCGGCGGAAGGCCTCGGCGTTCTCGCCCGCCTTCGGCTGCATGAAGCCCAGCTTGACGATCCGGTCGAGGTCCGTCTTGAGGATCGGATCTTCGTCCACCACGGCCAGAACCTTGTCCTGCAGCACGGGCTTGGGGGCCTGGGCGGTGGCCGGAGCTGCCAGCAGAACGAGGAGGAAGGGGAGAGCAGACAGGGCAGTGCTCCTCATACAGCACATGCTAGCATCCGCCCCGATCATGGCCGCAACCGGCAGCCTCCTCAGGATCGGTCTGGCGCAGATCGATTGCCGTCTGGGAGACGTGGAGCGCAACGCCGAGCGCCACCTGGAGTGGATCGAGCGGGCGCGCGAGGCCGAGGTCGATCTGCTCGTCTTCCCCGAGCTGTCGCTCACCGGCTATCGCCTCCTCCATCTGACGCCGCGGGTGGCTCTGCCGGCCGGCTCGCCGGTGCTGGCGCGGCTGGCCAAGGCCGCCGGACCCATGCGCGTGCTCCTCGGCTTCGTGGAGGAGGGGGAGAGCGGCGTGCACAACAGCACCGCGCTGCTCGCGGGAGGCAAGCCGGTCCACGTCCACCGCAAGCTCTACCTCCCCACCTACGGCCTCTTTCAGGAGGAGCGCTTCTTCGCCGCCGGCCGCCGCCTGGAGCCCGCGGAGCTCCCCTGGGGCAAGGCGGGCGTGCTGATCTGCGAGGACCTTTGGCATCCCGAGTTGTCGCGCCGCCTGGCCGTGGCCGGCGTCAAGCTGGTGATCTGCCCCTCGTCCGGTCCGGGCCGCATCGGCGCCGGAGCGCTCCCCGAGAGCCACGAAGGCTGGGAGGTGATCACTCGCGCCACGGCGCTCCTGCACACCTGCTGGGTCGTCTACTGCAATCGGGTGGGATGGGAGGAAGGCTCCTTCTATTCCGGCGGCAGCCACGTCGTGCGGCCCGGCGGCGAGGTCGTCGACCGCGCGCCGGTGCTCGACGAGCATCTGCTGACGGCCGAGCTGGATCTGCGCGACGCCGACCGCCTGCGCTGGCGCCTGCCGCTGCTCGACGACGAGCGCTCCGACATCGAGGGCCCGTCGGCGTGATCCGGCGCGAGCAGGTCGGCGGGCGCCTCGCGCTCAACGCGCCGCTGGCGATTGCAGTGCTGAGCAGCTTCATTCGCGACGCGGTCGAGACTTCCGGCACGCAGGGAGTCGTCGTCGGGCTCTCCGGCGGCATCGACTCTGCTCTCTCCGCCGCGCTCGCAGTACGCGCCCTCGGCGCCGAGCGGGTGCACGCCTTCGTGCTCCCTTACCGCACCTCGCGGCCGGAGTCGGAGCAGGACGCCCGCGCCGTGGCGGAGCACCTGGGTGTCGCGCTGCGAAGCATCGGCATCTCGCCGATGGTGGACGCCTACTTCCAACTCGAGCCCGAAGCCTCCCAGGAGCGGCGGGGCAACAAGATGGCCCGTGAGCGCATGACCATCCTTTTCGATCAGGCGAAGAAGCTCGACGCTCTCGTCCTCGGCACCTCGAACAAGACCGAGATCCTGCTCGGTTACTCCACCGTCTTCGGCGACAACGCCAGCTCGCTGAACCCGCTCGGCGACCTCTACAAATGCCAGGTACGCCGGCTCGCCCGCCACCTGGAGCTGCCCGCGCGCATCGTCGACAAGGTTCCTTCGGCGGACCTCTGGCCGGGCCAGACAGACGAGGACGAGCTCGGCTTCTCCTACGAGACGGCCGACGAGGTGCTCTACCTGCTGTTCGACCTCGGTCTGCGGCCGGAGGAGGTGATCGGCCGCGGTTACGACGAGCAGGCGGTGCGGCGGATCGTCAGCCTCGAGCAGCGCTTCCGCTTCAAGCGCCGCCTGATGCTGATCGCCCGCCTCTCCGGCAGCGCCGTCAACCTCGACCAGGAGATCCCGCGCGACTGATGAGCGGCAAGCTCCTGGTCGTGGCCACGCCGATCGGCAACCTCGACGACCTCTCGCCGCGCGCCCGCGCCGCCTTCGAGTCGGCCGACCTGATCGCCTGCGAGGACACCCGCCACACCGGCCGCCTGCTGGCGCATCTCGGCGTCAAGAAGCCGCTCGTCTCCCTCCACGAGCACAACGAACGCCAGCGTCTGCCGCGGCTCCTCGCCGATCTGCGGGAAGGCAAGACGATCGCGCTCGCCAGCGACGCCGGTACGCCTCTGCTCTCCGATCCCGGGTTTCTTCTCGTGCGCGAAGCTGCCGCCGCGGGCGTTCGCATCGAGCCGATCCCCGGTGCCGCCGCGCCGCTCGCCGCACTGGTCGTCTCCGGCCTGCCGCCGTATCCCTTCACCTTCGCGGGATTTCCGCCGCCGAAATCCGGTAAGCGTCGCACCTTCTATCGCGGCTGGATGGATCTCGGCCACACGCTCGTGATTTTCGAGTCTCCCCACCGTCTCCTCGCCAGCCTGGAAGACGCCCTCGCCGAGCTGGGGGACCGTCCCGCCGCCATCGCGCGCGAGCTGACGAAGATGCACGAGGAGGTGCTGCGGGGCCGGCTCTCCGAGCTGCTGGAGGATCTGAAGAGCCGGCCCTCGCTCAAGGGAGAGTTCGTGGTCGTCATCGGGGCATCGGGGCTACACTAGACCTTTCCAAGGAATAATGCTAAAATAAAGACTATATCCCCGGTACAAGGCCTCGGGATGGCTCTCGGAGGTAAGTGATGGCGATGGCCACCGATCTCGATCTGCTGAAGCCGTACAAGTCTCTCATCCTTGGGAAGTTCGAACCGGACAAGGAACGGAGTGGTCTCATCGACGGGATCCTCAAGGACATCTCCGGCTTGTTAAATCTCAATATGGCGAAGAGCGCCTTCGTCTACCGGAAAAGAAAAGGAGGCAGCACTGCGGTCCAGAGCGGCGATCTGACGGTGGGATTTCTTTATTATTCCGAGGAGAGGACAGCCGCCTGGACCAGCGACCCCAAGATCAAGGACCGGCTCAATCACTTGGTGCTCGTCTGTGTACATGGCAGCCACATCGCGATCCTGATCACAGATCCGGCCTGGAAAAGATCCATCCTCAAGAGGTTCCAGGGTGATGCGAAGGCTCTAGGATTGGCAGCGCTGAAACAAATTCCCTCCGGACTGCTCAACGCGGCGTTCGTGCAGGGCCCCGCCCGGACGCTCTGGCTGACGGGCACTCACCGCCGCACTTCGGTCAAGGCGGATAACAAGGTTCTCTCCGGAATCGATCTGGAATTTGCTCTCGATCCGCTGGACGACCAGAGCTTCTATTTCAGCGCCGCCCGCTGCACGCCGCAGCTCGGCTCCGCGCCGGCAAAGCCGGTCGGCGTGGTGCCGCGAGACTCCCGCGTCTGGGCCGGCACGAGCAGGAACTGGGAAGACTGCCGCGACGCGATCGCGCTGCTGCTCACCCATCTCGAAGGCGTCACGGAGCCTGAAGAAGCACCCCTGCCGGTGCTCGCCATCTCGACTTCTGAAGCTGTGGGCGTGGAAGGAGCGTTCGACGTCAGTCTCCAGCCGCCCGAGGTCCGCTCGGAGACGCCGGGCGGGAACCAGGAAGAGCTGGAGGCGGCGGAAGATCTCGCCTATGGGGTCCAATTCACCGTTCTCGCCACGGATGGTCCGAATTTCGAAGCCGAGGCGCGGCTGGGCGACAGGCGGCTCGGCACGATCGAGATCGGCAACGTCAACCTTTCCCACCCGGATCACGTCACCTGGGACGTCGCGGGCGAGCCGGATTCAGAGAGTGAGCGCGAGGATCACGACCGCCTTCTCAGGTTCTGTGGCCGGGACTGGCTGAAAGTCCGCTACGACTCCGGACACACGCTGAGCGACGGCGCCATTTTCGAGATCCGACACCGCGACCTTCCCTTTAAGGACTTCGATTGGGTGGACCTGGGGGGGTTCGAGTGGTGGGAGGAGAAGCCCTATACCAAGAGCACTGACAAAAACGGGAGGGAAAGGCATATTTTCGTTCCCGATCAAGTTGGAAAGCAGACTTCCCTCTTCTGTTGGGTGCAAAAATTCTGGCCCAACCTCGCGCAGGATACCGTCGGTGGCGGCTGGCTGGCCTGCAACGACGGCGCGATGGAGATCGCCGACTTCATCCATCTCGATCCGGACGGGCCCGCCCTCACACTCATCCATGTCAAGGGAGCGGGAAGCGACGAAAAGGACCGAGGGATCTCGGTGTCGAGCTACGAGGTGGTAACCGGCCAGGCCGTCAAGAACCTGCGCTACCTCGATCGCCTGATCCTCGAGGACGGCTTGGACAAAGGATTGGCGGAGAAGATCCGTAGCCTGGTTTGGTTCGACCGCAAGCCTAGCCCGCATTTCTCACCGTAACTGTAGAAAAGGGCTGCTCCCAGTGGTATAAGTGCTGTGTCACCAACCACTTAAACCACGATAGGAGGGCAGCCCTTTGACCACAGACTGTATTCCTCAACAGCTTGAGTTGCAAG
>JBKPTH010000174.1:0-19096 GCA_046765915.1 Acidobacteriota bacterium | reverse complement strand
GCCCCGGCGCGCACCGCCGGCGCCCGCGCCCACTCCGGCGCCGGCCAGGCCTTCCGCGACCGTCCCGCCGCCGGCCGCCGCGCCGGCGATCCCGGACGACGACGAGGCGGCGCCGGAGACGCTCTCGCCCGCCAACCAGGTGCTCTACGACCGCGGTTACACGCTCTTCTACCAGGGCCACTACGTGGATGCCGAGACGAGCTTCCAGCGGTTCCTGCAGGCGAATCCCACGAGCGAGCTGGCCGACAACGCCCAGTACTGGATCGGCGAGTGCCGCTATTCGCGCAACGACCTCAAGGGGGCGCTCGCGGCCTTCCGTGAGACCGTCGAGCGCTATCCGAAGGGCAACAAGGTGGCGGACGCGATGCTCAAGTCGGGCCAGTGCCTGGAAGGCCTCGGCGACGTCGAAGGGGCGCGGGTGACCTACCGCGAGGTGGCGCGCCGTTTTCCCGGCTCCGCCGCGGCCGCCGCCGCCGAAGAGCGGCGGGCCAAGCTGCCTTAAAGCTCAAGCAGCACCTGAGCTGCGCGCCGGTAAAGCTTGACAGTTGAAGGCGAACGGTCTATTTTAAAGCATAGAGACTCGACTATCTTTCCTCCCGGCACCCCGGCGCGCAGGAGGTCTCATGAGAGTGCGGCGTACCAGTTTCGTGCTCGCGATCTTTCTGGTCGGTTCCACGATGGCTTCGGCCGCCGACCGGCCGCCGCAGAATCTCCATCTGGTCGGCGATCACTGGACGGCGTGGAACCCGCCCACGCCGCCGCCGGGAGAGCAGGTCCACATCATCGTCAAGGGCGACACGCTGTGGGACCTCGCCGCCAAGACGCTCGGCAATCCGTACCTGTGGCCGCAGATCTGGGAGAAGAACCAGTACATCCTCGACGCCCACTGGATCTATCCCGGCGATCCCCTGGTGCTGGGCCTCCAGGTGGCGCCCGCCGAGACGCTGACTCAGGGAGCAGGCTCGGCGGCGGGCGCGCCGGAAACTCCGGCCGTCGCGCCGCCCGAGGGCGCCCTCACCCCCGAGGAGGCCGCCGGCGAGCCGGTGCCGCTGGGCGGCGAATCCGACATCTACTGCCAGGGCTACATCGGCGACCTGGACGAGCAGTTCCCCTACTCGATCACCGGTTCGGAATATGACGGCCTCGACCTGCACAACCATCTCTTCCGCCCGGCGATGGGAGGGCGCCACGCGCTCGGTTACGGACCTCCCAACACCGTCAAGAGCGGTCTCGCGACGGGCGACATCGTCTACGTCAACGGCGGCCGTTCCGCCGGCCTCTCCGCCGGCACTCTGTTCACCGTCATCGTTCCCGGCCGGCCGATCGTCCATCCGCTCCGCGAGGAGGTGGTGGGGCGCTACTACCGTTATCTCGGCCGCCTGCGCATCCTGTCGGTTCAGGAGACGACGGCCATCGCCGAGATCATCTACACCTGCGATGCGATCCTCGTAGGGTCGTTCCTCACGCCGTTCGAGCCGGAGCCGGTGCCGCTCGGGCGCAGCACCGCCATGCGGCCGGTCAACTTCCCCACGGCGGCGGAGAAGCTGCAGAGCGCGCCGTCGATCGTCTACGCCAAGGACGACATCCTCGCTCTCGGCGCCGACCACGTCGTCCACATCGACATCGGCGAACCGGATGCGACGCCCGGCGACATGTACACCATCTATCGCGAGAACCGGCCGGGGATGCCGCCGATCGTTCTCGGCGAGCTCGCCGTGCTCTCGGTGCACAAGCACTTTTCGGTCGCCAGGATCATCGAGTCGCGGTACCCGATCCATCTCGGCGACCGGCTCGATCCAAAATAGAAACCACTTGACGTGCAGGCGCCCGCGCCTGTGGTAAGCTGTCAGCTTACGATCTTCTCCGCGAGGGACAGCTCTTGGCCGAACAGACTCTCAATGGGCGACTGTTTCTCATCGTCGACGAGCTGGTACGGCGGGGCGTGACGCTGGAACAGGCGAGGCGGGAGTTCGAACGGCAGTTCATCGTGGCTTCGCTCAAGTCGAACCGGGGAAACTTCTGCCGCTCCGCCCGCTCGCTCGGCGTCCATCGCAATACCCTGCGCAACAAGGTGTCCGACCTCGGCATCGGGGTGGAGGACTATGACCTCACCGGCCGGCGGCAACCGCGCCGCAAGGGCCGCTCCACCAACGGTTCCGTAGCTCCCGATCTTCCCTGACCCGAGCCGTCCCGGGCGCGCCTGCCGAGCGCCGAACCGCCCTGGGCGCCACCCAAGTTGGCACCGATTTCGCAGTAAATCACCTCTCAGTTGCATCCGGTGTTACCCCGACTGCAGGGTCGGGGTTTGTACTTTTTCCAAGAGAGGGCTGCTTGAAGAAACGCCAACTTCGAGTCCCGCTGATCGTCGTCGCGGCGGTAGCGTTCATGGGACTCTCGTTCAATTCGACGTCCGACGTACCCGATCCTCACCAACTCCCGCCGGCAGACGACGTTGCCGAGCTGCAGGACCTCGCGCGCTGGATGGTCTCCGGCGACGGCGCGGGCGACCGGCGGTTCCACGTGCTGCTGCCGGAAGACCTGGCCGCCGCCACCGCACCGGGGCCGCGGCAGATCTCGCTCTTCCAGCCCGCTCCCGACCTCGAGGCCCAGCGCCGGTTCCTGCAGGGCCTTCCCTTCGGCACCGCCATCTCCCGGGCCGCCGAGCGCCACCGCGTGGACGGCCTCTTCCTCGCCGCCATCGTGGCGGTCGAGTCCGGCTTCTCACCCGACGCCGTCTCGCCCCGGGGCGCCATGGGGCTCATGCAGGTCCGCCCCGCCGTGGGCGAGGCCTATGGCGCCAGCGATCTCTTCGATCCCTACGCCAACGTCGACGTGGGAAGCCGCTACCTCGGCAGCCTGATGGAGGATTACGACGGCGATCTGCAGTTGACGCTGGCCGCCTACAACGCGGGTCCGGCGGCCGTGGCCCGCTACGGCGGCATCCCGCCCTACCGGGAGACGCGCCAGTACGTGCGCAAGGTGTTGGCCCGCTATGAGGAGTACAACCGGCGGGCCCTTCCTCCCTCCCCCAACCTCCTCACCGGGAGAGAGGGCGCCTGAAAACGCAGTCTTCTCGGGAAGCGGAGGGCCGAGGCGGCCGGGACGCCATCGGGGCACGCGAGGGCGCCAGAGAGGCGCGGCGGCTCAGGGGTTGCGCGTGCCGGTCTTCTCGGGGATCTGCTCCACGTCGTCCTCGCCGCCCTTCAAGCCCTTCTTGAAGTTGCGGATCCCTTCGCCGAGGCCGCGGCCGATCTGCGGAATCCGGCTGGCGCCGAAGAGCACGACGATGATGAGGAAGATGATGACGAGCTCTGAAGCACCGAGATTAGGCATAAGGATCTCCGGGGGCTGTCGTGGCCCCGCTACGAGCTCAGTCTAGCAGATCGGCGTCGCTCCCGGTTCGAGAGCGCGGCTCCAGGCGCGGGCGAGCCGCGCCGCGAGCGGTCCGCCTTCCGCGAGGCGGGAGAAGTGGCTCACGAAGCGCGCCAGTGTCGGCGCGATGAGCGGCAGGTGGCGCGTGGCGCCGCGGCGGGCGAACGAGGCGTAGGTGCCCACCGCCTTCAGCGTGCGCTGCGCCGCGGCGCGGTGGTAGCGCTCGCGGTCGGCCGGCGACGAGAGCACGGACGCCAGCAGCGACGCCTCTGCCTCGGGCGGTGGAAACAGTGTGTCGTTGAGCAGCGAAGCCACGTCGTAAAGCGGCGGCCCGAGGCGCAGGTCCTGGTGATCCAGCACCGCCAGCTCTCCGGGCTCGGGCAACGGCATCAGGTTGCGCGCCATGAAATCGCGGTGGCAGGGCACCGGCGGCTCGGCGGCGAGGCGCTCGCAGACGGCGTCGAGCGCCTGCCGCAGGTCCGCCGCCAGCGCCGCATCGTCCACCAGTCCTTGCGGCGCCAGGAACACCTCCCAGGTCTGCGCCAGCTCGCGCGCCAGAAGCTCGCGGCCGAGGATCGGATTGAGCGCCGCGACCTCGTCCGGGTGCAGGCGCGCGATGCGGCGGGCGAGATCGAGCGCATGCTCGAAATAGATTCCGAGCTCGTTCCAGGACCGCTCCTTCCCCCAATCGCCGAACGTCCGCGGCCCCAGGTCCTCGAGCAGCATCCAGCCCGCGGCGCAATCGCCGGCGAGCACGCGCGGCACTCGCACGCCGGCGTCCTGCAGGATCGCGGTGGTGCGCAGGAAGCGCGGGCAGATCTCCCGCACCTGCGGCGGATAGGTGGCGAGGATGGCGGCGCCGCCGTCGGCGAGCAGGGTGCGGAAGTAGCGGCGCGGCGAAACGTCGCCCGCCAGCGCTTGGATCACGCGCGCTTCGCGCCCCACCGCGGCGAGCCACGCCGCCAGCTCGGCGGTCTCTACCGCAGCCCCGGTGGGCTCGCTCATGCCGCGTCTCTCTCCTGTGGAAAACCTGCTGAAAGCCATACAGGAAGCGCGTAGACTACCATGCCAGACCGCTGAGAAGATTCGCTGGAATGAGCGGCCGGCGCCTTCTGTTGCAGGCGGCGGAGCGGTTTGACACCTTGTGGAACGCAGGGGATAATCCGGCGTCGGCCCCACAGACGGAGCCTGGAGGATTTCGCACTGGACGACAAGCTCCATCAGATGTTACGCGAGCTGCGGCGCGCCCTTTCCGAGGCGATCTCGGAATCGCCGGAGGTCAACCGTACGCTGCGCAAGATCCGCGAAGAGGGCTACTCTCTCTACCTTCTGGTGGACTGCAAGCGCGACGTGAGCGAGCTGGAGCCTCTCGCCTTCGCCACCGCGCCGCGGTTGACCTCCGGCGAGCCGGCCTTCCAGATCGACATCCGCGACCTGTCGTTCCTGCGCTCGATCGGCATCGATCCCACGCGGCGCCTGCGCCGGCGCAAGGTCACCTGAAGCGTTCCCATTTCCCAGCGTCTCGCCGCTCCACACCCGGAGCGCCATGATCACGACGACGACGGAAACTCAACTCAGCACGGAGCCGCGGACCGGGCGCGCCGATCTGCTGGGTCTGTCGCGCGAGCGCCTGGAAGAGGTGCTGGCGCCGGTGGTCGACCGGCCGTTCCGGGCGCGGCAGATCTATCGGGCGCTCTATGAACGCGCGGCGCGCGATTTCTCCGAGATGACCGACCTGCCACAGGAGCTGCGGCTGCGGCTCGCCGAGCGCTTCCGCGTCGGCCTGCCGGAGATCGCCTCCCGCCAGCTCGCGGCGGACGGCACCTGCAAGTACCTGCTGCGGCTCGCCGACGGCGCCACCATCGAGGCGGTAGACATCCCGGACCGCGGCCGCCGCACCTTCTGTATCTCCAGCCAGGCCGGTTGCGCGCTCGCCTGCTCCTTCTGCGTCACCGGCTACTGGGGCGCCGGACGGAACCTTACCGCCGGCGAGATCGTCGGCCAGGTCCTCGCTATCCGCGCCGACCGCGGCCTCGCCATGGAAGGGCTCAACGTCGTCTTCATGGGCATGGGCGAGCCGCTGCTCAACCTGGAGAACGTCAAGGCGGCGCTCGACATCCTGACCGAGTGGATCTCGCCGCACCGCATCACCATCTCGACCGTGGGGATCCTTCCCGCCCTGGAGGAGATGGCCCGCTGGGAGAGGCGGCCGAACCTGGCGATCTCCCTCCACGCGCCGGACGAGGATCTCCGCGGAAGCATCATGCCGGTCAACCGCACCTATCCCCTCACCGAGCTGATGGCGGCGCTGCGCCGCTATCCGCTGGAGAAAGGGTGCAAGCTCACCTTCGAGTACGTCCTGATCCGCGATTTGAACGACCGCGATCAGGACGCCGACCGGCTGTCGCGGCTGCTCAACGGGCTGCGCGCCAAGATCAATCTGATCCCGATCAATCCCGATCCGGTGCTCGGGGAACGCATGGTGCCGCCGGACGACGAGCGCATCGAGGCTTTCAAGGAGCGCCTGCGCCGGCGCGGCTGGATCGCCACCGTCCGCCGGCGCCGCGGCGACGACGTCAGCGCCGCCTGCGGCCAGCTCCGCGCGTTCGGGCGCGAAGCGCGGGGCCGACGGACCTCTAAATGAGAAGACATCGCAGGAAGTTCGTCCATGAGGGCGAGTACGCGGCGGAGGTCGAGGTCGAGCTCATTGAGACAGAGGAGGAGTGGTCTCCGTATTTGTCGCTTGAGGATGCTGAGAAGCTCGATACTGTCCGCGAAGCTCTACGCCGTGGGGACGTCAGCGGAGCAAGCAAGATGGGGAGCGTATATCGTCTAACTCGGATCTCGGCGTGATATCTGGCGTTGCAGCGGATGCCTCGCGCTTATGATGTTCGCCAGATGAAGGCCAGATTCCTCCCTGCCCTCTTCCCTTCCCGCCTGTAGCTCCACAGCTTCTCCTCGTCGCAGCGCGTACAGCGCGGCAGCACGATCACCTCGCCGACTTCAGCAGCCGCGAGCTGGATTCGCGCGGCGCCGGGGAGGTACAGGTGCGGCCGTCCCGCCGGACCCTGGACCGCCACGTCCGGTGCGCTCGCGGCGACGACCTGCTCCGCCACGTCGTCGCTGACCTCGTAGCAGCAGGCGCCGATCGCCGGTCCGATCCAGGCGGTCCACTCTTCGAGGGGGCCTTGCAGCTTCTCTAATGTCGCGGGAATGACGCCGGCCACGATGCCTCGCCATCCCGCATGGATCGCGGCGAGCCCTACCGGACCGGCGAGGAGGACGGGCACGCAGTCCGCCGTCGCCACGGAGAGCGCGAGCCCAGCATCTTCGGTGAACAGGGCGTCACCTTCGCCGCAGGCGCCAAGCCTTGCCGGCAGGGCGATCGCGGAGTGGACCTGCTTCGCCCAGGCGAGCGGCGGTGCGGAGGGCACGATCGCCTGGAGCACGGCCTCGCGGTCTCTCGTAGGTCCGCGTCCCGTAAACCGCACCTCCACGTCACCCCGCCGCGCCTGCCAAATCCAGGTGTCCGCTTCGAGGGTCGGACCACTGAGGAACGGCGGACTCAACGAGCCTTCCTTCGCGCCTTGATCAGCGGCTCGATCTCCTCCGCGACGGCCGCAGCCAAGACTTGTTGGCCGCGCGCGTTGGGATGGATCTCGTCGCTCTTCAACGACCGGTCGCGGAGGATCTCGCCCAGTGCGTCTTCCACGACGGGGACGTGGTACTCGTCGCCGAGCCGCTCGTAGATCTCGCGGTAGCGGCCGCCAAAGGGCGCGTCCATCTCGACGAGCACGGGGACGACGCGAGCTGAGAGGAGCCGATCGAGGATGCCGCGCAGCGAGCGCTCCGTCTCTTCGGGCGGCATCTGGCGGAGAAAGTCATTGCCACCGAGCTCGACGATGACCAGCCAAGGGTTTTTCGCGAGCACATCCTCCACCCTCGCAAGCCCACCGGCCGTCGTGTCGCCGGAGACTCCCGCGTTGATCACCTCCGTGCTCAGCCGCGCCGCCAGCAGCTCGGGGTAGGCCTCGCCGGCTCCCGACCCGACGCCGGCCGTGATCGAATCGCCGAGGCAGACGATGGTCCGTCCCGGCGAATCCAGGTTGGGCACGTCGGGCCGGCAGGCGGCGAGGAGCAGGAGGACGGGGAGGATCTGACGCATCGCCGCGGCATCCTATCGCGCCGCACCTGGGAACGCCGGCGTCCTCGCCGGCCTCGCTCCAGGTGGCGGAGGACGCCCCGAAGGGGTGGCCATTTGAATAGCCCGGCGGCGCCAGCCCCGGGTAGAGGCGTCCCAATAAACACCGGTAGCCCTGACAGGGCGGCATCTCCGGCGTCCGCGTGTCGCCCCTTCGGGGCTCTCGGATTGAATCGACGCGCGTACCCGGGGCTGGCGCCGCCGGGCTATTCAAATGCCTCCCTTCGGGGCGTCTCTTCAAGGAGAAAAAGAGCAGCAGCGGCGTGGCTGAGCACAGAGCCCGATCGACTCCTTATGACCGCACGTCGCGTCCTCGTAAGGAGTCCTATGCACCGCGGCACCCAGTCTTTCGCGGCGGCTCAAGATCCGTAGATGTAGATACTTACCTCCTGCAAAATCGGATTGACGGCCGCATCCTTACCGCTTCACGCTGTGGTCATAAGCACACCAGAATGCCGCCATATTCCTGCCGCCTTATTCCTTGACGTGGATCCCATCGGGGCCTTACCATGATTCAAGTGTTTGCAGGATAGCGGCATGTGCCTTTGGCTATCTGCGACTACCTCCGCAAGAAGGGTGCGTCGTTGAAGTCAGAGGCACTCGGGGAGAAGATCAACTGCAGGTTAGGCCGACCGCACGAGACGCGCGAGAATCACAAAGACCATAGCCGCGGGTCATCGCCAGCGTTGCGTTCCCCCGCGCAGCGCCGCAAGGTGAGGAGTGGGCCGCGACCAGCAAACCGCGACGCCCCGAAGCGACATTGTGGGCACTCGACCTCTTCACATTCACCCGCCAACCGCGGTGGTCAAGTGCCCACAGTGTCGCTTCAACCACCACCCGGCGCACGCTCGTCGCGGCCCACTCCTCACGCGCCGCCACCCTCGCGCGTTCGGGCCATCCTGTTGTCTGTCATGCCGCTCGCAACTTCGCACCTCGTTGCCATGGCGCCAGCGGCGCGGCGAGCGTCGCGCCAGCCAACAGCATGGCCCTCGGCGCGCGCCGCCTGCGCCGGCGCTGCTCACACCCGACGTCCAAGGCCAGACCAATCCATCAGCCTGTTCGAGCGAGCCGGGGAGCGGTTCCCAGCTCAGCTAAGGCGTTAGCCCGACCGCGCTAGAGCTTCGGAAACCTCAATCGCTCGTATCGCACTGTTCCCGGTACCCCCATGCTATGCTCGCTTTGCTAATGGCGCTAAAAAGGGCAAAAAGGAGAAGCCAATGACTTATAGACCGTTTCACAAGATCGCGGCTAGCTTCGAGAAGATTCTCGAACCGAAAGACGTTTCCAACCCTCAACATATTAGCTTTGAAGCAAATCCAGGCGTTCCGGAATTGATCTATGTCTACACAGGCATCCTCAATGTTGAACATGGGGCGGGCATCGCAGGGACCACCCTGACTGTTGGATTCCCGCTCATCGGCTTCTTCGGTACGGCGGGTCAGGGCAACGGCAACATGGGCATCATCGCCTTCGAGCCAACGGACAGCTTCAAAGGTGCCGTGGCCACAGTTTCCCTTGCCAACGTGGATTCCAAGGGCGACTCCAGGGTGGGCATTGATTTCCTCCAAGCGGACCTTCGCCCTGTCGTCTTAAGGCCCTCCGACCAGAGTATTGAGGCTGTCGTGCTGACCTTGACCGTAGAAGCGCAAAGAGGAGTGCTCGGTTGGGTAGGCTATCAAGTAACGGTGGTGCAGATCAAACGCCCGATTAATCCTATTCTCGTGGGCTCCCCAGCGTGGGACGGCACCTATGCTGACGTGGGAGACATCTTGTTGCCCGGCGTGCCGCAACCCTCATAGGGACACTATCTCACGCTAAGTCGTTGCGTCACGATAACATCACTAAGTTTTCGCGGATTCACTCTCAGGACGACAATGAGCAGAGGCGCAACTTGCAGGCGGCCTAACTCTTCGCTGCAGCCGACTCGCGGCCGTTCGTTGGCCCGCCGCTTCCGCGGCTCGTGCTTCGTCTCTTCCGGTGTCAGCAGCGCTGGCAAGTGAAGGCCGCGAGCCGGCTGAGCGAAAGAACGTTGCTGCCGAAACAGTAATCTATTGCGGGATTCCCGCCTATCCTTCTTGAGGTTATTCCTTACGATACCGAGATGGCTTCACGTTCCATCTCAACCTTCGAGACCCGAAATCCGGCGCGTTCGACATCGGCAATCGCTGAGGAGATCGCCGCCTGTAAAGATTCGGCAGCACGCTCAAACAGGAGCTCGATGCCGTCGGCATGCCGCTGCCGCCGGGCGAGGAGGGAGACAGCGAAGAGGAGTCGGGGACGTCCGTCAAGGAGAGGGGGCGCTCCTCAGGCGCCGGACATTCCACTGCCGCCATGACGCCTTCTACCTTCTCAGGCGGACGGCCCACCTCCGAAGGCGCGCCTTCCACCGCCTCGGGCGGACGGTCCGCCTACGAAGGTGCGCCTTCCACCGCCTCAGGCGGACGGTCCGCCTACGAAGGTGCGCGTTCCGCCTTGGGGCGGACGTTCCACCTCCTCCGGTGCGCGCTCCACCCTCTCCGGCTATCGCTGGTAGACTAACCGCAGCATGGCGCACCCGGAGTACGAGGCGGTCATCGGTCTCGAGGTCCACGTCCAACTGCTGACGGAGACGAAGATGTTCTGCCGCTGCCCGAACCGCTTCGGGGCGGCCCCGAACACCCTCATCTGTCCGGTCTGCCTGGGCTACCCGGGCGCGCTGCCGGCGCCGAACCGCCGCGCCGTCGATCTGGCGGCGAAGCTGGCCCTGGCCCTCGGCTGCGAGGTCCATCCGGCCTCCGTCTTCGCGCGCAAGAACTATTTCTATCCCGACCTGCCCAAGGGGTACCAGATCAGCCAGTTCGACCGCCCGCTCGCGGAAGGCGGACGGCTGCCGCTCTCGCAGCACGACAAGAGCGTCGGCATCGAGCGGCTGCATCTCGAGGAGGACGCCGGCAAGCTGCTGCACGAGGCTCCGGGCGGCGGCGCGCTGCCCGGCGAGAGCCTGGTGGATTTCAACCGTTGCGGCGTGCCGCTGGTGGAGATCGTCTCGCGTCCCGACATGGCGAGCGCGGCCGAGGCGCAGGACTATCTGCAGACCCTCCATCAGCTCCTCCTTTACACCGGCACGAGCGACGGCAACATGGAAGAGGGGAGTCTGCGCTGCGACGCCAACGTCTCCGTGCGCCGGCGGGGCGAGACCCGGCTGGGCACCAAGACGGAGATCAAGAACGTCAACTCCTTTCGCAACGTGGCGCGCGCCATCGAGCACGAGATCGGCCGTCAGATCGAGGTGATCGAAGCGGGCGGCCGGGTGGCGCAGGAGACGCGCGGCTTCGACGCCGAGAGCGGCACGACCCGCCTGATGCGCAGCAAGGAGGAGGCGCACGACTATCGTTACTTTCCGGATCCGGACCTGCCGCCGCTGGTGCTCACCGGCGAGCGCATCGATGGGCTGCGCGCCGAGCTGCCGGAGCTGCCCTGGCAACGACGGGCGCGCTTCGCCGCGCAGTACGGCCTCTCCGCCGCCGATGCCCAGGTGCTGACGGCCGCGCGCGAGGTGGCGGACTACTACGAGACCGCGGCGGCGGCGCTGCCTTCCAATGCCAAGGGCGTCGCCAACTGGGTGATGGGCGAGGTGCTGCGCGACGTCAAGGAGAGGCGGGTGGAGATCTCCGCTTCCATTCCGGCCGTCCACCTGGCGGCGCTGGTGGGAATGGTGGACGCGGGCCGGATCTCGAACAGCGCCGCCAAGGAGGTGTTCGCCGCCGTCCGCGAGTCCGGCGAGGAGCCGGCGGCGGCGGTGGAGCGGCTGGGTCTGGCGCAGGTTTCCGACGCGTCGCAGATCGAGCGCTGGATCGATGAAGTCATCGAGCAGAACCCGGGCCAGGCCGGCCAGTATCGGGCGGGCAAGGTCCAGATCCTGGGCTTCCTGGTCGGCCAGGTGATGAAGCGTTCGGGCGGACGCGCCGAGCCGAAGGCCGTGCAGATGCTCTTGCGCCAGGCGCTGGAGCGCGAGCCGGTGGTTTGATCCAGTTCTTCCACGTCAGCAAGCGGTACCCGAGCGGCCAGATGGCGCTCGAGGAAGTCACCTTTGACGTTCCCCGCGGCCAGTTCGTCTTCCTCACCGGGGCCAGCGGCGCCGGCAAGACGACGCTGCTGCGCATGATCTTCCGCGAGGAGGTGCCCAGCTCCGGGCAGATCCTCGTCAACGGCCGCAACGTGTCGTCGATCCCGGCGAGCAAGATCCCCTACCTGCGGCGGACCATCGGCGTCGTCTTCCAGGATTTCCGCCTGATCGCGCGCAAGACGGTGTTCGAGAACGTCGCCTACCTGCCGCGCATCCAGGGCGTCGACACGCAGGGGCAGAAGCGCCTGGCCTACCTGGCGCTGCGGCGGGTGGGGCTCGCCCATCGCCTCAACGCCTTCCCGCCGGAGCTCTCGGGCGGCGAGCAGCAGCGGGTGGCGATCGCGCGCGCGCTGATCAACGATCCGGACATCCTGATCGCCGACGAGCCGACCGGCAATCTCGACCCCGACCTGTCGCGCGAGATCCTCCGCCTCTTCCTGGAGGTCAACCTGCGGGGGACGACGGTGATCCTCGCCACCCACGACCGCGAGATGATCCAGCGGGTGGGCCGGCGCGTGCTGACGCTGGACCACGGCCGCCTGACCGCGGACCAGGAGCTGGTGGGCACCGATCCGCCGGTCCTGGAGCCGCCGGTGGGGACCGCGGAGGCCGAGGTTCCCGAGCCGGCCGAGGCGTCCTCACTTCCCCCTCCGGAGGAGGCCGCCGAGTGAAATTCCTGCAAGCGCTGCGTTATTTCTTCCACGAGGCGGCGGTCAACCTGCTGCGCGGCTGGAAGGTGAGCCTGCTCGCCGTCCTCACCATCGCCGTCAGCCTGTTCATCGGCGGCGCCTTCCTGCTGGTGAGCGGCAATCTCTCGGCGGCGGTGGAGCGCTGGCGCGGCGAGATGCGGGTGGTGATCTATCTGCGGCCGACCACCTCGGAAGCGGAGCTGCGCCGGCTGGCCGCCGAGGCCGCGAGCGCTCCCGGCGTGACCTCCGTGGAGCCGGTCACCGCCGCCGCCGCCCGCCGCCGGTTCCGGGAGATCTCCCCCGGCCTCGCCGAGCTGGTGGCGGGCTGGCAGGAGGAGCCGCTCCCGGCGTCGCTGGAGATCGGGCTGGCGGCGCGCTCCTCGGCCGGCCGCGCGGCCTGGCTGGACGGCTGGCGCCGGCGGCCCGAGGTGACGCTGGTGGACGACGACCGCGAGTGGCTGGGCCAGCTCGAGACCGTGGTGGCGGTGGTGCGGGCGGTGGGGCTGGCGCTGGTCGGCGGCCTGCTCGCGGCGGCGATCTTCACCATCGCCAGCGTCATCCGGCTCACCGCCTATCTCCATCACGAGGAGATCGGCGTCATGCGGCTGGTGGGAGCGACGGAGTTCTTCATCCGCGGCCCCTTCTACGCCGAGGGGCTGCTGCAGGGGCTGATCGGCGGCCTGCTGGCGAGCGGCGCGCTCTTCGGCGTCTATCAGGCGCTTCACGCCCGCCAGGCCTCCCTCTTCACCGCTGTCCTGGCGCTCGACTTCCTGAGCCCGCGCCAGGTGGCCGCCCTGGTCCTCCTCGGCGCCGCCGCCGGCCTGTTCGGGGCCGTGGCGTCGCTACGGCGCGAATCCCTGTAACCAAAATAAAAGGCCCCGCCGGAGCGGGGCCTCGAACCAACCATGGAAGCCGGTTACGGGATGATGAGGACGACCACGGCCGCGGCCTTGTCGGTGACCTCGCCCTTGGTCGTGATCCGGCTCGGGTCGATCCCGTGCCGCGTCACGAGGTAGTTCTTCACGGCCTCGGCGCGCTGATCCGCGAGCCGCTGATTGGACGCCTGTGAACCGCTCGAGCCGTCGGCGTAGCCGGTGACCTCGGCGTTCGAGTCAGGCTCCTGCTTCATCCGCAGGCCCACTTCGTCGAGCTTGGCCTTGCAGATGTTGTCCAACCGCGCGCTGCCCGACGTGAAGTTGCACGTCACTTCCATCCGCTCCGGCGCCGGAGGTGGCGGCGGCGGTGGCGGTGGTGGAGGCGGCGGCGGTGGCGGCGGCGGTGGCGGCGGTGGCGGTGGAGGCGGCGGCGGAGGCGGCGGCGGTGGGGGCGGCGGAGGCGGCAGCAGCCGCGGGAAGAAGGTGAAGCCGATCAGGCCGCCGAGCGGGCAGTGCTCGTCGATCGAGTCGAGCTGGGCCAGATCCGTGCGCAACGCGAAGTTGAACGCCCAGTTGCCGCCGCCGAGCCAGAGACGGCCGCCGCTGGTCAGGTCGTAGGAATCCTCGAACCAGGCGTCGCCGCCGGTATGGAAGATACCCGAGACCTCGGTGATCCAGTCGAGGTTCTCGGTGGGCCGGCCGACGTAACCGATGCCGGCGGTCACCGCCTGCTGATCGAAGCCGGTCGGCCACTCGCCCAGATCCTGGTAGCCGACGTCGAAGACCCACTTGTTGATCCGCCAGTCGAGGCCGGCGCCGTAGCCCGTGTCCTGGGAAGCGACGTCCTCGTCGGCCGTAGAAAGCTCCACGAAGGCGTTGAGGGCCAGCGTCGTGGCGTCCCCGACCGAGCCGAGCAGGCGCCACTTCGTGCCCAGGCGGACGTTGCCCAGGCCGCTCGAGTCGTCGAGCCCCGGCAGGTCGAACTTGTAGTCCTCGTACGGCACCATGACGCTGACTTCCCAGCGGTCGCTGATGCCGTAGCCGAAGCTGGCGCTCAGGCGATTCCAGTCGACGCTCTTGTCCTCCTCCAGGATGTTCAGATCCAGGAGGCGGTCCCAGTTGTTGTAATAAAGTCCAAATGACCACCCGCCCCGGGGCAAAGTATCGCCGCTCAGAAGGGTGAACAGCCCCGTCTCACCTGTGACGCTGGCGGCGTTCGCCTGTTCCGCCGCCGACGCCAAGGTGGGCACGAGGCTCACCAGCGCGATGAAGCACCATAGTTTGAGTCTCATGCGTTCTCCTCCGGCTTATAAGGCCAGTCTTGCGGAGGCTTAAGCCGCCTCCGCGACTTCTAGACTGCAACAAAGTTACCCCGAGGCGCCCATCTCACCGTCACATGTCTCCCTGAGCGCACGACTCAGCGATACGACTTGACTGAGATTCGCGCCTCTACTCCCCCATCCCCTTTCAAAGCCTGTGCCACAATCCCGGAGAGAAAGAACCTGTACTTGCGGAGCCCCAACGAGGACTCGAAACCGATGCCGGCATCGGGGACGTAGGTGTCGAAGTCCGTATAGACCTTGCGGTCAAGGCCGATCGTACCGATTCCCGTATACAAGATCCAGTACCAATTCTGAAAATCGAGCCGCAGGAACCGGCGGTGGCTCTCGAGGAACCAGGGGAAGAAGTACTCCCAGGTGCTGAAGAGCAGCTCGGTGCCCCGCCGGCGCTCGCTCAGACCCTTGAGGTTTTCGCGCCCGTCCAGGCGTAAAGCCTCGGAGCTCGGGAAGGAGAGGAAATCGACGTCCTCGGGCTGGGGCGGCAGCTCGCCGACGGGCGTGCGGCCGGTGTGGGGAAACGTGCCGCCGCGCAGGCGGCCGACCAGGAAGGTCCGGGCGCTGACGTCGAAGCGCTTCAACGCCTCGAATTCCAGCTTGAGGTAGTCGAAGTCGCCGAGGCCGAAATCGAAGCCGTAGGTGCCCGCTATCGTGAAGGTCGACTCGCCCGGCCCGAACTCGCGGAAGGCGGAGAACAGCCGTTCCGTGCGCGCCCGCGTCTCGCCGGCGATGGCGCTCGACCGGCCTTCGTCCGGTGTGCCGAGCTGGTAGCCCAGGCGGAGGAAGGTGTTGGTGCGGTCGCGGCGGACGAAGAACTGGCTGCCGCGCTCCCGGCGGTTGGAGCTGATGCCGTCGATCTCGGCCAGCGCGAAGGTGCGATGGTTGTAGCTGTGCGGCCACTGCAGCAGCAGCAGGGTGCCGCGCACGCGGTCGAAATCCTCCGTCACATCCTGGTCGACCTCGTCGAACTCGATGGCGTCGAAGACCGTGAACTGGGTGGTGCGGTTGAAGCCGTAGTAGCGGTAGCGCAGGAAGGCCGTGATGTCGCCGCTGATGAAGTTGTACTTGACCTGGCCCTCGAAGAAGGTCTTGTTGATCAGCCGGTTGACCCGCAGGTCGAGATCGCCCTCGGGGAAGTAGACGTCGAGCCGCGGCAGGATCCCCTCCTGAGGCCGGGCGGGAACCTCCACGCCCGGCGTCGCGCCCTCGCCGCCGGCTCCCGAGGGCTCCGGCGCGGCCGGCGGTTCGGGAGCGGCGGGCTCGGCAGGCGGCGCGGTCTGCGGCTCGGCGGGGGGTATGGTCTGGGGTTCGGCGGGTGGAACCGGCTGGAGTGGCTCCTGCTGGGCGCAGAGGGGCGTGGCGAGGAGGGACACGACGAGCAGGGCGAGGGAAGCACGACGGCCGCGGAATGCCATGGCGGCATTGTATCCCGCCGCGACCTCACCCCAACCCCTCTCCTAAAGGAGAGGAGCTCGAAGAAAGGGTGGGATTCTTCTTCCCCTTCTCCTTTAGGAGAAGGGGCCAGGGGATGAGGCGATGTCCCCGCCTCAGCGGTTCAGGATCTGCGCGATGCGATCGAGGAACGCCTTGCTCTGGTTGGGGCCGAGGGCGGCGGAGACCACCTTCTCCTCGGCGCGCACGAGGTCGAGCACGGCTTCCACGCCGCGCCCGGAGTCCATCTCGGCCTTGCTCATGCGGAAAGGCACGTCCAGCTCGACCTGGCGGGTGTGGCCGCTGAGCAGCGCGCGGGCCTGCTGGTGGATGGACTCGGCGACGCCCGCCAGCTCTTCCGGCGGCATCGCGTGGAGGTGGTCGGTGCGCAGGCGGCCGAGGTCCTCGTTGAGCGCCACCAGGCCCGAGGTGATGAGGCCGAAGAGGAGCTTGCAGGCCTCGAAGGGGCTCATGTCCAGCCCGATGGCGATCTCCTCGATGGTACGGCGCTCGTCGATCTTGCAGATCAGCGCCCACTCCTGCGGCGTCAGCGAGACCGAGGTGGTGGTGGCGTGCTGGGTGAAGACGGGGACCAGCCGCGTGGAGGGGATGCGCTTGGAGAGGATCTGCCACTCGTCGATGCGGCGCGCCGCCTCCATCAGGAGGTTGGTATTCGACTTCTGGATGGTGGTGAGGTCGGTCTCCTTGCCGGGCGTGAAGACGAACTCGCCCTCGGGCCAGATCGCCAGCTCGTACATCGCCTCCTCGCCCTGCAGATCGCCGACGCTCGCGTGCACGATCTGCCCGCCGCGCAGGTAGATCTCCCCGGTGTCATTGTCGCCGTTGCGGCGCAGCGAGAAGACGCCCGTCTTCCCCGAGACGGAGACGAGCTGGATGATGTCGGGTAGCGGCAGCTCTTTGAGCGAGCCCTGGAAGGCCATAGTCGAGAGGGACGGCGTCAGAAGTCCACGGTCCGAATCGATGCTAGCACACGCGGCTCCCCTCCGCGATGCGGTCCAGCCGCAGGCGCTGGGCGCAGCAGATGGCGAGCGCCAGCGCGTCGGTGGCGTCGCTCGGCCAGCCGTCGCCGCGGGCCGCCAGCAGCAGGCGCACCATGCGGGCGACCTGGTCCTTGTCGGCGCGGCCGTTGCCGGTGACCGCCGACTTGACCTCGGCGGGGCTGAACTCCCGCACCTCGATGCCGCGGCCGGCGAGCACCGCCAGCAGGGCGCCGCGCGCCTGGGCGAGCACGATGAGCGAGCGCGCGTTCATGCCGTGGAACGGGGTCTCCAGCACGGCGAGATCGGGCCGCCGCCCGGCGATCAGCTCCTCCAGGCGGCCGGCGAGATGGGCCAGCCGCCGCGGCAGGTCGAGAGCGCGGGGACAGGAGAAGCGGCCGGCGTCGAGGGCGAGGAGATGCGAGCCGCTCTTTTCGACGAAGCCGTAGCCGGTATGGAGGCTGCCCGGATCGAGTCCCAGGATGAGCACGGCCCTTACCGGGACTGGGCCTCGAGGACCTTCTCGTCGATGTTGACGTTGGCCCACACCTTCTGCACGTCGTCGTGGTCTTCGAGCGCTTCCATCAGGCGCAGCACCTGGCCGACCTTGTCCGCGGGGATGTCGAGGGTGGTCTGGGGGACCATCGCCAGCTCCTTGACGACGGCCGGGACGCCGCGCCGCTCGAGCTCCTCCTGGGTGGCGATGAAGCCTTCCATGGGCGTGTAGAGCTCGTAGACGTCCTCCGCGATGGCGACGTCGTCCGCCCCCAGCTCGAGGGCCAGCTCCATGAGCTTCTCCTCGTCCAGGGCGCCCTTGTCGAGGACGAAGTAGCCGCGGCGGTGGAACATCCAGGCGACGCAGCCGGCCTCGCCGAGGTTGCCGCCGTTGCGCGCGAAGAGGTGGCGGATCTCGCCGGCCGTGCGGTTGCGGTTGTCGGTGGCCGCCTCGACCAGCATGGCCACGCCGCCCGGGCCGTAGCCCTCGTAGATGACCTCTTCGTAGACCTCGGCGGCGATCTCGCCGGTGCCCTTCTTGACGGCGCGGTCGATGTTGTCGTTGGGGACGCTGTTGGACCTCGCCTCCAGAATGGCGGCGCGCAGGCGCGGATTCCCCTTCGAGTCACCGCCGCCGACGCGGGCGGCGACGGTGATCTCCTTGAGCAGCTTGCTGAACAGCTTGCCGCGCCGGGCGTCGGTCGCCGCCTTCTTGTGCTTGATCGTGGCCCACTTGCTATGACCTGACATGGAAAAGCTCCTGAAGAAAAGAATCCCGGCAGGGGGATGATTCTACAGGTAAATGCCACAAAAATCAGCAATTTGGGGCGTCCCGCGATTGACTGGCGGGGTAGGGAGTGCTACAACAGCGTGGAATTACTCTGGAGATTGGTATGCCGTCGATCCTCGTCGTCGAGCAGGAAGAGCGCTACGTGGAACGGATCAACGGGGCCCTGAGTGCCGAGGGTTGGCGGGTGCGGATCGTGCCGCGGGCGGACCAGGCGATCCAGGCGGCGGCCTCGGAGGCCCCCGACCTGGTGCTGGTCAGCGCCGAGATCCCGGGTGCCGAGACCCTCGCCAGCTCGTTCTCCCGCAGCGCCGGCGGTCCTGGCGTCGTCGGCATGCTCTCCGAGACGGGCGCGGGCGGCATGGAGGCGGACGATCTCCTGGCCAAGCCGTTCACCGACGAGCAACTGCGCTCGGCCGCCCGGCGGGCCCTCGGCTCCCGCCGCGTCCCGCCGCCCGTCGCCGCCTCGCGCGCGGAGCACAAGCTCACCTCGCAGGACATCTTCGGCGACGTGCTGGCCGAGGTCGAGAACGATCTGGCGCGGTCCGCCGCGGCGCCGGCCGCGTCCCCGAAGACCTCGCCGGCCGCCGCGGACGACGAGATGCAGCGCCGCCTGGAGCAGACCCTCTCGGGCGTCATGCGCCCCGAGCTGAAGCCGCGTCCGGCCGCCCCGCCGCCGCCGCCCCGCCGGCCCGAGCCGGCGGCGAACAACGTCGACGCCCTGCTCAGCAAGACGCTCTCGGACCTCGACCTCAGCCGCACCAAGACCGGCGTCCGCGCGCCGGCGCCCGTGGCGCCTGCTCCGC
>JBKPTH010000173.1:0-8239 GCA_046765915.1 Acidobacteriota bacterium | reverse complement strand
CCGCTACGACCCTGCGAACACAGAATTCGATCGCTCAGGAGCCGTAGCGGCGGGCCTACGTGCCCGCCGTCCGTTCACATCCCCTCCAGCACCTCAAGATACTCCCCCACCCCCATCTCCCGCGAGTTCGACGAATTCGAGCCGTTGAGCACGGCGCGCTCGGCGATCCAGAGGTAATCCTGCCGCGGCACGTTGAGGTAGTGGAACGCGGGGATGCCGAGGTCCCGCAACAGATCCTCGATCGCCTGCAGCACGCCTTCGGCTCCCACGCCGCCGCCGGCGGGGAGCGCGGCTTCGAGCGTGGCGAGCTTCTCCGCGCAGGCGGGCAGGTTATAGCGGACGACCGGCGCCAGGAGGACGGCATTGGCCAGCCCGTGCGGCAGATCGTACCGGCCGCCGAGGGTCTCGGAGAGGCAGTGGACCGCCGCCACGTCGGCGTTGCCGAAGGCGAGGCCGGCGAGGGTCGAGGCGCGCATCACCGCCTCGCGCGCCTCGGCGTCATTGGCGACGTCGGCGGCGGCCCGGCGCAGGTAGCGAAGGAGCAGCGAGACGGCGGCCGCGGCCAGGGCGTCGGAGATCGGATTGGCGAGCCGGCAGGTGAAGGCCTCGACGGCGTGGGTCAGCGCGTCGGCTCCGGTCCAGGTGACCAGACGGCCGGGGAGAGTGCGGAGGATCTCGCAATCCACCAGCGCCCAGGCGGGGAACATGGTCTCGCCCTTGACGCTGATCTTCGCCTGCCGCTCCTCCACCGTGAGCACCGAAACCCACGTCACCTCCGAACCCGTGCCGCAGGTGGTGGGAACGGCGATGAAAGGGACCGGCGGATTCTCATAACGGCTGATTCCTTCGTAATCCGCGGCGGAGCCGCCGTTGGCCATCAGCATGGCGGCGGCCTTGGCGGCGTCGAGCACGCTGCCGCCGCCGAGGCCGAGCACCAGCGAGGCTCCCTCCTCGCGGCCCCACGCCGCCAGCCGGTCCACGGTCGAAGCCCGCGGATTGGGCTCGACGTCGTCGAAGGTGATCGCTTCGATACCCCGCTCGGCGAGGGCCCGCCACACCAGCTCCGGCCAGCCGGCTTCCTCGATGCCGGGATCGGTCACCATCAACACCCGCCGCGGCTCGTAGCCGGCGGCGATCTCCGGCAGGCGCGCGAGGCAGCCGGGGGCCATCACGACGCGGGTAGGAACCCGGAACGGACGGATCATCCTGTTACTCTATCGTGGCGTATTGCGTATAGATGTGGAGAAGCCCAGGAGAGTGCCGCCCATGGAATCCGTCGCTCAGGCCGCCGCCATCCCGCGTGTGAGGCACGCCTCGTCCCTGCCCTGGTATCTATCGGTCATGCTGGTGGGCTCGACCAGCATCGTGGTCGGCCTGCTGTGGGACATCTCGTGGCACATGACGATCGGCCGCGACACCTTCTGGACCCCGGCCCACCTGGCCATCTATCTCGGCGGCGTGCTGGCTGGCATCGCCTGCGGCTGGCTCGCCTTGAAGACCACCTTCGCCGGCACCGAGGCGGAGCGCGCGGTCTCCGTCCGCTTCTGGGGCTTCCGCGCACCGCTCGGCGCCTGGGTGGCGATCTGGGGCGCCATCGCCATGCTCACCTCGGCGCCGTTCGACGACTGGTGGCACAACGCCTACGGCCTGGACGTGGAGATCCTCTCGCCGCCGCACAGCCTCCTCGGCGCCGGCATGATCACCATCCAGATCGGCGCCATGCTGCTCGCGCTGGCCCTGCTCAACCGCGCGCCGGCCGGGGAGGAGCGCCGGCTGGGCCTCGCCCATCTCTACGCCGCCGGCATCGTCATCCTGATGGCGATGACGCTGGTGACCGACTACGCCTTCCCGAACCACCGGCACGGCGGGCTCTTCTACGAGATCATGGCGGCGCTCCTGCCCTTCATCCTCGTCTCGGTGGCGCGCTCCTCGCGGCTGCGCTGGGCGGCCACCATCGCCGCGGCTTTCTACATGCTCCTCACCTGCGCCATGGTCTGGATCCTTCCCCTCTTTTCGGCACGGCCCATGCTCGGGCCGATCGACAGGCCGGTGGATCACATGGTGCCGCCGGTCTTCCCCCTGCTGCTCGTCGTTCCCGCGCTGGCGATCGATCTCATCCTGCAGCGGCGCCCAGGCAAGCGCGCCGGATGGCTCGACGCCGTCCTGATCGGCGCGGCGTTCCTCGCCCTCTTCTTCGTCATCCATTGGTACTTCGCCGATTTCCAGCTCTCGCCGGCCGCGCGCAACTGGTTCTTCGCCGGCGACCGCGTCTGGGACTACGGCTCGGCGCCGGGGCCCTGGCAATACGAGTTCTGGCAACCGCGGGAAGATCCCATGACGGCGCAGGCGCTCGGCATCTCCCTGCTGTGGGCGATCGGCTCCGCCGGGCTCGGCCTCCTGCGCGGGCGCTCGCTGGCGAAGGTGCAGCGATGACGCGGCGCGCCTTCTGGATCGTCGTCGCCTGCTGCCTGGCGGCGGCTCCGGCGCGGGCGCACGTCGGCAGCCCGAACGTCTTCTACGACGGCGCCGCCGGACCGTACCCGGTGCGCGTCATCGTCCGTCCGCCGGTCGTCGTTCCGGGTCTCGCCGAGATCACGGTGCGCATCCAGGACGGGCGCAAGGCCGACCAGGTCACCGTGCAGCCGGTGCAGTGGAAAGCGGGGCTCAAGGGCGCGCCGCCGCCGGATGTGGCGGTGCCTGTTCCGGGCGCTCCGGGCGTCTGGAGCTCGCAGCTCTGGCTGATGGTCTCCTCCTCCTACAGCGTCCGCGTTGTCGTGAAGGGTGCGGACGGCGAAGGCGTCGCCCAGGTGCCGGTCGCCGCGACGCCCAGGCAGGTGCTGCGGATGCGGAAGGGCATCGGCGTGGTGCTGGCGGGACTGGGCTTGTTCCTCTTCGCCGGAGCCATCTCGCTCGTGGGCGCGGCCATGCGCGAGAGCACCCTGCCGCCGGGCGAGCAGCCCGATGACCGGCGCCGCGCCCGGGCGCGCATAGGTGCCGTAATCGCCGCGGTCCTCCTCGCCCTCGCCCTCTGGGGCGGCAAGAGCTGGTGGGACAGCGTGGACGCCCACGCGCAGCAAAGCATCTTCAAGCCGTTCAAGGTGCGGACCGCGGCGCGCCTCGAAGCCGGCCGGCAGGTGCTGGAGATGAAGATCGAAGATCAGCGGAGCAAGGAATGGTCGCCGCTCATGCCGGATCACGGCAAGCTGATGCACCTCTTCCTCCTCCGCGAGCCCGGCCTCGACGCCTTCGCTCACCTTCATCCGGTGCCGGAAGGAAAAGAGGCGTTCCGCACCTCCCTGCCGCCCTTGCCGCCCGGCTCCTACCGTGTCTACGCCGACGTGGTCCACGAGAGCGGTTTCCCGCAGACGCTGGTGGACACGGTGAAGATTCCGGCCGGCCAGGGAGGACCCGCGGCCGATCCGGACGACTCCTGGCGCGCCGCCCAGCCGATCTCTCAGGCCGCCGGTCCGAAGATCAGCCTCCTCGAGGACGGCTCGACCATGCTCTGGCTTCAGGAGCCTCTCGTGGTAAATCGCGAATCCACCCTGCGCTTCGAGGTGCGCACCCCGGACGGACGGCCCGCCGCCCTGGAGCCCTACATGGGCATGCAGAGCCACGCCATCATCAGCCGAGATGACGGCAAGGTCTTCATCCATCTCCACCCCATGGGCAGCATCAACATGGCCGCGCAGCAGGCCTTCGCGAGGAAGGAGATGGAGACCGGCGGCGGCATGACGGGCATGGACCCTTCCGCCCATGCGCAGCACGCGGCGGCCAACGTCGTCTCCTTTCCCTACGCGTTTCCCCAACCCGGCCGATACCGCATCTGGGTGCAGGTCAAACGGTCGGGGCGGGTGTTGACGGGGGTGTTTGATGCTGTGGTGATGAAGGGTGGATCAGCGGCGTAAACCCTGCGGCACGCCCCCGGCCTTTGTCGGACCCGCGAGAGCTCACCGCGACGGCCTGGCGCCGGCGCCCACGCTCAGCGAGAGCACGTAGAGCACGGCGACCGGCCTGCCGGCGATCCTCGCCGGCGCGAAGCGCCAGGCACAGACGGCATCGAGCGCCTCGAGATCCAGTCCCCGCATGCCCTGCTGGCGATCGAACAGGAGCGGCTCGCGGACCGCTCCGTGGGCGTCGCGTCCTGGGCCTGCGCCTCGCGCAGACCGGGGATATCCACCGGCGGCCGCGTGTCCCCAAGAGCGCAACGGCCGCCGAGGGCCAGCCCCAGGAGCAGAGAGAAGAGCGCTGTAGGAAGTCTCATGGCAGGCGGTCTTCATTCCGGGCTCCACGGCCTCGGGGAAAAGGGTGGAACCTGATTGGCGGAACGCACGAGCCGGCCCCATATTCCCGGCGCGCATCAATCCCTGTGCACCCGGACCGGATAGGGAGGCCGCCGCGGCCTGGCGGGCGGGTTCTTCTTCAATTCTTCCAGGACGATCTCGATCGCTTTTTCGAGCTGCGGATCGCGGCCGGCGGCCAGGTCGGCGGGCCAGTTCTCGACCTCGACGTCCGGCGCCACGCCCTCGTTCTCGATCTTCCAGCCGCCTTCCGGCGACCAGAGCGCGAAGTTGGGAGCGGTCACTTCGCCGCCGTCCATGAGCGGCGGGTAGCCGAGGATGCCGACCTCGCCGCCCCACGTCCGCTTGCCCACGAGCGGTCCCAGCTTCGACTGGCGGAACATCCACGGCAGGCCGTCGCCGCCGGAGCCGGCCTGCTCGTTGATGAGCATGACCTTCGGCCCGGGGATGGCCGCGCTCGGCGAGCGGTAGTCCGCGCCGTAGCGCATGGCCCAATAGCTGCTGAACGGCTGGCGCAGGGGGTTCAGATAGTAATCGGCCCACGCCCCGCCGCCGTTGTAGCGCTCGTCGAGGATGACCGCGTCCTTGTCGAGCTGCGAGAAGAAGTAGCGCGTGAAGTAGGTGTAGCCGAGAGCGCCGGTGTCGGGCAGATAGACGTAGGCCACGCGGCCGCCGGTCGCCTTCTCCACCTTCTTGCGGTTACCCTCGACCCAGTTCAGGAAGCGCAGGTCCATCTCCGCCGCCATGCTCGGCAGGGGCTCGACCGTCACAGTGCGCGCGCCGGAGCCGTCCGGGTTGGGGCCGACGGTGATCTCGACGCTCTCGTCGCCGGTATTCACGAACGGCGCGTAGACGTCGGCGGGCGGTTTCAGGTCCACGCCGCGCACGGCCAGCAGGTACTCCTCGGACTTGACGTCCACGCCCGGGGCCGTGAGCGGGGCGCGCATCTCCGGCCACCAGGCCGCGCCTTCGTAAACCTTGCGGAAGCGGTAGCGGCCGTTCGCGATCTCGTAGTCGGCGCCGAGCAGGCCGCCGCCGATCGCCGCCTTGGCTTCCACGGGCGGATCGCCGGGGGTGAGGAAGCTGTGGCTCACGGAGAGCTCGCTGAGCATCCAGCGGAGGACCCGGTAGAGATCCTTGGACGTGGCCACGTGGGGCAGGAATTCCGCGTATTTCTCCTTCATCGCCGGCCAGTCGGTGCCGTGCATGCCCGGGTCGTAGAAGTAATCGCGGTTGATCCTCCAGGCCTCGTCGAAGATCTGCCGCCATTCGGCCCGCGGCTCGACCCGGACCTCGGCCGCCTCCAGGTTCAGCTTGCCCTTGGCGGCGTCCGCGCCCGGGGCGAGCTCCACGATCGACCAGGTCTCCGGGTCGGTGGTGACGAGGGCCTTCTTGCCGTCCGGCGTGGAGCGGTAGTCGTTCACGCCGGAGAGCAGCGTCTCTCCCTTGCGCTGGGTGAGGTCGTAGCGCATCAGCGCCGCTCCGCCCGGCTGGCCGGGCGTGGGCGGCGGTTGCGAGAGATAGAGGATCTGACCCGGTCCGCCCGCCGCGAGGCTCCGGTTGTCCGCGGCCGGCAGCGGGAACTGCAGCAGGCGGCGGTCCAGGCCGTCGAAGTCGATGCGCACCGGCGCGGGCTTCTCCGGCGCGTCTTCCTTCTTCTCCTGCTTCGCGTCCTTCTTCTCCTCCTTCGCCTCCGGCTTTTCCTCGTCGTTCTCCTTGGCGAACGGCGACGGCGTGTCCTTGCGCAGCAACGCCAGGTAGAGCGCGCGGGTCGCCCGCAGCTTCCTGCTGGAAAGGCTGAACCATTGATTCGCCGGGCCGGCGTCCGTCGAGGCGAGGAAGTGGAGGTACTTGCCGGAAGCGTCGAAGACCGGCTCGGTGGCGTCGCTCATCCCGTCGGTGACGGCGCGCGACTCGTCCCGCGCGAGCGAGTAGACGTAGATCGTCCGATAGGCCGAGAGGTTGCCGAGGGCGTAGGCGATCCATTGCGAATCGGGCGACCACGCCGCCCGCAGCGAGCGCAGGCCTGCAGGGCCCAAGATCGGCTCGCTGGCTACCTTCTTGACGGCGCCGCTCCCGAGGTCGAGCCAGTAGAGCGTCCAACTGTTGTCGACGTAGGCGATCTTCGCGGCATCGGGAGACCAGGCCGGGGACTCGTAGAAGCCGTGCCCGGCGAGCTTGTACACCCTGGCCTTGCCCTTGCCGTCCGCGGCGCGGACGTGCAGCGCGTACTCGCCGCCTTCGTCCGAGAAGTAGGCGATCGACCTGCCGTCGGGCGACCAGACCGGAAAGCGCTCGTGGACGCCGGGGGTGTTCGTGATGTCGCGCGCATCGCCCTTGGCCGCCGGCACCGTGACGACGTCGCCGTGGAGCTGGAACACGGCCCGCGCTCCGCTCGGCGAGACGTGGCCGGCGCGGACCTGCTGCGCGCCCCTGACGAACCGCGTCCGCGTCTCGGGCAGCTCGGCGGCCACGCCGATCTTCAGCCGCTCGCTCCGGCCCGTGGCCAGGTCGAAGCGGTGGAGCCAGCCGGCCTGCTCGAAGACCAGGTTGCCGCCGTTCGCGTCGAGGCCGAGGACCGGGAAGTCCGTGAAGCTGGTGAGCTGCCGCACGGCCCGGGTCTTCGTGTCGTAGACGAAGAGGTTGGATTCGCCGTTGCGGTCGGAACGGAAATAGATCGCATCGCCGATCCAGCGCGGTTCGATGTCGTTGCAGTTTCCCGCCGGCTGCGGGATCTCCTCCACGGCGAGGTCCTTCAGGCTCTGGATCCAGATCCGCGAGTAGCCGCCGCCGCGGTAGTTCTTCCACTGGGCCGTTTCGTCCCACTTGGGATTGTAGGCGAGGCGGGTGTCGTCGGGCGACCAGCTCGCCGAGCGGCTGTGCGGGACCGGCAGCCGGGTGGGGAATCCGCCGGCGGCCGGCACGGTGAAGAGCGGCGTGTCTTCCCCCACGGAGACCTCGCGATAGGAGGTGAACAGCACGGCCTTGCCGTCGGGGGTCCAGCCGCGGACGAAGTCCCAGCCGGGATACCAGGTGAGCCGCGTGGGCTCGCCGCCGGTCACGGGGATGGTATAGACGTTCGCGGCGGGTACCCCGAATCCAGGGCTGGCCGCGCCGTACTGCCCGCTGTAGGCGATCGTCCGCCCGTCGGGCGAGAACGCGGGGAGCACCTCGGCCCCGGGATCGCTGGTCAGACGGCGGACGTTGCGGCCGTCGAGGTCGCAGATCCAGAGATCGCCGGCGTAGATGAAGGCGATGTGGTCCCGGCTCACGGCCGGCGAGCTCAGGAGGCGCGTGTCCGACGTGTCCGGCTGGGCGGACAAGCGCAGGGGGATCAGGAGCAGGACGGCGAGCAAGGTTCGGCGCATGGATAGATCTCCAGGTTGGAAGCCTCAGCTTCACGTCTTAGACGGCGGATCGGCACGAACGGTTAGCCCTCCGGCCGCGGAAGCCCGGGCGGTACGATGGGCGGAGGAAGGTTTCGGTGCGGTGATTTCAGCTTCTTGCGAACCTTCTCAAGGTCCTCCCGGCTGGGGCGGGCCGCCGGCTCGGCCTTAGTAGTCCACGCCATAAGTTCGCTTACGTATTCAGCGGGCCTGGCGGACCGAGAAATCGCGCGGCCCGACCCGCTCAGCACGTCGCGTGACCTGCGCCGCACGCCACGCGACCTGCGGGGTACGCCGCGTGACCTCCGCGCACGGCGCGTGCCCCGCGGGGCACCACACGTGACCCGCTTAGCACGGGGCAGGACCCGGAGGTCACGGTCCGTGCTCCACGGGTCCTGCCACTGGACCCTTGGGGCACGCGCCAGACCGAGAGGTCACGCCAGAAAACCCGCGGGTCCTGCACCGTGCCCCGCTCAGCACGCCACGTGCCGGCTCAGCACGCGCCGTGCCCGGCTCAGCACGCGGCGCGACCCGCTCAGCACGCAGCAGATC
>JBKPTH010000172.1:0-30960 GCA_046765915.1 Acidobacteriota bacterium | reverse complement strand
CCGCTGCACCGCCGGCCGCGGACGGTCGAGCGGCAGGTCGAGCGCGGCGGGCGCCCCGGCCAGCCGCTCGCGCCACCAGGCGAGCTGTCCCTCCAGCGCCGGCCCCTCCAGCCACCGCCGCTGCCAGGCGGCGTAGTCGGCGTACTGGACCGGCGGCGCGGCGAGCGGCGAGCCCCGATAGAGGGCGGCGGTCTCGCGCAACAGCACGCCGATCGACCCGCCGTCGCAGACCGCGTGGTGCAGGTTCGCCAGCAGGCGGTGCTCGAGGCGTCCGAGCCGCAGCAGGGTGAAGCGGTAGAGCGGTCCGGCCGCCAGATCGAACGGTCCGCGGGCCTCGGCGGCGGCCAGCCGCTCCGCCTCGACGGCACGGTGCGAGCGGGGCAGGGACGCCAGATCGATCACCGGCGGGACGGGAGATGCCGCCGGCGCGATCACCTGCACCGGCCGGCCGGACTCCGCGTCGAGCGCGAAGGTGGTGCGCAGCGCCTCATGGCGGCGCACGACCTCGCCCAACGCCGCGGCGAGCGCCGGTACCCGGAGGTCTCCGGAGAGGGCGAGGACGAACGGGATGTTGTAGACCGGGCTGCCGGGATCCAGGCGGTCGAGGAACCACAGCCGCTCCTGGGCGAACGACGGCGGCAGCGCACCGTCGCGGGGGATCGGGAGGATGGGGGGCAGCCCCGCGGACCCCGTCCCCTGCTCCGCCTCGATCCGCGCCGCGAAGGCCGCGAGGCTGGGCGTCTCGAAGAGGGCGCGCAGGGGAAGCGCGACGGCGAAGATCTCCCGCACCCGCAGCACGACGCGGGCGGCGGCCAGCGAGTGGCCGCCGAGGTCGAAGAAGTCGGCGTGCGCGGCGATGCCTTCGATCCCCAGCGCCTCCTCCCAGATGCCGGCCAGCAGCTCCTCCGTGGGGCCGCGCGGCGCTTCGGCCCGCGCCTCGACCGGCTCAGGCGGGAGCGTCCCCCGCTCGTCGTGGACGAGCTGCCGGCGCTCGCCCTCGCCGAGCGGCGAGAGCTCGGAGAGGCGCCGGTCCGGATCCGCCAGCGCCCCGGCGAGCAGCGCCTCGAGCTGGCGGCCGAGCCGGACGGCGCTGGCCTCGTCGAACAGCGCCGAGTCGTATTCGAGGTGACCGGCGAGATAGGAATCCCCTTCGGCGCCCGGCTCCTCGACGAGCGACAGCGTGAGGTCGAACTTGCTGGTGCCGGTCGGCACCGGCCGCACCTTCGCCGCGACCCCCGGGATCTCCAGCTCCTCCGCCGTGGAAGCCAGGGCCGGCTGATAGGCCAGCACCACCTGGACGAGGGGCGGGCGCGAAGGGTCGCGCTCGCGCCGCAGCTCGCCGACCAGCCGCTCGAACGGCAGGTCCTGGTGGGCGAAGGCCTCCAGGCTGACCCGGCGCGCCCGGGCCACCAGCTCGGCGAACGCGGGATCGCCGCCGAGATCGCCGCGCAGCGCCAGGGTGTTGACGAAGAAGCCGATGAGGTCCGCGGTCTCCGCCTGGCGGCGATTGGCGACCGGCGCGCCCACCAGGACGTCCTCCTGCCCGCAGAGACGGCCGAGCAGCGCCTGGAAGGCCGCCAGCAGGGTCATGAACGGCGTCGCGCCGCGCCGGCGGCTGAAGGCTTCCACCTGCCGCGTCAGGCCGGCGGCAAAGGCCACCGGGTGGAGCCCGCCCTGCAGGCTCTGGACCGCCGGCCGGGGACGGTCGGTGGGCAGGTCCAACGCCGCCGGGACGCCCTCCAGCCGCCGGCGCCACACCGCGAGCTGGCGCTCCAGCGCCTCCCCCCGCAGCCAGTCGCGCTGCCACACCGCGTAATCGGCGTACTGGACCGCCGGCGCCGCGAGGGGCGAGGGGGCGCCCGCCGAGAAGGCCGGGTAGAGGGCCGCCAGCTCGCGCAGGAAGATCCCCATCGACCAGCCGTCGGCCACGATGTGATGCACGGCGAAGAGCGCCGTCCAGCTCGCGGCGCCCGTCCGCAGCAGGGCCATGCGCAGCAGCGGCCCGCGGGCGAGGTCGAACGGCCGGCGGGCGCCGGCGAGGGCGAGCCGCTCGGCCTCGTCCCGCCTCTCCCGCTCGCCGAGCCCGGTCAGGTCGATCACCGGCAGGGGGAGCGGCGACGGCGGCGCGATCGCCTGCATCGGCGAGCCTTCGCGGACGGCGAAGACCGTGCGCAGGGCCTCGTGGCGGCGCACGATCTCGCCGACGGCGCGGCCCAGGACCCGCGGCTCCAACGCCCCCGTGAAGTCCACGGCGAGGGCGATGTTGTACGTCGGGCGGCCCGGCTCCCAGAGGTCGAGGAACCACAGCCGTTCCTGGGCGAAGGAGAGCGGCAGCGGGCCCTCGCGCGCCACGGGCACGAAGGCCGGCGGCGCCTCGGCGCCCTGCCGCCGGGCGCTCTCGACCACCGCCGCCAGCGAGCGCAGGGTGGGAGACTCGAAGAGCGCCTGCAGGGGGACCTCGACGCCGCAGACCTCGCTCACCCGCCAGACGAGCTGAGCGGCGAGCAGGGAGTGCCCGCCGAGCGCGAAGAAGTCCTCGTCGAGGCCGATCCGCTCGTGGCCCAGGAGCTCGCACCAGATGCCGGCGAGGAGCTCCTCTTCCGGCGTGCGCGGCGCGGCGAAGGCCTGGGCGCTGCCGGTGCGGGCGGCTTCCGGCGCGGGCAGCGCCCGGCGGTCCACCTTGCCGTTGGGAGTGCGCGGCAGCTCCGGGAGCAGGACGACCTGGGAGGGCGTCATGAACTCCGGCAGCCGCTGGCGCAGGAAGTCGCGGACCTCGCGGCCGGAGGGCGGCGCGACGGCCGAGACGGGCACGCCGTAGGCGACGAGCCGGCGGTCCCCGGACGGGTCTTCGCGCGCCACCACGACGGCGTCCGCCAGCGCCGGGTGGGCCGCGAGGGCGGCCTCCACCTCCCCCAGCTCCACCCGGAAGCCCCGCACCTTCACCTGGTGATCGATCCGCCCCAGGTACTCGAGCTGGCCGTCCGGCAGGTAGCGGATCAGGTCGCCCGTGCGGTACATCCGCGCGCCGGCGGCACCGAACGGGTCCGGCACGTACCGCTCCGCCGTCAGCTCCGGCCGCCGCAGATAGCCGCGCGACACCCCCGCCCCGCCCAGGTACAGCTCCCCAGGCACCCCCAGCGGCACCGGCCGCAGCCCACTGTCCAGCACATGAGCCCGCGTCCCCTCCAGCGGCCGGCCGATCGTCGGCGCCCGCCGCTCCTGCCGCGGGATGCAGACGAAGGTCGAGAAGGTCGTGTCCTCGGAGGGACCGTAGAGATTCAGCACCCGCTCGACGGCGCCAGCGGCGTAGATGCCGTCCGCCAGCGCCCGCGGCACCGGCTCGCCGCCGAGGTTGACCGTGCGCACGGAGGCTGGAATCCCCCCGCTCCTCACCAGCTCCGCCATCGCCGACGGCACCGTGTCGACCAGCGTCACCTCCCCCGCCGCCGCCAGATACGGCAGCTCCAGCGCGTTGGCCGCCAGGATCACCGTGCCGCCGCGCGCCAGCGTCACCCACAGCTCGAAGACCGACATGTCGAAGTTGATCGACGTCGAGCCCAGCATCCCGGCCATCTCCGCGTCCGAGAACACCCCGTACGACCACGGCACCAAAGCTGCCGCCGTGCGGTGCTCGATGGCCACGCCCTTCGGCCGGCCGGTCGAGCCCGAGGTGTAGATGACGTAGGCGAGATTGCCCAGCACCGCCGGTCGCGTCTCGGCCTCCTCGCCGGCCGGCTGCTCCTCGTCCAGGCAGACCAGCCGCGCCGCCATGCCTTCCAGACGCGGCAGGAGCCGGCGCTGGGTCAGGACGAGCGGCGGTGCGGATCCGACGGATCCGACGGATCTGTCCTGGATGTCCTCCAGTATCCACGCCAGCCGCTGCGCCGGGTAATTCGGGTCGAGCGGCACGTAGGCGCCGCCCGCCGTCATCACGGCGAGCAGGCCCACCACCATCTCCGGCGTGCGCTCGGCGCAGATGCCCACCGGCACCTCCGGCCCCACCCCCAGCCAGGCCAGGTGGCGCGCCAGCCGGTCCGCCCGCGCGGCGAGCTCGGCATAGCTGAAGCGCTCCTCGCCGAAGACCAGCGCCGTGGCGGCCGGCGTCCGCGCCGCCTGCGCCGCGAACAGCTCGTGCAGGCAGCCCGTGGGGACGGGAGCATTGCTGTCCTGCCACTCGCCGTGGAGCTGCTGCCGCTCGGCCGCCGTCAGCAGCGGCAGCTCCGAGAGACGCCGCTCGGGAGCCGCCAGCGCGCCGGCGAGCAGGTTCTGGAAGCTCCCCAACAGGCGGAAGGCGGTGGTGGCGTCGAACAGGCCGGCGTCGTACTCCAGCGAGGCGGTGAGCCCCGTCTCCGCCTGCATCAACGCCAGCGTCAGATCGAACTTCGAGGTGCCGTTGGCCACCGGGACCACGCGGTCGGCCAGCCCGGGAAGGCCGGGGATCTCGAACGGCAGGCGCTGATAGGTGAGCACCGCCTGGAAGAGCGGCGGGCGCGACGGATCGCGCTCCACCCGCAGCTCCTCGACCAGCCGCTCGAAAGGCACCTCCTGGTGGGCGTAGGCGCCGAGGCTCGTCTCGCGCGCTCGCGCCAGCAGGCCGGCGAACGAGGGATCGCCCGCGAGATCGGCGCGCAGCACCAGGATGTTGACGAAGAAGCCGATCAGCGGCTCGATCTCGCTGCGCCGGCGGCCGGCCACCGGCGAGCCGACGAGGAGGTCGTGCTGCCCCGAGCAGCGCCCGAGCAGGGTCTGGAACGCCGCCAGCAGCACCATGAACGAGGTCGCCCCTTCGCGGCCGCCGAGCGCTTCGAGGCCGCGGACGAGGCCTTCCGGCAGGAGGACCGAGCATTCGCCGCCGCGCAGGCTCTGCGCCGGCGGCCGCGGCCGGTCCGCCGGCAGCTCCAGGGCCTGCGGCGCTCCGCGCAGCTCCTCGCGCCACCAGGCGAGCTGCGGCTCCAGGAAGCCGCCGGCGAACCAGGAGCGCTGCCAGACGGCGAAGTCGGCGTACTGGACCGCCAGCTCCGGCAGCGGCAGACCTCGGTACAGCATCGCCAGCTCGCGCCAGAAAAGGCCGATCGACCAGCCGTCGGAGACGATGTGGTGCTGGACGACGAGCGCCAGGTGGCTCTCGGCGGCGAGCCGCAGGAGCACGGTGCGCAGCAGCGGTCCCCGCGCGAGATCGAAGGGGCGCCGCGCTTCGGCCGCCAGCCACCGCTGCGCCTCCGCCGAGGGCGCCGGCAGCCCCGCGAGATCGACCACCGGGCAGAGCTGCGGCCGGCGGGGCGAGATCACCTGCACCGGCCGGCCGTCCTCGCCCGGCGCGAAGGTGGTGCGCAGGGCCTCGTGGCGGCGCACGATCTGATCCAAGGCTCCCTGAAAGGCGGCCACGTCGAGCGGGCCGTCGAGGCGCACCGCGAAAGGCATGTTGTAGGCGGCGCTCCCCGGCTCCAGCCGGTCGAGGAACCACAGCCGCTCCTGGGCGAAGGAGAGGGGGAGCGCACGGGTCCGCGGCACCGGCGCGACGGGCCGCACCGGCGCGAGATCCATCGTTTCGCCGCGGGCGCGCTCGATGCGGCTCGCCAGCGCCGCCAGGGTGGGAGCCTCGAACACCGCCGCCAGCGGCAGGTCCGTGCCCAGCAGGTCGCGCACGCGGGCGAGGAGGCGCACCGCCATCAGCGAGTGGCCGCCGGAGGTGAAGAAGTCCGCCGCGGGCGCCGGCCGCTCGCCGCCGATGAGATCCGCCCAGATGCCGGCGAGCAGCTCCTCGACCGGTGTGCTGTAGGCGCCCGGCGCGGGCTCGTCCGCCGCGCGCTCCGGCGCCGGCAGCGCCTTGCGGTCCAGCTTGCCGTTGGGGGTGCGCGGCAATCGCGGCAGGAAGACGAAGTCGGACGGCACCATGAACTCCGGCAGCCGCCGGCGGAGGAGCTCGCGCAGCTCGCCGTCTGCGGGCGCGGGGTCCTGGCCTGCCACGACGTAGGCGGCGAGACGGCGGTCTCCGGGCCGGTCCTCGCGCGCCACCACCACGACGTCCACCAGCCCCGGACAGGCCGCGAGGGCCGCCTCGATCTCGCCCAGCTCGACGCGGAAGCCGCGCACCTTCACCTGGTGGTCCATCCGCCCCAGATACTGGAGCTGCCCGTCGGGCAGATGGCAGGCGAGGTCGCCCGTGCGGTACATCCGTGCGCCGGGTCGGCCGAACGGGTCGGGAACGTACCTCTCCGCCGTCAGCTCCGGGCGGCGCAGATAGCCGCGGGAAAGCCCGGCGCCACCCAGGAGCAGCTCGCCCGGCACCCCCGGCGGCACCGGCTGCAGGTGCCGGTCGAGCACGTAGGCCGGAGTGCCGTCGAGCGGCCGGCCGATCGTCGGCGCCCGCCGCTCCTCCCGCGGAATGCAGACGAAGGTCGAGAAGGTCGTGTCCTCGGAAGGACCGTAGAGATTGAGCACCCGCTCGATCGTGCCGGCCGCGTAGATGCCGTCCGCCAACGCCCGCGACACCGGCTCGCCGCCGAGGTTGACCGTGCGCACCCCGCCCGGTAGGCCGCCGCTGCGCACCAGCTCCGCCATCGCCGACGGCACCGTGTCGACCAGCGTCACTTCCCCTGCCGCCGCCAGATACGGCAGCTCCAGGGCGTTCTCCGCCAGGATCACCTTGCCGCCGCGCGCCAGCGTCACCCACAGCTCGAAGACCGACATGTCGAAGTTGATCGACGTCGACCCCAGCATCCCCGCCATCTCCGCATCCGAGAACACGCTGTACGACCACTGCACCAAAGCCGCCGCCGTGCGGTGCTCGATGGCCACGCCCTTGGGCCGGCCGGTCGAGCCCGAGGTATAGATGACGTAGGCGAGGTTGCGCAGCATCGCCGGGCGCGTCTCGGCCTCTTCGCCGGCCGGCGGCTCCTCGTCCAGACAGACCAGCCGCGCCGCCATGCCTTCCAGCCGCGGCAGGAGCCGCCGCTGGGTGAGGATCACCGGCGGCGCGCCGCCGTCGTCGAGGTCCTCCAGGATCCAGCTCAACCGCTGCGCCGGGTAATTGGGATCGAGCGGCGCGTAGGCGCCGCCGGACGTCATCACGGCGAGCAGGCCCACCACCATCTCCGGCGTGCGCTCGGCACAGATGCCCACCGCCACCTCCGGCCCCACCCCCAGCCAGGCCAGGTGGCGCGCCAGGCGGCCGGCCCGCGCCGCGAGCTCGGCGTAGGTGAAGCGCTCCTCGCCGAAGACCAGCGCCGTGGCCTCCGGCGTGCGCGCCGCCTGGGCCGCGAAGAGCTGATGGAGGCAGACGTCCTGGTTGCCGGCCGGCCGCGAATCGCTCCACGCCCGCAGCACCTGCGCCTCCTCGGCCGCCGAGAGCAGCGGCAGGCGGTGGATCTCCCGCGGCCCGTCCGCGACGCCGCCCGTCAGATTGGCCCAGTGCCCCAGCAGGCGCCCCATGGTGGCGGCGTCGAAGAGGTCCGCGTTGTACTGCAGGCAGGCTCCCAGCTCCTCGCCGACCTCGGCGACCGTCAGCGTCAGGTCGAATTGCGCGCGGCGCTGCGCGAAGGGCCACGGCTCCACCACCAGGCCGCCGAGGTCCATCGCCGTCCCCTCCAGGCCGAGAGCGAAGGCGGCCAGCGGCTCCTCTTCCGGCTGCCGCGCCTTCTGCATCACGAACATGACCTGGAAGAGGACCGGCCGGCTCGGGTCCCGCACCGGCTGCAGGAACTCGGCGAGCCGGGCGAGCGGCATGTCGGCGTGCGCCAGCGCTCCCAGCACCGTGCCGCGGGTGCGGGCCAGCAGGTCCTCGAAGGTGGCGACGGCGGTGAAATCGGCCCGCAGCGCCACCGGATTCACGAAGTAGCCCACCACGCCGTCGAGGCCCGCGGCGGTGCGCCCCGAGGTGGGAGAGCCCACCAGGATGTCCGGCTGTCCCGTGTAGCGGTGGAGCAGCGCCTGGAACGCGGCCAGCAGGGTGGTGTAGAGGGTCGCTTCGTGCTCGCGGCTGAAGCGCCGGAGCTCCGCGAGCGGTCCGCGGCCGAGCCCCTCGACCGTCGAGCCGCCGCGGTAGGTCTGGACGGGCGGCCGCGGCCGGTCGGCGGGCAGGTCCAGTTGCGGCAGCTCGCCCCCCAACTGCTCCAGCCAATAGCTCCACAACCGCGTTCGCTCCACCCCCGCCAGCAGCTCCTCCTGCCAGGCCGCATGGTCCCGGAAATCGAGCGGCAGCGGCTCGAGGACGACAGGCTGGCCGGCCCTCTCCGCGGCGTAGAGCAGGCCCAGCTCGCGGGCCAGCACGCCGAGCGACCAGAAGTCGGCCACGAGGTGATGGATGGCCAGCAGCAGCACCGCCTCGCAGCCCGGCCGAGCGAGCGCGAAGAGGGCGACGCGCAGCAGCGGCCCGCGGGCGAGGTCGAAGGGGCGGTAGGCCGTCTCGACGAGCTGCTCGTCGAGCTCCGCGGCGCTCCAGCCGGCCGCGTGCCGCTCGAGAAACTCGAAATCCGGCCGCTCGTGGACCTTCAACACCGGCTCGCCGCCCGTCTCGGCGAAGGTGGCGCGCAGGGCCGGGTGGCGCTCCACCAGGCCGGCGAGCGCCCGCCGCAGGGCCGCCGGGTCCAGGCCGGAGCGGACCCGCGCCACGGCCACGATGTGGTTGGCGCCGTTGCCCGGCGCCAACCGCTCGAGGAACCAGAGGGCCCGCTGGCCGGCGGCAGGCCGGCTCTCCCCGGCGTCCGCCCGCCGCGGGATCGGGCGCGCCGCCGCCGCCGAGGCCGGGTCTTCGAGGCGGCTGAGGATCTCGGCCGCCAGCCGTTCCAGGCTCACCCCCTCCAGCAGGTCGGAGAGCGGCAGCTCCACCTCCAGGGCCGCTTCGAGGCCGGTCTTCAGCCCGGCCGCCCCCAGCGAGTCGAGGCCATAGGCGGCGAGCGGCTGGCGCGGATCGAGCCGCGACGGCGAGAGGCGGAGGGCGCGCGCCGCCTCCTGGCGCAGGAACGGCAGCAGCGCCGCGCCGCGCTCGCCGCGCGACAGCAGCATCAGCTCGTCCCGGGTGAGGCGCGCCTCGACCCAGTCCGCGGCGCCGGCATCCGCCACCGCGCTGCGGCCCACCGCCGCCAGCTCGCCGGCGAGATAGCCGCGCTTGCACGCCCGGCGCTGGGCCTTGCCGCTCGAGGTCTTGGGCAGGGTGGCGGCGCGGATCAGGACCACCTCGTGCACCTGCACCTCGTGCTCCTGGGCGACGGCCTCGCGGACCGCCCCCACCACCTCTTCCAGGTCCCCCTTCGCCGTGCGTTCCACCTCGGCGACGACCACCAGCCGCTCCTCGCCCGCCACCTCGACCGGGAAGGCCGCCGAACCGGCGGGGCGCAGCGCCGGGTGCGCCGCCTCCACGGTCGTCTCGATGTCCTGCGGGTAGTGGTTGCGGCCGCGCAGGATGACGAGGTCCTTGAGCCGGCCGGTGATGAACAGCTCGCCGCCGTCGAGGAAGCCCAGGTCGCCCGTGCGCAGGTACGGCCCGCCGCCGGAGAGGCGGGCGCGGAACGTCGCCGCCGTCTCCTCCGGCCGGTTCCAATATCCCTGCGCCACGCTGGGACCGGCGACCCAGACCTCGCCGACCCGGCCCGCGGGGCAGGGAGCCGACGATTCCGCATCGACGATCGCCACCCGGTGATCGAGCACGCCGCGGCCGTTGCCGATCAACCGCCGGCCGCCGGAGACCGCCGCCACGGCCCGATGCCGCTCGAGCGCCTCGCCGTCGAAGCTCCGCTCGACCGCTCCGGCCCCGGGCGCGCCGCCGCTGACGATGAGCGTCGCTTCCGCCAGGCCGTAGCAGGGATAGAAGGCGCGCCGCCGGAAGCCGCAGGGCGCGAAGGCTTCGGCGAAGCGGTCGAGCGTCGCCGCCCGCACCGGCTCGGCGCCGGTGAACGCCACCTCCCAGCTCGACAGATCGAGCCCCGCGCGCTCCGCCGGCGGGATGCGCCGCACGCAGAGGTCGTAGGCGAAGTCCGGACCGCCGGAGATGGTGGCGCGGCTGCGCGAGATCGCCGCCAGCCAGCGCCGCGGCTGCTGGAGGAAGGAGACCGGCGCCATCAGGACGGCGGGGAAGCCGCCGTGCAGCGGCTGCAGGATGCCGCCGATCAGCCCCATGTCGTGATAGGGCGGCAGCCAGATGACGGCGCGGCTCTCCGCCGTGTAGCCGAAGCAGCGGCGCAGCTCGCGCGAGTTGTGGAGCAGGTTGCCGTGCGAGAGCATCACCCCCTTGGGGGTGCCGGTGGAGCCCGAGGTGTACTGCAGGAAGGCCAGGGTGGATTCCTCCACCCCCGGCTCGCGCCAGCGGGCCGCGCGCTGCGGATCCGCGCCGCCGGTCTCCAGCCAGCGCACGCCGGCGAGCCAGGGGGCCTGCTCGCGCCAGCCCTCGACGCGGGCGAGGATGGCCGCCGTGGTGAGCGCCAGCCGCGGCCGGGCGTCCTCCAGGATGGCGCGCAGCCGCGGCAGGCTGCGGTTCAGACGCGGCGGATACGCAGGCACCGCGACGGCGCCGGCGTAGAGACAGCCGAAGAAGGCCGCGATGTACTCGAACCCCGGCGGATAGAGCAGCAGCACCCGCTCGCCGGCCGCGCCGTGCTCCTGCAACAGCGCGGCGATGGTGCGCGCCCGCTCGTCGAGGCCGGCGTACGAGAGGTGATCCTCCTCGCCGTCGCCGAGAAGGGTGAAGGCGCGCGCCGCCGGGCTCTCGCGCGCCCGCGTGCGCAGCACCTCGATCCAGCTCGAGAACTCGACGGCGATGCCTGACGTATGAATCGTCATACCCCTACCACGCGAAAACCTTCAAATCTCCAGCAGATAGGTGAACTTGAGGATCACCTGGTGCTCCCGCCGGGTGAGGTCCCGCAGGCCGGGAGCGATCCAGTTCTCGTTGTACACCAGGAATACGTCGGCGCCGGGACGATAGATCCAGTTGAAGCGCAGGTTGAGCGACAGCAGGTTCGCCGCGTCGTTGTATTGCAGGAACGCGTTGGTGGCGAAGTTCGGCCCCAGCGACAGGCTCAGCCGCTGCCGCCAGACCTGGGCGGTGAACGAGCCCTCGGGCAGGTCGACGTTGTCGTAGCTCCAGCGCGTCTCGGTGCGGAAGTAACGGCTCGGGCGCAGGCCCAGGGTGAGCACGTTGGAGAGGCGGTCGCCGGTGTAGAACTGGCCGCTGGTCACGGCGCCGCTGGCGTACCAGCGGTTGCGCGTCGCCGAGGTGGCGTAGGCGACGCCGAAGTCGACGAAGTCGTACTCGCCGGGCGGGATCACGATGCCGGGCTGGATCTCGAAAGGCAGGTCGAAGCGGTCGCGGGTGACGTCGGTGTATACCTGCGCCTGGTCCTCCGAGTCGAGCACGACGCCGAACAGATCGATGCGGCCGAACCCCGTCTCCAGCCGGTTGTTCAGGTCGGTGATGAGCTCGGCCTGCAGGTCGAAGAGAACGTTGCGCACGCCGGGGATCCTGGGCCGCGGCTTGTAGATGAGCGTCGGCGCGTAGCGGCGGATGCCGCTGCGCAGCAGGAAGCCGGCCGCGGGGTTGAACTGCTCGCCGATCTCCATCGTCTCCAGGCCCCAGATCCAGTAGTCGCCGTTCCACACCGCCGAGGCGCCCCCCGCCCAGTCCGAGGCGCCGGGATCGTGGCTGGCGGCGTAGAAGCCGTTGACGTTGAGCTTCGGCAGCGGGTTGAGGTCGGCGTCGACGCCGACCACCTGGTTGTCGCCGCCGAAGTCCGCGTTGGTGTCAGCCTTGTTGAGGCCGGTATAGATCAGCCCCACCGTCGAGCGCGGACCGATGTTGCGCTTCAGGCGGACGACGCTCCAGTTGTCCCGCGGCAGGCCGCCGACGATGCCGGTCTGCACCTGGCTGCGCGGCTCCGTCGACACGTCGAGCAGGCCGACGCTCCAGTCGCCGGCGCGGCCGGTGAGGCGCGTCCCCCACTCGATGGGCACCTCCAGGCCGCTCTCCGCGATGCCGATGCGCCGCGAGTGGAAGAGCTTGAGCGTCGGCGTGCCGCCCAGCAGGCTCGGCGGCACGACCTCGAAGATGCCGCTGTTCTCCAGGAAGAAGTCCCGCTTCTCCTTGAAGAACAGGGAGAAGCGCGTGAGGTTGACCTGCTGGTCGTCCGCCTCGGCCTCGGCGAAGTCGGTCTTGTAGGTGAGGTCGAGCGCCAGGCCGCGGGTGATGCCCCACTTCAGGTCCATCCCGAGGTCGGAGGACTCGGCGAGCAGGGGGGCGGCGCCGAAGCGCGACAGCGAGCTGACGCCGAACGGCTTGATGCGCAGGTTCAAGCCGGACTGCAGGCCGTGCAGCCCGGTCAGGTGGCCGGCGCGCGACATGCGCGTGAGGTTGGCGTCGCGGCCCACCTGGTTCCAGTACGACTGCTCGGCCTTGCGAGCGATCAGCCGGCGGACGTTGAAGCCCCAGGTGTCGAGCAGCGGATCGAAACGCAAGGTGGCGAAGGGGATCGCCATCTCCGCCGTCCAGCCCTCCGCGGTGACCTTCGCAGCGGCGCCCCAGACGCCGTTCCAGTCGCCGTTGAGGGTCCGCCCCTCGTCGGTGGACAGGGAGTCGAGGATGGCGCCGTTCGGATTGGTCTCCAGGAAATAGGAGTTGCGGTGGTCGTGGAAGGTGTCGAGCACCACGATCACCGAGTCGTCGCGGAACAGGCGGCCGTCGTACTCCATCTCCTTGGCGACGATCTGCTCGGGGTGGGAGTCGAAGCAGCGGACGCCGATGTAGAGCGTGGTGGGCGTGTAGACCACCCGCACCTCCGTGGCCTCCGTCGCCGGCTCCGTGGGCTTCTCGCGCTGCGTGAAGCCCGCCCCCACCTGGGCCTGCGACCAGGCCGCGTCGTCGAGCCGGCCATCCACTACGATAGGCTCCGAGATCGGCAGGGCCTCCAGGCTGCGGGCGGGGAGCGGGTGCTGCGCCGCGGCCGGCCGCGGCGCCGCCAGGCCGGCCGCCGCGAGGAGGACGGCCGGTGCGCAGCGGCGGAGCCCATGCCGGAAACCTTCGCCTCGTCTCATCGATGTCCCCACGGCACCTCCGGACGGCACTGATACGCTGAAGAGAGAACCCCAACCGCGATGAAGCTTTCACTCCGCTCGTGATCGTGGAAGGAGGAGCGATGCCCAAGACCGTCCTCGTCGTCGGCGCCACCGGCAACCACGGCCCCATCGTGGCCAGGCAGTTGAGCGACGACGGCTTCGACGTACGCGTCTTCACCCGCCGGCGCGAAAAGGCGGCCGGAAAATTCGGCGACCGCTTCCCCATCTTCCAGGGCGACATCTTCGACGACGCCACGCTGCAGCCCGCGCTCGCCGGGTGCTGGGGCGTCCACATCAACCTCCGCGGATGGTGGAAAGACAGGAGCCATGACCGCATCGAGCATCAGGGCACCGCCAAGTTGGTGCGGGCGGCCCGGGAGGCCGGCGTCGACCGGCTGACCTACCTCTCCTGCCTGCACGCGCGGCCCGAATACGCCGCCGCTCTCCCCTCCCTCAAGGCCAAGCTCGACGCCGAGGCGGCCGTCCGCGCGGGCGGCGTTCCGTACGCCATCTTCGCCCCCAGCTTCTTCATGGAGAACGCCTACCACCTGCAGCCGGGCAAGCGCCTCTTCGTCCCCGAGATACCCGGCCGCAAGTTCCACTACGTCGCCGGCGCCGACTACGCGCGGGCGGTGTCCCGGGTCTACCAGATGCCGCAGGCTCCCAACCGGCGGTTCGAGCTCTACGGTCCCGAGCCGATCACCCAGGCCGACGTGGTGCGGCGGTACTGCGCGCGCGTGCGTCCGGAGACGCGGATCCATCTCGTCCCGGTGTGGATCGCCGACCTCTACGTCCACCTCATCCGCCACAAGAACCGCCAGTACGCGATGAAGGCCCTGCGGTTCTACATGCGCGTCGGCGAGCCCGGCAGCCCCGAGGCGGCGGACCGCTCGCTCGGCACCCCCGAGACCACCTATCAGAGCTGGTGCGAGGCGCAGCGAGCGGCCCCTGCTGTTTGAAGCCGGGATCATCACGGCGTCACGATCATCTCGTCACGCGCCGCCGCCTTGAGCTGGAGGATCTCGTTGATCAGCTTGCCGCGGCGGGGACGGCTGCGCTGCGTGACCGCCTGGCGCTCCATCTGATAGGCCTGCCGCAGCTTCCTCGCCGCGGCGAGGTGCAGCGACCTCTCCTCCAGCACCTGGAAGGCGTCCTCGGTGTCGAAGGAGGCGATGTCGAGCAGCGTGCCCGCCTGCTTGAGATCCTGGGTGTCGGCGGCGGCCTGATCGAGCTCCGACGACGAGCGGATGTTCTCCAGGGCGTTGAGGACGCGCAGCAGCGCCGCCACCGCCTCGACATCGGTGGTCTCGAGGTGGATGCCGATCCGGCCCGTGTCCTGGGTCTTGAAGCCGAGTCCCGCCGGCGAGTTGTTGAAGGCGTCGCTGTTGTAGAAGTCGACCGCCTCCTCGAGCGTCTGCACGGCGTTGTCGTGGAAGAACGGAGGCGTGTCCGCCGCCTCGATCACCACCGGGGTGTTGAAGCGGCCGTTGCCGAAACCGCCGCTGGCGTTGGCGTCCCTGCCGAAGCCGGCGTCGACCGGCATCGAGTTCGGTTGCAGCAGGTTGGCGGGATGGTTGGGGAGCAGCACGACGCCGATGTCGAAGTTGCGGTTCTGGTCCTCCACCGTGACGTTGGAGCCGCCGTTGAAGTGGCAGCGGTTGCACTTGCCGGCCGCCACCGTGCCGCGCTCCGAGTCGCCGGTCAGGTACACCGTCTGGCCGCGCGTGACGATGGGCGAGCGGAAGCGCATGCTGGCCAGGTCGGGATCCGTCTGCCGCCCCAGGGCGAGCTGGAACGCCGCCAGGGCGTCGAGCTCGTTGTCGGTCGGCGGCCGGAAGTCGACGCCCACGACGCGGGCGAGCGTGCGCGGGAAGTGCTGCACGATGGCGCCCATGGCGAAATCCCGGATCGTGCCGCCGCCGGGCGCGCCGTCGCCGCCCCAGCCGAGCCGCTCGTTGGGCGGGATGGGCTCGAACGCCGAGCCGGGCTGCGGCTTGCGCGACATCGGCAGGCCCAGGGTGTGCGGCACGCCGCGCAGCACGAACTTGGTCGGCAGGTTCTCCATGCCGTCCACGTTCTCCAGCACCAGGCCCAGCTCCCGCAGCGAGCCGCCTTTCTCGAAGTCCCGCGCCAGGTCCGGATTGGTCTCGAAGACGAAGAGCGGATCGTTCGCCGGCAGGCTGGCGATGAACTTGGGATCGATGGTGAAGTTGTTGCGTATCGGGTGGCAGGAGGCGCAGGTCCTGCCGTTGCCGCCGAAGGTCTCTTTCTCGAAGAGTTGGGCCCCCGCCGCCACCAGGGGATCGAGGGAGTTGAACGGCGTCGCCACGGCCTCGCGGGCGCCGAAGAGCGACGCCACGCCGGTGGAGACGTGGTCCGATACCCAGGAAGGCGGCGTCCGCCGCTGCGTATACAGCCGCTGGAAGAGATCAGGGGAACCGAAGAGGACGCCGGCCGTCTCCGGCCTGGCGCCGGCCCGGCAGACGACGACGAGGTCCGCCTCGAAGCGGTCGAAGAACCCGGCGCCGAGGCGGGAGACCAGCCGGCCGGCGCCGCGGTCGGAGGCGATCCGGCCCAGCCGCTGCATGCGGTCGCCCGGGTCCGCCAGCGCGCCGCCGCCGGGCTGGTTGTCCACCAGCCAGACGTCCCACTCATCGCCCGGCGCCAGCCCTTGCAGCTCCACCTCGGCCGTGCCGTGCAGCAGGTCCAGCCGCGCCGTTCCCCGCGCCTCGGTGTTTTCGCGCGATACCCCGCGCGACCAGCCGAGCGCAAAGACGACGTTGCGGTCGCCGCCGCGAGCCTCGTGATCCACCGCCCAGGTGCGGTAGGAAGTGGTGAGCGCCGCCGCGTTCGCTCCGGCGGCCGCGGCCCGGCTGGCCGGGCCCTGCGATTCCTGCGGCGCCAGCAGCGCCCAGGGCAAGCCCAGCGCCAGCGAAGCTGACGCCAGACCGATCAGGATTCGGAATCTCGTTCGCACCGATGCTTCTCCTTCGAGCCGGCAGATCGCCTCGTAAAAATCCCGTTGCGCGCGCGCTTTCTTCGCTGCAGTCCGGTCTTGACTATAGAGTGTAGGGCAGAAATGAAAGTAGGACACCTACGATCGACCGATCCTTTTTCCTGTCCCCGAAAGGGCGCCGGGTACCACTTCTTGTAAAAGGATCAGAGCCGAAGGGAGAACCCCGATGCGTGCAAAACCGGCTGTAGTTTACACGATCTTGTTGGCCGTGGGCGTGGCATCCGGCAGCGTCGCGGCGCCGGCCCGGGCCCAGGGCTACTTCGGCGTCTCGGCCGGCTTCTACCAGCCCGAGGATGGGACGCAGGATCTCACGCAGAACTTCGACATACGCTGCGGCTACCGCATCCGCCAGCCCCTCGGCTTCGAATGGAGCCTGAACCGCGTGAGCCTGGCCAATACGGTCCCCTTCCAGGCCGATCCCACGGTCCCCGGCATCGACTTCGACAAGGTCAACCTGGACGTAGACCTCTACAACCTCGACCTCTCCGTGCAGTGGTTTCCCCGGCGAGGGAATTTCGTCGTCTTCGGCGGCCCCGGCATCTCCCTGGTCGACGCCAAGCTCAACGTGACGTTCCTCGGCGGCAGCGGCACGGATCCCGACAACACAACCGTCTTCACCGCCCATACCGGCCTGGCCTACGTATGGCGGCTCAACGACCGTTTCTTCCTCCGTCCCGAGGCCCGGGTGCGCCACTACTTCGGCCAGGAGGTCAACGAGCCGAACCACATCGAGGCGTTCTACTACTCGTACAAGGCGACCGACTACGAGGCCGGCCTGACCTTCGGCTGGCGGTTCGGCGCGCAGAGCGCACCCTGAAGGCGAAACCATGGACTACGTCCGCCTCGGTAGGACCGGCCTCAAGGTCTCCCGCATCTGCCTGGGATGCATGACCTACGGCACGCCGCAATGGCGCGACTGGGTGCTCGACGAGGAGGCGAGCCGGCCGTTCCTCCGCCACGCCCTCGAGCTGGGGATCAACTTCTTCGATACGGCGGACATGTACTCCAACGGCGCCAGCGAGGAAGTGGTCGGCCGCGCGCTCAAGGATTTCGCCCGCCGCGACGAGGTGGTGATCGCCACCAAGGTCTACTTCCCCATGGGCGATGCTCCCAACGCCCGCGGCCTCTCGCGCCAGCACATCTTCGACGCCATCGACGCCTCCCTGCGCCGTCTCGGCGTCGATCACGTGGACCTCTACCAGATCCACCGCTTCGATCCCGAGACGCCGCTCGAGGAAACCCTGGAAGCCCTGCACGACCTCGTCCGCGCCGGCAAGGTGCGCTATCTCGGCGCCTCCAGCATGTTCGCCTGGCAGTTCGCCCGCGCCCTCTATCTCGCCGATCTGCACGGCTGGACGCGCTTCGTCTCGATGCAGAACCATTACAACCTCGTCTACCGCGAGGAGGAGCGGGAGATGCTGCCGCTCTGCCGCGAGGAGGGCATCGGCGTCATCCCGTGGAGCCCGCTCGCCCGCGGCTTCCTCGCCGGCAACCGGCCGCGCGAAGGCGAAGCGGTCACCCGCCGCGCCCAGAGCGACACGTTCGCGCACAATCTCTATCGCCAGCCGGAGGACTACGAGGTCGCCGCGCGAGCGGCGGCCGTGGCGCAGCGGCGCGGCGTCAAACCCGCCCGGATCGCCCTCGCCTGGCTCCTCCACCAGCCCGGCGTCACGGCGCCCATCATCGGCGCCTCGAAAATGGAACACCTGGAAGACGCCGTGGCCGCCCTGGAGATCCGGCTCTCCGAAGAGGATCGCCGGGAGCTGGAGGAGCCGTACCGGCCTCATGCGGTGTTGGGGCACGAGTAAACCCAGATCCGGCGGTCTGCCCTTCCCCCGTGAACCTTTTCCCGCCCAATTTCGTCTTGGGAGAAGGAGACCTATGCCCGGCCCGCCCTCCTCCCCCGACCTCCTCCTCGCCCGCCGCGCCGCCGGCGGGCGGGCGGACGCGTGGGCGGAGCTGCTCGCCCTCTACGGCGAACGGGTCTACAACCTCGCCGTCCACTTCGCCGGCTCGCCGGAGGACGCCGAGGACCTGACGCAGGAGATCTTCCTGCGGCTCTACCAGAACCTCCGCCTCTACCGCGGCGACGTGCCGCTCGCCGGCTGGGCGCTGCGCCTGTCGCGCAACCTCTGCATCGATCACTACCGCCGGAGCCGCCGCGAACGCCGCTCCGCCGCTCTCTCCGACGAGGTGCTGGCCTCGCTGCCCGCGGGCGACGATCCGCAGGCCGAAGCCCAGAAGCGCCAGCAGCTCCGCGCCGTCTACCGCGGGCTGGAGGAGATGCCCGAGGACCTCGCCGAGGTCGTGCTGCTGCGCGACCTCCAGGGCTGGAGCCTCGAGGAGACCGCGGCCTCCCTGGAAGTGCCGGTGGGGACGATCAAATCGCGCCTCCACCGCGCCCGCCTGGAGCTCGCCGGCCGCGTCGCGGCGCAGCTCGGCGCGCGCGGCGCGGGTCCCGCCGTCGCCGCCCTGGAGGTGGAACCGTGCTGAGCTGGACGTGCCGTCGCTTCCGCGCCCGTTTCACGCCGGGCTCGGCGCATCCGCATCGCCGCGCCTGCGCGGAGTGCGAGGCCTTCGCCGCTGCCGTCGAGCGGGCGGCCGGAGCCCGGCTGCCGCTGCCCGATGCGTTGCGGCGCCGCCTCGCGGAGGTCGCCGCGCCCGCCGATAACGCCGTCCTGCCATTTCCCGTGCCCCGGCTGCCGCTGCCGGACGCCCTGGCCTCGCGCCTGAAGGCCATCCGCCCGCCCGCTCCCGAGTGGGTCCGCAGCCCGTTCTACGCCGTCGCCGCGAGCGCGCTCCTGGCGCTGCTGATGGGGCCCCTTCTCGCCTCTACCGCGGGCCGCGGCCTCGAGGCCGTCCGGGACGAGGTCCAACCGCTCGTGCAGCGTACCGGCGAGAACGGGAAAGCGAGGATCGGCAGGCTCCGCACGGGTGCCACCACGGCCTGGGGTGAGGTCCACCGCTCCGCCGAAGAATCACTGAACCGTCTCGACGCGGAAGTCTCCGGCCTCTCGGCCTGGCTGTCCGCCGTCGTCACCGAAGAATCCACCAGCCGATAAGGAGACCTTGATGAATCCCGCAGAGAACTGGCAAACCGCCGCCGCCGAGCCTTCGCCGTCCGCCGCCGCGGCTTCTTCCGCCGCCGCTCCCCCGGCGCCGATCGGTCAAAAGAACCCCGGCCTCGCCGCCCTCCTCTCCTTTTTCCCGGGGATGGGCAACGTCTACAACGGCCTCTACATGCGCGGCGTCACCTTCTTCGTCGTCGTCCTCACCCTGATCGGCATCACCAGCCGCGGCGGCAACGACCTCTTCGGCTTCGCCATCGCGTTCTTCTGGATCTTCAACATCATCGACGCCTACCGCCAGGCGACGCTGATCAACTACGGCTACGCCCAGGACCTCGGGCTCGTCGACCTGCCGCGCCACCCGCGGGCCAGCCAGGGGGGTCTCGCGGCGGGAGTCCTCCTCTTCTTCATCGGCCTCTTCGCCATCCTCGAGCGCTACCTCTATATCCGGCTCGACTGGCTCTTCGACCTCTGGCCCTTCGGCCTCATCCTCCTCGGCGGCTGGATGGTCTGGGCGTCCCTCCGCGACCGCCGGCGGGCGCAGGAGGGAGCCTGAAGACTAACGAGTCACCGTCACCGTGAAGCCCTCCTGGCTCCAGGCGGCGTTGTTGCCCTGGTAGGCGTCCTTGGGATCGCGCAGGAAATAGGCGAGATGATAGGTCCCGGCGGGAGCTCCGCGCGGGACCTTGAACCCCTTCAGCTTCACTTGCAGAACCCCGCCGGACGGTATCCTTCCGCGGACCTTGGCCCGCTGGATCAGCACGGCGCCGTCGAAGCTGAGCCGCGCCGGCGCCAGGTAGACCTCCACCGCCGGATCGACCAGCGGCGCCGTGCCGACGTTCTCGATCTTGATCGGCCCGGCCAGGCCGAAGCCGCCGCCGGCCCGGACGGTCGCCGGCGAAGGCAGGGGCGTCCGGTAATCCGGGATCACGATGACGTCGTCCCGGACGGTGACGTACGAGCTGATCAGCCCGTCGCGGATCGCGGCCCCGGGAGGAAAGGCGCGGCGCACCGCGGCGGTGTCGTCCGCGAACAGCTCTCCGACGTGATACTGCCGGGGCTTGTAGTTCATCACCGAATCCCACGAGACGAACTCCTCTTCGTCCCAGGGGTGCAACAGACCCCAGACGTGGCCGAGCTCGTGGAGGACGATCTCCTTGAACGCATAGACGCGCTCCTGTCCGCCCGTCGCCGTCAGATCGTCGAGCGTCCAGCTCTTGTGGGGATTGAACGCCACGTCGGCCTCGACGACGGCGTCCTCCTCGTAGCGGGCGAAGGTGACGGCCAGCACGCCCTGACCCAGGTCGTCCCAGCTATAGTCGAACTGCCTTTTCATCGCGATGTCGTCGGGAAATCCGACGATGTCCGAGACGCCGTTGCGGTAGGCCCAGGAGGAGGTCGGCGAGGCCGAGACCTGGAACAGGCCGCCGCTGTAACGGTTCCAATAGTCCATCTGGTACTGGTCCCACGGCGCGAACGGCGAGTCGGTCAGCGGATTGACCACCACCGGCCGCTTCGCCAGCTCGTGGTAGAGGAACTTGCCGGCGGACCGCGGCGGGACCGTGGACACGGCCCCGGCGGTCTCGACGATCCCCGGGGCTCCCTCGCCGGGCGGCGGCGGAACCGCGGTTTCGGGTGCGGCCCGCGGCGGCAGCGGTCCGGCGACCGGGGCGGGCGGTGCGGCGGGGTTCCACTCCTTCGCCGGCAGCGCGGCGTCGGCGGCGGGCGATCCAGGGCGCGGCGCCAGGGGGACCCGCGCCGCCAGGGACCGCACGGCGCCCACGAAGTCGCGGAAGGTGACCGGCCGCCCCTCGAGCTCGAGGGGCACGGAGCCCGATCCCGGCGCGACGAGGGCCGCCACCTCGCGGAACATCCCCTGCTCGGCGCCGACGACCGGCGTGAGGGTGGGACGGCTGAGGTCGTCCAGGAAGAGGAGATAGCGCGCCCCGGGCTGGAGGCGCACCGAGAGGCACGTGTAATCCGAGACCGTCCCCAGGGTGCCGCCGGGCACGGTGACGGAGAGGCGGTCCGGGGGAGTCCCCCGCAGGCGCTCCTCGACGCGCAACGCGTAGTCGGTGAGGATCAGGGTGTGCGGCGCGTTCCAGCGGCTCCGGCGCCCCTCGACCGTGGCCACCACGATGCAGGGAGAGGCCGCCGCGATCTCGCGGACGCTCATCGGCTCGACGTGGGCGGTCAGGACGGAGGGAGACACGAAGACCGCGAGATCCAGGCAGAAGACCACGGCGGCGCGGCAGGGCTTCGAAGCCATAGACGGGCTCCTTTCAACGAGCCCCCCGGTCTCGCTCCTTCCGGCTCAGAAGACGGCGGCAGACTGCAACGCAACGCTGTCGATTCTACACCGGCTTAGGGCTTGAACATCGCCAGATACCCCGCCAGCCCGCCCAGCAGCGGCAGCACCCACCACAGCAGCGTCGCCGAGCGCGGCGCGCGGCGGATGAGCACGATGACGCCGCCGAAGACGATCCAGATCAGCACCTTCAGCCAGAGCCATCCGGGCCAGATACCGGGGTTCGAGAGGCCGATCTTCGCCAGCGCGCCGAAGCCGCTGACGAGGATGAGGACGAGCGCGAGCCCGTGCGTCATGCCGGCCAGCTTGCGGCTGGCGCCGGACTGCAGGCCCGCCAGCATGCTGCCGAGGGCGGTGAACAGCAGCATGATGCTGAGGACGTGAATCACTTTGTAAGCGGCGAGGCTCATCGGGCAACCCTCCTCCGGAAAAGGACGGGACGGATTCTATCCCGGCGGCGCAGACGCTTCGACGGTGCTCGGCGGGGGCACCGGCTCGGCGGGCTTCGGGCCGGGAGCGGTGAGGCCTTCGAGCGTGTAGGGCGTGACCTCCTGGCGCGGATACCAATGCCGGCTGTGCTCGGCGAAGCGCTCCAGCCTGTGGTGCCAGCGGTAGTGCGAGACCACCATCGATTGGCCGTCCACCTCGATCCAGTTGCAGGTGTTGGCCTCGCGCTCGCCGGCGCGGCCGCGGTTCGAGGTGGTCGTCCCCGAGTGCAGGATGACGACCGGCGGCCGGCCCTTGGGATAGAACTCCTCCGAGTTGCCGATGTAGGCCTGGTGCAGGTGCCCCGAGAGGATGAGATCGACGCCGGCGCTGGAGAACAGGTCGATCGCCTCGTAGGCGTTGGCGAGCACCCGCTGGGTGCCGAAGTTGGGCGGCGGGATGAGATGGTGATGCGCCACCACCACCTTGAACACCGTCTCGGGAGTCGCCCGCAGCAGCTCCTCCACCTCCAGCAGCCGGCGAAGGGTGATGCGCCCGTCCTTGAAGGTCCAGCCGAAGGCCGTGTTGACGCCGATGACCAGCATCTCGTCGTCGCGCCAGACCGGCTCGAGCTCGGGGCTGAAGTGCTTCCGGTAGCAGCCATACGGATTGAAGGCCCGCTCCCAGACGCGATAGAGGGGCACGTCGTGATTGCCCGGCACGGTGAGCGTCGGCACCGGGATGCGGTCGACGAATTCGCGGGCCTGGCGGAACTGTTCCGGCTTGGCCCGCTGCGTCAGGTCGCCGGAGATGACGACCAGGTCGGGCCGGTTGCGTTCGATGAACTCCACCACTCCCTGCGACACCCGGGGCAGGTGGGGAGGGCCGAAGTGGACGTCCGAAATGTGAAAGACCGTGCGCAGGGCTAGCCAGCCTCCCGGCTGAAGAGCTGCTCGACGTTGCGCGAGACTTCGGCCGCCGCGAAGCCGGAGACCGCGGCGAGGAGGTCCGGCCCGTGGCGGCGGCCGACCAGGAAGCCGGCGGCGGCCGCCAGCAGCAGGGCCGGGATCGGATACGTCGCCACCAGGCGTTCCCAGTCAAATCCCTCCGGCACGATCTCGTCGATCAGCTCGTCGATCATCGAATCCCGCTCCTGGATCTCGGTCGTCATGGGTGGTCTTCCTCCTCAGTTTACTGATTGGCAGGCTGTACCGCGCTCGACCTCACCCCAACCCCTCTCCTGAAGGAGAGGGGCTTTAAGACAGCGTTCTTCTCCCCTCTCCTTCAGGAGAGGGGCCGGGGGTGAGGTCGCGCCGGCACAGACCGTCCCCTACTCCTCCTCGCTCTCCCCGCGCCCGCGGGCGATCAGGCCGAGCAGGAAGCCGACGCCGGCCGCGATGAGCAGCGCCTTGCCCGGATTGTCCCGCACGTAGAGGCTGACCTCGCGCGACAGGTTGCCCGCCTCCGAGCGCACCCGCTGGTAGCTCCGCTGCGCGTTCTCCGAGACTTCTTCATAGGTCTCCCGCGCCCGCTCCGCGCCGCGGCGGATCTCGTCGGACGCGCGCTCGGCGCCGCGCCGAACGTCCTCGGAAACCTTCTTGTACTTGCTCTGCACATCCTCGCCCAGCTTCTGGAATCTCTGGCGTGCGGAAACCACTCCACCGTCGCCTTCGCGTGCCATATCGGCATCCTCCGGGGTTCCCGGATTGGCTGGTTCGGCCATGAACTGCCTCCGTTTCTACAGGACAAAGGGAAGAAATCCTGCCGGCCTCGGGCAGGGGCTACGAGGTAGGTTTAGCAGAAATCGTGCCTTGGAGGGAATGGGGTGAATTTTTCAACCGGCCCCGGGCTCGGAGGGACGAGGGCCGCTCAGAAGCCTCCATCCGCCGCCGCCCCTTCGGGCACGCCTGCTAAACTGCCGACCATGCCCACCGTCACCTTCCACGGCGCCTGCGGCGTCGTCACCGGCAGCTCGACCCACCTCGATTGGGGAGAGCACAAGGTCCTCGTCGACTGCGGCATGTACCAGGGCGGCGAGGAGTTGGAGCTGCGCAACCGCGAGGCGTTCAAATACCAGCCCCACGAGCTCACCGCCGTCGTCGTCACCCACGCGCATCTCGATCACACGGGCCTGCTGCCGCGCCTGGCCGCCGAGGGATTCTCGGGGCCGATCTACTGCACGAAGGCGAGCCGGGGCCTCATCTCGCTCGTCCTCCAGGACGCCGGCGAGCTGCAGGAGGAGGAGGCCCGCTACGCGCGCCAGAAGGGGTACAGCCAGCACCGCGAGCCGCAGCCGCTCTACACCTCCGAAGACGCCCGCCGCACGCTGAAGCTCCTGCAGCCGATCCCCTTCGACGAGGAGCGCGAGCTCTTCCCCGGCGTGCGCCTGCGCTTCACCCGCGCCGGCCACCTGCTGGGAGCGGCCAGTGTCGAGGTCACCGGCAAGGGCGCCGACGGCGAGCGGCGCACCTGGTGCTTCTCCGGCGACGTCGGCCGCTACGGCGTGCCGATCCTCAAGGATCCCGAGCCGCCCCCCGGGCCGGCCGCCGCCTTGCTGCTCGAATCCACCTACGGCGACCGGCGGCACTCCGCGGAGGACGCGGCCGAGGCGCTGGGCAGGATCATCGACGAGACCTACAACCGCGGCGGCATGGTGATCATCCCGGCCTTCGCCCTCGGCCGCACGCAGGAGGTGCTCTACCACCTCTCGGCGCTCGCCGACGCCGGCCGGCTCGATCCCGCCACCGTCTTCCTCGACAGCCCGATGGCGATCGACGCCACCGAGATCTACCAGCGCGCCGAGGCCGAGCACGACGACGATCTCAAGGCCCTGGCCAACGATCCGCTGCAGGCCAGCCGCTTCGTCCGCGTGCGCACCGTCGACCAGTCCAAGGTGCTCAACAGCCGCGCCCAGCCGGCGGTCATCGTGGCCGCGAGCGGCATGGCCAACGGCGGCCGCGTGGTCCATCACCTGCTGCATCGGCTGGGCGATCCGCGGAGCTCGGTCGTCTTCGTCGGCTATCAGGCGGCGGGCACCCGCGGCCGCGGCCTCGTGGACGGCGCCGAGACGGTCGCCATCCACGGCCAGACGGTGTGGGTGAAGGCGCGCATCCACCAGCTCAACAGCCTCTCGGCCCACGCCGACCGCGACGAGCTGCTGCGCTGGTGCCGCGCCCTGCCGGCGCCGCCGCAGCGGATCTTCCTCAACCACGGCGAGGATCCGCCGCGCAAGGCGCTCGCCGCGGCCATCGCCGACGAGCTCGGCTGGCCGCGCCCGCACCTGCCGCTCACCGGAGAGTCCGTGCCTTGGTAGACGTAGAGACCTCCGGCGACGTCACGTCGATCGGTCCGCTTCCCCGCCGCGACCGCGGCGGCCCTTCGCTCGCCGGCAAGCTCGCCCGCTACTTCCACCTCACCTTCCGCCAGTCCTACGAGGACTCGATCCTCCTCACCGCCTCGGCGCTCGCCTTCGTCACCGTCCTGTCGCTCATCCCGCTGCTCACCGCCTTCTCGTTCGTCGGCGCGCGGGTGTTCAGCCAGTATCCGCAGCGCAGCCTGGAGGTCTTCGTCCAGATCCTGCCCTATACCGACAAGAGCGTCGTCGAGAAGATCTCCGAGTTCCTCGACCAGGCGGAGACCATCCACGGCTTCGGCGTCGTCGCCTTCTTCTTCACCACCCTGCTGCTCTTCTCCACCGTCGAGGAGAGCCTCAACAAGATCTGGATCGTCTCGCAGCGCCGGCCTTTCCGCGTGCGCCTGCTCTCCTTCGTCCTCCTTCTCTTCTTCGGACCGATGCTCATCGGCGCCACCTTCTCCAGCCTGATCCTGCTGCGCCAGAGCTCGGCGTTCCGGCGGGTGTTCCAGGAGTCGCTGCTGCTCACTCTGCTGCCTTTCGTGGCCACCGTCGTCGGCCTCACCATCCTGTACTGGGTGGTGCCCTACACGGCCGTGCGGCTGCGCAACGCACTCGCCGGCGGGCTCCTCGCCGGCATCCTGCTGGAGATGCTGCGCCAGGGCTTCGGCTCCTACGTCGAGCTGTTCCGCAACGTCAACATCGTCTACGGCGGCTACGCCTTCGCGCTGCTCTTCATGATCTCGCTCGAGCTGACCTGGACGATCATCCTCTTCGGCGGCGAGGCGGCCTACACGGCGCAGCACTTCGGCATTCTCGCCCGCGGCCTGCACCGCCATCCGCCGGTGCAGGCGAGCTGGGTGGGGCTCGCCGCCCTGACGCTGATCGCCCGCCGCTTCACCCGCGGCGAGCCGGCGCTCTCCCGCGAGGTCCTGGCGGACCGGCTGAGCCTGACCGTGGGCGAGGTGGAGCGCATCCTCCATCCGCTCATCACCCACGGCCTGCTCAAGCTCCACGGCCGCAACGAGTACGTCCTCGCCGCCGATCCGCACGAGATCGGAGTCGAGAGCGTGCTCGCCGGCTACGATCACCGGGCGCGGCGTGGCGCCGAGCTGATAGGAGGAGAGATCGCATCGCGCCTGGAGGAGCTGATCCGCACCCTCGCCTCCCACCGGGCCAGGACGCTCGGCTCGCTGACGGTGGCCGATCTCTTGGAGGCGCCGAAGACGGCGGAAACGCCGTCCTTGCAGGAGCTTGCCCCCGCGGCTACAATACCCCCCTCCCGCACCGTGGGGCAGTAGCTCAGCTGGGAGAGCACCACGTTCGCAACGTGGGGGTCGAGGGTTCGAATCCCTTCTGCTCCACCAATTTACCTCTTGCCCGCACTAGCTACGACAGCAGTCCTTGATTCACCGATCCGCGGGCCTCGTCACCACCAGCGCCAGCGATGTGAGAATCGGGAAGTGGACATTCGCTATCACATTGATCCGGAAACTGGAGAGCCTCACATCTATCGACACAACGTGAGTGAGGATGAGGTGGAGGACGTGCTCCGTCGGCCAGGGGAGGATCGTCCCGGCGACGATGACGTTCGGATTGCCATCGGCCAGACGGAGGCCGGGCGGCACTTGAGGGTCCTCTATGTCCCCGACTCGATTCCCCGAAGCGTATTCGTCATAACGGCGTATGATTTGGTCGGTAGGCCGCTGGCGGCCTACCGCCGACGCAGGAGAAGAAAGTGAAGAAGAACAGCTTTCCCCCAGGCTGGGACGAGGAGCGGGTCCGGCGGGTTCTTGCTCACTATGAAGAGCAGACCGAGGCCGAGGCAGTGGCGGAGGATGAAGCCGCCTTCGAAGACCAGACCCAGACGGTCATGGAGATTCCCACCGAGTTGGTGCCTGCTGTTCGCGAGCTCATCGCCCGTCACGGCCGCTAAAGGGCGGCCCTTGCGACCGCTCGGTTCACTCACCCACACACCTCCGCCGCCAGGCTCCAGGCCTGTCATCCCTCAACCACGGAAGCAAGGAGCAGTTCGAGCACGTAGGAGGGAAGGAACTGACTATGCAAGTTTGGGAACAGTTTTCGTATCGCGTCTTCTGGTTTCCTGAGGACCATGAGTACGTCGGAGTGTGCGCAGAGATGTCCGGGCTGAGCTGGCTCGCGAAGACCCCAGAGGCAGCGTTGCGAGGAATCGTCGTGCGGCCCGTGAGGGCATCAGGGTACTGAGGGAGGACGGTGACCCGATTCCGGAGCCGATCGAGGTACTCCATTAGGATTTCGGTGTAAGACTGACCGGAGACTGCAAAGCCGGCAGCCCCGGCCTCTGCCGCCCCGCCTGCTGGTCACAACAATCCTGTTGCACGACAGTCCTGATGTACAACAAGAGAGCGAGGTGGCTGCACCGGAGTTCCCCGGATCGACCTTCACACCGTCTCTTCCACCCAGCCCTGTCCCTCGACCCACCGTACAGGCTTGCCGGCTTTCAAGTCGACCAGCCCTTCGTCATTTGGAGGAAGGCTCGCCTCCCAATCCGCCAAGCCCGTCTCGGCCAGCTCGGCGGCTTTTGGGTGCGGACTCTTGAGGGAGCGCAGGAGCCCCTCCCGGCGACGACGAACGAGCTCGTGCTCCACCCTAGGCGGCTCTCAAAGGGGCAAGATCCGAATCTGGCAAAGGGGACAAGCCGAGATCGGCCAAGACGCGGTTGATGGTGGCGGTAGGGACCTTGTCAGGAGCTGTGATCTCCAGACCGATCGGTCGGCCACCTGCGGCGAAGTCGATCAGCAGACCAGGAGCAGCTTGCTCGGTCCGAGCGCTTTTCTCATCACCCTCCCTCGGGAGATAGAGATAAGCCGCAAGCGGCCGACCATGGCGGAAGGTGATCTCTAGATAGGTCTCTTTCATGCGTCAGCTCACAGGATAGGCAGTGACGACGATCAAAAGCCGGATCTCTTCATCGGGCTCGACGATGACTTCCCACCGACGCCTGACATGCCAGGTTTCGACAACCCATCGCCCTTCAACGAGATCAGCGCGCTCCTTGGCTGCTGCGACGTCAGTCAGCGATCGATCATCCGTTGCGAGCTCTCGGAGTACCGGGCCCCGTGCACCGCGACCTGCGAGAAGACGCTCGCGATCTCCTCGAGATCGTCCGGCGTGAGCTCGACCGCGGCTGCGCCGAGGTTCTCTTCCAGGCGGTGCAATTTCGTGGTCCCCGGGATCGGGACGATCCACGGCTTTTGGGCCAGCACCCAGGCGAGCGCGATCTGCGCAGGCGTCGCGCGCTTCTTCGCCGCGATCCGGCGCACCAGATCGACCATCGCCTGGTTCGCCCTTCGGTTCTCCGGCGTGAAGCGCGGCACGGTGTTGCGGAAGTCGGAGCTGTCGAAGGTCGTGGACTCGTCGATTGCGCCGGTGAGGAAGCCTTTGCCCAGCGGGCTGAACGGAACGAAACCGATTCCGAGCTCCTCGAGGGCCGGCAGGATCTCCTCCTCCGGCTCCCTCCACCACAGCGAGTACTCGCTTTGGAGGGCCGTCACCGGCTGGACCGCGTGGGCGCGACGGATGTTCCCCACGCCGGCCTCCGAGAGGCCAAAGTGCTTCACCTTGCCCTCCTGGATCAGCTCCTTCACCGTTCCCGCAACGTCCTCGATCGGCACCTGAGGGTCGACGCGGTGCTGGTAGAGGAGGTCGATGCATTCGGCCCTGAGGCGCTTGAGCATCCCTGCGACCGCGACCTTGATGTGCTCAGGACGGCTGTTCAGACCACCATGGTGCTCCCCCGTCTCCGGGTCGATGTCCCAGCCGAACTTGGTGGCGATCACCACCTTGCCGCGGAACGGCGCCAGGGCCTCGCCCACCAGATCCTCGTTGGTGAACGGACCATAGACCTCGGCGGTGTCGAAGAACGTGACGCCGCGTTCGACGGCCGCGCGAATGAGGGCGAGCATCTCCTGGCGGTCGGCCGCCGGCCCGTAGCCAAAGCTCATGCCCATGCATCCAAGGCCGATCGCCGAAACCTCCAGATTGCTACCTCCAAGTGTCCGCTTCTGCATCGTTCTGCCTCCACTCGATGGGACTGCCACGCCTCGCGCGACGGCAGCGCTTGAAGTGTCCACGGTCAGAGTACAACGGATCGCGCGCCTGAGCGTCTGCGCCCGGCTCTCGGCGATGTTTCTGGGAGCTCTGGAGCAGGTCTCGGAGCTTCGCGCCCGAGAGCCGCGCCTTGGTGCTATGATCTTGCATGGAGTTTGAGAGATGCGATCCCGCCCCTCGATCAACGAAGTCGCTGAGAACTTCACTGAGTACATCAACCGTGTCGGCCGCGGCGAACGGTTTGTGCTCATGCAAGGGAAGACCCCTGTAGCCGAGCTTGGCCCGGTGGCACCGGGGCGCCGGCTCCAGGAGCTGCCGGAGATCCTGGCGTCTCTTCCTCACCTTTCACCTGAAGAGCTGGGCACCTTCGAGTCCGACCTCGCGGAAGCTAGAAGCGATCTCCTTCGCGTTCCCGTCCGCGATCCATGGGAGTCCTGATCGACGCGAGCGTCCTGATTGCCTACGAGCGAGGGCATCTCGACCTCGAACATAAGCTCGCAGGCCGTGAAGACGAGGAATTCTTCCTCTCGGTGATCACGGCAAGCGAGCTTCTTCACGGCGTCCACCGCGCCACAGAAGCCCACCGTGCCCGGCGCTCAGCCTTTGTCGAGGCAATCTTGGAGCGCTTCCCGATTCTGCAACCAGATCTGGCTACAGCTCGGATTCACTCCGAAGTGTGGGCTGGACTGTCCTCGGCAGGAGTGGTGATCGGTTCTCATGACCTGTGGGTCGCTGCCACCGCGATGGCCCATGGCCTAACTTTGGTCACGGAAAATCTAAAGGAATTCCGACGGGTACCTGGGCTCGCGGTCGAATCATGGAAGGATTGAAAAGGATGACGAGGCGTTGGCCGGTGCAGGATGCGAAAGCGCGCTTCAGCGAGCTGTTGGAGGCGAGCCTCTCGGAAGGTCCGCAGATCGTCACCCGGCGAGGAGTGGAAGTGGCCGTGCTGGTGCCGATTGACCGCTGGCGGCAATTGGAGCAGGCGGAGCGGCCCAAGCTCAAGGACCTGTTGCTCGCCGAGTCACCGCGGGCTGAGATTCCCGTGCCTCCGCGCCGAGGCTGGCGCCGTCGGACGCCTGCGGTCTTCGAGTGAGCGGTCTTGTACCCCTCGATACGAACGTCATCTCGGAGCTGCGCCGGCCGCGACCTCACGGCGCCGTCGTGGCGTGGCACGAAGAGGCCGCCGACGAGGATCTCCATCTCTCGGCCGTCACCCTCGGTGAGCTGCAGGCCGGCGTCGAGCTCACCCGTGAACAGGACCCGGAAAAGGCCGCCGAGATCGAGGCTTGGATCGACCAAGTGGCACAGACCTGGAACGTGTTATCAATCGACGGGCGGATCTTCCGCACCTGGGCGAAGCTCATGCATCGGCGCTCGGACGACCTTCTGGAGGACGCGCTGATCGCCGCCACGGCGATCGTTCATCATCTCGTGGTGGTGACGCGGAACGTCCGTCACTTCACGGTTTTCGAGGTTTCCACGCTCGATCCCTTCGCGGCGAAGCAACGCGGCCGCTAGCCCGCATTTCTCACCCTGGGGCCGTTTTCAGTGGACCAGGGCCAACTTCTGGTGAAACTTTGAGGCGGCGAACGATCAACGGGTCGGGCAGCGGCGTTTTTCGGCGGTAACCGAACGGAAGGAGAGGGCTTCGACA
>JBKPTH010000171.1:0-6024 GCA_046765915.1 Acidobacteriota bacterium | reverse complement strand
CCCAGAACTGACCCTGGTTCTGCCGTCCTTGCCGACCCATCGCCATTGGCGCGTCTCCTCCGGGAACGAAGCCAGCTTACAAGACGCTTGGACCCCATTCAACCACGGCTCAGACCGTGATTTTCACCACGGGCTGCTAGGGGTAACCCTACCAGGGCCGTACCTAGGATGTCAAGGTATGATTAGCGGCTGAGCCACGGGACATACTGGCCGAAGAAACGCACCGCCTCCGGATCCTTGGCCCAGCCGTTGATGACGTGCTTGCCGAAGGCGGCGCCTCCCATGGCGTAGGAGCCGAAGGCCGCACCGCCGATGGCGACCGCGCCGAATGCCGCACCGCCCACGGCGAGGCCGCCGATGGCCGCGCCGCCCAGGGCGAGCACGCCGATGCTCAAGCCGCCGAGGCTCACCAGCCCCGTCGCCAAACCGCCGACGGCGACGAGCCCGCGCGCCAGGCCGCCGATGGCGAGCCAGCCCGTGGCGATATCGCCGATGGCGACGACTCCCCGAGCGTGGCCGCGCATCTCGCCACGCTCCAGGTCCGGACCGAGCGCGATGGAGACCAGCGGCAGGTCTCCGAGCTGTCCTTCCGATCTCCAGCGGATGGCGCGTGTGAGGTTGGGCATGACCGGATTCTACGCCTGGCTGTCCTGCGCTAGGATTGTTCCGTGCCGAAGAACGCGAAGGCTCAACCCCTCGACCGCCTGCGCGAGATCTGTCTCGCCTTGCCCGAAGCCGCCGAGAAGGAGACGTGGGGCGAGGCGACGTTCCGCGTGCGCGACAAGATCTTCGCCGTGGCGGGCGTCGAGGAAGGGCGCACCTCGATGAGCTGCAAGGCGCCGCCGGGCGTGCAGGAGATGCTGGTGGGCGCCGATCCGCGGCGGTTCTACCGGCCTCCCTACGTCGGCCACCGCGGCTGGGTCGGCGTGCGTCTCGACGCCGGCACGGACTGGGACCAGGTCGCCGATCTCGTCGAGGAGAGCTACCGCACGACGGCGCCGAAGAAGGTGGCCGCTCTCCTCGACGGTTCTCGCTAGATCCTCAGGCGGCCGGCCAGAGCAGCTTGAAGACGATGCCGGTGGTCAAGGCGTACAGCACGCCGTCGAGGAGGCCGCGCAGCGAGTTGGGCCACGGGATGGCCATCCAGATCGACTCCTGGATGCGGCCGAACGCGTAGGCCATGAAGGCCACCGTCGCCGTGAGGCGCAGCACGTCGATGCCGTCGGCGCCGGGGGCGAGGCAGTGGCGCGCGACGTAGCCGGTGAAGAAGCTCACCAGAAAGCAGAACAGGAACCACTGGCCGAGGTACTTCCCCATGTTCGGCGGCGCGGGGCGCATCATGGCGAGTATCCCGACGGGGCCTTCCTCGAACTTCTTGCGCACGGCGGGATCCTTCATCTGGCTCTCCGTGCAGTAAGGGATCATGTAGAGGCCGGGGCCGGGCACCGCCTTGCGCAGCGCCTGAGCGACGGAATCTTCGTCGGAGAGCTTCTTGTAATCGGCCTTGTGGTACTTCAGGACCATGTGGATGATGGAGCTCATCAGGAACACCGCGACGGCCGAGACGACGACGGGCAGCCACAAGCTTCCGAAGGGCATGACGGCCTCCTTTTCCGAAAGGTTCGAGGCCTGAAGTCTATCCCAGGTTCACCGCGGCTGCAGCGGTGGAGGCAGAGCGCGCCGGGCGCTCACCGGCGCTTGAAGAACTGCACGGCGCGCTCGTGCTTCTCCGCCGCCTCGCGCGTCTTGAAAGTGCCCAGGTTCCGCCGCTTCCCGGTCTTCGGATCCTTCTTGCGCGAGTAGAGGCGGTACTCTCCGGACTTGAGCTTGCGGATCATGGCCGCTCCTCCTGGCGATCACGCATAGCAAATCGGACGCCAGACGTCCTCGCGCGGAGAGGGAGGATGTTACTGTATGCCCCCGCAGGCCCAGACCAGGAGGGAGATGATGATCAACCGGAAAACGATCCGCACATCGTCGTGGACCGCCATACTGCTGGCCCTCGCTCTCGCCGCCGGCGCGGCGGCGCAGACGGCTACGGTGGAGCTGGACGCCCGCGAGGCGGCGCGGCACGTGCTGCACGCCCATATGGTGCTGCCGGCGCGGCCCGGACCGTTGACGCTGCTCTATCCGAAGTGGATCCCCGGCGAGCACGGCCCCACCGGTCCGCTCAACGGCGTGGTGAACCTGCGCTTCCACAGCCAGGGACGGGAGCTCGCCTGGCGCCGGGATCCGCTCGACATGTTCACCTTCCGGCTGGAGGTGCCCGCCGGCGCCTCCGCCGTGGAAGCGGACCTCGACTATCTCCCTCCCCCCGAAGGCGGCGTGTTTACGGCCGGTCCGAGCGTGACGCAGGCGCTCGCCATCATCAGTTGGAACAACGTCGTCCTCTATCCGCAGGGCCGGCCCACCGACGAGCTGAGCTATCAGGCCAGCCTGCGCCTGCCCGCCGGCTGGACCTTCGCCACCGCCCTGCCGGTGGCCGCCGGCGGCGAGACGGTACGCTTCGAGCCCGTCTCTCTCACCACCCTGGTGGATTCCCCGATCCTCGCCGGCTCCCACCTCGTCAAGGTGCCGCTGGCGGGCCAGGGACCGGCGCACGAGATCGACATCGCCGGCGACTCGGCCGCCGCGGTGGAGCTGCCCGCCGGGTTCGCCGAGGCGTACGCGCGCCTGCCGGAGGAGGCGGGAGCGCTCTTCGGCGCCCGCCATTACCGGCATTACCAGTGGCTCCTCTCGCTGAGCGACCACGTGGAGCACTTCGGCCTCGAGCACCACGAATCGAGCGACAACCGGGTGCTCGAGCGGCAGTTGCACGACGACGGCCTGCGCCGCGGCCTCGCCTCGCTGCTCTCGCACGAGTACGTCCACTCCTGGAACGGCAAGTACCGCCGGCCGGCGGGGCTCGCGACGCCCGACTACCAGCAGCCGATGATCGGCGAGCTGCTGTGGGTCTACGAGGGCTTGACGCAGCATCTCGGTCTCTTGCTCGCCGCCCGCAGCGGCTTATGGGCTCCTGAGACCTACCGCGAGCGCCTCGCCCTCCTCGCCGCCCGCCTCGACCACACCACGGGCCGCGCCTGGCGGCCGCTGGCGGACACGGCGGTGGCCGCGCAGGCCCTCTTCGGCTCTCCCCCCCAGGGCCGCGCGGCGCGGCGGGGCACGGACTTCTACGACGAATCGGTCCTCATCTGGCTGGAGGCGGACGCCATCATCCGCCGGCAGAGCCAGGGCCGGCTCTCGCTCGACGACTTCTGCCGCCGCTTCCATGGCGGGCAGAGCGGTCCGCCCGCCGTCCACCCCTACACGCTCGACGAGATCGTCGACACCCTCAACGACGTCTCGCCGTTCGATTGGCACGGCTTCTTCCGCGACCGCGTCGAGACGATCACGCCGCGGGCGCCGCTCGGCGGCATCGAGGCGAACGGCTGGCGGCTCGTCTACACCGAGACGCCCAATCAGGCCACTGCGGACGGGGAGGCGCAGAACGAGCGCCACGACTGGAGCTTCAGCCTCGGCCTGGCGACCGACAAGGACAACGTGATCGTGGACGTCATCCCCGGCCTGCCGGCCGCCAACGCAGGTTTGAGCCCGGGCATGAAGATGCTCTCGGTAAACGGCCGCAAGTGGACTCCCGAGAACGTGCGGGCGGCGCTGCGGGCGGCGAAGAAGGGCGCGGAGCCGATCGAGCTGACGGCCGAGGACGGCGAGTCCGTGCTCACCCTGCGCGCCGACTACCACGGCGGCGAGCGCCATCCGCACCTCGAACGCGCGCCGGACCGGCCCGATCTGCTGACGGAAGTCATCAAGCCCCTTACGGCCAGGCGATAGGAATAAAAAAGCCCCTCTCCTGAGGAGTAAGAGAGGGGTTGCGGGGAGGATCGTGCGGCGGCGATCCTTGATGGTGGTTCCCGGTGCGATGCTCCGGGGTCGCCGCCGCAGTCACAAAGGCTGCCGGCGCAGACGACAGCCGTCAGGGCCGTTGGTGCTGAATCAGGGCATCGACCTCGGCCGGGCCCCTGCTCACCTGCAATGGAAGCTATCCCGGCGCCGGGCGGCGGGACAGAGGGTGAAATACCCAGGCGGCGTGGGGGAAATCCCTCAGGGGCGCTCTCCTGAGGCTCTTCGCAAATCGGGCCGGCTTGCCCTTCGAGACCTCACCCCCTGTCCCCCTCTCCATCGGAGATGGAGAGGGGAACGGCTCCGAAATCTGTTCTTGCCTTTTCCAATTCCCCCTCTCCACTTTTGTGGAGAGGGGGCCAGGGGGTGAGGTCTCGAAGAGCAGGACGCACCGACCGGCAAGACGCGTCTGGATCGAGCCCCCCTACCCCAACAGACCCCGCCGCGCCGCGTAGCGCACCAGCTCGGCCGTGTTGTGGACGCCGAGCTTCTCCATCAGGCGGTAGCGGTGGTTGTCGGCGGTCTTGACGCTGATGCCGAGGGCGCGGGCGATCTCCTTCGTCGTCTTGCCCTCGACGACGAGATGGAAGACCTCGCGCTCGCGCGGCGAGAGGGCGCCGTAGGGATCGTCCGCGGCGCGCTCGGGATGCCGGTACTGCTCGGCGAGCGCCCGCGCCGCCTGCGGGCCGAAGTATCCCTGGCCGGCGTGCAGGGCGCGCACGGCGGCGAGCAGCTCGCCGACGGCGCTGTCCTTCACCAGGTAGCCGGAGGCGCCGGCGCGGATGAGGGGCAGCACGTACTCTTCCTCCTCGTGCACGGTGAGCATCAGCACCCGCGTATGAGGCACCGTCTCGCGGATGCGCCGCACCGCCTCGAGGCCGGTCAGGCGCGGCATCGAGAGGTCGAGGATCGCCACGTCCGGATGCGTCGCCTGGGCCTTTTCCACCGCCTCCAGACCGTCCGAGGCCTCGGCCACCACCTCGCACTCGCCGCTCTCCGCCAGCAGGTTGACCAGCCCCTGCCGCACGATGGTGTGGTCGTCCGCCACCAGCACGCGCACGCGGTTCGTCATGGCGTCTCCAGGAGGGGCACCATGGCGGAGACGAGCGTGCCTTCGCCCGGCGCCGAGGTCAGCTCGAGACGTCCGCCGAAGAGCTCCAGCCGGTCGCGCATGCCGCGCAGGCCCGAGCCGGTCGCCGTGCCGCGCCCGGCGAGGGCGGCCGCGGCGTCGAACCCGCGCCCGCGGTCGGCCACCTGCAGGGCGAGCAGGCCGCCGGCGTGCGACACCGCCACCGTCGCGCGGTCCACGGCGGCGTGGCGCAGGACGTTGGTCAGCGCTTCCTGGACGAGGCGGAAGACCAACGTCTCCAGGTCCGCGTCGAGGCGCTCCTCGAGGCCGTCGAGAGCGAGCTCGACGCGCAGGCCGGTGCGCTGCTCCAGCGTGCGCGCCAGCCACGAGAGGGCGGCCGGCAGGCCGAGGTCGTCGAGCACCGGCGGCCGCAGCAGGCGGGAGAGCTCGCGGATCTCGTTGAGGGCCAGGCGCGCCATCTCCACCGAGTCGGCGACGCGCGCCGCGTGCTCGGCGGAGACCTCGCCGTCGAGCTTCTGCTGCAGGCGCGCGAGCTGGTTGGTGAGGGCGGTGAGGGTCTGGCCGAGCCCGTCGTGCAGCTCGCGCGCCAGCCGGCGCCGCTCTTCCTCCTGCACCTTCCACACCGCCTTGGCCAGCCCGCGGAAGCGGCGCTCGCCCTCGATCAGTTGCTGGAAGAGACGCTCGTTCTCGCGCGTGATGAGGCGCACGCGATCGACGATGTCGTGCATCGGATCCGCGGAGCCGACGCGCGTGCTGTCCAGATCCTCAGCCTTTGCCGGCGATCTTCGGGACTTTGACCCCGTCTGCAACTTCCCATACCTCCGCGACGTCGTGAAAGGTTTGTCGCTGCTCCGGCCGGAGGTCCCGGCCGACGCGGGCGATCTCCTCGGCCGCCTTGGCGCGCTCGGCCGCGGCCTCGCCCGGCCTGCCGCCGCGCTCCAAGGCCCGCGCCAGCAGCAGGTGCAGGCGGTAGGCGCCGGAGTAGCCGCCGCACGCCTCCGCCTGCTCGAGGCCTGACCGCGCCGCCTTCTGCG
>JBKPTH010000170.1:0-38722 GCA_046765915.1 Acidobacteriota bacterium | reverse complement strand
CCGAATATGCGGCGGGCACGTAGGCCCGCCGCTACGGACGCATCACGATCCGCGGGGAGTAAATCCACCGTCGCCGGCACCTGCCGAACCACCACAAGACCTCCCTTCGGTTCTCCCGCGAGAGGCCAGGAGAGCACGATGCCGCCCGACGGAATCTCGAGACCTCCTGCGATCTCGTACCGGACACCCTCGCCGTTTCGCTTCAGCACACAGCTCAGCTTTCCCCAAGGCGTCCCGAGGCCGCGCACGGCGATGCCTTCCGGTTGCGCGAGCCAGCTTTCCGGGATGCCGGCGCCGAGGACGAGCGCGCTCCCGTCCTCGTACGCGAAGAGGTCGAGGAAGGAGCGCACGAAGTCCGAGCCGACCCAGGTGTGCGGCAGGTCGCCCTGGAAGCCGGGAGCGCGCGGATCGCGACGCACCACCTCGGGCCACTGATTCCAGCCCGGCGGGCGCCGATCCTTCATGAAGAAGTCGAGCAGCTCGTGGGCGCGCTCTTTCCAGCCGAGGCGGATGAAGGTGCCGACGGCGCGCAGCTCGTAGGGGGTATACGCCTCCCAGTTCGTAGAGCTTCGCCGCCGCACGAATTCCTGCCAGTAACGCTCGAAGGTGTGCTCCAGCGCCGGCTGCGGCAGGTTGGCCAGCTCGCCGCCGGGACTGACGGCGATCGTCGTCGAGGTGGCGTCGAAGTCCGCGAGGTCGGCGGAGCCGGGGATGTAATCGATGCCGGCCTCGGAGATCACGCGGTTCAGCGAGGCGTAGAGATCGGCGCGGAACTCGTCGCGGATGGCGACCCAGCGCGCGGCCTCCTCCGTCTTGCCGAGCGCCTGCGCGAGATCCGCCGCGTCCTTCAGTCCCGTCAATGCGAAGAAGTCGTCCCAATAGGAGTGGACGGGATGCGCCGAGTAGCCCTCGTGGCTGATGGACTCGGGGAGCAGGCCGAAGAACTTGAGCCTGGCGGGCTGGCGATATTCGTCCGTGCGGCGCTGGCGGCGCAGCTCGTCGATGTAGGCCACGGCCTTCTCCACGTGCGGCCAGACCTTCTCCACCGTCGCCCGGTCGCGGGTGTAGCGCCAGTAGTCGGTGACGAGAAAGATGAATTCGCCGTGGCTGTCGTTCTCCGGCACGGGATCGGCGCCGCGCTTGTCGACGCAGCACGGCACCTTGCCGTTGGCGAACTGATACGGCGCGAACCACTCGATGAGCTCGCGCACCTCCTCCGCATGGCCGGTGCGCAGCAGCGCCGACGATTCGAGCGCGCCGTCGCGGATCCAGGTGCGCGCGTAGGAACGCGAGCCGGGCTGCAGGGCGGGACCGTCGCGGTTGATGAGGATGTGGGCGATGGCGGTGTTGAAGGTGCGGGCGAGAGGCTGGGCGGCAGGGGGCAGGCGGAGCTCGACGTGATCGAGGCGCTGGTGCCAGTCTCGAAGGACGGCTTCGAAGTCGGAGGGCGCAGCATCATGATGCAGAGGAACGACAAGATCCAGCGATTTCTCCCCTCCCGCCGGGATATCCAAATCCCAGGCGAAGGCGGCGGAGGCGTAAACGAAAGGATCGTTCACAGATGATGATGCTGGCAGGTTGCCTTGCCGCAGGTATTCGACGATCTCGCCGCCGTCGAACGTGGTGGCGCCAAAGGCTGAAGGAGCGGTCTTCGGAACGACGAAACGCGTTCCGTTGACGATAGCGCGATGGCCGTTCCAGGAGATCCCGCGAATGGGCGAAACCCCGCCCGTCGTGCTGAGGAACTGCGTGGGCGGATTGACCTGGAAGGGACGGATCGCGAGGAAGAGACGCAGGCGCTTCGCGGCGCGTCCGCGGTTGTGAACGCGATATCGCGCCTGCAGCGTGGAGCTCCCCGGATTTCCCGAGGCGAAGGCGGTGATCTCCAGCGAGAGATCGCCGCGCGTCCAGGTGACGGTGGGGATCGGCAGATATCCTTCCGCCAGGCTCTGCGCGGCCGTGACGCCGGACCAGGTGATCAACTCGCCGTCGGCCCACAGGAAAGGCTCGATCGAGAACGCCCCCTGCCCCACCTCCAGCGCGCCGTCCTCGCCGAGCAATCCTTCTTCCGCATCGCCGTCGACGCCCACCACGGTCCAGTACGCCTGCTCGCCGGAGAAGGCGCGCGGGTAGGAGCCAAGTGGCGCGTCTTTGGCGATGGCCTCGAAGAAGGCGTTTATCGAGGAAGCCCACTCCAAGGGTTTAACGTCAATGTTGCGCAGACCGATCCGGTCCTTGCCGTCCTTGCTGTCCTTGCCGTCCCTTTGCCGGACCCGCAGATACCGCGATTCCGTCTCGGGCAGATAAAGATAATCACGGCCGCCGTTGCCGTCTTCGACCTGGCGCAGCGTCTTCCACGATTTGCCGTCGTCCGAGATCTCGACGGCGTATCGCGACGTGGCGGCGCCCGGTTCCCAATCGATCACCAGGCCGCCATACTCGCGGAGCTCCAGGAAATCCAGCGTGGTCCAGCCGGGGCCGGACTTCACGACGGGCGTGCGGTCGTACGGATGCTCGGGCAGCAGCTCCGTGAAGACGAGGTCGTCGAGCCAGACGGTGCCCTTGCCGCCCGTGCCCGCCGTGACGGCGAACTCGATGGCGGCCACCTGCTTCATCTCGCCGCCGCCGGCCGGACCCCAGGCGAACTGCACCTGGCGCTTCTTGTTGCGCACCTCCCGCCATTCGCGCGGGAATTGGAAATCCTTGCGATTGATCCACCAAACGTTCTGGCCGCTGGGATCGATCAGCTTGAATTCCAGGTTGTTCACCGGCGCCTCGCCGCGGATGCGAAAGGAGATCTGCCAGTTGGCCGGCAGCTCGATGGCGAATGCCTTGCGCGCCACGGCATAGCCGGCGCCGCCGTGGAAATCGAAGTCGAGGCGAAGGGCGCCTTCCTCCGAGGAGAGATCGAGCGTGACGCCGTCCGAAGGGGCGGCGGTCCAGCCGGCGGGGGTGGTGAAGTCGTCGAGGAGGCGGGGGGCGGGTGAAAGGATAGAAGGGATGACAAGGATAAAAAGGACGAGAAGGACGACAGGGGACCTCACTCCTTGACGCTCCCCATCAGAATTCCCTGCACGTAATACCGCTGGAGGGCCAGGAACACGAGGAGGCCGGGCAGCACGGTGATCACGGCGCCGGCCATCATCAGCTCGGTGTCCTGCACGTGCTCGCCGGAGAGGTTGGCGAGGGCCACCGGCAGGGTGTACTTGCTCTCGTCGGTGAGCACGATCAAGGGCCACATGAAATCGTTCCAGGCGGTGAGGAAGGTGAAGACGCCGAGGGTGATGAGGATCGGCCGCAGGGCCGGCAGCACGATCGTCCAGTAGATGCGGAGCTCGGAGGCGCCGTCGATGCGCGCCGCGTCGAGCAGCTCGTCGGGAATGCCGAGCGCGAACTGGCGGATGAGGAAGATGCCGAAGACCGTGGCGATCCCCGCCACGATGACGCCGCCGTACGAGTTGACGAGACCGAACGCGCGGATCTCGAGAAACAGCGGCAGCACGGTGACCTGCGGCGGCACGATGAGGGTGGTGAGCAGGATGGCGAAGAGCCGCCCGCGGCCGCCGAAGCGCAGCTTGGCGAAGGCGTAGCCCGCCATCGAGTTGCAGAGCAGCGAGATGGCGGTGACGCTCGTCGCCAGGAAGAGCGTGTTGCCGAAGGTGCGGCCGATCTGGAGCCGGGAGAAGAGGGTGGCGTAATGCTCCAGCGTCGGCCGCGACGGCAGCAGGCGCGCCGGCAGCGTCATCGCCTCGCCCGTGGGCATGAACGACGCCGAGATCATCCACAGCAGCGGCACGGCGGTGAGCAGCGCGAGGAGCAGCAGCGCGCCGTTCACGGACAGCTTGGCGAGGCGACGGCGCATCAGGCGCTCCGCAGTTTCCGCAGCGCCGCCGGCACGCCGGTGGCGGCGATGATGAGGGCGAACAGCACGAAGGCGACGGCCGCCGCGGCGCCGAGGTTCCACCAGCGGAAGCCCTGCTCGTACATCAACAGGGTGATCGAGGTGGTGGCGTACAGCGGGCCGCCGCGCGTCATGACGTACGGCTCGGCGAAGATCTGGAAGAGGGTCACGGTGGTGATCACCGCCACGAAGATCGAGGTGGGCATGAGCAGCGGGAAGGTGATGTCCCGGAGCTGCCGCCACGGGCCGGCGCCGTCGAGCTGCGCCGCTTCGTAGAGCGACTCGGGGATGGCCTGGAGGCCGGCGACGTAGATGATCAGGCCTTGGCCGAAGCTGCGCCACACCGCGAGCAGGGTGATCGCCACCGTGGCCCATCCCGGATTGCCCAGCCAGTCGATCGCCGGCAGGCCGACGGCGCCGAGCGCCTGGTTGATCAGGCCGTAGCGCGGATGGTAGAGGTAGCGCCAGACCACCGCCACGGCGACGAGCGTGGTGACCACCGGCGAGAAGAACACCGTGCGGTAGAGACCGCGCAGCCGCGCCAGCTTCGAATGCACGAGGAGGGCGCCGCCGAGCGCGGAGGCGAGGGTCAGCGGCACGCCGATGGCGACGAAGACGAGCGTGTTGCGCAGCACCCGCCAGAACAGCGGATCGCGCAGCAGGCGGGCGTAATTCTCGGCGCCGACGAAACGCGCATTGCCGATGTCCGCCAGGGCGTAGATGTCGAAGTCGGTGAGCGAGAGGAAGAGCGCGGCGACGAGCGGCACGGCGAAGAACAGCAGAATGGCGCCGAGGGCGGGAGCGAGCAGCAGCCAGGCCGCGCGTTTTTCGGCGCTGGAGCCGCGGTGTTCCTCGAGGCGGTCGGCTGGCGTCAAGGCGCGGTCTCCGTAGGAGAAAAACCCAACCTCCTCTTAGGGTAGGGGCGGGTCTGGAGGGCGGGATGGGGGCGCGACCCGCCCTGTTCCGATGGGCGCGGCGCTCCAGGGCGGGTCGCGCCCCCTGCCCTTCCGTCCAGACCCGCCCCTACCCTAAGACCTATATTCATTGCCCTTTTTCCTCCCGATCCAGCATCCACCGCCGCTTCTCGAGCATGCGATCCACGTCCGCGTCGAGGGCGGCGAGGGCCGAGTCGAGATCGCGGCCGCCTCGCATCACCTGCTCGGCGGCCTGGGCTATGCGGTTGGCGATGCGCTCCCACTCCGGCACCTTCGGCGGCGAGGCGACCTGCCGGAGCTGGGCGAGGAACGGCGCCGCCTTCGGATCGGCGGCGAGCCCGGCGAGCTTCCACGTGGAGGGGCGGCCCGGAAGATCCCCGGAGAGCTCGTAGAAGCGCTTCTGCTGCGCCGGCTCGGAGAGATACTCCAGCCACTTCCACGCCGCCTCGGGATGCCGGGCGTGGCGGAAGAGGACGAGGCTCGAGCCGCCGGCGAGGGACAATCCCGGATACGGCATCCCCTCCTCCGGCGGCGGCAGCGGCGCCGTGGCCCAGCGGTCCTGTATCGCCGGCGGCAGGCGGTTGCGGAACTCGCCGAGGTTCCAGGGACCGGTGATCACCATCGCGAAGTAACCCTCCGCGAACTGCTGGTAGAGGTTCGCCAGGCCTTGCCGATCGAGCCCCGGCGCCAGCCTGGAAGCGTAGAGGTCGAGGTAGAAGGCCATGGCCCGGCGGAAGCGCGGATCGCGGAAGGCGCCGCGCCGGCCGCCGTCGGCGAGCAGCGGAGCGCCAATCTGCAGGCCGAAAATGACCGGCTGCTCATACTCGTCGATCGGCAGCAGGATGGCGAAGCGGCTTGGGCCCCCGAGCTTCTTGATGCCCACCATCGCCTGGCGCCACTCCGCCCAGGTGCGCGGCGGCCACGGGACGCCCGCCGCCGCCACGAGATCGGGCCGGTAGAAGAGCAGCCGCGTGTCCACGTACCACGGCAGGCCCCACGTCCGGCCGTCCACCACGTTGGTGTCCCAGACGCCGGGGAAGGAATCCTCCCTGTGCTTCGCGCTGGAGCGCGCGATCCGTGCGTCGAGGGGCGCCAGGGCGTGCAGCGAGACGAACTCGGGGACCCAGGTATTGCCGAGCTGCGCGGCGTCCGGCGTGGCGTCGCCGACGTAGGCGGTGAGCAGCTTCTCGTGGGCGGCGGTGAAAGGGATCTGCTGCACCTCGATGCGGATCTCGGGATGGCGCTTCTCGAACCCCGGCACCAGCTCGCGCACCACCTCCCCCTCGCGGCCGAGGCCCCAGAAGCGGACGGTGGTGCGCCCGCTGGCCTGGCTGCGGCCGCAGGCGGAGGCGGCCATGGCCGCGACCAGCATCGCGACGGCGAGCCTCTTCACGGCGATGCCTTCTCCAGCCAACCGCCCTCGAAGCCGGCGCGGCGCAGGCCGCGGACGATGTGGGGATTCTTCCGCATCGTCTTCCACACCAGGCCGCTGCGGTGGTTCTCGATCATGGCCACGATCGGTCCCTGGTCGATGCCGAGATAGTCGCCGTCGAACCAGCCCACGCCGGGAACCACCTTGCCGTGATGCGTGGGAGTCGCGACGTTCAACGTCGGATTGAACGAATCGAGGAACCCGTACTTGGAAACCAGGTGCTCGCCCCAGCGGCGGCGCATCTCCGCGATCGCCGGCAGGGCGGCTTCCGGCGCGAAGGCGATGGACGACGCGGCGGCGGTAGGCGCGATGGTGCCGTCGTCGCGGATCTCGCCCAGCGCCGCGCCGCGCGCCGCGTAGGTCATGAAGTGGACGCTCCGGCCGTCGACGGTGAGATCGCCGTCGAGCGGGCCGTCGCAGGCGGTGAGGCCCCAGACGTTCTCGCCGTAGCCGCGGAAGCCGCGGGGATTGTCGATGGCGTAGGCGCGCTGCGCCAGGGTGGCGCGACGCGAGTTCTCGAAATAGTCGATGCCGCGCTGCCGCATGGTTGCGTCGCGGATGCCGCGGAGATCGAGCCAGACGGGCGAGTACTGGTGGCCGAAGAGCGGCGCGAAGTTGACGTGCTCCTGACCGTAGAAGCTCCCCCACTTGTACGTGCTTGTATAACCTTCCCATCCCGCCGGTTCGATCGGATGCGTCGGCGAGCCGAGGGCGAGCACGTAGAGGATCATCGCCTCGTTGAAACCGCGCCAGTCGTAGGTATGGAAACCTTTTTCGGGAGTCCAGCCCATGGAGACCAGCGGCGGCCGCGGCTGGATCCAAGTCCAGTCGGCGCGGCGGTAGAGCTCCTCGGCCTTGGCGCGCACCGCGGCCTCGGCCGGCTCGTCGCGGTCGAAATACGACTGGCAGAAGAGCACGCCGGCGAGCAGCAGGGTGGTATCGATCGTCGAGAGCTCCACGGTCTCGAACCGCTGTCCCGTCTGCATGTCGAGGAAGTGATAGTAGAAGCCGCGGTGCCCCGTCATGCCTGCTGGCGCGGATCCGTGAGGCGCGTTCAGAAAGAAGTCGAGCGTGGTCAGGACGCGGTCCCGCGCCTGTTCGCGGGTGATCCAGCCATGCTCGGCGGCGATGGGATAGGCGGTGAGGGCGAAACCGACGGCGGCGATGCTGGAGAAAGAAGGCGTCGGCCAGCGGTCGGGAACGAGGCCGCTGCGCGGGTTCGCCAGATCCCAAAAATAGCGGAAGGTGTGCTCCTGGAGATCGTCGAGGAGGGCGTCGTTGTTGGTGGCAGGGGACGGCGGGGCCTTCACCGGATCTCTGGCACAGGCGGAAAAAACAAGGACGAAAAGGACGGCAAGGACAGCAAGGACGGAGATACGCAGGCCCCCCTCCCCCTCTCCAGCTCGGCTGGAGAGGGGGCCGGGGGGTGAGGTTTCGCGGGCGAGCCGCTGCGGTCCTCCACCGCGCTGCTCCGTCATGCCATCAGAAACCCACCCGTACGCCACCCTGGAAGCGGCGAGTGTTGAACTCTGTCCGGGGATCGCCGAAGTTCGGGTTTACGTTCGGTAGGCGCGGCTTGTCCCTCACGAAGTCGTTGTAGTTGTTGAAGTCGAAGACGTTGAACCCTTCTGCGATCAGGCTGACGCGGACTGCGTTGGCGATGAGCGGCGCACGCCACTCGAGACGCACGTCCACGCTGCGGTAGGCCCATGCGTTCGGGATAATGAAATCGTCCTTCGGCGGCCGTCCCTCGTTCCAGCGAACCCGGAACGGCGCGACGGAGTCGTCGAAGATGGTGTAAGGGATTCCCGAGCCGAGCGTGATGATCGAGGACACCTGGAAGTTGGCCGGCAGTGCCACCGTGCCGCTCATCACCAGGCGGTGCCGCTCGTCGTTGGTGCCGTCGAACTTGTAGAGGCTCGCGGAATTCAGATAGTCGAAGGCGCCGAAGGCCAGGCCCTCGCCGGGATTGTCGGTGCCGGTCTGCTTGGCCTTGGCGTAGGTGTAGGCGAGGTTGAAGCCCCATTTGCCGTCGGCGCTGATCGGCCGGTCGAGACTGAGCAGGAGGCCGTCGTACCAATTGCGCCGCGCCGTCGAGGTGGTGAAGACGCGGGCGTAGCCCGGTACCCCTACGTTATTGCCGAAGCGGTCCTCGAAGCGGGTTCCCGGCGGCAGGTCGCCGAAGAAGTACATGAGGTTGTTGTAGCTCCGTACTCCGGCGTAGGAGAGCGAGCCCAGCCAGTTGCCGAGCTGGCGGCGGACGCCGAGCGTCCACTGGTCGGAACGCGGCGGCTTCATGTCGTTGTTGACCAGGAAGACCTCCGGCCCCGGCGCCTGGCCGCTGGCGATCAAGCCGCGCAAGGCGGCGGCGGAGAGGAACTCGGGACGCCAGGCAAGCGCCGGCACGCCGCAGTTCGGCGCCGGACTGCCGTCGGCCGAGAAACAGAAGGAATAGATCTTGAACTGCTGCCGGTACTGCTCGTCGAAGATGTCGTTGAGGACCACCCGGTCGTAATACTTGCCCCAGCCGCCGAAGATCACCGTCTTGGCGTCGCCATTGACGTCCCAGGCGAAGCCGAGGCGCGGCTGTACCATGCCGTAGTAGGCATCGCGGTCGTTGCCGTCGGTGGTGTATTGAGAAAGATCCAGGAAGTCGCGCAGACACCAGGTGGTCTGTCCGCCCACCGGCGCGCCGTAGGTGCGGCAGGCGCTCTGCAGCGCGGCCACCAGCTCCGGCGGCGTCCGGTAGTCGTTGTTGATCATGTTCGACTCGTAGTCCCAGCGCACGCCGGCGTTGATCGTCAGCTTGGGGCCGATCTGCCAGTCGTCCTGGAGGTACAAGCCCACCTGGGTGTTGTTGAACTTCAGGCTGGGATTGCCGAAGCCGACGCGGGCCTGGAAGGGGAACTGCCACTGCTCGTCGCTGCGGAACTCGAACAGGCCGTTCTCGAAGGTGTTTTTGGTGACTTCGTAATCCAGCCAGTTGACGCCGGCGCCGCTCTTCAGCGTGTGGCTGCCGCGCCAGGAAAGGGCCCAGGAGAAGTCGTCGCGGAGGCCGATCTTGTCTTGGACGAAGTCCTGGGTGGCGTCCTTGCCGCCGACGTCGAGAATGCCGATGTAGTTCAGGCGAGGGGTACTGTCGTTGAGCGCCGTCGGGTTCCATTCCAGGGTCTGCACCGTGCCGGTGGCTTCGTTGAGCGCGTTGCCGATCACCCAGGTGTGCTTGGCGACGAAGGCGTCGGTCTTGATCTCGAAGCTCTCGGCGCCGTCGAGCGTGCGCTGGCCGCCGAAGCCCCGCACCTCCTGTTCGTCCCGGACGTACCCGCTGGTATAGAACGTCTGACCAGCCGTCGGCTGCCAGGTCAGCTTGCCGAAGTACAGATCTGACTCAAAGGGAGCGGTCAGCACGCCGGTCTGGAACTGGCCAAGGAACTGCTGCACGTTGGCCGGCGCGAGGCTGAAGGAGGAGCCGCGGAAGATGGTGGCGTCGCGGTCCTGATCGTGGCTCTCATAGGAGGCGAAGAAGTGGACTTTGTCGCGCACGATGGGACCGCCGACCGAGAGCCCGATCTGATCGCGCTTGTAGTCCGGTTTCTTCTCGCCGCGTGCTTTGGAGAAGTCGTCCTGGGTTACGAAATCCTTGTCCTGCTTGAGATAGAAGACGTCGCCATGGAAATCGTTGCCGCCCGACTTGGTCACCGCGGTGATCACCGCCGCGGCCGCCTTCTCGTACTCGGCCTTGTAGTTCTGGGTCAGCACACGGAACTCTTGCACCGCGTCCAGGGGAAAAGGATTGCCGCGGCTGGAGTCCTGGACGAAGGCGCCGCCTTGCAACAGGTCGTTCTTGTAGGACAGGCCGTCGACAAAGACGTTGACCTGGCGCGCGTCGGCGGCGCCACTGCGGAACTTCTGCCCCGCCTCATCCTGGTTGTCGGTGAAGCGCACGCCCGGTGCCAGAGCGGCGAGATTCAGAAAGTTGCGGTTGTTCAACGGCAGCGTCTCGATCTGCTGCTGCGTGACGTTGGTTCCGATCTCCGAGGTGCGGGTCTCGACCAGCAGTTTCACGGCCTCGCCGACGACGGTCACATTCTCGGTGAACACGTCGCTCGGCGACAGCACGAACGATGCCTCCACGTCCTGGCCGACCAGCACCTGGACGTCCTGGCTCTGGGGCGCGTAGGCCGGGGAGGAGACGGTGATGGTGTAGACGCCGGGCGCCAGCCCGGCCAGTGTGAAAGTGCCGTCGGGGCCGGTCTTGGCGGTGTAGTGGAAGCCGCTGTCCTTGCCTACGGCTCCGACGGTGGCATCCGCGAGCGGTCCCGAAGCGTCCACCACGGCGCCGCGGATCGAGGACGCGGTGGTCTGAGCCCCCGCCGCCGCGGCGAGCAGCAGCGGCCCGGCGAGCAGGAGCACGCCGGCGAGCCATCGGCAAGACTCTCTCCTCTTGTTCATGGTTCTCTCCTCCCTCGGTTTTTGGGTCGGGTCCCGACCTCGCGAGGGGCGGCCGTCGAGGCACGGACCGCCAGCGTGGGCGTGACCACCTCATGTCGTTTCGCGGTCTCGCGACCGCTCTGCAGGGTCTCCACCAGGCGGTCCAGGGCGCGGCCGCCGATCTCGGCGATGGGCACCTGCACCGTCGTCAGCGCGGGGGTCAGGTAGCGCGCGATGGGGACGTCGTCGAAGCCGACGAGCGAGACGTCCTCGGGGATGCGCAGGCCGCGGCCGCGCAGCGCCGCGAGACAGCCGATGGCCATGGCGTCGTTGGCGGCGAAGATGGCGGTCGGCGCCTGCGGCAGATCGGCGAGGCGCTCGCCGGCGCGAAAGCCGGACTCCTCGCCGAAGTCTCCCGGCTGCTCGAGACCATCCGGCGCCGCGGCGCCGCGGGCGGCGAGCGCCTCGCCGAAGCCGCGCCGGCGCTCCTCGGCGTCCACGTTGCCGGGCGGGCCGCAGATCAGCGCGATGCGGCGATGCCCGAGGCCGAGCAGATGCTCGGCCGCCAGCCGCGCCCCCAGGCGGTTGTCGATGCCGATGGAGTCGCGGTCCCCTTCCCCGCCGGAGTTGTGGAGAAGCACCACCGGCAGCCGCGGCGGCAGCGAGCTGCGCAGCCATTCGGCGCCGATGCCGGCGGTCAGCAGGATGAGGCCGTCGATGCGGCCGTGCAGGGCCTGCAAGACCGCCGTGGTCTCGGCGAGGTCGCTGTGCGAGCCGGAGACCAAGATGTGGTAGCCGGCGGCGCGGGCGGCGAGATCGATGCCGCGCACGATCTCGGAGAAGAAGGCGCCGTGGACGTCCGGCAGGAGGACGCCGATGTTCATCGTGCGCCGCGTGGAGAGGCTGCGCGCGCCGCCGTGCGGCACGTAGCCGAGCGTCTCGATGGCGTGGAGCACCCGCCGGCGCGCCTCCTCGCTGACCGGCCCCTTGCCGTTGAGCACCCGCGACACCGTGGCCACCGACACGCCGGCCGAGCTGGCGACTTCGTAGATCGAGGGGCTGTGGCTCGACTGCACGGCGGCTCTCCGTGACGGGCCTGATTGCTGAAAGCGGTTACATCGCCCCGACTGTAAGCGGTTCCAGTTTGGCTGTCAAGCGGCGGGACTGCGTCCGCAGCGGTTCGGTATTCGTTGGTTTTGAGAGATTGACTCCGGCGGGAAGACGGCGGTACTCTCTGCACGGTCCCAGCCGACGAAGATGCCGCCCGAACCGGTAACCAACCACTGTCCGTATTGTCAGAAACCCATGCAGGTGACGGGGATGAGCTGCGCCTCCTGCGGCGTCGCCATCGAGGCCGACTTCCCGGCGCCCCGGCTGGCGCGGCTGCCGGTGGAGCACCAGCGCTTCATCGAGATGTTCGTCCTCGCCAGCGGCAACTTGAAGGCGATCGCCGAACAGGCCGGGGTCTCCTACCCGACCGTGCGCTCGCGGCTCGACAAGATCATCGACGCCCTGCGGCAGGTGGTCGTCGAGAGCAGCGAGGGCGCCGACGAGGCGTCCGGCGAGGAGCGGACCGAGGCCGCCGCGCGTCTCATCAAGGCCATCTGAGGCTCCAGCGGCACCCTCGCCTCGCGAGCGCAGGGGCGCAGGGTGCTGAGTCCCTACCGTAACCTTGGTCGCGTTCTTGCGTAGCTAGAGAAGAGCGATCTCGTCGCTCGGGACCGCAACACCTGTCCAGACGTCCGTGGCCGATCATCGGAACTTTCGACTCCTACCCGGCGGCGCCAAGGAAGAGGCGTCGGAAGCCGAGCGCCTGGACCAGTTCCTGACCGGCGCCGATCCCGGCCTCATCAGCTCGTTGCGGCAGGAGGAGCGGCGGCGGCAGCGCCTGCTGCTCGCCGCGGCGCTGGTCCTCGGCCTGCTGCTCGGCGGCGGCGGCGGGCTGCTGGTGTCGCGCCTGCGGAATTCCATCCCGCCCGTTCCCGCCGGGAAGGCCTCGGCGGCCGAGACCTCGCGCCTCCTCATCAGCCAGGGCCACAGCCTCATGATGGCGAAGGAGTTCGAGAAGGCGTGGACCGATCTCCGGCTGGCCACCGAGCTGTCGCCGGACCTCGTCGACGCCTGGGACACCCTGGCCATTGCCTACTTCTATGGCAACCAGACGGCCGACGCCGAGCGTGCTCTGCGCCGCTGCCTGGAAATCGATCCCGAGTACAGCCGGGCCTACCACGTCCTGGGAGACATCGGTTTCTACTCCGGGGATTGGAGCAGCGCCAAGAAGAACTTCGCGAAAGCGGGAAAGCGAGACCGGGCCTTCGCCCGTCTCGCGCTGCTCGAGAACCGCTTCGACGACGCCGTACCGTTGATCCAGCGTCTCGTCGTGGATCTGCCGGACGACCCATACGTGCAAGTCATGGCCAAGGCACTCCGCACCGGCAGGCTCACGCCGGAGCTGCGTCTGCTGCTCGAACCGACCTACCTGGTGAGCCGGAATCCGGACACCGCTCTCGGCTGGCGTCTCTTCTATCTTCATCGCTACGAGGAAGCGTCCGCCGCCTTCAGCCGGGCGCTGCAGAGGACGCCGCGCGACGGCTCGGCCATGGCGGGCCGGGGATGGTCCCTGCTCAGGCTCGGCCTGACGCGCGAGGCGCAGTCCGACTTCGAGAAGGTGCTCCTCACCTGGCCCAGCAACTACAGCGCCTTGAACGGCATGGCCTGGAGCCTCAAGGCCCAGGGCCAGGCGGAGAGCGCCGTCAAGCTCTGGCAGCGGGTGCTCGAGCTCCCCCACCATCCGCACATCGAGATCCCCGAGAGCCTGAAAGGCCTCGGCACGGTCTACTTCGAGCGCGGCGACTACGCCCGGGCCAATCACTACCTCGCGCGCTCGGCGTTGTTGAATCCCTACGACGCGGAGACTTCGGCGCTGCTCGAGAAGACGATCCAGAAGCTGCCTCTTCCTTGATCGCGCACGGCGGCTCCGAGCCCGACGGGCCGGTGCTATCCTCCCCCTCCAATGACTCCGGCCGGCATCCTGGCGCTCGTCGCCGCCGCGTTCGGCGCGGGCGCCATGAACGCGATGGCCGGGGGCGGCACCATCCTCACCTTTCCGACGCTGGTCTTCCTCGGTCTGCCGGCCATCACCGCCAACGCCACCTCGTGCGTGGCCTTGCTGCCCGGCGGCGCGGCCAGCTTGTTCGGCTACCGCCGGGAGGTGCGCGAGCACCGGCGGTGGCTGCGCACGCTGTTTCTGCCCAGCCTTATGGGCGGCGCCATCGGCTCGGTCCTCCTCCTGCGCACGCCCGAGAAGACCTTCGCCTTCCTGGCGCCGATCCTGCTTCTCTTCGCCACCGTCCTCTTCATGGTTCAAGGCGCCGTCTCACGGAGAGCCCTGCTGGAAAATCTGGCAGGCGAAGCGGATCCGTCCACGATCCCGGCCGGACGCTGGGCGGCGGCAGTTCTACTGCAACTAGGCGTAGCGATCTACGGCGGCTACTTCGGCGCCGGCATCGGCATCCTGATGCTGGCGCTGCTCGGCTTCCTCGGCTTGTCGAACATCCACGCCGCGAACGGCATCAAGAACGTCTTCAACCTGTGCATCAACGCCGTGGCGGCGGGGTACTTCATCCTCAAGGGCGCCGTGGCCTGGCCGGAGGCGCTGATCCTGGCCGTGGGCGCTGTTGCGGGAGGCTATGGCGGCGCCCGCTTCGCGCGCTACATCGGCAAGGAAAGGGCGCGCGTGGCCGTGGTGGTGATCGGCCTGCTGGTGACGGCGATTTTGTTCTGGCAGCAGGTGAGGAAGTGACCCGCTACAGCTTCGCCGCCGCGGCCCTGCGCTGGAGCTGGAGAACGTTGGCGTCGGGGTCCACCACCAACCGCTGCGGCTCGAAGGAGCAGCGGATGCGGACGTCCTTCGCCTCCCCGGCTCCGAGGACGACCGTCGTCCGCGCATCCCGATACTCGCTCGAGACCTTTCCCTTATCGTCGAAGCGCTGGCCGCGGGTGGCCGCCACCTCGACGGCCATGCGGCCGGTGCCGGCGTTCTCCACGCGCGCGATCACCTCCCATCCCTGCCCCACCGGCTGCTTGCGCGCCTCGTCGATGCGGTACTCGGGGGTGATGGTGGAGAAAAACCACTGGCGGACGAAGTCGTCGAAGGCCTTCGGATCCTTGGCGTAGGGGCGCATCACGGCGACGAAGTCCTCGATCACCGGATGGTCCGGGTTGCCGTGGTAGATCTGGAAGAAGCGCTGCACGCCGGCGAGGAAGGCCTCCTTCCCCATCTGGCGATAGAGCATCCAGAGCGCCCAGGCCCCCTTGTCATAGATGACCGTCACGTCTCCTTGACGGCCCTCGAGCTCCAGGGTCTCGGCCAGGGGCTTTTCGGTGCTCGGCTGGCGGAACTCGCCGTAGATGGCCTCCATCTCGCGGGCATAGAACTGCCGCGCCTGCGGGCCGCGCACCTGCTCGAGCAGCATCAGGGCGGCGAAGTTGGCCGCGCCTTCGGCGAGCACGATGCCGCCCGGTCCCTCGCCGGACTGCATGATGTGGCCCCACCACTGGTGGGCCGCCTCGTGGGCGGCGATGGTGAAGGCCGTGTCGTTCTCCGGCGTCGGCCGGAAGAGGAAGCCGACGCCCTCGGAAAAGAAGATGTTGGTGGCGTTGCCCCGGCCGTAGTCGGCGTAGGCGGGGAACTCGTTGAGCCGCAGCTCGCGCCAGGGATACGGCGCGTACCAGGCGGCGTAGTAGCGGCGCGCGCCGTTCAAGGCCTCCAGCAGGCTGTCGACGTTATAAGGGTGCCCCGGATGGTAGAAGACGGCGGTGTCGGATCCGCGCTTCACCGCCCAGCGGCCGGCGGCGACGTTGAATACCCTCACCGGATAGTCGCTCTCCCAGACCGTCGTGCGCCGGCCGTCCTTGACGCTCTCGCCCGTCAGGATGCCCGTCGAGTTGACCGTATACTCGGCCGGCGCCGTGAGCCGCAGCCGCTGGGTGAAGGCCGAGCGGTCGAGGTCGGCGTCGGTCCTGCCCAGATAGTGATACGGCGGATAAATGCGCGGCTCGCTGAGGTTGTCCTCGTCCACGCCGATCTTCGGATCGAAGCCGATCTTGGGCACGAAGTCGGGATTGCGGCCGGTGAGGAGGATGCCGGCGGGGAGGATGAACTCGCCGAGCGCCACGTTGCCGCCGTTCTTCGAAACGCCGGGCAGGATGGTGCCGCGGTAGCGGAAGCCCAGACGCACCGACTGGTTCGGACCGAGCGGCTTCGGCGGCCGGAAGACGTAGAGGCGCGAGCGATCCTCGGGCCGCCACGGACGGCCGTCGAGGGTCCAGGCGAGATCCTTCCAGGCGGTGCCGCCGGTGACCGGGAACCAGTACAACGGCCGGTCCTTCTGGTTCTGCAGATCATAGAAGCCGCTCACCCGGAAGCCTCTCGTCGCGGGCTCGAAGTCGACATCCATCTCCACCCGCGTCACATAGGGCAGCGGCTGATCGGCCCAGGAGGCGACGTTCTTCCGCCAATAATCCTTGCGCTCCTTCTCCACCGCCGCGCCCTGGAATCCCTGGCTCACCTCCGCCCACAGCGTGAAGCCGAGCACCAGCGGCGGCACGGCCAGCGCGGCGGCGGTGAGCAGCGTGCGCCGCCGCTCGGAAGGCGGCAGCACCGGGTGCAGGCGGTCGCGCTGGCGGCGGTTGAGGAAGCGCACGGCGGTCCAGCCGAACAGCACCGCCAGCGCCAGCATGAAGAGACGGTTGAGCACCACCGCCGAGCCGTCGAGCTGGAACGCTCCCATGTCGGTCCACGGCACGGCGTAGCCGTAGCGCGTAGCTCCCAGAAGCACCCAGTTCCCCACCCAATTCATATGGCCGCGGAGGAGCAGGAAGGCGGTGAGGATGCCGAGCGCGATGCCGAGGCCGTACGTGGTGTAGCGGCTGCGGGTCAGCGAGTGGAGCGCGGCTACGAAGGCGATCCAGACGATCAGGGTGGGCGTCAACAGCAGGCCCCAGACCACCAGGAACGGTCCGAGCGTGAAGGGGACCTTTCCGGCCCCCTGGATCGCCATCGCGGCCACCAGCAACGCGCCTAGCAAGGCGATGCCCAGCACCGCGAGGTTCGCCAGCGCCTTGCCCGTCACGATGGAGCCTGTGGAAACCGGCGTCGAGTAGAACACCGGCGCCACCCCCGTGGCTCCCTCGCGCTCCAGCGACTCGACCATGTAGAAGAGGAAGAGCAGCCCCAAGGCGACCGTCAGGAACGTGGCCGCGTAGAGCGCCGCCGTGCCCGGCGTCCACAGGACGGGAGTGAAAAAGCCATTGCCGCCTCCGCGGAAGTCCCGGTACATGATGAAGAGGAAGATCAGAATGAACGGGATGAAGATATAGAGGCCCGGCTGTGACCGCAGCTCCTGCAGCTCGAAGCGGGCCACCGAGAGGGTGCCGGAGAGGAAGCGCGGCGCGCGCGCCTTCATGGCGAACGAGGAGAGCGGACGGACCTCGGCGGCGGCCGAGCTCGGCGGCCCCTCCGCCCGCCGGGCCTTGGCCGGCCGGCGCAGCCGCCGCGTGAAGTGGCGCCGCGAGAGGTCCACGAACAGCAGGCCCACGAGCGCGAAGACCGCCCGGCTCAGCAGGAACGGCGCGTCGTAGGCCACCGGCCGGGTGTTGTAGAAGGCGATGCCGCGGTCCACCAGGAGCCAACGTTCCTTGAGCCAGCGGAAGCCCGAAGGATCGGCGTAGCGCAGCACGTCCGAGAGGCCGTCGCTGATGCGTGGCGGGTAGGTTCCCCAGAGGAAGCTCTGGTAGGTCAGGAAGAGCATGACAGGAAAGAGGAAGACGAGGATGGGCCTCCCCGTCCAGCGGCCGAGGGCGAAGGTCACTCCCGCCGTAAACAGCACAGCCGGCAGCAGGAAGACCAGCAGCGGCCGCACGTAGGCCATCAGGCGGAACCAGCCGTACATCTCGGGCACGGCCGGGTCGGGCAGGAGATGGCTGAGGAGTCCCGTGCTCACCGGCAGCACGACCACCGCGGTCAGACAGGCCAGCAAGGCGGCCATGAACTTTCCCCACACGTACTCGCCCGGCCGCAGCGGCGTCGAGTGCAGCAGGTCGGTCACCCCATGCTCGCGGTCGCGGATCAGCGGCATGCCGGCCGCCACCGCCACGAAGAACGAGACCATGAAGAAGCTGATCAGGGCGTAGACGTAGGAGGTCTGGAACTCCGAATCCACCCAGGCCTTGTTGCCCCCCAGGGAGGTGTCGATCGAGCGGAAGACCCAGTCCCCGCGCGACATGCAGGAACCGTTCAGGGCCATGAAGACGGCGAAGAGGAGAAACAGCGGCCGGCGGAGGCTCTCCTTCAAGTCGAGGCCGGCGACCAGCCACAGGCGGCGGAGGCTGAAGCCGGGCTCGGCCGGCAGGTCGTGGGAGGTGGCGGATGTGAGGGTGCGCTCCATGCGGTTTTATCTCCAGGCTCCTTTACGGCGTGGGGGGTGGAGGTGTTTCAAGGGGGAGTGCCAAAGGGACGGTCCTGCCCTTCGAGACCTCACCCCCTGGCCCCCTCTCCATCGAAGATGGAGAGGGGGAACGCCTGCAATGGGTCTTGCTTTTTCTTCTTCCCCCTCTCCAGCTTGCTGGAGAGGGGGCCAGGGGGTGAGGTCTCGAAGGGCAGACGGGTTCGTCCGGCAAGGTCATCCTGCACGCATCCTGACCACCACCAGCGTGATGTCGTCTTTCGGGGGCTCGCCGCCGGTCCAGGACTCGGCGGCGTTCGCGAGGCCGGCGATCACGTCCTCCGGCGGCTTGCCGCTCAGAGAGGCGAAGAGGGAGCGGACCCGCGGATAGCCGAGGGGATCCCCCTCGGCGTTCGTCAGCTCGGGCAGGCCGTCGGTGAGCAGCAGGATCGTGTCGCCGGGCGCCATCTCCAGCCGCCGCTCCTGGTACTCGGAGGCGAGGCCGCCGAGGGGCATGCCCTGCAGCGCGATCTCCTCCGTCTCGCCGCTCTCCGGGCGGTGGACGAAGACCGGCGGCATGCCGGCCGAGGAGAGGATGAGCGAGCGGCCGTCCAGCCGCGCCAGACACAGCCCCATCGCCATGCGGCCCAGCTCCATGCGCTTGACGGCGCGCGCCGCCTCGGCGAGGAACTGGGGCGGGGGCGAGGCGCCGGCGTCGGCTGAGAAGAGGCTCTTCACCACCGTCACCATGGTCCCCGCCACGGCGCCATGGCCGGTGGCATCGCCGACGGCCACCGTCAGCGCGCCGTCTTCGCCGAGGTGGAAGTCGTAGTAGTCGCCTCCCACCTCCGTCGCCGTGCGCATCGACACCGCGATCTCGAAGGCCGGGTGCTCCGGCAGCGTCTTCGGCAGCAGCGAGAGCTGGAAGCGCCGCGCCTCCTCCAGCTCGCGCGTCTTGCGCTCGTACTCGGTCTGCAGCAGGGCCTGCTCGATCTCGCGCTCCTTGCGCAGCCGTTCCTCCTCCAGCAGCCGCTCCTGGTGCGTCTTGAGGTCCTCGGCCATGTGATTGAAGGCGAGGGCCAGCTTGCCGAACTCATTGCCGGAGCGCACCGGCACCCGGGCCTCCAGATCCCCCCTGGCGATGCGGTCCGCGCCTTCGGTGACGAGCCTGAGATTGCGCGTCATGCGGGTCGAGAGCGGCAGGATGCCGAAGAGGGCGAGGGCGATCATGCCGAGGCCGTAGCCGAAGTTGCGGGCCGCCGTCCGCCGCACTTCCTGGAGGGGCATGGGATGGGCGATGCCGAAGATGAGGCCGCTCTCCGGGTCCTTGCGGGTGGCCACCACCCAGTCGCCGAGCACCCAGCGCGCCGAGGTCGCATGGGCGTGCGCGTCGAGCGCCAGCGGCAGGCTCTCGATCGTCCGCCGGTCCGCGTCGTTGGCGGTGTGGAGCTTGCCTTGGGCATCGATGGCGAACGGCACCTCGCCTTCGGCGCGGCGGGTGCGCGCGAGCACGCGGCGCAGCAGCTCGTCGCCGCGGATCTGCACCTTGACCATCCCCACCACCTTGCCCTGCTGCCGCACCGGCGCTTCGAAATGGCGGCCGAGCACCAGCCTCTCCACCCTGGCGCGCTCCCGGACCGCGGCCTGGCGTTCCCTCTCCGCCTCGCGGAGATCCTGCCGGACCTTTCGCTGCTCCTCGATCTGCTCCTTTATCCGTTCGATCTGCTGGCGCGCCGGGCCTGCGGGAGGGGCCGGGACCGGCGGGCCTCCGGACTTCGCTCCCGGCACCGCAGGTACCTCGCCGAGGTTCTCGAGGGATTGCAGAGCGGAATCGATCGCCGCCAGCGCCTCGGGATCCTGCCCGGCTTCGGCCTCGGCCTGCCTTCGCGCGTTCCGCAGGATGCTCGGCACGTCGATCACCATCCGCGGGACGACGCGGGGAGCCTCGGCGGCCGGAACGCCTGGAGACGCGGGCGCGGGAGGCGGTGCCGGGCTCGCCGGGGACGCGGCGGGAGGGACCGGGACGAACTCCAGCGAGCGCAGGAACGGCGCGGCCTCGCCGAAGCCGAGCACCATCTGGCCGAGCAGCGGATCGGCGCGTCCGTCGCGATGCGACCGCGCCGCCGAGAGGAGGTCTCCCGCAGGCACTTCGGCGATGCGGGCGGCGCCGCGCCCCAGCTCCTCCCGGATCGAAGCCATGCGGCCTTCCATCTCGCCCGCCAGGGATCGCGCCTGCGTATCCGTGGCCCGGCGCACCGCCCGCAGCGAGGCGAAGTACGAGTAGAGGACGATCCCCGTCAGCGGCACGACGGCGAGCAGCAGGAAGGCGATGATGAGCTGGGTGCGGATCTTCATCGGGGAAGTGTACGCAATAGGGAGGAGGAGGTTGCTCGGTGGGGAGACCGCTCTGCAAAAGGACGACAAGGACAGCAAGGACAGCAAGGACAGCAAGGACAAAGAAGGCTCACCTGAACTTCACCTGTCCTTGCAGTCCTTGTAATCCTTTAGGTCCTTCATCGTCCACTCCCGCTCTGTGGTACATTCCCGCCCACATTCAGTCCCCGGACTCTCAGGAGGTCACGATGAGCGCGCCGCGTCGTTGCCTGCTTTTGTCGGTCGTACTGCTCCTCGCCATCGCCGCGTCCGCCGCGGCGCAGACCACCGGCAGCATCGTCGGCCGGGTGACGGACGAGGGCGGCGGCGTGCTGCCCGGCGTCGGCGTGGAGGCGCGGAGTCCCGCTCTCCAAGCCTCGCGGACGGCGGTGACGGACAGCACCGGCGCCTACCGGCTCGAGCTGCTGCCGCCCGGCGAATATACGGTGACCTTCACCCTCGAGGGTTACGCCAACGAAACCCACGAGAAGATCGCGGTGAGCCTCGGCCGGGACACCACGCTCCCCGCCTCGCTGCGGGCTTCGGTGTCGGCCTCGATCACCGTCACCAGCGACGCGCCGGTGGTGGACACGACGACCAGCACCCAGGGCTCGAACCTCGACACCCGCGCCATCCTGACCCTGCCCACCGCGCGCAACTACGCCGCGGTGGTGCAGATTACGCCCGGCGTCGCCTCGGACGCCAACCCCGAGAACACCCGGCAGGATTCCGTCACCGTCTACGGCTCGACCGGAGCGGAGAACGTCTATTACATCGACGGCGTCAACACCACCGGGGCCGAATACGGCTTCCAGGGCAAGGGGCTGAATTTCGAGTTCATCCAGGCGGTGGACGTCAAGACCGGTGGCTATGAGGCCGAGTTCGGGCGCTCGACCGGAGGCATCATCAACGTCATCACCAAGTCGGGCGGCAACGAGCTCCACGGCGATCTCTTCGCCTATCACGACGACGACTCCCAGCAGAGCACCGCCGAGGAGGTGTCCTCGGTCGCCGGCACCTCCCGCGGCTACACCCGCGAGGACTTCGGCATCGGGCTCGGCGGCTTCATCGTCAAGGACAAGCTCTGGTTTTTCGCCGCCTACGATCGGGTGAAGAACACTCTCGACACCGCCCTGCCGGGCGGGCCCCAGGAAGGCACGGTCGTCGAATCCAAGGACGACCGCGACCTCGGCGCGGCCAAGCTCACCTACCGCCTGAACGACAACCAATCGCTCATCGCCACCTTCTTCCAGGACCCCCAGGACGACACCGGCGCCATCAACGACGCCCAGCACTCGCTGAACGGCGATCCGCTGACCTACACGGGCGTCCGCAGCTTCGGCGGCAAGGACTACGCTTTTCGCTACGAGGGCATTCTCTCCGCCTCCTGGCTGCTCACCGCCCAGGCGGCCCGGCACCAGGAGGAGAACTCGATCGGTCCAGCCACCGGCGCCGGCGACGTGGTGCAGCTCCGCAACGTGGACGACAACTTCTTCCAGACCGGCGGCTTCGGGCTGCTGCAGACGAAAGACTTCCGGCGCGACGGCGCCGGCGGCTCGGTCACCCGCTACCTGACCCGTCACGAGGTCAAGCTCGGGCTCGACCACGAGAAGGAGAGCGCCGAGGTCGTGCGCCGCTTCTCCGGCGGCCAGCAGGTGGACGTCTTCTCGACGGACGCGGGACCGGTCTACAGCCACTTCTACTGGACGACGCCGACGGCGTCGGTCGCCAACGCGCCGGTGTCGGCGCTCGTGGCCTCGCCCGAGCACAAGAATACCGCCCTCTACCTGCAGGACCGCTGGTCGCTGCGCCCGAACCTCACCCTCAACGTCGGCCTGCGCTGGGACCGCCAGGAGATCATCGACGCCTCGGGCGAGAAGCAGATCGATCTCAAGAAGGATTACGCGCCCCGCCTCGGCTTCGTCTGGGACCCGACGTCCGACGGCCGTTCGAAGGTCTACGGCTCCTACGGCCGCTACTACGAGCAGATCCCGATGGACCTGGTGATCCGCTCTTTCTCCTTCGAGCGCCAGGCGCGCATCTTCAACTTCAGCCCCACGGGCACGGCGCCCGATCCGGCGGCGGAGGCGGCGCTCGGCGAGGACTCCACCATCTTCGGCGGCTTCACCGAGCCCTCGGACCCGGACCTGCACAACCAGTACATCCGGGAAGCCCTGTTCGGCTACGAGCGCGAGGTGCTCCCCGACGTGGCGCTGGGCATCAAGGGCATCTACCGCGACTACGGCGAGGTGATCGAGGACTTCCTGTGCGCCGATCTGCGCGACGGCACCTACTGCATCGGCAATCCCGGCCGGGGGATCATGCGCGAGGTGGCGACCCTCGACTACGCGCAGGTCTTCCCCGCCCCCGAGCCCAAGCGCGTCTTCAAGGGCGTGCAGCTCGACGCCACGAAGCGCTTCTCGAAGAACTGGCAGGCCCTAGCCTCCTACATCTACTCCAAGCTCGAAGGGAACTTCGACGGCCTCTACGCTCCCTTCACCAACGTCGGCGCGGACCCCAACATCTCCGCGGCCTATGACTACTTCGACTTCTTCACCAACGGCAGCAATCTGGCCCGCATCACCAACAAGGGTCCGCTGTCGAACGACCGGCGCCACCAGTTCAAGCTCTCGGGCCTGTACGTGACGCCGTGGAAGCTGTCGGTGGGACTCTCGACCTACTACCGCACCGGCACGCCGCTGACCCGCTACGGCTACTCGGACATCTACGGCCGCTACGAGTTCTTCCTCACCCGCCGCGGCGCCGAGGGCAGGACGCCGGACACCTACGAGGCGGACCTCCATCTCGGCTATCCGTTGACCGTAGGACCGGCGACGGTCAATTTCCTCTTCGACGTCTTCAATCTGCTCGACGTCCAGCGTCCCGTCCTGCTCGACCAGCGCTGGGGGTTCCAGGAGGCGGACAACGCCTCCTCTACCCCCGTCAATCCGGATTACGGGAAAGCGGTTCTGCGAACGCCGCCGCGATCGTATCGGTTGGGGTTGCGGGTGAGTTTCTAGACCCCCACCCGCCGCCCCGCCAGCCGCGCTACCGTGGCGACCAGCTCCGAAGGATCCACCGGCTTGGCGAGGTGGGTCTGGAAACCGGATTCGAGGGCGCGCCGGCGGTCCTCGGCGCCGGCGTAGGCGGTGACGGCCGCCGCGGGGACCCGGCCGCCGCCGTTGCGCGCCCGCACCTTGCGGATGAACGAATAGCCGTCCTCCCCGGGCAGACCGATGTCGGAGACGATGACGTCCGGGGCCGCGCGTTCGAACGCCGCCAACGCCTCGGGCACCGAGACCGCGGACGTCACTCTCGCGCCGCATCCCTCGAGCGCCATCACCAGCAGCTCGCGGGTGTCTTTCTCGTCCTCGACGACGAGGATGCGGAGGTCCTTCAGCAGGTCCGGCGCGCTCCACACCTGCGGCGCCGCCGGCCGGCGCTCCACCGGCACCTCGCCGGTCAGCTCCACGGCCAGGGGCAGCTTGACGGTGAAGGTGGAGCCCTTCCCTTCCCCGTCGCTCGCGACTTCCACCGTGCCGCCGTGGAGCTCGGTGAGATGCCGGACGATGGAGAGGCCGAGCCCCAGCCCGCCATGCGAGCGCGTGTGCGAGCTCTCCGCCTGGCGGAAACGGTCGAAGACGTGCGGCAGGAAATCAGCCCTGATGCCGACCCCCGTATCGACCACCTGGACGACCGCGTTCGGCATCGCTTCCGTCAACCGCACCTCGACCCGGCCGCCCTGCGGGGTGAACTTGATGGCGTTCGAGAGGAGGTTCCAGACGATCTGCTGCAGGCGGTCGGCGTCGCCCAGCATGGGAGTCATGAGCGGATCGAGGAAGACGTCGAGATGGATGCCCTTGGCCTCCGCCGCGGGACGGGCGCTGTCGAGCGCCGCCTCGATGATGCGGGGAAGCTCGACCGGCTTGGGATCGAGCCGCAGCTTGCCGGTGATGATGCGGGAGATGTCCAGCAGATCGGCGATGAGCTGCGCCTGCGAGCGGGCGTTGCGCTCGATGGTCTCCAGGGCCCGCTCGGCCGTGGCCGCGTCGAGCTTGCCGGAGCGCAGCACCTGGCCCCAGCCGAGGATGGCGTTGAGCGGCGTGCGCAGCTCGTGGGAGAGCGTCGCCAGGAACTCGTCCTTGAGGCGGTTGGCCTCCTCGGCCTGCCGCCGGGCCTCCTGCTCGAGCACCAGCAGGCGCGAGCGTTCCTGCTCCGCCAGCCGCAGCTCGGAATCCCGCTCCTGGATCTGCCCCAGCATGTCGTTGAAGGCGTCCACCAGGTGGCCGAGCTCGTCGTCGCCGCCCTTCTTGGCGCGCAGCGAGTAGTCCTTGCGCTCGGAGACCGCCCGCGCCGTCTCGGCGAGGTCCAGAACGGGACGCGAGATCAGGCGCTGCAGGCCGGCGGAGAGCAGCAGGGCCGCGAGTCCCGAGACGACGAAGACGATGCTGGCGGTGATCGCCTGCAGGCGCACGCGGGCGGCGATCTCGTCGAGGGTGCTGCGCAGGTAGACCGTGCCGATCCTCTCCCCTTTGAGCTCGACGGGGAGGAAGACGACGGCGGCGCCGGGCCGCATCTCGACGCCCGGCTCTTCCGGCCGTTGCGGCACCGCACGGCCGCCGGCTTGCGGATAGGCGGCGAAGAGGCGTCCCTCACGGTCGTAGAGGGCGGCGGCGGCGATGGTCTTCCGCGCCCTCAGCGCTCCCAAGGTCTCGGTGGCGGCGGTGGAGTCGTTGAACTGCAGAGGCGCGGCGCTGTTCTGGGCCACCAGCTCGGCGAGGGTCACCAGGTCCCGCTGCAGCTCGGTCTGCGATCGGCTGCGCTCGAAGGTGATGAGCAGGAGGCCGGCCAACAGCAGCGCGCCGCCGGTCGTCAGCATGACGATGAGCATCAGCTTGAGACGGATGGGAAGGTTGCGCAGCACGGTCAGGGTCCCGGCCTCGGGCTGGTGACGACGCGGGTGGCCAGCCGGAGCAGCCGCGAGCTGATCCGGATCCCCGCCCGTTCCGCGGCTTCCTGGCTGATCTCGAAGCGGACCTTGGAGCCCTCGACGATGAAGTTGACGATTCCGCCCTGCTCGAGGAACCCCTGCATGTCGCCCACCGTCAGCACGGGCGCATCGCGCACCTCGCGGAGGATCAACGGCAGCCGCTCCCTCTCCGACCGGCTGACGAAGAGGATCTGGCAGCCGGTGGGCGCGCCCAAGGCGCGGGCGCGCAGCACGGTCACGCGCCGGCCCGCCACCTCGCCCTCGGCGAGCTCCTGCAGACTGCCGCCGAAAGGATCCTCGCCGAGCACGCAGAGCCGCACCGTGCTGCGGTCGTCGTGGAAGGCCCAGGACGGCCACTCCACGAACTTGGTGAAGTTGTAAAGGAAGGCGGCCTTGACGTCGTACTCCGCAGCGGTCTCCGTCGCGGCGGCCGCCTGAAACGCGGCGAGCAGGACCGTCAGCAGGAGAAACCCGGTGCTCGATGACCGCTTCAGAATCGCCATACCGTCCTGCCGTAGACGCTGCGCTGCACCTCCTCCGGGCGCGCCGTGAAGAACTCGGCGTGCCGCTCGTGGAGGAGGTTCTGCCCGACGATCGACAGCTCCAGCCGGTCGCTCGGCCGCCAGCCCAGGCGGAGGTCGAGCTCGGTGTACGAGGGGATGAACGGGTTCGGCAGGCTGTCCACGTAGCGCAGCCAGGCGTCCAGCTCGACGCCGCCCGGCAGATCGACATAGGAGCGGATGGCGAACCGCTGCTCCGGATCGTCGCCTTCCGCGACGCCGCCGTTCGGATCGCGGCTGCCGGGATCGAGGGTGAGGCGCTTGTGGAACCAGGTGTAGGCACCGTAGAGACGCCACCCGGGAGCGGCCTGCACGTTGAGCTGGACCTCGGCCCCGTAGGTGGTGGCGTTCAGCTTGTTGGCGAGCGTGATGGGGAACGGCGCGCCGGTGGCGGGGGGTTCCTGGCTGCGCAGATGGTCGTAGGCGTTGTAGAAGGTGGCGAGATCCAGGGACATGAAGGAGCGCGGCAGGATGCGATAGCCGGCCTCGTAGGCGATGACCTCCTCGGACTCGAAGTCGCGGCTGCCCTGGATCAGGACCACCGGCCCGAAGAGGAAACGGGAGTCCTCGTCGAGGCGGGTGGGCGCGCGGACGGCGCGCGAGACGGCGCCCCAGAGGGTCCGGTGCTCGTTCGGCGTCCAGGCCAGGCGGATGCTCGGCTGCACCTCGAGACCGGTGTACTCGGGGACCTCGAACTTCGAGCCGACCGTCAGCCGCAGGCGGTCCGCCACCAGCGCGATCTCGTCCTGCGCGAAGGCGCTGAAGAGCGTCTGCGTCCGCTGGGCGGGAACCCAGGCGATCACCGGCGTGTTCTCGGTATCGTCGCCGCTGACCCGGTAGCCCAGGCCCCAGACCACTTCGTGCCGCGGCGCCAGGGCGAGCGCGTGCTGGAAATCCAGGTCCCAGGTGTCGCGGTGCTCCTCGAACTGGTCCTGGACCCGGCGGAAGGTGCGGTCCCAGTAGGCGCGCAGATCGAGGCGCGACGAGGCGGAGAACCGGCGCGACCAGCGGCCCAGGAGATTGCCGCCGTTCATCCGGGTGTCTTGCCGCTGGAAGAGCCCGCTGGCGCCGCGGTAGACGTCGCCCTGCAGCGTGTAGGAGTCTCTCTCCGCGCGGTCGCCGTCGACGCGGAAGCCACCCTGCAGGGTGCGCAGCGGATCCTCGGCACTGCCGCCGGCGGTGAAGGCGAGAGCGTCGAGCGAGCGGTACTTGGCGTAGACGCGATAGGCGCTGCGCTCCCCCAGCGCGCCGCCGTAGCGGAAGGCGGCGCAGCCTTCCTCGCTGCCGGCGCCGAGCTTCGCCAGCCCGCCCGGCGTCGCGCGGGCGCTCTTGGTGATGATGTTGATGACGCCGTTGACGGCGTTGGCGCCCCACAGCGTGGCGCCGGGGCCGCGGATGACCTCGATGCGATCGACGTCGTCGAGAGGGAGATCCTGGACGTCCCAGAGGACGCCGGAGAACAGCGGCGTGTAGACGCTGCGGCCGTCGATCAGCACCAGCATCTTGTTGGCGGTGCCGATGTTGAAGCCGCGGGCGCTGATCGCCCAGGTCCCCGAGTTGAAGCGGGCCACGTGCAGGGCGTCCACCAGGCGCAGCGCCTCCGGCAGGCTCGTCACCCCGGAGCGCCGGATGTCCTCGCCGGTGATCACCGCCACCGCCGCCGCCGCTCCGGAGACGCGCTCGCTGCGCCGCGAGACCGAGGTGACGTCGACCTCCATCAGCTCCTCGATGCTCATCTTCCTGAGCTCGGCGGGCTGCACCTGCACCGCGAAGGCCGGCGCGGCGGCGAGCAGGCCGCAGACGGACGCGAGGAGGGCGGCGCGCGGCGTCCTCAACGCCCGGCGTCCGCCAGCAGACGCCGCAGCATGTCGAGGTCCGCGGGCTTGGTGAGATGCGTATCGAAGCCGGCCTCCAGGGCGCGCCGGCGGTCCTCCTCCTGGCCGTAGCCGGTGAGGGCGATGAGGTAGGCCGAGCGCGTCTGCGCATCGTTTCTCAGGGTGGTGGCCACGCCGTAGCCGTCCATGGCTCCGGGGAGGCCGATGTCGCAGAGGACGACGTCGGGGCGGAACTGGCGCGCCTTCTCCAGGCCTTCGTCGGCGGTGAACGCCACCACGGTCTCGTGGCCGTCCAGCCGCAGCAGCAACGCCAGGCTCTCCGCCGCGTCCTCGTGGTCTTCGATCACCAGGCAGCGGCGGGCGCGCGCGGCGGTCTCCGGCGCCGAAGCGGTCATCGCGGTCTCCTTCCTCGGGGGCGCCATGGGCAGGTGCAGAGCGAGCTGCGAGCCGCGGCCGGGTCCGGCGCTCGCCGCCTCCACCGAGCCGCCGTGCATCTCGACGAGAGCCTTGACCAGGAACAGGCCGAGCCCCAGACCGCCGCGCTGCCGGTCGCGGCTGCGGTCGGCCTGGATGAAAGGTTCGAAGATCCGTCCGAGCAGCTCCGGCTCCATGCCGATGCCGGTGTCGCGTACGGTGACCGCCACGGCTCCACGCTCGGGCTCCTCCCTCACCGCCGCGGCGATCCGGCCGCCGCGCTCGGTGAACTTCAAGGCATTGTGCAACACATTGCCGATCGCTTGCGAGAGCCGGGTCGGATCGCCTTCCAACCAGAGCGGCGAGGACGGCAGGTCCAGCTCCAGCGCCAGGCCGGCGTCCTCCGCCTGCGGCCGCAGGTCCTCGACCGTGGCGCGCACGGTTTCGACGACGTCGAGGCGCTCGCGGCGCAGCAGGATCTTGCCCTGCGAGATGCGGGAGATGTCCAGCAGGTCGTCCACCAGCCGGGTGAGGTGGACGGCCTGGCGCTCGATCGTCTGCAGGGCCCTCTCCCCCTGCTCGGCGGTGGCCTGGTCGGAGCGCAGGATGTGCAGGGAATTGCGGATCGGCGCCAGCGGATTGCGCAGCTCGTGGCCGAGCAGGGCCAGGAACTCGTCCTTGCGCCGGGCCTCCGTCTGGAGAACTTCCTCGGCGCGCTTGCGGTCCGAGATGTCGCGGTCGATCCCGGACGCTCCCACCAGCCGCCCGGACGCGTCGCGGATCGGTGAGAGGGTGAGGGAGATGTCGAGCCGCCGTCCGTCCTGGCGCACGCGGACGGTCTCGAACGGCTCCACCCGCCTGCCCTGGCGGAGCTGTGCGAAGGCCTCCGCCATCTGCTCCCGGTTCTCCGGGGGGACGATGAGGTCGATGGACTGGCCGATCATCTCCGGCTCGGTATAGCCGTACATCCTCTCCGCGCCCGCGTTCCAGCTCGTGACGACGCGGTCGAGCGTCTTGCCGATGATGCCGTCCTGCGACGACTCGACGATGGCCGCCAGCTTGCTCCGCTCCTCCTCCGCCTGCTTGAGGCCCGTGATATCGAGAAACGTCAGCACGACGCCGTCGATGACGTCTCCCAGCGTCCGGTACGGCAGGATGCGCAGCAGGTACCAGGCCGAGCCGTCCTCGGCCACCACCTGCCGCTCGCGCGCGGCGAGCGTACGCAGGACCTCGCGGATGTCGGCGACGAGATCGCTGCCCGAAAACCGTGGCGCGATGTCGGCGATCGGCCGGCCGGCGTCGCTGTCGATCAGCCGGAAGACCTCGGTGGCGGCGGGGGTGAATTTCTTGATGCGCAGCTCACGGTCGACGAACACGGTGGCGATGCGGGTGCTCTGGAAGAGGTTCTGCAGGTCGCTGTTGGCGCGGTCCAGCTCCTCGAGCTTCTTCTTGAGCTCGGCGTTGACCGTCTCCAGCTCCTCGTTGACCGACTGCAGCTCCTCCTTCGAAGTCTGCAGCTCCTCGTTGGCGGACTGCAGCTCCTCGTTCATCGACAGCAGCTCTTCGTTGGAGGAGACGAGCTCCTCGTTGGAGCTCTCCAGCTCCTCCATCGTGGCCTGGAGGTGGTCCTTGGTGGACCGCAGCTCGGCCTCGAGGCGTCGCACCATCGGGTCGTCGCCGGTCGGAGAGTCGGCGTCGGCCTCGGTCTCGGCGCCGGCCTCGCCGGATGCGGCGACGTCCTGGAACACGATCATGAACAGTCCGGGGTCCTCGCCCAGCTCCGGCATCGGCCGCGCGATGACGTTGACGCGGTGGGTCTGGCCGTCGAGCTCGAAGTCGACGTTCTCGTGCGTCACCTCCACGCGCGAGGTGGCGGCCTTGTGCAGGGCCGTGCGCAGGTCGAGCCGCAGCCCCTTGCGGGCCATCTCGATGACGTTGACGGTGGGCGTCCCGGGAGGCGGCTCGAGAAAGCGGCCGGTGCGGGGCGAGAAGTACACGGCTTCGCCCCACTCGTTGACCACCACGCAGGCGGGGGCGTAATTCTCCAGCAGCACCGCCTCGAAGGTGCGCGCCACCTCCTGCTGCCGGGGAGCCGGCCGGCGCGGCGAGTCCTCGGCCAGCCGGTGTCCCCGGGTGCGCTCCCCCAGCGGGAAGCTGAACGGCGGGCGCGCCACGGTATCCCGGGACTGGAAGATGCGGTGTTTCTTGTCGAGGGTGCGGAACAGCTCGCTCTGCCCCGAAGTCATCTCCGAAGGACCGAGGAGGAGATAACCGCCCGGACGCAGGGCGTAGTGGAAGAGGGCGACGACCTTCTTCTGCATCTCGCCCTCGAGATAGATCAGAAGGTTGCGGCAGGAGACCAGGTCCAGCCGCGAAAACGGCGGATCGGCGATCAGGTTGTGCAGCGAGAACAGGCACATGTCCCGGATCTCGCGGACCACCTGGTAGAAATTGCCCTGCTTGACGAAGAAGCGCTCCAGGCGCCCGGGCGAGATCTGGCCGGCGATCGCCTCCGGGTACCACGCCTGCCGGGCCGCCTCCAGCGCCTGCGTGTCGATGTCCGTGGCGAACACCTGCACGTGGGGCGGCTCCTTGAGGCCGGCCAGATGCTCGCGCAGCAGGATGGCGAGCGAGTACGCCTCCTCGCCGGTGGCGCAGCCGGGCACCCAGACGCGCACGTAGCCGTCCGCGTCCTTGCCCTCGAAGAGCCGCGGCACGACCTTGGCGGCAAGGAGGTCGAAAGTCTCCGGATCGCGGAAGAAGTTGGTCACGCTGATCAGTAGGTCCCGGAAGAGCCGTTCGGCTTCCTGGGCATCGCGGTTCAGGAGCTCGACGTAATCATATACCGCGGCGCAGCGCACCTCGTGGAGCCGCCGGCGGATGCGGCGCACCAGCGTGCTCTGCTTGTAACGGCGGAAGTCGTGGCCGGTCTCCCGCCGCAGGATGGCGCAGATCTTTCCCAGGTAGGCGGTGACCTCCTCACGGAGGCGCTCCGGGCTGCCGCCCTGGTCCTCCCGCAGGCGGGCGAGGTGAGCGACGAGCTTCGCCGGCATCTCTTCGACCGCCAGCACGTGATCGACGGCGCCGGTGAGGATGGCGCCGCGCGGCATGCTGTCGTAGGTCGCCGTCTGGGGCGCCTGCACGATCGTCAGTCCGCCCCGCTCCTTGATCGCCTTGAGGCCCAGCGCGCCGTCCGTACCGCTGCCCGAGAGGATGATGCCGATGGACTCGTCCTCCTGGTCCTCGGCCAGGGAGCGGAAGAAGCGGTCGATCGGCGACCGCCGGCCGCGGAACCGCGGCGCCTTGGCGGTGTAGAGCACGCAGTCGTCGATGGTCAGCGTGACGCTCGGCGGCATGACGTAGACGTGGTTCGGCTCGACGATGGTCTCGTCCGTCACCTGCCGCACGGGCATCGCGGTCAGCGGCGCGAGCAGCTCGGGGATCAGGGTCTCATGGCGGGGAGAGAGGTGCTGGATGACGACGAAGGCGAGCCCGGTATCGGCGGGCATGTGCCGGAAGAGCTCCTGGAAGGCCTCCAGGCCGCCGGCGGAAGAGCCGATGGCGACGACCGGACAGGGATGCGAGTTGACGGCACAGGACGCGACCTCCTCTTGCTGCGGCGCCTCCTTGCGCTCAACTTCACCCTCAGCCATCGGGCCCTGCCTTTCGTTCTGCAATACCTGGTCAGCGATTTGAAGGGACATACCGAATCCAAGGATCGTGCCAACTACGAGCGAATGGGAAAAAAGGGGGAGGCGTCTGGTGCCGGAGGCGGGACTCGAACCCGCACGCCCTTACGGACGGAAGATTTTAAGTCTTCTGCGTCTGCCGTTCCGCCACTCCGGCGTGGGGGAAATTCTACCAGCCGCCCGCCCCTTGCGTTTCGCCCGTCCTTGCGGTAGGATTCGTTCGTCATCGAAGCCCCAGGGGTACCGTCCCCTGGGGCTTTTCCTTTTGGAGTGGAAAATGACCGACGCCGAATTCCTACGCAGCTTCGAGGACTGCACGCTGCCCAACGCCGCGTTCCACCACCGGGACCACGTCCGCCTCGGTTGGCTCTATCTGCGTCAGTACCCGGCCCTGGAGGCGCTCGCCCGCTTCACCGAAGGCCTCAAGCGCTTCGCGGCCGCCAACGGCAAGCCCGGCCTCTACCACGAGACGATCACCTGGGCCTACCTGCTGCTCATCCACGAGCGCATGGCCCGCAGCGAGGCTGAGACCTGGGAGGATTTCGCGGAGAGGAACCCGGACCTGCTCGTCTGGAGCCCCTCCATCCTCGACCGCTATTACGAGAAGGAGACGCTGGGCTCCGAGCTGGCGCGTCGGGTGTTCGTATTACCGGACCGATTTGATGCGAGAGGAGTTGGAGGCGACGACCGGATTCGAACCGGTGAATAAGGGTTTTGCAGACCCTCGCCTTACCACTTGGCTACGTCGCCTTTTAAGAACGCAGAGGGCCGCTTGCGCGGCCCCGATCTTAGCAGAACGCGGAAGGAATCCGCGAATCTCTGAAGGTCAAATTCTGGAGCGGGAAACGGGACTTGAACCCGCGACCCCAACCTTGGCAAGGTTGTGCTCTACCACTGAGCTATTCCCGCCCGACAGGCTGGCAAAGGATAGTCAGGCCGCCTGGACCTGTCAAGCCGACGCCGGCCGGTAAGGGTACAACGGCGGACCGGAAACCCCTATTCCTGGCGCCCCTTACCACCGCCGCCGCGGCGGTCCGGGGTTGTAGGGAAAGGCGTTGCGGATCAGGGTATAGCGCCAAGCTTCGCCGTCGCGGTCGAGGCCGAGGACGTCGAAGCGGCAGGCGCGGCCGTGCCAGCCGCGCGACGTCAGATAGAGGGCGGCGGCGCGGGAGAGCCGGCGCTGCTTGGCGAAGCCCACGGCCTCGATCGCCGGACCGTATTTGTCGCCCTGGCGCGCCTTGATCTCGACGAAGCAGAGGGCGCTGCCTTCTTTAGCCACCAAGTCGATCTCGCCGCCATGATTGACGACGTTGCGGGCCAGGATCTCGTAGCCCTGATCGGCGAGCCAGCGCACGGCGTCGTCCTCCCCCACCCTGCCGCGCGCCCGCGCGTGCGGCTGCTCCTGGAAGTTGTCGGCCACAGAGATTTCCTAAGAGAGAAAAGGACCCAAAGGATAGCAAGGACTCCAAGGACAGACTATTTCATCGCCTTCACCGCCGCTTCCACCGCGTGCCCTGCGGCGTGTCCTCCAGGACGATGCCGCGTGCCGCCAGCTCGTCGCGGAGGCGGTCCGAGGCGGCGAAGTCGCGGCGGCCGCGGGCGGCGTTGCGCTCCTCGATCAGCCGCTCGATCTCGGCCGCGTCGTCCTCCGGCGCCTGCCCTTCCGGCCACGCGGCGGCATCGAGCACGCCGAGGACGCCGTCGACGTCCGCCAGGGCGTCGAGCACCCGCCGGCGGTCCCCCGTCCCGATCCTCCCTTCCTCGATCGCCACGTTGACCTCCTTGACGAAGCCGAAGAGCGCGGCGAGCGCCAGGGCGACGTTGAGGTCGTCGGCGAGGCCGGCGGCGAAGTCGGCGCGCAGGCGCTCGGCCGCCGCGGCGAGGCCGGCGTCCGCCTCTCCCCGCTCCGGAGCGTGCTCCAGCCGGAAACGCATCTCGTCGACGCGGCGCAGCGCGCCGGCGGCGCCCTCCAGCGACTCGAAGGTGAAGTTGAGCTTCTGCCGGTAGTGCACCGAGAGGAAGAGGTAGCGCAGCGCCCGCGGCGAGCAGCCGCGCGCCAGCAGGTCGGGCAGCGTGTACTGGTTGCCGAGCGACTTTGACATCTTCTGGCCGTCGACGATCAGGTGCTCGCCGTGCAGCCAGGTGCGGACGAACGGCCGGTCCGTCGCCGATTCGCTCTGCGCGATCTCGTTCTCGTGGTGCGGGAAGATGAGGTCCACGCCGCCGCAGTGGACGTCGAAGGTCTCGCCCAGGTACTTCATGCTCATGGCGGAGCACTCGATGTGCCAGCCCGGCCGGCCGGGACCCCACGGCGAGTCCCAGGACGGCTCGCCCGGCTTGACCGCCTTCCACAGCACGAAGTCGCGCACGTCGTCCTTGCCGTACTCGTCGCTCGCCACCCGCTCGCCTTGACGCGCCTGGTCGAGGTCGAAGCCGGAGAGCCGCCCGTAGTCCTCGTCCTTGGCGATGCTGAAGAAGACGGAGCCTTCGCTCTCGTAGGCGTAACCCTTCTCCACCAGTTTGGCGATGATCTCGATCATCTCCGGGATGTGCTCGGTGGCCTTCGGGAAGCGCTCGACGCGCTCGATGTGCAGGGCGTCGAGATCGCGCAGGAAGGTGCGGATGAACGGCTCGGTGTAGTCGGCGAGCGAAATGCCGGCCTTGTGGGCGCCCTGGATCGTCTTGTCGTCGACGTCGGTGAGGTTCATCACCTGGGTGACGCCGTAGCCGAGGTAGCGCAGGCTCCGCCGCAGCAGGTCCTGGAACAGGAAGGTGCGCAGGTTGCCGATGTGGATCTCGTTGTAGACCGTGGGGCCGCAGGTGTAGATGCGAACCCCGCCGGCATCGAGCGGCTGGAAAGGCTCGAGCCGGCGGCCGAGGGTGTTGAAGAGGCTCAGATCGTGAGGCATGACCGCGGGATTCTACCGCGTCACCGTCACCGATCCCGCCACCCAGCCGACGCCGGCCATGGGATCGCCGTCGGAGTCGAAGGCGGAGTTGCGCGAGAAGGCGAGATTGCCGCTGCCGGCGGCGAGGGCGGAGAACTCCAGGGTCATCACCACGCCGGAGCCGTTGGCGCCGGCCACGTTGCCGAGGTGAGTGCCGCCCACCACCAGCGTTCCCGGCGTCGAGGGCACCGCCTGCACGGAGCCGTTGGCGAGCAGTGGGCCGGGCGTCGCGCGGACGAACTGGAGCGCGGCGTTCGGATAGGCGAGGTCGAAGGCGACGCCGTAGAGGTCGGTGACCTGGGTGGCGCGCACCTCCAGGATCAGGGTGTTGGCGGTGGTGCCGGAGCCGCTCGCCAGCGAGATGCTGTTGGCCGTGGCGGCGCCTTGCGCGGTGAAGACGATGCCGGGCGGCGGCGGTGGCGGCGGCTCCGTCGGTCCGCCTCCCCCTCCACCGCCTCCGCCGCACGCCGCCAGCGCCACGATCGCGAGACCGCCGAGCCAGACGGCAAGGCGCCGCGAGCCACGGCTCAAACCGCCACCTCCTGCCGGAGCTCTTCGGCCAGCTTCTTGAGCTGGCGCCGCGCGCGTTCCCGCCGCAGCCCGCGCAGGTGATCGGTGAAGAGGATGCCGTCGAGGTGGTCCACCTCGTGGCAGATGGCGCGCGCCAGGTAGCCTTCCGCCTCGAGCTCGAAAGGCCGGCCTTCGACGTCGCGGGCGCGTACGGAGATGGCGAGCGGCCGGTCCACCTTGTCGTTGATGCCGGGCAGCGAGAGGCAGCCTTCGAGATCCGCCTCCGTGCCTTCGCGGCGGACGATCTCCGGATTGACCAGCACGTGGAGCTGCTCGGGGGCCTCTCCGATCGAGGTGTCCACCACGGCGAGGCGCAGCTCGGCGCCGACCTGGGGCGCGGCGAGACCCACGCCGGGAGCCGCGTGCATCGTCTCCACCATGTCGGCGGCGAGCTTGCGCAGGCCGGCGTCGAACCGCTCGACCGCGGGACACTTCACCCGCAGGACAGGGTCGGGATAGATGCGGATAGGGAGGATCGCCATCAAGAACCGGTGTGCAGACGCCGAACGGTCGCCAGGACGTCGCGGTCGTTGTGCTGCCCGCGCAGCGTCTCCAGGAAGCCGCGCGGGTCGGAGTTGCCCACCAGGCACTTCTCCAGGCCCTCGCGGGTGAGCTTCAGGGCGGTGACCGCCTCCGCCGCGCGGTAGTCGGCCGGCCAGGCGCCGCGCTCGAGCAGCACCCCTTCGCCCACGATGTCCCCCGAGGTGAAGCTGCGCAGCGTCATGACGCGGCCGCCGACCTCCGCCGCGGCGTCGACGACGCCGATGACGATCAACAAGAGAAAGGCGTCGCGGCTTCCCTCGCGCACCAGCACCGTCTGCGGCTCGAAGCGCACGAGCTGCATGGCCGCGAACAGGCGCTTGAGCTGCTCGCCGGTGCCGGCGAGGCCTTGCACCATGGTGCTGGTGGCGAGGTTGTGCCACAGCCGCTTGAGCTCCAGGGCCGAGGTCCCGGCCTGGGTGCCGCCGGCCTGGCGCAGGCCCTCGAGGGCCAGCGTGCGCACGTGCTCCATGCCCTTCTCGCGCTGCAGCTTCTCCACCTTGAAGCGCAGCGACTGATCGAGCGGCGCGAACTTCATCGCCTTCGAGAGCAGCGCGATGCCCTTGTCGTGGAAGCCGTCCTGAGCGTACTCCTCGGCGACGAAGACGTACGCCTCCACCGCCTTCTCGAACTGGCGGAGCTCGGTGCAGACCTCCGCCAGCTTGAGGTGCGAATGCAGGTCGTTGGGGTTTTCCTTCAATTTGGCGCGCAGGCGTCCTTCGGCTTCTTCATAGCGCTCGAGCACGATCAGGTCGTCGATCGTGTAGTCTTGCGGCTCCTGCTGTTTCTTGCCGCGAAACCAGTTCATGGCCAAGGTCGGACCTCCCCAATCGATCCCGACCGATCCCTCCCAGGGAGCGCCGAGACCGCGGCCCGGCATCGCGCCGTCGTCACAGGGGACGCCCATGACGCCTGGCGTGGACACACCGCTGCCGGGTGCGCCCATTATAGGCGGCTGAAGCCGCGGGCGAAACCCAGGAAAATGGGGAGTTTGCGGGCGCCCGGCGAGGAAATAAAGGAGTTGGTCCGGAAGTTGCTGATTCCAGAGGGCGAGGGTATCGTCCGACACATGGAGACCAAAGCGATGAACGCGTCGAAGAAGATGCTCGTGTCCAGCCTCGCGCTCGCCCTGGGGCTGCTCGCGCTGGCGGCTCCCGCCGCCGCCGAGAGCGGCAGCTACGGCTACTTCCGCGTGGTGGAGGGCTCGGCCACCCTGCTGCAGGCCGGCACCGACGAGCGCACCAGCGCCGAGATCAACCAGCCGGTCCTCGCCGGCGACCGCATCTCGGTGCCCGAACGGTCGCGGGTGGAGATCGTGCTCGCCGACCGCAACATCCTGCGCGTGGACGGCGGCAGCGAGCTGGTGCTCGAACGGCTGGCCGCCTCCCCGGACCGCGACGACCGCGCCACCGTGCTGCGGCTGCTCGAGGGCAACCTGCAGCTCGTGGTGCTCCAGGACTCGCTCGGCGACGAGCTGCCGCGCGTCGAGACGCCCAACGCCACGGTCTACCCGCAGAACTACGGCGTCTATCGCATCACCGCCGACCGCGAAGGCTGGAGCGAGGTCGTCGTCCGCCGCGGCACCGCCGAGGTGGTGACCGACCGCGGCACCGAGCGCGTGCGCGCCGACGAGGAGGCGATCGTCGACGGCGACCGCTACGCCGAAGCCGAGGTGCGCGAGGCCGGAGGCTTCGACACGCTCGAGCGCTGGGCGCGGCAGATGGACGACGAGTACGCGTCCACGGATCAACCCTACGTCGACGACAACCTGCGCTACCAGGCGGCGCCGCTCGCCCGCTACGGCTCCTGGGTCACCGTCGACGGCTCGCCCTACTGGCGGCCGCGGGTGGCCGCCGGCTGGCGTCCCTTCTACGACGGCCGCTGGATCTACACGCCGGCCGGCATGACCTGGGTCTCCTACGAGCCCTGGGGCTGGGTGCCCTACCACTACGGGAGCTGGGACTACCTGCCCGCCTACGGCTGGCTCTGGCAGCCCGGCTACGTCTGGTCGCCGGCCTGGGTCTACTGGTACTGGGGTCCGAGCTACGTCGGCTGGTGCCCCACCGGCTACTACACCCGGTTCTACGGCCCGCGCTTCGGCTTCAACTTCGGCTTCCGCTACGGCCTCTACGGCTGGGCCGGCGGCGACTGGGGCCACTTCAACCACTGGAGCTTCGTGCGCACCTCGTACTTCGACGGCTACCGGAACGGGTACAGGAACGGTTATCGCGACGGCTTCTGGGACGGCCGCCACGGCCACGACGTGCGGCGCTACGCGGTACCACTCGACGGCTCCACGGTGCGCGGCGCGCTGGAGCGCGGCGTCATCACCACGGACACCAAGCCCCTGCGGCCCAGCACCTGGGCCAATCACAACGAGGTGCTGCGCGCCCTACGGGCTGACCGCAACGGCACGCGCGGCGTCGAGCTGCCGGATGTGACGTCCTTCATCGCCCGCAAGCCCGACCTGTCGGCCACCGTGGCGCGCACGGTGAGGGCGGAGGGCAACACCAACACGCTGGACGGCACGCCGCTCAAGCCGAGCACCCTCGGGCGCGGCGCCCGGCGGGCCGAGGCCGGCGGCGCGCGGCCCGGCAACGACGACTGGGCGAACCGCGTGGGCAGCAAGCCGCGCGTCGTCCTCGGCGACGACGGGCCG
>JBKPTH010000169.1:0-26789 GCA_046765915.1 Acidobacteriota bacterium | reverse complement strand
GACCCGCCGGCTCGGCCGGGGCAACGCTCGTCCGCGCGGCCGCCGGCCGGCTCGGGGACGCGGGAAGGGCCGCCGCCAGGGGTACCGGGACGGCGGCGGCCGGCCTTGCGGGCCGCACCGGTTCCGCCGGCGGCGCGTTCTGGATGGACTTGATGAGCAGCTCCTCGACGGTGATGGGGACGAACCCGTCTTCATAGGAGACCTCGTCGCCGCTGTAGAACTTGAAGTCTCCCTGGCTCCAGCGCAGGAGCTGCTCGATCAGCCGGAAGGTCTGGAGGCGGAGCGCCTCGAGGAGCTGCGCGCGTTCGATGTACCGTCGCTCCACCAGCAGATCGATCAGCCGGCCTCCCGCCGTCTGGTGCTCGACGGCCGCCCGCGCGAGGTCCGGAGCGCTGAGCAGGCCCTCCTTGACGAGCACCTGGGAGAGCCCCTCCTCGAGCGTCTGGTTGAGGGCGTCCGCGGCGACGATGCGGCCGTTGAGGAAGGAGATGGCGACGATGTCCTGCTGGCCCTGGACCGTCAGGATGCCGGTCTTCCGCTGCTGGGAGATCAACTGCAGGATCTCCGGCAGCTTGAAGAGGTCTAGAGTGCCCTCAACCGCCATAGATGCCGGCCCTCAGCCGCTCCCGGGGATGACGGCGGGCTTCAGGCTTCGCCGCGCAACTCTCGCCGGAGCCGCACCCCGTAGTAGAGCGCCAAGCCCAGGATCGTCACGACCCAGGACAAGAAACTTCCCGGATCATACCTCCAGGGGATGGGGACGCCGAGCCGGCCGAGCAGCGGCAGCATCAAGAGGGAGATGGGGAGCAGCAGGGCCAGGAAGGCCTTCCCTCCTTCGCCGACCTCGGTCGAGGCCACGCCCGGCAGCACGACGCGCCCCCAGCGGTCGAAGGCGCCCGGCGGGAAGATCTCCGTGCTCCTCTCGGTGTAGCCGAAGGGGCGGCGCGCCAGGTGCAGGGCCAGGGCGACGAGGACCAGGCTCAGCGAGACGAGCAGCGACAGGCCCCGGCGCAGCAGCTCCAGACGGCCGGAGCGGGCCTCCTGGCCGCCCCAGCTCGCCAGCAGCTCGCGGCGGATCTCGGGGATCCGCGCCATGCCGCCGGCGATCGTCACCACCCGCTGCTGCTGCGCCACCCAGGTGTTGACGAGGCCGGGATCGATCTCCTGGGCCTTGGCGAGGGCGGCCTTCTGCTCGTCGAACATGTAGGACTCGGAGTAGGCCTGGCTGAGGTTGTATTGCGCCGCCGCATTGGCCGGATCGGCGGCGGCGGCCTTCTGGAAGCTCTGGATGGCGCCGCTGAACTCCTTCTTGTTGAAGTAGTAGACGCCGAGGTCGAGAAGGGCCGTGGTGTTCCCGGGCTCCGTCTCCAGCACCTGGCGGTAGAGCGCGCGGGCCAGCTCCCACTGCTCCAGCGAGCGGTGGACGTCGGCCAGCAGATGCTTGACGGCGACGCTCTCCGGCAGCAGCGAGCGCAGCACGCCGAGATCGGAGAACAGGCTGCCGTAGAGCCGCCGCTCCTGCAGCCCCTGCATGGCGCGGGCGGGCGGCGAGAGGGCCACCGCCATATGGCGGCGCTGCAGATCGAGCAGCAGGGGCGAGACGCCGAGCAGCAGCCAGAGGGCGACCAGCACGGCGCGCTCGCTCGCCGTGGCGTAACCCCAGAGCAGGATCGACCAGTAGAGCGGCAGCCACAGCACGCCATCGGGAAGCAGCAGGGGCCACAGCAAGGCCAACGCGGCGGCGGCGAGCGCCGCCGGGCGCCGCAGGCGGCGGCCGAAGAGATCGGTCAGATCGCGGCCGAGCGCGGAGCCCTTGGCCAGCATCTGCACGGCGAGGAAGAGGCCGCCGGTCACCAGCAGCAGGGCGAGCGTCCAGATCAGCAGGTCCTGGAGCCACAGATAGCGCTCGAGAGGCGGGCCGAGCAGGCGGGGATAGGCGCGCAGGCGGGCCGCGGCCTCGCCGAGGTAGTTTCTCCGCAGTCTCTCCACCTGGGCCGCGGCGAAGGCGGTCTCCGGACGTCCGGGATCGAAGCGCTCCGCCGCCTCGAGCGCCCAGCCGGCGCGGGCGAAGTCCTTGCGCTTCGCCGCCTCCACCGCCCGCGCCACGGCGGCGGCGGAGAGGTCCGGCAGGCGGGCCATGCCGAGCCGGCGAGCGCTCTCCAGCAGGCCGGTGACGGCGCTCTCCGCCTGCCGGCGGTCCTTCTGGACGATCCACTGCAGCCACTGATCCTCGAGCTGTTTGAGCTGCTGCCGCACGGGCGCCGTCATCTCGACGCCGGTCACCTGCGGCGACGACACCGAAGCGGCGAAGGCCGCGGCGGCGAGGGCCGCCGCGAGGGAGACGAGCGCCAGCGCCAAGGCCGCGAGCCGCCGGCGGTCACCCCCGTTTTTGCACATAGCGGACCCGCAGCCGATAGAGCAGGTCCTCCAGGAAGGCCGCCTCCTGAGCCGTCAGATGGCCCGCCGTCTTCTGCCGCAGGATGGCGAGCAGGTCGATGTGGAGGCGGGCCATCTCGAGGTTCGTCGCATCCTCGCCGTCGGGCAGCGTCGCGTCGCCGAGATAGATGGGGATGGGCTCGGCCAGGATCGCCACCAGGTCGAAGAAGCTGGGGCCCCCGAGCTCGGGAGGCATCTCGGGCAGCTCGACCCGGGGAGCGGGCTCCGGCTCGGGCCGGCGCGGCGCCTCGCGTGGCGGCTCCGGTTGGGGACGGAGCTCCGCCGCGGGCGGCGCAGCCGGCGGCGCCGGCGCGGGCTCAGCCACCGCCGAAGTCGATTTTTCGCCGAGGAACCGGTACTCTTCCCGCAGCTCGCCCTCGGGCGTGAACATCCTCTTGTCGGTGACCTTGATCTCCTTCTCGTTCGACACTTCGGACCCCCGCAAAATCGTTGAAAAATCGTAGCAAGCTCCATCATGCCTGAGAAGCCCGACCTGCAGAAGCTCCTCGATCTCGTCGCCCGCCTGCGCGCGCCGGACGGCTGCCCCTGGGACCGCGAGCAGGGCCTGCCGGACGTGCGCGCCTATCTCCTGGAGGAGGCCCACGAGCTGGCCGGGGCCATCGACGGCGGCGACTGGCAAGAGCTGGAGGAAGAGCTGGGCGACATGCTGTTCCAGGTCGCCTTCATCGGCCGTCTCGCCGAGGAAGCCGGTGCCTTCAGCCTCTCACAGGTGATCGACGGCGTCCACCGCAAGATGGTGGAGCGCCACCCGCACGTCTTCGGCGGCGAGGTGCTGGCCGACTCCGCCGCTGTCCGCCAGGCCTGGGAGCGGCGCAAGCTGCGCCAGGAGCCGAAGCGCGAATCGCTCTTCTCGGGCGTGCCCGCCTCGCTGCCGGCGCTGCTCGCCGCCTACCGCCTGACCCAGAAGGCGGCGGGCGTCGGCTTCGACTGGCCGGAGGCGGCGCCGGTGCTCGACAAGGCCGAGGAGGAGATCGGCGAGATCCGCGACGCCCTGGCCCGCGGGGAGAAGGACGCCGTGCGCGAAGAGGTGGGGGATCTCCTGTTCACGATCGCCAATCTCGCCCGCAAGCTGGAGGTGGACCCGGAGGCCGCGCTCGCCGGCACCAACCGCAAGTTCCGCCAGCGCTTCGCCAGGATCGAAGAGGGTCTGGCCGCCCAGGGCAAGACCGCCGCCGAGGCGACGCTGGAGGAGATGGACGCGCTTTGGGAGGAGGCGAAGGGGGAGGGATGAAAGTCGCTTGAGGTGTTGCCTTGAGAGTAATTTCGTTATACAGTTTATAGCGTTAGTTCGTAGCTCCCTTTACCGACTGGCGGCTATATCGCCCTTCGAAAGGAGATACCGATGAAGCATCGCCGTACCCTCCTGGTGCTCCTTGCCCTCTCGCTGCTGACCGCCCCCGCCTTCCCCAACGACCTTCCCCAATCCAAGCCAATGACACCGCTGCTGCAAGAGCTCGAGGCCGCTGTCCAGGGGCAGCTACCCCTTCTGGAAAATCCGAGTATACCGAGGCCTGTCTGGAAGACCTGCACCGCAAACCAGACATGCCCTAATGGATGCCCCATCAGTTGTACTGGACCTAACGTGAACTCAATCTGCTCCTCCGCCCCGACCTCGGTCACATGCGACGGTAGCACCACGGACTGTCCGTATCCAAGTTGCACGCCACCCGGATGGTGCGATCCCCCTGCCACTTGCTACTATTGCCAGTGTAAGGCCCAGGGCGGCAGCGAGTTTAAGTGTACACGCCCTTGTCTATATCAGTGAGCCGAGACCGAGGCTCCGACTGGCCGGGCGTTAGCTTGGACTCTCCCCGGGATCACTGCGCGCCAGCCGCCGAAGCACCTGACCCGCGGTCGAGTCTCCGACCCACGGTAACGAGTCATCCAGAGTTCTCTTCAGCTTCTTGCTAATGAGCTTGGCTCATTGTACAGCAGCCGTCTGTTGTCCGGTCTCCTCCAGCACCTTCTCCAGATACGGCAGCACGTTCTTCGCCAGGATCTCCTGCCCTGCCGCCGTGGGGTGCATGCCGTCGGCCTGGTTGAGGCCCCGAACGCCGCCCACGCCCGCGAGGAGGAAGGGCACGAAGGGAAGGTCCAGCTCCTTGGCGAGCCGCGGATAGAGGGCGGCGAAGTCGTCGGCGTAGGGGCCGTAGTTGGGCGGGATGCGCATCCCGAGCAGCAGGACGCGGGCGCCGGACGCCTGCGAGCGGCGGACGATCTCGCGCAGGTTCTTCTCGGTCTCCGCGACCGGCAGAGCGCGCAGGCCGTCGTTGGCGCCGAGGGCTACAACGACGACGTCCGGGTGCTGGCCGAGCAGCCATGGCAGGCGGGAGAGGCCGCCGGCCGTGGTGTCGCCGCTCACTCCCGCGTTGATCACCTGGATGGGCGTCTCCTCCTCCCGCAGCTCGCGCTCGATCACCGCGGGGTAAGCCTGATCTTCGTCGAGCCCCAGGCCGGCCGTCAGGCTGTCGCCGAGGAAGACGATCCGCGGCACCTCCGCGGCCGGCGCCGGGGCGGGAGCCGCGGGGCGGGCCACGGCGCGCGCCGGCAGCACCTGCCGGGCGGACGCGGAAGAGTCGTCGGAAACCTGCGCGCCGCACGCCAGGAGCGCGGGAATAAGCAGCGCCAGAGCGAGAGTTGCGAACCTACGCCACATACGAAACCTTCCTGAAATGACCAGCGAGCGACGCCCCTCACCCTACTGATGAAAGATCGTCGCGGCTGCAGCGTTCCCAATTGGGAAACCGGAAACCCTCCCGCTTACTTCCCATGAACTCACCGCGCATTGAACTTCGGCAGCTCACCCGCAGGCTGCCCTCCGGCGACCGCGAGCTGACGATCCTCGACCGCGTGGATCTCGCCATCGAGCCCGGCGAGTTCGTCGCCATCCTGGGTCCCTCGGGCAGCGGCAAATCGACCCTGCTCGCCTTGATGGCGGGGCTGGACCGGCCGACCGTGGGCGAGGTGTTGATCGACGGCGCGCCGATCCACGCGCTGTCGGAAGACGAGCTGGCCCTGCTGCGGCGGCACAAGATCGGCTTCGTGTTCCAGAGCTTCCAGCTCCTCGGCAACCTCACCGCGCGCGAGAACGTGCTGCTGCCTATCGAGCTGCTCGCCCGCGCCGATCCCGTCTCCCGCGCCGACGAGCTGCTGGCCGCGGTGGGGCTGGCGGAGCGCGGCCATCATTACCCGAGCCAGCTCTCCGGCGGCGAGCAGCAGCGGGTGGCCCTGGCGCGCGCCTTCGCGGCGCGGCCGCCGATCCTCCTCGCCGACGAGCCCACCGGCAACCTCGACGGCGCCACCGGCCGCCGCATCCTCGAGTTGCTCGGCGAGCTGCGGCGCAGCGAGAGGACGACGCTGGTGCTGGTGACCCACGATCCGGCGGTGGCCGCCCTCGCCGACCGCCTGGTGCACCTGCGCGACGGTCGCGTCGAGCGCCAGGAGCCCGTGCTGGCGCCGGCTGATCCTCTCGGGGCCCTGGCGTGAGCCCCGGCTTCTACCTCCACACCCTCATCCGCGAGTCGCGCGGCTCGCGCGGCCGGCTGATCTTCTTCATCGCCTGCCTGGCGGTGGGGGTGGCGGCGGTGGTCGCCGTGGCGGGGCTCTCGGCGAGCCTCGACGACGGCATCCGCCGCGAGGCCCGCCAGCTCCTCGCCGCCGACCTGGTGGTGCGCGGTAGTCAGCCCTTCCCACCCACGGCCTTGCGGGCCATCGACGCCATTCCCGGCGCCCGGCGCACGGACGTGCGGGAGACGGTCACCGTCGCGGCGGCGCCCCGGCGCGGCGGCCGGCCCGGCCCCAGCCGGCTCGTCGAGCTGAAGGTCGTCGACGGCGTTTATCCCTTCTACGGCCGGCTCGACCTGCGGCCCCGGCGTCCCCTGCACGAGCTGCTGGCACCCGGCACCACGGTGGTGGCCTCCGAGCTGCTGTCGCACCTGGGCCTCAGGATTGGCGACACGCTCGAGATCGGCGGCAAGCCGTTCCGGGTAGCCGGCGTCGTGCTCGCCGAGCCGGACCGCGTCAGCATCTCGCTCACCCTCGGGCCGCGGGCCTTCCTCTCCGGACCGGGATTCGCCCGCACGCCGCTCGCCGGCCGCGGCAGCCGCATCGGGTACCGCGCCCTGGTCAAGCTGCCGGACGGCACCTCGGGCGCGCAGCTGGACGCCGCCGCGGAGCGCCTGAAGCGCCTGCTGCCGAGGACGGAGTCGTTCCGCGTCGAGACCTACCGCCAGGCCCAGCCGGCGCTGCGCGAGAACCTGGCGCGCGTGGAGCGGTTCCTGGGGCTGATCGCCCTGCTCTCCCTCTTCGTCGGCGGCATCGGCGTGGCGCAGAGCGTCCGCTCCTGGCTGGCGGGCCGGCTGGACGCCATCGCCGTGCTCAAGTGCCTGGGCTTGCGTCCGCGGGAGATCTTTCTGCTCTATCTAGGACAGACCGCCCTGCTCGGGCTCGCCGGCAGCCTGGTGGGCATCGCCGCCGGAGCGGCCGTCCAGCTCGTCCTGCCGTCGCTCTTCCCCGACCTCATTCCCGGCGAGCTGATCCGTCCCTGGCAGCCCGCCGCCCTGCTGCGCGGGCTGGGGCTGGGCCTGGGCGTGGCGGTCCTCTTCAGCCTGCCGCCTCTCTCCGCCGTGCTGCGCGTGTCGCCGGCGCGGGTGCTGCGCCGCGACGCCGAGCCCCTGCCGCGCCACCGCTGGGTGATGGCGGCCACGGTGCTGATCCTGGCGCTGGGCATCTGGGGCATGGCCGCGCTGCAGTCCGGCTCTGCCTTCCAGGGGCTCCAGTTCACCGGCGGGGTGACGCTGGCCACGGCGGCGCTCGCCGCGGCGGCCTTCCTCGTCTCCTGGGGGGTGCGCCGCCTGCCGCGCGACGTCCCGCCGCGGTGGGCCCGCCTCTGGCTGCGCCACGGTCTCGCGGCCCTCGCCCGTCCCGGCGCCGGCGGCAGCGGGGCCATCGTCGCCCTCGGCCTCGGCGTCCTCGTCGTGCTCGCCATGTCGCTCGTCGAGGGCCGCCTGGTGAGCCAACTGGCCGCCGAGTTCCCGGCCAACGCGCCGAGCGCTTTCCTGATCGACATCCAGCCGGACCAGTGGCCCGGGGTGCGACGGCTGCTGCGGCAGGCGGGCGCCGAGAACGTCGAGTCGGTGCCGGTGGTGATGGCGCGCCTCGCGGCGATCGACGGCGTGCGCGCGGAGGACCTGATCCAGAGGACGGAAGAGAACGGCGGCCGGCGCTGGGCGCTCACCCGCGAGCAGCGGCTCACCTACATGGCGACCCTTCCTGCTGACAACCGGGTGGTCGCCGGCGCCCTGTGGAGCGATCCCCGCCGCCCCGAGGTGAGCGTCGAGAAGGAGTTCGCCGACGACATCGGCGTGCGGCTGGGCTCCACCCTCCGCTTCAACGTCCAGGGGGTGCCGCTCGACCTCAAGGTCACCAGCCTGCGCACGGTGGACTGGGGCACCTTCGGCATCAATTTCTTCCTCGTCGTCGAGCCCGGGGTACTGGAGCAGGCCCCGCAGCAGCGGCTGGCGACGGCGCACCTGCCGCGCGGCGGCGAGCAGCGGGCGCAGGACCTGCTGGCGGCGGAGTACCCGAACGTCACCCTGCTGCGCATCCGCGAGATCCTCGAGAAGATCCTCAAGGTGCTGCGCCGCATCAGCCTCGGCATCCGCTTCCTCGGCGGCTTCACAGTGGCGGCGGGGATCGCCATCCTGGCCGGGGCGATCAGCGCCGGCGCAGCGCGGCGCGGCCGCGAGGTGGCCCTCCTGAAGACGCTGGGGATGACCCGTCGCGGCGTCGCGGCGGCCTTCGCCGTCGAGTACGCCCTGGTGGGGCTCGTCGCTGGGACGATCGGCGCCATCGGCGGCACCGTCCTCGCCTGGGGAGTCGTCACGCGCGGCTTCGAGATCCCGTGGCGCTTCGATCCCGTCGCGCTGAGCGTCGCGTTGGCCGCCAGCGTCACCTTGGCGATCGTGGCTGGTCTGGCGGCGAGCCTGCGGGCGCTGGAGAGACGGCCGATCGAGGTGCTGCGGGCGGAGTGAAAGGATCTAAAGGATACCAAGGATTACAAGGACTGGCGCCGTTCTGTTGAGCTCTCCTTATCCCTTCCATCCTTGTTATCGTTGTTGTCCTCTTCGCGGGCGGAACGCTCCTACTCGTCGCCAGCCCGCTCCAGCAGATAACTGACCGGCACGAACTCATACCCTTCGGCCTTCGCCTTGGGAACCTCGCGCGCCAGCGCCGCCAGAGTCTCGGGATGCGGATGGCCGATGGCGATCGCCGCGCCGTGGAGGCGGGCGAGGCCCAGGAGGCGCTGGAACTGCGCCTCGATCGCTGACGGCGTCGGCTCGCCGTCGAGGAAGACCTGCCGCTCGGCGGCGGGCACGCCGAGCTCCCGCGCCACCTTGTAGCCGACGCTCTCGGCGCTGGTGCGGGAGTCGAGGAAAAACAGCCCGCGCGCGGCGAGGACGCCGAGGACGGTCTTCATCGGGCCTTCCTCGGCCGAGAGCCGCGAGCCCATGTGGTTGTTGACCCCCACCGCCCCCGGCACGGCGTTCAGGGCCGCCACGGTCTTCTCGCGCAGCTCCTCGTCGCCCATCCCCTGGAGCAGCGCGCCCGGCCCGGGATCCTCGCCGTTCTTCGGCTCCATCGGCAGGTGCAGGAGGATCTCGGCACCGCGCCGCCGCAGCTCGGCAACCACCTGCGCCGTCTGCTCCTGGTACGGCAGGACGGCGTAGGTGATGGGCACGCCGAGGCCTTCCAGCGGCGGCAGCTCCTCGACGCTCTTCCCCAGATCGTCGATCACCAGCGCCACGCGGACGCCGCTCACCGGACCCGCCGGCGGCGGGATCGGCGTCGCAGGTTTGGAGGTGGCCGACTCGGGCTCGACGTGATCCGACGGCAGGCCCCGGTGCCGCGCGGGTTTCTTCGCCCTGCGCACCTCCCCGGCCTGTCCCTGGGGCTTGGACGGAGAGGTCCGATCCGACCGATTCAAAAAGAGATAAAGGGCGCCGGCCCCGACGAGGAGCCCGAGCAGAAAGAGCAGGCAGCTCGATCCTCGGGAGCGGGCGCGGCGAGCCATGCAGGAGCCGGTTTGGACTTAAGGGGGCGGACCGCCGGGGCCGCCCCCGCGTTCTCAGGCGGCCCTGGCCTCGGAGTCGGGCTCCTGGCCGAGGAGACGGCGGACGCCGCGGCGCAGGATCAGCTCGCCGAGCGGCGTGTCCTTTTCGAGATAGGTGCGGCTGCGGTCGTCCACCAGCAGGTCCGGCCGCAACGCCTCGTTCAGGGGCTTCTTGTCCGGCCCGGTGTAGAACGCCTCGGTGAACAGCAGCCGGCCGCCGGAGGAGAGCTCCGCCGAGCCCTGGCGCCCGGCGTGCCCGAAGGTGCGCTCGCCGACGAGCTCGAACTTCTCCTTCTGCCGCAGCACGGTGGCGAAGACCTCGGCGGCGCCGAGCGTGCCGCGGTCCACCAGGATGACGGTCTTGCCCTGCCACGCCGGACGCTCGTCGCTGCGGAAGGTGCGCACCTCCTCGGTCCGCCGCTTGAGCGCGCCCAGCTCGCCGCTGGTGAACAACTGCGCCGTCGCGTACGCCGCTTCGGGATCGCCGGAGGAGACGCCCCGCAGGTCGATCAGCAGCTTGTCCTTGATCCGACCGGGGTCCTTGGTGAGGAGCGCCCGCACGTTGGCGGCGGTCTTGTCGTCGAAGGAGGGGATGCGGAGCATGGGAACCCCCTCGACCTCCTCCAGGCTCGCCGGCGGCGGATCGAAAGGCTTCAGCTCGAAGGCGACCTGCACCGGCTCGCCGACGCGGATCAGCTCCATGTTGATCTTGGTGCCCGGCTTTCCGGCGAGCACTTCCTGCATCTCCCAGATCGGCATCAGGCGGGTCGAGCGGTCGCCGATCTTGGCGACGATGTCGCCCGCCTTCACCTCGGCCGCGTCGGCCGGGCTCCCCTTCTCCACCGCCACCACGTAGGCGATGCCCCGCTCCTTGAGCAGGGTCAGGCCGCTGTGGCGCCGGCCCACGGTATCGGCCTGGAGATAACCGGCGACCTCGGAGGCCGGTACGTAGAGCGAGAAGGGATCGAGCGCGTCCGTGGTGCCGTCGAGCGCGCCGGCCATGAGGGTGTTCATGTCCGGCTCGTCCACGTAGGCCTGGCGGATCAGGCCCAGCGTCTCGCTGAACACGGCGAGGTACTTGTAGAAGGAGTCTTCCTCCGGCTTGGCCTGGCCGGTCTCGGCCGCCCGCAGCAGCGTCGCCGCGAGGAGAGGGAAGACGATGAGGGCGGAGAGGAAGAAGAAGAGGATGCGGCTGCGGTTCATGATGCCCCTTAACGTAACCAAACCAGGGGGTCTTCGGGTCGGTTCTCGACGCGGATCTCGAAGTACAGCTTCTCCGCGGCGAGCCCCACTGCGTCGCCCAACGATACCATATCTTCCGGGCCGACCCGCATCGCGGCGAGCCCGGCGTAGAGCGTGAAGATCCTGCCGGGGTGCTGGACGATGACGGTATTGCCGTAGCCCTGGAAAGGCGCCCCGTACAGCACCTTGCCGGCGAAGACCGCTCTCACCTCGGCTCCGGGGGCGACGGCGAGGTCCACGCCGTTGTGCGGCACCCGGGTCCGGTAGCGGGGATCGAGGATGGAGCCGAAGCCGGACGTCACGCGCCCCTCGGCGGGCCAGTCGAGGACGCCGCGGAACTGCTGCATGGGAGTGCCCGCCGGAGAGCTCGTGGAGCGGCCGTAGAGGAAATCGAGGAAGTTGGCGAGCCGGTGCTCGCGGTCAGCCAGCTCGCTCGTGCGGGCGGCGAGGGTCCGGCGCTCCCCCTCGACCCTCGCCAGCAGCGCCGCCTTGCGCTGGCGGGCCGCCATGAGCTGCTGGCGGCGCGCGCGCTCGTCGCGAATCCAGGTCTCGGCCTCCCGGCGCTGGGCGAGCAGCCGTTCCCGCTCGCGGGCGAGATCGTCCTTCGCCCGCTGGTAGCGCTCGACCGCGGCGCGGTCCCGGTGCGCCAGGTAGCGCATCAGGCGGATGGAGGGCAGGAGCCGCCGGTCGGGCTTGAGCGACAGGAAGAGCCGCAGGTAGCCCTGGCGGCCGAGCCGGTAGAGCCCCGCGAGCCGGCGCTGAAAATCGGTCCGCGCCACCGCAAGGGCGCCCTCCAGCCGCGCCACCTCCCGTTCCCCCGCCTCCACCCGCCCCGCCGCCAGGTCGCGGGCGGCGGCCGCCTCGGCGAGGCGCGCCTCCTGGAGCCGCAGCTCGACGTCCACCGTCTGCAGCTCTCCCTGGAGCCCGCTCTGCCGGCGCCGCACCTCCGCGAGACGCGAGGTCAGGCGGCCGATCTCGGCGCGGAGAGCGGAAAGCTCCTGCTCGCGCGAGGGCTTCTGCTCGGCGGGAAGGGGCGAGACGCCGAGGATCAGGAGAAGCATTGCGACCGAGGAGGTGAGGGCTTCGGAGGGCACGCCCTGATTATCGCCCCGATGCCTTCTGCGCGCCCGCCGCCGGACCGTCCCCCAGCTCGTGGAAGAGGAAGGAGAGCTCGTCGGCGGCCTCCTGGATCTGCTTCGACACCGGCTTGCCGCCGCCGTGGCCGGCCCGGGTGTCGATGCGGATCAACGTCGGATTGGGCCCGGCGTTGGCCCGCTGGAGGGCGGCGGCGAACTTGAAGCTGTGGGCCGGCACCACCCGGTCGTCGTGATCGGCGGTGGTGATGAGCGTCGGCGGATAGGCGGTCCCCGGCCGCAGGTTGTGGTACGGCGAATAGGCGTAGAGCGCCTTGAACTCCTGCGCGTCGTCCGGCGAGCCGTAATCGGAGATCCACCCCCAGCCGATGGTGAACTTGTGGAAGCGCAGCATGTCGAGCACGCCGACGCCCACGATCACCGCGCCGAAGAGGTCCGGCCGCTGCACCATGCAGGCGGCGGTGAGCAGGCCGCCGTTGCTGTTGCCGCCGATCGACAGCTTGCTCCGCGAGGTGTACCGGTTGGCGACGAGCCATTCGCCAGCGGCGATGAAGTCGTCGAAGACGTTCTGCTTCTTCAGCCGGCTGCCGGCTTGGTGCCACTCCTCTCCATACTCACCGCCGCCGCGCAGGTTGGCGACGGCGTAGATGCCGCCGCGCTCCATCCACACGATCTGGGGGAGGGAGAACTGGGGCGTCACCGGGACGTTGAAGCCGCCGTAGCCGTGGAGGAAGGTCGGGTTGGAGCCGTCGAGCTGCAGGCCTTTCCGGTAGGTCAGGAACATGGGGACGCGGGTGCCGTCCTTGCTCGGGAAGAAGACCTGCCGGGTCTCGTAGCGGTCCGGATCGAAGCCCTCGATGTGGGGTTGACGGAAGACGGTGCTGCGGCCCGTCTCAAGATCGTAGTGGTAGACGGTGCCCGGAGCCGTGTAGCTGGTGAAGACGTAGAACGTCTCGCGGTCCCGGCGCTCGCCCGTGAAGCCGGTCACCGAGCCGAGCCCCGGCAGCTCCACCTCGCGCCGCAGCCTGCCGCCGAGATCGAACTGCCGCACCTGGGCATGGGCGTCCTTCAGGTACTGGGCGACGAAGGAGTCGTTCAGGCAGACGACGTTCTGCAGCGTCTCCGCGGCCTGCGGGATCAGCTCGCGCCAGCTCTCGCGCCCGGGGTGGCGGAGATCGACGGCGATCACCCGGCTCCGCGGCGCGTCCGCATCGGTGGCGAACCAGAACACCGGCCCGTCGTTGCCGATGAAGTGATAGGCGGCGTCGAAATCCGCGAGCAGCTCGACGACCTTGGAGCCGGGCGCCTGCAGGTCCTTGTAGAAGATGCCGTTCTCGGTCTTCGTCCCCAGCCAGGCGTGGATGATCAGGTAGCGGCCGTCGTCGGTGACGGCGGCGATGAATCCCATCTCCTTCTTGTCCGGCCGCTGGTAGATCAGCTCGTCCTCCGCCTGGGGAGCGCCGAGCCGGTGGTAGTAGAGCTTCTGGTTGAAGTTGGCCTCCTCGAGCTGCCGGCCTTCCTGCGGCTCGTCGTACCGGCTGTAGAAGAAGCCCTTGCCGTCGTGGGTCCAGGCGGCGGTGGAGAACTTCACCCAGCGCAGGTCATCCGGCAGGTCGCGGCCGGACTCCACCTCGCGGACCTTCCACTCCTGCCAGTCCGAGCCGCCGGAGGAGAGCCCGTACGCCAGGAGCTTGCCGTCCTCGCTGACGCTGATCTCGGCGAGGGCCACGGTGCCGTCCGGCGACAGGGTGTTGGGGTCGAGCACGACCCGGGGCTCGCCGTCGAGCGCCTCGAGCCGGTAGAGGACGTTCTGGTTCTGCAGGCCGTCGTTGCGGGTGAAGAAGTACCGTCCCCCGCGCCGGGTCGGCACCCCGTAGCGTTCGTAGTTCCACAGTTGCGTCAGCCGCTGGCGGATCGCCTCGCGCTCGGGGATCGCCGCGAGGTAGGCCGACGTCACCTGGTTCTGCGCCGTCACCCACGCCAGGGTCTGCGCCGAATCGAGATCCTCCAGCCAGCGGTAAGGATCGGCCACCTTGACGCCGTGATAGTCGTCCACCTGCTCGACGCGCAGCGACTCCGGATAGACGATCCGCTGGGCTGGGCTGGCGACGGGCGTGGACATCGGGGTCTCGGCAGTCTCCGCGAAAGCTGGCACCGCCGCAAGGGCAAGCAAGGCCAGAACGCTCCGGCTGAACATGAGGATCTCCTTCCCTTATGAGTGCGGCTGAACCGATTTCAGGGACTCAGTTTCAGGGGCTCAGATAACCGAGCGAGCGCAGGCTCTCCAGATACTCCGCACTCTGCATGCCGCCGGGCGCGACGCGGCGGGGCTCGCCATAGCTGGCGACGACCACCGGGGGCGGGGTCCAGCGGCAGGCGGCGGGAGGCGGCGGCAGCTCCTCGCTCTGCGGCAGCCCGAGGGCGCGCAGCAGGGCCGAGGCCACCGCCTCCGGGGACGTGGCCAAGCGCCCGCCGGCGCCGCAGCCGGTTCGCCGCCACAGCAGCACCCGCCCCTCGCCTCCCGGCCGGCGCCGGCCGGGATCGAGGATCACCGCCACCGTGCCGAACCCGGGCAGCGCTCGGGCCAGCACGCCATCCGTCGCCGCCAGCTCGCCGCGCACCAGATCGGCGAACGCCACGTCGCCGCCGCGCCAGCCGTCGGCGGCGATGTCGAGCCCCGGCAGGTAGAGGGCGGCGGCCCTGGGCTCGGCCGCCAGGCCGCGGGAGAACACCGCGCGGTAGAAGCGGTCGGGGCGCAGGGCGCGCGCCAGTACGGAGGAGGCCGCCGCGGGGGAGAGCGCCGCGGCGAGGCGCGGGTCGGCCTCCGGGCGCTCCACGGAGCGGGCGAGCGCCGCAATCCCCTGCCGCGCCGACGGCGGCGCCACCGCGCCCTCGGCGCCCTCGTGCAGGAGCTGATAGGCGCCGTGCGCCACCACCAGACCGGGCAGCGGCTCCGCGGGATAGGTGGCCCACCAGTTCACGGCCAGGGAAGGATCGCCGCCGCGCGAGGCCAGCTCCCAGACGGTGAACGCCCGGCGGCGGTTGGCCAGGATCGGCCGGTACTCGGCGAGCCCGAGCGGCACCTCGACGCGGCTCCACCAGGCGCGCAGGGGGCCGCTGCGGGCGAGCGGCGTCTTGACGCCCAGAGGCAGGAAGCTGTCGAGCGAGGAGACGCCGTGGTCCGGCCCCGGCACGCCGGTGGCGACCGCGGTCCAGAACGAGGCGGGAGGCTCGGCCTTGCGGCGGTAGGCGAGCACCCGCCCCTCGCTGGCCAGGCGGCCCATCCACGGCAGCTCGCCCAGGGACAGGAGATAGTCGGCCTCCTCGGGGAGCACGCCGTCGATGCCCACCAGCAGCACCCGCTCTCCCGGCGCGGTGGGGAGCGCGGCGGGAGGCGGCGCGGGCGCGCGCCGGGCCGAGACCACCGCCGGCAGCGTCAGCAGCGCGACGCCGAGGAGGATCGCGAACCCCAGCCAGCGGCGCGAGAACAGCCGTCCGAGCGGCGCTGAATCGGTGAACCGGATGGCGAGGGTGAGCAGGCCGTGGTAGACGAGCTTGATCAGCGCATAGACCACCGGCGGCGTGACGAGCGCGAGGACGGCCACCTGGGAGAGCCTCCCCTCCGCCAGCACCTCGCGCCCGATGCGCAGCGCGAAGGCCAGCAACCCGATCCCCGCGGCCAGCGCGACTCCCAGGGAGAGCGTCTCGATGCGCCTGACGTGATAGAGCCGGATCACCAGCAGGATCACCCCGCAGAGCCCCAGGAACGCCAGGCCGGTGGCGACCGAGATCGGGGGGAAGAGATGGAGGAACAGAGCGGCGAGGTCGAGCGGGCTCGCCGTCAGGTTGCCGTTCGCCACCGCCAGGGCCAGGGCCAGCACCAGCGCCAGGGCGAGGCCCGAGAGCAGCCCGACCTTGGCGGTGAGGAGGAAGAGCGTCCGCGCCGGCTGCCGCGGCCGCAGCGCGTCCTGCAGCAGGAAGCGCTCGAAGCCGTGATCGAGATAGCCGAGCCGGCGCAGCTCGGAGCGCACCCCTTCGAGATCGTGGGCCTCCATCGCGGGGTAGTGTACCCCGCCCATGGGGATCAGCCGGCCGCCGCTCCCTCGCGTTCCAGGAAGTAGTCGATCAGCTCCGAGGACGAGCTCTCCATCTCCAGGTCCAGCCGCTGGATCTTCTGGCTGAGGACGTTGAACATCCACGCCGCCGGCACGGCCACGACCAGGCCCAGGGCGGTCGTCAGCAGCGCCTCGGCGATGCCGCCGGAGACCATCCCGAAATCGCTCTGGCCGCCGGCCGCGGCGATGTCCCGGAAGGCGTGGACGATGCCGATCACCGTGCCGAAGAGGCCGATGAAGGGCGCCGTGGTGGCGATCGTCGCCAGGCTCGCCACGCCGCGGCTGAGCTCCGTCGCCGTCTGCGCCGCGGTGCGCGCGAGAGCGCGGCCGGTGGCCTCGATCACCTCCGCGGAGGAGAGACCCCGGGCGCTCTTCTGTTGAAACGTCGCGAGGCCGGCGGAGATGACGCGGGCGACGTGGCTGTGAGGAAACTTCCTCGCCGCCTCGATCGCCGGCAGCGGACGGCCTTGCGAGAGGTGCGGGCTCACCGAGCGGGCGAAGGCGAGAGACTGCCGGCGGGCCCGCGCCAGCACGAACAGCCGCTCCAGGGAGACGCCGAGAGACCACACGGAGAGAAAGGTCAGAATGACGATCACCACGAGAGCGGTGACGCTGATCTTGCCTTGTAGGCCGAAGAGCTCGATGGAACCGTTCACGAGGGCTCCTTTCAAAGGCCGGCACCGGCGGCCTTGCAAGTTCGGTCGGGAGCGCTCCCCTCGTCTGGATTAGAAGGAGCGGGCGGGAATTTGGTTCCGGGCTAGCGCGAGCGGTGCTGCACGAACGCGGCGAGCTCGCGCAGGGAGTCGGCCCTGCGGCCGAAGGGGGCGAGGGAGTCGGCGGCGAAGCCGAGGAGCTCGGCGGCGAGGGCCTGGGCTCCCGCCACGCCGAGGAGCCTGACGAAGGTGACCCTGTCTGCGTCCTTGCCGGTGTCCTTGCCCGTCTCCTCGGGGGTGCCCAGCACGTCGAGCAGGTCGTCCGAGATCTGAAAGGCGAGCCCCAGGTTCTTGGCGAAACGGGCGATCGCCTCGAGGTCGCGGCGGCGGGCGTCGGCGGCCATCGCGCCCAGCTCGCCGGCGGCCATGAACAGGGCGCCCGTCTTGTGGCTGTGGATGTACTCGAGGACGCCGAGGTCCATCTCCTCGGGCCGCGAGAGCAGGTCGAGGGCCTGGCCGCCGATCAGGCCGTCGCTGCCGATGGCCGCCGCCAGGTGATGGACGACGTCCTCCGCCGTGTAGCGGCGCAGGGCCAGGCGGTGGGCGGCCTCGGCCACCAGGGCGTAGGCGCGGTTGAGCAGCGCCAGGGCGGCGAGCAGCGCGACACTCTCGCCGAAGGCCCGGTGCACCGTGGGACGGCCGCGCCGCAGGGCCGCGTCGTCCATCGCCGGCAGGTCGTCCAGCACCAGCGAGCAGGCATGGACCATCTCGACGGCGCAGGCGAGGTCGAGCACCGGTTCGGAACGGACGCCGCAGAGGTCCGCCACCGCCAGGGTGAGCACCGGCCGCACCCGCTTGCCGGCGCCGGTCAGCGCGTAGTGCATGGCCCGATGCACCGGCTCGGGGCGCGACGAGGGCGGCGGCAGCAGGTCCGGCAACCGGCGGTCCACCAGGCCGGCCCAGCCCGCCAGCCGGCCGCCGAGGACCTTCGGTTGCGGCGGGGGCGCGAGCGGGAGCGGACCGGCGGTCATGAGGGGCCGCGCCGGGCCGGGCCGCCGTCAGGCAAAGGAGCGGACGGCCTCGTCCTCACTGTCGTAGACATCGAAGACCGTGATGAGCTGGGTGATGGTGAGGATGTCGGTGACCTTGGCGGGCAGGTTGCACAGACGCAGCTTGACCCCGCGGTTCGTCGCCGTGGTGTAGGAGCTCACCAGCTCGCCGATCCCCGAAGAGTCGATCGTCGTGACGTTCCCCATGTTGATCAGGACCTTGGTGGCGCCGCTGTTCATCACGTCCTGCATCGCGTTGCGCAGGGCCATTTCCCCCCCCGAGCCGATGGTGATCTTGCCCTTGGGGTCCAGGATGGTTACGCCGTCACGTTGCCGCACGTTCGCATTCATTCAGTCCTCCTCCTAGTCGTGCCGGGAATCGTCCGCCTGCGCGCTGGTGAGGCGCTTGCGCAGCGTCACCATCGTACCGCCGCGGGGGCCGGCGCCGTATTCAATCTCGTCCATGAATTTCTTCATGAACAGAATGCCCCGCCCGTTCGTCTTCCGGAGGTTCTCCTGGGCCAGCGGATCGGGGACCTGCGCGGGATCGAACCCTGCGCCTTCGTCCTCGACCCGGATCACCACTTCCTCTCCTTCGACCTCCAGGTCCACGTGGACCTGCTTCGACGGGTTCTGTTCATTGCCGTGCTTGATCGCGTTGGCCAAGGCTTCCCGCACCGCGAGGTCCACCCCGTCGCGGGCGCCGTCTCCCATCCCCAGACGCTCGAGGCAGTCCTTCAGCACCACCTGTACCAGCTCGATGTTCTCGACTCGGCTCCCGATGGCGAGATGGAAGCGGTGTTCCTCGGGCATCGACGCGATCCTCGCGCGGAGTCTACCAGAGGAGCGGCAGTAACGCCGCCGCCTTGCCCGCGCCGCCCTCCAGGAAGCGCATCGCCGCCGGCACGACGACCAGGAGCTGCACGCCGTCGAACAGGGCGTGCGCCGCCATCGCCGGCCACAGGTTCTGCCGCCAGCGGACGAGAAAGGCGTAGATGAGCGACAGCAGCGTGATACCGATGAGCATGAAGGGCTGGCCGTAGGAGAGGTGGGCGAGGGCGAAGAACGCCGTCGACAGCGGAATGCCGATGCGGGGCTGCAGGAAGCCGCGGAAGAAACCCTCCTCGACCACCCCGGCGGAGAGGCTGATCAGGATGCGCACGCCGATCGGCAGCCCGGCGATGAACGGCACCATGGCCGGCGGCTGCTTGGGCACGGCGTTCTCGCCGCCCAGCGCCCAGAGCGCCACCCCGATGCCGATCAGCACCAGCAGCACCGCGACCCAGGCGCCGATGCCGAGCACCAGGCCGACGCCGATCTCGCGCGGCACGCTGGGAGCCAGCAGGCCGAACTGGGCCAGGAACTGCCTGCCCAGCGGGACGGGAGGTGGTGGTGATGTCTCCCCTACATCAATCTCCAAGGGAAGGGCCGCGGGCTCCGGGGCAGGCGCGGGGGCGGCGCCGCGTACGGCGAAGCCCAGCAGGAACCAGATCCCCAGGGTGGCGAGCATGAGGAGGTGAAAGCCGAAGAGCTGGGGTGTGCTGACCTGCGACAGGTCCGGCTCCGGCTTGCCGCCGAAGCTGAGCACGGTCATCGGCCCGAAGACTCCCAGGGCCAGCAGGAGCGCCAGCGCCGCTGCGGCCAGCGCCCGGCGCCAGGGGACGCGGAACCCCGGCGGCTGGAGGCCGCGCGCCAGGCACATGCGGTCGAAGAGGAAGGCCGCGCCCAGGCCCAACAGCAGCGCCGGAAGGACCTGCAGCAGGCTCTGGGGATCCGCCTGCATCAGGTCTTCTGCTTGGTGCGGTAGCTGCGGACGATCATCAGGGCGGTGTTGAGCCGCTGCATCCGCCGCTGGCGCTGCTGCAGGGCGGCCACGTCGTCCAGCGGCGGCTGCTCGCCGCGCAGCTCGCGCAGGTGACGGTCGATCTCGAAGACGAGCTGATCGAGATCGGACCGGCTCATGCTCTTGAAATTACGCTCGGTGACCAGGAGGTAGCCCTCGGCCACATCCCTCGCCATCGCATACGCGCTGCCGCCGGAGAACGCCATAGCGGAGGGGATCATACCCGCAGCGGGCCCGCGGGCGGCGATCGCGGCTAATTCACCTTCAGCGGCCCCAGCTCCTCCTCGATGTTGTCGAGCGGGCTGAAGATGTAGGTCGCGCCATTGATGGGGTCGGACCCCCCTCCCCACAGGATGCCGGCCAGCTTGACCTTGGCGGTGAAGCCGACGCGATAGAACACCGGCGAGCCGCTGTCCCCGGGACCGGCGCCCCCGCGCACGCGGGTCTGGCAGAGCTGGGTATCGGTCGAGCCCGAGACGTTGATGTCCGCACAGGTGGCCACCACCGTGCCGAAGGTCCAGCCGGTGGTCCGCCCCACCTTGTGGACGGTATCGCCGATGAACGGCGAGCCGACCCGTCCCGCGACGGTGAAGCGCGCCGCCGGGGGATTCAGGTTGAGGGTCCCCTCCTCCGCATCGCTGGCGGCGGGCCGCGCGATCCTGCCCAGGAGGCCGAAACGGGAATTGGCGTACTTCACGAACGCGCTGTCGCTGACCCGGCACTTGCGGCCCGGCGGGCACGGCGGATCGGTGAAGGCGCCGGGATCGGCGATCTCCGTGCCGATCATGCCGTCGGGGGGCAGGCTCTGGAAATAGCTGATGCCGTCGACCTCGCCCCGCACACCGGTGCAGTGCGAGTTGATGACGAAGCCGAAGACCTTGCCGAGGAAGGCGTTGAAGCCGAGGGTGCAGACGCCATAGGTGGGAGGCGCGATGGGGAACAGAACCTGGATGCCGCCCGCCGCCGGCCGGAATTTGCTCCGCAGGGTGACCGCGACCAGGGGCTCGATGGGCGCGGCGTCCTCCAGCAGGACCGCCTGCCGGGGGACGCGGGTGAACAGCAGCTCGCGCTCGAGGCGGTCGCGGTCCAGGCTCTTGCTGCGCGCGGTGGCGTCGAGGCCGAGGACGACGCGGTTCCGCGCCTCGTCCACGTCGAGATAGACGACGCCGGGCAAGGCGAGGAGCGGGCGCAGCTCGTAGCGCCAGCCGAGGAGGCGCGCGAACTCGTAGTCGCCCTGACGCACGACCACGTCCTGGCCCAGGCTCTTCAAGGCGGCGCCGGTTCCCCGCGGATCGAGGAGATAGACGTTCGGCCGGCCCTGCTCGTCGTAGAACAGGCCGCCGAAGCCGGGGATCTCGCGGCCCATCCGCGCCTGCTCCTGGTCGGCGGACCGCCGGGGACCCTCCTGGGAAACGGGAGAGGCCAGGGCCGCCGCGGCGAGCGCCAGAGGGATCGCCACGCAGGCTGTCAGGGTTGCGAAGAACGAACGGCTGGGCATGGAAGACCTCCTCTGGGCGGGGACGCCGGTTCAGCGGGACCTGCAGGCATGGTATGCCTTCGCCTCGCCGGAGGCAAACCACCCCCGTGGTATCATCTCGCCCGCGGTCTTTTCATTTCTCTTATCCGCCCGCAAAGCTTCGTACATATATCGAGGAGGAACTTCCTTTGAGCCGCTTCCCAGGCGTCGATCTGCTGGAGTTGGACGCGCTCCTCAGCGAGGAGGAGCGCCTGGTGCGCGACACCGTGCGCGCGTTCGTGGACGACAAGGTCAAGCCGATCATCGAGGAGTGCCACCGCGACTCCCGCACTCCCCTGGAGCTGGTGCCCGAGATGGGCGCCCTCAACCTCTTCGGCGCCAGCCTCTCCGACTACGGCCTGCCGGGGCTGGGCGGCGTCGCCTACGGCCTCATCATGCAGGAGCTGGAGCGCGGCGACTCGGGCCTGCGCAGCTTCGTCTCGGTGCAGAGCTCGCTGGTGATGTACCCCATCCACGCCTTCGGCTCGCAGGAGCAGAAGGACCGCTGGATCCCCCGCCTCGCCAGCGGCGAGGCGATCGGCTGCTTCGGCCTCACCGAGCCCGACTTCGGCTCCAACCCCGGCGGCATGCGCACCACCGCCCGCCGCGCCGGCGACGAGTGGGTGCTCAACGGCTCCAAGCAGTGGATCACCAACGGCACGCTGGCCGACGTGGCCGTCGTCTGGGCGAAGACCGAGGAGGGCATCCGCGGCTTCCTGGTGGAGAAGGGGACCCCCGGCTTCACCTCGTCGGACCAGCACGGCAAGTTCTCGCTGCGCGCCTCCACCACCTCCGAGCTGGGCTTCCACGATTGTCGCATCCCGGCCGCCAACCTGCTGCCCGGCACCAGCGGCTTGAAGAACGCCCTGATGTGCCTCAACCAGGCGCGCTACGGCATCTCCTGGGGCGGCGTCGGCTCGGCCATGGAGACCTATTACACCGCTCTCACCTACGCCAAGGAGCGGGTGCAGTTCGGCGGCCAGCCCATCGCCTGCCATCAGCTCGTGCAGGAGAAGCTCGCCTGGATGGCGATCGAGATCAGCAAGGCGCAGCTCCTGTGCCTCCAGCTCGGCCGCCTCAAGGACTCCGGCCGCCTCAAGCACTGGCAGGTCTCGATGGGCAAGCGCAACAACGTCTGGCTGGCCCGCGAGTGCGCGCGGCTGGCGCGCGAGATCCTGGGCGCCAACGGCATCGTCGACGACTACCCGGTGATCCGCCACATGCTCAACATCGAGTCGGTCTATACCTATGAGGGGACGCACGACATCCACGGCCTGATCATCGGCGAGGCGATCACCGGCATTCCGGCCTACAACCCGCCGGAGCGCACCGCCGCGCCGAAGGAGCAGCCGTCGGAGGCGACCGCCGTCGCCGGGAGCCGCCGCTGATGCCGGTGGCCATGGACAGCCTGCTGGAGCAGGACTTCATCCGCGTCACCGAGCAGGCGGCCATCGCCGCCGCCAAGACGATGGGCTTCGGCCAGCGCAAGTACTCGGACCAGGTGGCCGTCGAGGCCATGCGGCGGGAGATGGACACGCTGCCGATGCACGGCCGGGTGGTGATCGGCGAAGGCGAGCGCGACAAGGCGCCGATGCTCTACGTCGGCGAGGAGGTCGGCGCGCAGCGGGGCCAGGACGGCGCCGTCGGCGTGGACATCGCCGTCGATCCCCTGGAGGGGACGAACCTCTGCGCCACCGGCGCTCCGGACTCGATCGCCGTGCTCGCCGCCGCCGAGCGCGGCGGCCTGCTCCACGCTCCCGACGTCTACATGGAGAAGCTCGTCGTCGGCCCCACCGCCCGCGGCACCGTCCATATCGACGCGCCGGTGGCGGAGAACCTGCGCAACATCGCCGCCGCCTTCGAGCGCCGGGTGAGCGATCTCACCGTGGTGGTGCTCGACCGCCCGCGCCACGAGCAGCTCATCGCCGACATCCGCGCCGCCGGCGCCCGCATCCGCCTGATCCCGGACGGCGACCTCTCGGCCGGCGTCTCCGCCGCCGTGCGCGGCACCGGCGTGCACGCCGTGATGGGCATCGGCGGCGCGCCCGAGGGAGTGATCACCGCGGCGGCCATGCGCTGCCTGGGCGGCGAGATCCAGGCCCGCTTCAAGCCGTACGACGGGGACGAGGAGAAGAAGGAGGCCCAGGAGGAGCGGCTGAAGACCCTCGGCTTCCACGACCTCTCGAAGATCTACCGGACCGAGGACCTCGCCCCCGGCGAGGAGATCCTCTTCAGCTCCACCGGCGTCACCGACGGCGAGCTGCTGCGCGGCGTCCGCTTCTTCGGCGGCGGCTCGCGCACCTCGACCCTCTTCATGTCGCTCTCGCGCAACATCATCCGCTTCGTCGACACCATCCACCGCGAGCAGCTCACGACGCCGGTGCGCTTCCTGTAAACATGATCAAGCCGGACCGCTGGATCCGCGAGTGGGGCCGCGGCGGCGGCGTCACTCCTTTCGAGGAGAACCAGGTCAACGCCGCCAGCTACGACGTGCGCGTCTCCGACCACTGGATCTGCCCCACCCGCGATCCCGAGGAGTTTCGCGCCTCCTCGATCAAGCTCTTCCCCGGCGAGGTGGTGCTCGCCTCGACGATGGAGTACGTGCGCATCCCGCGCGACGTCGCCTGCGACCTGAAGCTCAAGTCGACCCTGGGCCGGCTGTGGATCAATCACTCGCTGGCCGGCTGGTGCGATCCCGGTTTCGAGGGCGAGATCACCCTGGAGCTGCAGAACCTGGGTCCCCAGCCCTTCATCCTGGAGGCCGGCCGGCGCATCGCGCAGCTCATCTTCATCGCCATGGAGTCCGAGCCGGAGGTCGCCTACGGCGAGCCCGGCTCCTCGAGCCATTACCAGGGACAGCGAGGCACGACTCCGGCTCGCCGATAGGCCCTCCCCGGAAGTGCCCCTAAGTTGTCCCCTATAATCGCGGCCGGCCATGGGCATCGTCGGCAACCTCAGAACGATGCAGCTCGAGGAGCTGCTGCAGTGGCTCTCCCAGAGCAAGAAGAACGGCACGCTGGAGATCGTCAACGGCAACGTCGAAAAGAAGATTTTCTTCAAGGACGGCCGCATCCTCTCGTCGGCCTCCAACAAGCCGGAGGAGCACCTCGGGCATTTTCTGGTCGGCCACGGCCTGCTGAACGAGGAGCAGATCAACCGCGCCGTCAAGCTCCAGGAGAAGAGCCGCATGCTGCTGGGGATGATCCTGGTCAGCGAGGGTGTGCTCAGCGAGGAGGACCTGACGCGCACCCTCCGCCTCAAGGCCGAGGAGAGCATCTACGACATCTTCTCGTGGGACGAGGGGGACTTCCGCTTCGTCGACGACGTCCTACCGGACAACGCCATGGTGCCGATGCAAATGGACGTCACCGGCATCGTCATGGAAGGGATCCAGCGCGTCGACGAATGGCGGCGGGTGCGCAAGGTGATCCCGCACGAGCAGATCGTGCCGGTGGCGGTGGTCGAGCTGTCGAACGTCCCCGATCTCGAGCCGCGCGCGCAGCGCATCCTGGGACTGATCGACGACGAGCGCACGATCGAGGAGATCCGGCTGCAGAGCCACGCCACCGAATACCAGGTCTGCAAGCTGCTCTTCGACCATCACCAGCTCGGCAATCTCAAGCTCGTCAAGCTGCGCCGCCACGCCGCTCCGGCCGAGGCGCCCGCCGCGACGGCGATGCCGACAGCCGAGGCCCTGGTCAAAGCCGGCCGCGATCATCTGGCGCGCGACGACTTCGACGCGGCGCTCCGCCACCTGCGCGCCGCCCGCGATCTCGAGCCGGAGAGCCAGGAAGCCCAGGAGGCGCTCGTCCAGGCCGAAAAGAAGATCCGCGGCGAGGTGGAACGCGCCGGGGTCAGCCTCGGCTCGATCCCCCAGATGAAGGCCACCATGGAGCAGATCACCTCTTCCCAGCTCTCCCCTCAGGAGGGCTTCATGCTGACCCGCGTCAACGGCTCCTACGACATCCAGTCCATCCTGAAGATCACGCCGATGTCGCAGCTCGATGCCCTGCTGCTCTTCTGGAAGCTCGCCAACGGCGGCTACATCCACCTGGCGCCGCCGCGGAGCGCGGCGGCCAAGGCCGCTAAGCGGTAGGCAGGGGTGAGAGAGCTTCAAGGGGCGGAGGGTAGATCGAGTGGTCTGCCCTTCGAGACCTCACCCCCTGGCCCCCTCTCCAGCAAGCTGGAGAGGGGGGAAGAAGAAAAAGCAAGACCCATCGCCGGCGTTTCCCCCTCTCCATCTTCGATGGAGAGGGGGCCAGGGGGTGAGGTCTCGCAGGGCATGCCCCCTGCTCCTCCACAAACCCTATTTGGGCCGCGGCCGCGAAACGTGCGGATTCCCCCGCAGCGAGAACCGCAGCGGCCACCCCGCCGCCTCCCCAGCGTAGTCGACCCCAATCCGCGGTCCGGCAACGATCTCCTCCGGCGCGACCGGTTCTCCTCTGGCGATAAACAGCGGCGGCCGGTCCAGGAGCACGCCGTCGAGCTCGCGGCCGATGGCGAGGGCCTGGCAGATCTTCCCCGGTCCGCCCGCCAGGTCGCCTGGACGCGTCTTCGCGGTCAGGCGCCGGTTCTCGCGCATCCGCTCTTCGCCCACCACCGGCTCGCCGGCCCGCAGGAGCACGGCGCTCCCCACGCCGGGGTCGCCGGTGACGGCGTTGAGGCAGTAGTGCATGCCGTAGATGAAGTAGACGTAGGCGTGTCCGCCGGCCAGGTACAGGCTCTCGTTGCGCGGCGTCCGGCGGTCCGCCCAGGCGTGGCTGGCACGGTCGGGAGTCCCGAGGTAGGCCTCGGTCTCGACCAGCCGCAGCGCCAGGCGCTCGCCGTCCAGCTCGCGCACGAGATAGCGTCCGAGGAGATCGCGGGCCACCGTCTCGGCCGGCCGGCGATAAAACGACTTGGGAAGGGGATGGAACCGATTCACGACGGCGGGCCGAACGATATCATCCCGGGGATGAGCAATCCTGGCTCCGAGTTTCCGCCCCTCTTCGCCGAGCTGCCGGACTTCTTCGCCGCACGTTTCGACGCGGCGGCGCCGTGGGCTCTCCTCGGCGAGCCTCTGGATGAAATCCTCGCCGCCCTGCCGTCGAGCGATCTGCAGGGCCAGCTCTCGCCAGAGGTCCATCTCGTGGGCGACCGCATCGTGATCTCCGCCGGCGCCCGCATCCATCCGAACGTGGTCATCGAAGGTCCGGTGTTCATCGGCCCGGAAGCGGAGGTGCGCCCCGGCGCCTACATCCGCGGCGGCGTGTGGATCGGCGAGCGGTGCGTGGTGGGGACGAACACCGAGATCAAGCGGGCCATCCTGCTGCGCCATGCCAAGGCGCCACACCTCAACTACGTGGGCGATTCCATCCTCGGCGCCGACGTCAATCTGGGGGCAGGCACGATCCTCTCGAATTTCCGGCACGACGGCTCTACCATCCGCATCCCCGCCAATGGCGGACGCATCGACACCGGCCGGCGCAAGCTCGGCGCCATTCTCGGCGACGGCGTGCTCACCGGCTGCAACTCGGTGCTCCACCCAGGCGTCGTGGTGGGCCGCGGGACACAGATCTACCCGGGCGTCCAGCTCCGGCCGGGGATCTATCCGGAGAAAAGCATCATCAAGCTGCAGCAGGCTCTAGAGGTGGTTCCCCAGTCGTAGCGGCGGGCCTACGTGCCCGCCGTTTTCCGTTCCGCGTACCAACAGACGGCGGGCACGTAGGC
>JBKPTH010000168.1:0-8289 GCA_046765915.1 Acidobacteriota bacterium | reverse complement strand
TACCCACAGACTGCGGGCACGTAGGCCCGCCGCTACGACCCTCCGGCGGTGCTTCTTTTTTAACCTACCTCGCCGCCGTCTGCACCGCGAACGGCTCGCCGCGATGCAGATAGGTGTACGGATTCAGCGCCGCGCCGGAAGGGGCGAAGATGCCGTAGTGGAGGTGGGTGGGGGACATCGCCGCGTTGCCCGAGTTGCCGACGTAGCCGATGATCTCGCCGGCTTCCACCCAGTCGCCGACCGCCTGCGGGCCGTACTCCTCCAGATGAGCGTAGTAGTGGCGGTAGCCGCCGGGACCGCTGATCGTCACCACCTGGCCGCCGAGGCCGCGCATGCCCTTCACCTCGACGATGCCTGCGGTGACGCTGCGGATCGGCGTGTTGCGGGGAGCGAAGATGTCGATCCCCTTGTGCCGCCGGCCGCCGAACCGGTAGGCGCCCCAGGTGTCCTCGAGCTGCACGGCCATCACGCCGTCCACCGGGATCGGCAGCACGTGCGGCATTCGCTCTTGCATCAGGGTCAGGTAACGGGCGTTGTAGCGGACGGCGGCTTCGTGGCAGCCGGCGAGGGTGAGAGCGGTCAGGATGGCACAGGAAAGCCCGAGGGTACGGCGTCCAACCAATGTTCACCTCCTGAGTGGGGGCTCCTGACGAACCCGTTCCTCTTCACAGGACGGCCCTCGTGAACGACGAGCACCGCCACACATTCACCGAACACCGAGCTGGACTGCAAGCGAGCAGAAGGGCGCAGTATAACCGAATCGCTGAGTCCAACCAACTCAAGGTTCTTCGCGCTGGGAAGAGTATAGGGCAACTTATAGCAGAAAGTCTATGGAAGGCCGAAGTAAGATGCCGCGATGACGGTCCGGCGCGCAACGGCATTCCTCCTCGGCCTCTTCCTCGCCTGCCGCCTTTCGGCGTCCGAGCGGGCCGAGCCTCCGCGCCTGATCGTCGAGGCCCCGCCCGCCCTGGCCGCGACCGCCGCCCGCCTGCGCGCCGTCGATCCGGCGCAGCTCCTGAGCGCCATGCGGCTGGTGGGGCTCGCCCGGCCCGGGCCGCCCATCCGGGTGATCGTGGCGCCCGAGGGCTCCGGGCCGGCGGTGCTCGTCCCGCCGTGGATCTCCGGATACGCGCTGAGCGATCAGGGCTTGGTGGTGGTGATGCCGCAGCGGGTCCTCAGCTATCCCGACTCCTCGCTGGAGGATCTCCTGCGCCACGAGGTGGCCCACGTGCTGATCTCGCGGGCCGCCGGCCATCGGCCTTTGCCGCGCTGGTTCCACGAGGGTATGGCGATGATCGCCGGCGGCTCCTGGGGATTCGACGACCGCTCGCGGCTCACCCTGGCCCTGCTGGCGGACCGGCCGGTCTCCCTCGCCGAGCTGGAGGAGCGCTTCGCGGGCGGCCAGGGGGAGGTCAACCGCGCCTACGCCGTGGCGGGCGCCTTCGTGCGCGATCTCTTCGAGCGCCACGGGGAGGCCGCGGCCCCGGCGATCCTCGCCGGCGTCGCCCGCGGCCTCTCCTTCGAGGACGCCTTCCGCACCGCCACCGGGACCTCCCTCGCCGAGGCCGAGTCGTCCTTCTGGAGCCGGCAGACGTTCTGGTACCGCTGGCTTCCCATCCTCACCAGCTCCGTCACCCTGTGGCTGCTCGTCACGCTTCTCGCGCTGTGGGCGATCAAGCGCCGCCGCGCGCGGGACGCCGCCCTGCGCCGCGTCTGGGACGCCGAGGAGGAAAGACTGGAGAGGCTGCGCGCGGCGGCGGCGGCCAGGACGGAGGAGGGCGACGAATGGGTGAACTGAGGGGGTAAACTTAAATGCCGATGCCTTTCCGCTCCAGCTTCGCGAGCCTCGCTGCCGTCCTCTGCCTGGGTTGCGGCCACGTCGTCTACCAGGCCCCGAACCATGCCTGCCAGCGGTTCGACTTCAAGAACCCGCCTTGCGCTGCGGCTGGCGAGACGACGGGGCCGGACGGCGAAACGGTGGCGATCCGCTACCTCGGCGCGGGCGGCGTCGCGATCCGCTGGCGCGGGCAGATCCTCCTCACGGCGCCGTTCTTCTCCAACTACGGATTTCCCCGGGTGCCTTTCGGCCGGCTCAAGCCGAACGGGAAAGCCATCAAGGACGGCATGGAGCCCATCCCGCCGGCCGAGGTGGGAGCGATCCTCGCCGGCCATGCCCACTACGATCATCTCGGCGATCTCCCCATCGTCGCCCGGACGTACGCGCCGCGCGCCGGGATCTACGTCAACGACAGCGGCCTGAACCTTCTCGCGCACGCCCTCGGCAGCCGGGTGAAATCGCTGGAGAGCAGTCTCGAGATCCCCGTGCAGCTTGCGGACGCGGAGGGCCGGAGCCTGCCGTTCCGCGTCCGCGCGGTCGCTTCCGAGCACGCTCCGCACTTCCTGCGCTACCACTGGGCGGGCGGCGAGGTGAAGCATCCCTGGACGGAGCCTTGGGACCGGCTGCGGCTCTGGCACATGCGCAGCGGCACGACCCTGGCGTACGTCATTGACCTGCTGGATGAAAAGGACGAGGCGCGCTACCGGATCTACTATCAGGACGCGGCGAGCGGCGACCACGTCGGGGTGCCGCGCGAAGACGGCCGCCCCTACGACCTGGCGATCCTCTGCATCGCCTCGCACAACTGGGTCGAGGACGCTCCGCAGGCGCTCCTCGGCAGGCTGCGGCCGCGCCACGTCCTCGTCGCCCATTACGAGAATTTCTTCAACCGCAAGGCGCCTCGCACCTTCGTGCCGATGTTGACGAACGGGCTCGCCAATCGGTATCTCGAGAGGGTCGAGGACAGCCTGCGGCGATTCGGACGGCCTCCCGAAGGTCCCGTAGGGGACGTCTGCGGTCCCTCGGGCGCGGAGTGGACGATACCTCTGCTCGGCGAGGAGGTGCGCTTCCAGCCGGGCTCCGGCACGACGCAGAGCTGCCGCTGAGATCCAGGGAGGCGCGGAGATGGCGAAACGCCGAGGCCTTCAGAAACGCCTGTAATTCGGCGGATGCGTAATCCGATGGATCGCGGCCGTCAAAAACAGGCGTGGACCGGCGAATTCCCTGCAGAGGTGACCCCATGGACCGATTCTCCAAGATCTGCGCTCTGGCGGCCCTCCTCCTGGCCGCTCCGCCGGCCGCGCGGGCAGCGCTGTATTCCGAGCCCCACTGCGACGACCTGCTGCCCGAGGTGCTCAACGTCGGTTTGCCGCGGGTGCCGGGCATGGACCTCGGAGCGTTGCGCGAGGCCGCCCGCTGGCGCCTCACCGAGCTCTACAGGCCTTTTGACGTGTGTGAAGGCCGCAAGCGGCTGCAGGTCAACATCGCCATCGGCAACGACTACCAGATCCTCGACTGGCTCGGGCAGGGCCTCATCGACGTGGCGGTGGTGCCGGACCTGAGCCTGGTTCTGCTCGGCCGCGACGGCGTGAAGCTGCTGGAGCCGCCGATGGCCGCGGACGGGCTGCAGGACATCCTCGCGCCCCGGGCGGCCCGCCTGCGCTCCCGGGGATTCGCGGGCGGGACGTGGACCGACAGGCCGCAGCCGGAGCGAGATTTCGACAGCTTCCGCTGGCGGCTCTGGTGCGGCGCTCTCGGCGACGGCGCGCCGGGTGCTCCGCCGGACTCCGATCGCCGGCGGTGCGCGCAGCTCGCCGGCGGGCCGGAGTACCGGCTCGCCCTGACCTCGCACCTCTCCACGGGCGGCTTCCTGCGGCCCGTGTCCGAGACCGCGACGTGGCTGGCGGACCGGCTGAGGACGGCGAAGCTCGACGCGGACGGCAAGGAGGGCCGGGAGCTGACGGACCGCTTCTGGACGGCGTTCTTCAACCACGCGCGCTTCACCCTCGACGGGACGCTGGCCGAGGGGCCGGCTTCCGGAAAGCTGATCGAGATCGCCGCCGACGCGGTGCCCGCCGGAGCGTCCGCCGCGCCGGCCTACCGGGATCATCTGGTGATCACGGCGCGGGCCGCCGACGCGATCTTCAACGGCCATCAGTTTCCCCGCCCGGCCGTGGAGCTGGCGCCGGAGCTGAAGGCCGCTTTCGAACGCGATCCGGCCCCGGCGGCGTTCCGCTCCATGCTCGCCGCCGAGCCGTACTTCGGCGTGCGCACGTTCGGCTTTACGGTGGAGGAGACGATCGGCCTGCTACGGCAGCACCAGACGACGTCGGGCCGGGCGCGGCTCGCCCTCGTGCTGCCGGGGGGCGGCGTGAAAGCCGTCTACCAGTCGCAGCTCGTGGATTCGCTCTACGGGACGGGCTACCTGAAGAACGTCCTCACAGACAAGGAGTCCCTCAAGCTGCCGGGGCCGCGCGCGGACGCCTCGCCGCCGCTCGACGTCGACTTCGTGGTCGGCACGAGCGGCGGCGCCCTGCTGGGCTATTTCGTGGCGCGGCTGGCGGAGGGAGGCCCGTGGAATCTCTCCGACGTGCTCTGGCAGAACAAGGACGAGAAGATCCTCGACAGCACCGACATCTTCGGCTGGACCGATCTGCCGCGCTACCTCAGCGTGGTGGCGATCTTCCTCGTCTTCTCCTTCCTGCTGTTCCTGGCCTCCGTCATCCTGCGGGCTCCGATCCCGGTGGAGCCGCCGGCGCCCGAGGACTTCTGGCGCCCGCGGCTGACGCTGGCCATCGTGCCCCTGCTGCTGTTCACCCCGGTGCTCATCCGCTGGGTCAACGGCCGGCACGCGCAGGAGCACATCCCCGAGATCGAGGGATTGTTCTTCGCCATCTGCACCTGCGCCGCCGTCTTCGCCGATCAGTGCCTGGTCTACCGGCGCGAGCCGCGGCCCAACGGCAAGCTGCCGATCCATCCCGTGCTGCCGCTGCTCCTCGGCCTGGCGCTCGTCGTGGCGCCCCTGCTGCCCGTCTGGGGCGCGGGGGAGGGAGACCGCTGGCTCGACCGGCCGGTGAGCTTCCTCTCGGCTTTCCTGATCTTCGTCCTGCTCGGCGTCGGCGGCGCCCTGATCCTTCCCCGGCGCTTGCTGCAGCCCTCGCCGCGGCCCTTCGGCCGCCGTCTCGCCCTGGCGGCCGCGGAGCTCTGCGGCGTCGCGCTGCTCACCCTGCCGCTGCTCTTCCTGCCGGCCTCGTTGTGGAGCAAGGCCGACAAGCTGCCTTTCTTCCTCATCGGCTTCGCGCTGGTGCTCCTGGTCGTCGGCTCCAGCCCCAGGCTGCGGCAGCGCAGCGAGAGGCTCGCCGTGGCGTCGCGCCGGGGGGGCTACTACCTGGGGCTCCTCACGGCGGCGTGCCTCGTCCTCCTCCTCTGTCGGCCGGACGACATGAGCCCCGGCTCCGTGCCGCTGATCTACCGGGAGTCCCGGCTCAACCTGCCCGGCGGCTCGCTGCTCATCTGCCTCGGCATCCTCTCGCTGCTCGCGGCGGGCATCCTGTGGACCTACGCCTCCCGCCACTATCGGCTGGAGGAGGTCCCGGGCTTCCGCGCCGGCTTCTCCCTCAGCCTCTTGCTCGTCGTCGCCGTGTACGGCGTGCTGGGAGCGGTGATGATCGTGCGGCCGAACCTGCTCTCGCCGCTGGAGCTGACGCTGGGCTTCTGGAAATGGCTGCTCGTCACCAGCCTGATCCTCGGGCTCCTGGTGCTCTTCATCGGCTGCGCCGGGCGCGGCTCGCGGTGGAGCCGGCGGGTGTTCCGCGGCTTGAGCTATCTCTGCTCCCATCATCCCAACAGCTCGCTGGTGAGCCGCCGGTTCCTGCGCATCGCCGTCCTGGCGATCGGCTCCTTCCTGTGGTGGAACTTCGTGCTCGCCCCGGCGCTCTACGGCAACGCGCACGCCCGCGGCTTTCTCACCACGGCGGAGCGGCGCTTCCACCGCGAGTACGAGCACGGCAATCCGCGGCAGGACGCCCACCGGCTCACCGCTCACCTCCTGGTGCCCGCCAACGTCCTCGAACGTGACGGCACACGCTTCTTTCTCGTCGTTCCCGAACAGCTCTACACCTGCCCGCCGATCTCCAGCCGGCCCGGCAGCGGCGCCCTCTGGTTCACCTACCGCATCGAACCGGAGAGGAAGGAAGTGGGCATCCCGCTGCCCGGCTGCCCGAACTTCCGGCAGCGCTCTGCCGAGGACGTCGAGGAGGTGATCTTCGCCTCCGGCTCGCCGTTCCCCATCTTTCCCGCGCACCTCGTGGAGCTGAGCGACAAGGCGGGAAAGGCGAAGTGGCAGGCGCTCGTCGACGGCGGCTACTCGAACAACGAGCCGGTGGACGCGGCGCTGAACGTCTCGGCGGAGCAGGTGCTGATCGTCGAGTCGACGAATCCGCTGGGGCCGGCCGCGGCGGCCGGGAGCGCAGCCGCGAGCCGGCTCTCGATGCTGATGGGCCCCCTGGTCGCGGACCTCCTGCGGCTGCCGGGCTTTCTCTTCGAGCGCTCGCAGCAAGTCGACCGGCTCAGCCGCCGGGGGCTCTTCGTCGTCTCGCTCTCGCCGTCGCGCGATGAAGCCAACTGGCCGCCGCTCTTCGACTTCCGCCGCCAGGTCGTCGAGCGGTTGCGCGACACGGCGCGCAAGGATCTCTCACACCGCATCGGCCTGGTGGAGAGCTGGGGTCCGCCGCGCTTCCAGTTGAGCGTCCTGATCGGCAACGGCTACTCGTAGCGCGCCGTCCGCTCGCCGAGCCACGCCAGCAGGTCGCCCGTCACCTGCGCGCGCTCCACCTCGTTCAGCACCTCGTGGAAGAGCCCTGGATAGACCACCAGGCGCTTGCGCGCGCTCCCCAGGCGTGCGAAGAAGGCGCGGCCGCGCTCGGGGTCCGCGATCGGATCCGCGCCGCCGAGGAGGACGAGGATGGGTGCGACGATCGCGGGCGCCTGCGCGAAGACCTCCTCCTGGGCCTCCTGGACGGCGGAGAACCAGCCGAAGGTGACGGTGGGGAAGACCTTCGGATCGGCCTCGTAGGCGCCGACGACCGCCGCGTCGTGGCTCAAACCTTTGGGATCGAGCCCGCTCTGCACCGCCAGAGTGGGGACGAGATTGGCGGCCAGCGGCAGCAGCGTACGTTTGAAGAACGGGATGGCGAGCGCCGGAGCGAGGAACGGGCTGACCACCGCGAGCGCGTCGAAGGCCTGCGGGTGGTGCAGGACGAAGTCGAGCGAGATGAGGCCGCCGAGGCTGTGGCCCAGGAGGAGCAAGGGAGAGGCCGTGGTGTCGAGCGTCCGCACCTCGGCCAGAAAAAGCTCGAGATCCGTCCGGTACTCCGCGAACCTGGAGACGTGCCCCCGCGGTCCACCGGACTCGCCGTGTCCCCGCAGGTCCAGCAGGTGACAGGCATATCCCGCGGCGACCAGCGTCTCCACGAGCTGCCCGTAGCGGCCCTTGTGCTCCGCGTAGCCATGGACGATGACAAGGCGGCCGCGGCCGGCGGGCACGACGTGATGCTCGGTGGCGAGCTCCAGCCCGTCCGCGGTGCGTACTTTGGAGAAGACGACGTGGGAGTCTGGCAACGGCAGCCTCTACCGCCAGCGGAAGATCTTCAAGGCCACGGTGAAGCAGACGAGCCCCCAAAGGGCCACGATGGCGAGCTGCGGCGCGATGTCGGCGAGGCCCCGGCCCTCGGTGATGATGCCGCGCAGCGCCTGGTTGAGCGCCGTCAGCGGCAGCAGGTTGATCAGGGGCTGGACGGCGTCCGGGAAGCGCTCCGAGGAGAAGAAGACGCCGGAGAGGAGCCACATCGGCAGCATCACCAGGTTGGCCAGGCCGCTGGCGCCTTCGATGGTGCTCACCCGCGAGGCGATGAGCAGGCCCATGCCGCAGAAGGTCATGGCGCCGAGCAGCGAGGTGGCGAAGAGCAGCGCCAGCGAGCCGCGCACCGCGACGCCGAAGATCAGCCAGCCGGCGCCGACGAGGATGACGATCTCCGGCAGCAGGAAGCCCAGGCGGCCGAAGATCTGCGACAACAGGTAGTGGCTCTTGCGCATCGGCGTGGCGATCAGGCGTTTGAGGACCTTGCGGTTGCGCGCCGTGGTCACCGAGAAGGCGAGGCTCCAGATCCCCGTCCCCATGAGGTTCATGCCCAGCAGGCCGGGGATCAGGAAGTCGATGTAGCGCGAGCCCTTCTCCGTCACCTTCTCGACGCGTACCGGCAGCGCGTCGCGCCGTCCCGCCGCGCGCTGCAGCGCGTCGTCCGCCTCCAGGCGGGCGATGCGCGAGTCGGGCCGCGTCTCGTCGAAGCGGAAGACGGCCGGCGGCCCCGGCTCCACCAGCAGCGAGATCTTGCCGGTGCGCAGCGCGTCGCGGCCCGCCGCCGCCGGGTAGGGGCGGGCGAGAAGGGCCGGCG
>JBKPTH010000167.1:0-15471 GCA_046765915.1 Acidobacteriota bacterium | reverse complement strand
GGCCCGGAAAGCGCCGCCGCGCCAGGAACGGCGCCGGATCGAGGCGCCGCGGCCCCGGCCGCCGGCCCCGCCGCCGCCGGGAGCCCGCCTGGCCGGCGTCGAGGAGCTCGAGGTGCGCATCGAGAAGCTGGTGGCCGGCGGCGAGGGCCTGGCGCGTTTCGAAGGCGTGCCGGTCTTCGTCCCCCGCTCGGCGCCCGGCGACCGGCTGCGGGTGCGCATCGTCGAGCGGCGGCCCGACTATGGGCGCGCGGAGATCCTCGACATCCTGGAGCCCGGGCCGGCCCGCCGTCCCGATCCCGTGCCGGAGCTCTCGCGTTCCGGCGTCTGCGACCTGCAGCACCTCGACGACGCCGTCCAGCCGCGGCTCAAGGCGGAAGCGGTGCGGGAGACGCTCGAGCGGCTCGGCCGCCTGACGGTGCCCGCCGACGTGCCCCTGATCACCGGTGAGCCCTGGGGCTACCGCCTGCGTACGCAGCTCCACACCGAGATCGATCCGGTTACCGGCGGCGTGCGCGTGGGCTATCACGCCCGCGGCACCAATGAGGTGATCCCCCTCTCCCGCTGTCCTCTGCTGGTGCCGGAGCTGGAGGAGCTGCTGGCGGAGCTACCCGGCTCTCTGGGCGCGGATGCGCCGCGCCGGCTGGATCTGGCGGCGGGGGATGACCGCACGGTGACGGCGGCGCCGTTGGTTCCCGGCCTGCCGCACGGCGAGGTCTCGACGCGGGTGGGGGACTTCATCTACGCCTATGACGCCCGCTGCTTCTTCCAGTCCCATCGCGGTCTGCTGCCGCGGCTGGTGGAGACGGTGGTGGGGCCGTGGGAAGGCGGCACGGCGGTCGATCTCTACGCCGGCGTAGGTCTCTTCAGCCTGCCGCTCGCCCGCCGCTACGCCAAAGTGATCGCCGTCGAGTCCGATCAGATCGCGGCGCGTTATGCCCGCCTCAACCTGCGGCGCAACCGGCTGCCGGGCATCGAGGTGGTGAACCAGGTGGTGGAGAGCTGGCTCCCCAAGTTGCCGAGGGAAGTCGATCGCCTGGTGCTGGACCCGCCGCGCGGCGGCTTGGCGCCGCGGGCGCGGGACGTGCTGATGGCCCGCCGGCCGGCGCGGCTGACGTACGTCTCCTGCCATCCCGCGGCCCTCGCCCGCGACCTGCGCCAGCTTCAGGAGGGATACACCGTCGAGAGCCTCGCCTTCATCGATCTCTTTCCTCAGACGGGGCATATGGAGGTGGTGGTGCAGATGGTGTTGAGAGGATAAGGCCATGCCTCGCCGCTACGTGGCTCCCACCGGAGCCGTGCCCACCTCCTATCCCCTGCGCCTGGGGACCGCGCTTACGGGCGCTCTTCGCCACAGCGGCTACGGCCGCCGGGATCTGCGCTCGGACGTGCTGGCGGGCATCGTCGTCGGTATCGTGGCGCTGCCGCTTTCGATGGCGCTGGCGGTGGCCTCGGGGGTGGCGCCGCAGCATGGGCTCTACACGGCGATCGTGGCCGGCGCCGCCGTGGCGGCCCTGGGCGGCTCCATGGTCCAGGTCTCGGGTCCCACGGCGGCTTTCGTCGTGCTGCTGGCCCCGATCTCCGCGCGCTTCGGTCTCGGCGGGCTCATCCTGGCGACGCTCATGGCCGGCATCCTGCTCGTCATCCTGGGGATCGCGCGGCTCGGCGCGCTCATCCAGTTCGTGCCGTACCCGGTGACCACCGGCTTCACCGCCGGCATCGCGGTGGTCATCGCGACGCTCCAGCTCAAGGACTTCCTCGGCCTCGCCGTGGCCAAGATGCCGGAGGCTTACGCCGACCGGGTGGCGGCGCTGGCGCGGGCTCTGCCGAGCGCGCGATGGCCGGACCTCCTCATCGGTCTCTTCACCCTCGCCGTCCTCCTCGTCTGGCCGCGGCTCACGCGCAAGGTGCCGGCGCCGCTCATCGCCCTCGGGCTCGGCGGCGTGCTGGCGGCGCTGCTGACGCGCTGGGTCCCCGGTTTCGACGTGGCGACGATCCAGAGCCGGTTTCTCCATGGCATCCCGCAGCTTCCGCCGCTGCCGGCGCTCCCCTGGCATCTGCCGGGGCCGGACGGCCATCCCATCGGCTTCTCCTTCGGCTTGATCCGCGCGTTGGTGCCCTCGGCCTTCGCCATCGCCATGCTGGGTGCCATCGAGTCGCTGCTTTCCGCCGTGGTGGCCGACGGCATGACCGGCGGCTCGCACGACCCCGACGCCGAGCTGGTGGCGCAGGGGATCGGCAATATCGTGGCGCCCTTCTTCGGCGGCATCGCGGCGACCGGCGCCCTCGCCCGTACCGCCACCAACGTCCGCTCCGGCGCCCGTTCGCCGCTGGCGGCGATCTTCCATTCGCTTTTCGTGCTCCTCGCGGTGCTGCTGCTGGCGCCGGTGCTCAACTATCTGCCGATGGCCTCGCTCGCCGCGCTGCTGCTGATCGTGGCCTGGAACATGAGCGAGGCGAAGCACTTCCTGCATGCCCTGCGGGTGGCGCCAAGGAGCGACGTCATCGTGCTGCTCACCTGCTTCACCCTCACCGTGGTCTTCGACATGGTCGTCTCGGTGACGGTGGGTGTGCTGCTCGCCGCCTTGCTCTTCATGAAGCGCATGGCCGAGGTGTCGAACGTGCGGCTGGTGGACCAGCATCCCATCGCGTCGGAGGGCCTGCCGCACGACGTGCTGATCTACGAGGTGGCCGGTCCCCTCTTCTTCGGCGCCGCGCAGAAGGCGATGAACGCGCTACAGCGGGTGCCCACGGGAATCAAGGTGGTGGTGCTCGATCTCTCGTCCGTGCCGGCAATGGATGCCACGGGTCTCGTCAGCCTCGAATCGGCCGTGGCGCGCCTCCACCAGCTCGGCATGTTCGTCGTCCTGGGAGGCGTTCAGGGGCAGCCGTTGCGGGTGCTCGCGAAGTCCGGGATCCGCAACCGGCGCGAGCGCATCTCCGTTCACCGCACCATGGAGCGGGCCCTGCAGGTGGCGCGGGAGAAATCGGGTGTGGGGATGGAGGAGACGAAGGTCATCTATCCGCCTCACAAGCTAGGTAGAACGGCTAAGAAGTAGGGGCTGGACGCCTCAAGGCGTTATGATCGCCGCCGGCTATGATCACGCTCGTCGAAGCGCTGGGATACCGTTGCCTCCGCTACATCCGTCAGCCCCTCGGGCCGTTCCACGTCCTGGTTGGGCCTAACGCGAGCGGGAAGACCACGTTCTTAGAGGTCATTGCGTTTCTCGGTCGGCTGGTGTCGGAGGGGATAGACGCTGCAGTCGCCGAAAGGACGCAGAATTTCTATGACCTCGTATGGCATCGGGAGGGGAAACAGTTCGAGTTGGCTGTCGAGGCTGCCATTCCAGAAGATCTCCGGGTGCTCCAACCGAGATCGAAGCTCGACACGATCCGGTACGAGGTGGTCATCGGCATCGATACCGAAACTCAAGAGTTGGGTCTGCAAGAGGAAGCAGTTATCCTCAAAATTGGTGGAGTACGTCTCGCTTGGGATGTAGAGGAGGTGTTTCCCGATCCAGATCCTTCTTGGGTGCCTCCCACTATTCTTATCTCCAAACGCGGCGTGCCTGGCCGGATGGTCCTTGCCAAGGCTGCCAGAGCATCGCGGACGGTCATCCGTAAGGTGAAAGGAGGGAACGACAATTTCTATTCGGAGACCCACGACGAGCGCGGGAAGGGTTGGGTTCCCGCCTTCAAGCTCGGACCTCGGCGCTCGGCCCTTGCCAACATGCCGGCCGATGAGTCGAAGTTTCCCGTTAGTACCTGGTTCCGGGACTTGCTGACCGCCGGTGTCCAGCAATTGGTGCTGAACAGTCTCCTCATCCGCAAGGCAAGCCCTCCTGGGCAAGGTCAGGGTCTCAGGCCTGATGGCTCGAATCTCCCCTGGGTAGTAGCCGAGTTGCGCCAGCATTCACCTGAACGCTTCCGGAATTGGATCGCACACCTGAAGACAGCTTTTCCTGATCTGGAGGATGTAAGAACGGTCGAGCGTCCCGAGGACAGGCACAGGTATCTTGTCCTCCAATACGGCGACAACCTGGAGGTCCCATCCTGGATGGCTTCAGATGGAACGTTAAGGATGCTTGCTCTGACGCTGCTGGCGTACCTCGAGGAATTCAAGGGTATCTACCTGATCGAGGAGCCGGAGAACGGCATCCATCCCAGAGCCATCGAGACGATGACGCAATCTCTATCCTCTGTATACGATGCGCAGGTCCTGCTGGCTACCCACTCACCCGTGATCCTCAGTACCGTCGAGGCCGAGCAGGTCCTCTGTTTCGCGAAGGATCCTGAGGGGGCGACGATTATCACAAAGGGGAGCGAGCATCCGGCACTACAGTCTTGGAAGCACGAGACGACGCTGGGAACCTTGTTCGCGGCAGGAGTTCTTGGGTGAGCGCGGATATCCCTCGAAAAGACCTCGTTTGTCTCGTCGCCGACAAGAACATGGAAGCCTCCCTGAGAGGCCTCCTCTCGCGGTTCCAGTCCCTCCATATCCGAGAAGTCATCTTCGACCTCTTTCGTCACCCGGAACGCGACCCGGGCTGCCTCCTGCGATCCCATGATTTTCTGCAACCCTTCGCCGGCCAGTATGAACACGCTTTGGTCTTGTTGGATCAGAAGGGGTGTGGTCGAGAGGAGACGGAGCGGACCGTGTTGGAGACCGACATCGAGGGGCGGCTTGGCGGGACTGGCTGGGGAGATCGGTCGGTCGCTGTCGTGATCGCTCCGGAATTGGAAAACTGGGTCTGGAGCGACTCTCCTCATGTCGATCGCGCTCTGGGCTGGGAGGATAGGACTATACCGATGAGATCCTGGCTACAGGAGAAAGGTCTTCTGCCAGCCGGCTCAACAAAGCCCTCCGAGCCGAAGCGGGCGGTCGAGTTGGTGTTGCGGACCGTTCGCATGCCGCGTTCTTCGGCGATCTATCTTGACCTGGCTCAGACCGTCAGCACGGAGCGCTGTACCGATCCTGCCTTCGCCAAGCTGCGACGGTGCTTGCGGGAGTGGTTCCCAGGTTAACTGCTCGTCAGGAGCTTGCCAGACGCGGGATCTGCTCGAGGGCTACGAGGGCTTGTTCTCTAGAGACCGAGGGGAAGGACCTCAGGAAGTCCTCGAGGCTGTCTCCGGCTTCGAGGAAGTCGATGAGGTTGCGGACAGGCACTCGGGTTCCCAAGAAGACCGGAGTCCCACCCAGGATTTCCGGGTCACTGTGAACCACTACGTCAGGCTGTGCCATGGAGAGAGTTTACACCGGGCCATCTCAGCGCCATGCGGTCATGACGCCGGAGGTACGCGCAGATCGGACCGGTTTCGCCGCTCCGGAGACGACCCGCCGTTGTGCGCCTTCGAACCGTTGTCGCAAACCGACTGGGTCGTCTCTACGGACCGTCCGACGCGCGGCGGAACGGGTGAGATTCCGTAGGCGATGGTGCGTTTTCCGATCGCGGAACAAACCTTCACGGAACCACCAACCTATGCCGTCTCTCCAGCGGTCCGTAGAGACGACCCGGTCGCTCTACGACACCCTTCGCAGGCCATGGGGACGGCGGGTCGTCTCCGAAGCGGCGATTTCGCTCCAGTCCACCACGCCCTCTGGCGTCGCGATCCCAGCGCTGAGATGTATATAAGAGGGTGCCTGATCGCGCCCGGTTACTTTTTCCCACCTAGGGGTGTCTAAGCCCTTAGGATGAACACGACACCGACAGCAGTCTCGACCAGGGTCTGGGGAGGCGAGTTGCGGGACCGAGCCGATGCAGGCCAGGAGGGACGGCTGCTCGCCGCCCTGGCCGCGGGTGACAGGAGCGCCGCCGAGCAGCTCGTGGAGCGGACGTACCGCGGGGTCTACGCCCTGCTGCGCCGGCTCTGCGGCGATGCGGATCTGGCGGCGGACCTGACGCAGGATACCTACCGCAAGGCGTGGGATGCCCTGCCCGGCTTCGACCGCCGCGCGCAGTTCTCCACCTGGCTGCACCGTATCGCCTACACCACCTTTCTCAACCATCTGCGCCGGCCCCATCGCCTCGTGCCGCTCGAGGAGAAGCACGAGGCCGCCGTCCCCGATCCCGCGCCCTCCGCCGAGGAGACCGTGGAGCGGGGAAGCGCGGGGGACCGGCTGCGGCGCGCCGTCCTCGCGCTGCCGGAAGAGCTGCGCTTCACCGTCACGGCGCTCTTCTGGGGAGACCAGCCGGTCAAGGAAGTGGCGCGCCATGAGGGAGTCACGGCGGTCGCCATCCGCAAGCGCCTCAAGCGGGCGCTGCGCATACTGTCGTTGGCCCTCGAGGAGGAAGCTCGATGAGCAGGCTGAGCGAGCGCGAAATCGCCCGGAAGCTGGCGGAGCGGGAGGACTTCGAGCCGCCGGCCGGGCTGCTGGAAAAGATCAAGAACGAGATCCCGCCGGAGATCGCGGTCGGCACGGCGATCGAAGGTGAAAGGAGGAGCGTCATGCCCTCGCGGCAGCGGTGGCTGATCGCGGCGTCCCTGGTTCTAATGGTCGGCGCGGGACTCTTCGCGCTGCGCGTGCGGCAACAGTCGGCGATGTTGGGAAGCGAGATCGCCCCCGCGACTCCTCCGGCGGCGGCAGCTCGGGGAGGAGAACGGGAGAGCGATGCCCTCCAGGTGCAGCCGGAGTCGCGGGCCGCGTCGCCGGCCCCGGCCTTGCGGAGATACTCGCTGTTCAAGGAGGAGGCGAGCCAGAACGCGGTGGGCTCGGCGGCGCCGGAGTCCCTGCCCCCGCCTCCGCCTCCGCCGGCGGCCAGGCCGGAACCCAAGGCGCTGGCGAGGCTCAAGTCCCTGGGCTACCTCGCCGACGGGCGGAGGGATCAGGCCGTGGCCGCGCCGGCCCCGGTTCCAGAAGAGGTGGCTGGCGGCGTCGAGGGCGGTGTAGAAGGCGGGGTGGCCGGCGGCATCGTGGGAGGCGTTCCGGGAGGTGTCATCTCCGGAGCACCCAGCGGCCAGGGCATGACCTTGCGCAAAGCGGCCCCACGGCTGGAGTCCGACGCGGAAGAAGACCTTCTGCGGGAAAATTCCGTCTTCAAGTCGGCCGGCATCAATCCCTTCGTGGAAACGGCGGCGGACCGCCTCTCCACCTTCGGTCTGGACGTGGATACGGCCTCCTATACCGTGGCGCGCCGGTATCTCAACGACGGCAGGCTGCCGGACCCGGCCTCCGTGCGGGTCGAGGAGCTCGTGAACTTCTTCGACTACGGCGACGCGCCGCCGGCACGAGGAGGAGATTTCGCGCTCAAGGCCGAGGGCGCGCCCTCCCCCTTCACCCAGGGCGGGAACTACCGGCTGCTGCGTTTCAACATCCGCGGCCGCGAAGTGAAGGCCGATCAGCGCCGGCCCGCCGTGCTGACCTTCGTCATCGACGTCTCCGGCTCGATGGACCAGGACAACCGTCTGGGACTGGTGAAGGACTCGCTGTCGCTGCTGCTCGATCAGCTCCGTCCTATCGATCAGATCGGCCTGGTGACGTTCGGCGACGAGGCGAGGGTCCTGCTGGAGCCCACCAGCGATCGCGAGGTGGTCCGCCAGGCGATCGCCCGCCTCAAGCCGGAGGGCTCGACGAATACCGAGTCCGGCCTCGTCCTGGGATACCAGGTGGCCGACCGCAACTTCCGCCTGAACGCGGCGAACCGCATCCTCCTCTGCTCGGACGGGGTGGCGAACGTCGGACGCACGGGCCCGCGCGCCATCCTCGGGCAGATCGAACGCGAGGCGAAGCGCGGCATCGAGCTGTCGACGCTCGGCTTCGGCATGGGCAACTACAACGACAATCTGATGGAGCAGCTCGCCGACCACGGCGACGGCCGCTATGCCTACATCGACACCCTCGACGAGGCGCGGCGGGTGCTGGTGGAGGAGCTCACCGGCACGCTGCAGACGATCGCCAAGGACGCCAAGGTCCAGGTGGTGTTCAACCCGCAGGTGGTCGCCCGCTATCGGTTGATCGGCTACGAGAACCGCGACATCGCCGACGAGCGGTTCCGCGACGACCGCGTGGACGCCGGGGAGATCGGCGCCGGTCACAGCGTCACGGCGCTCTATGAGATCGAGCTGCGGCCCGAGGCGCCCCGCGACGGCCTTATCGCCGAGCTCCACCTGCGCTACCGCGCGCCCGAGATCGGCAACCAGTCGGAGATGATCCGCAAGCTGTACTTCGCCGAGATGGCGCCGTCCTGGGAGAAGGCGTCGCCGGGCTTCCGGCTGGCCGCCTCGGTGGCGCAATTCGCCGAGATCCTGCGGCAGTCCCCGTGGGCCAAGGGGGACCTCAACGAAGTGGCGCGCCAGGCGCGGGCCGCCGGCGGCGAGCTCGGCAAGAGCGCCAAGGCCGCGGAGCTGGCGGACCTGGCGGAGAAGGCGGCGCGGCTCAAGGCCGGGGAGCGGTGACCTGCCGGGCGGCATAGAATCCCCGAGGTATGCCGCGCTACCGGATCGTCCTCGCCAAGGAAGACTTCAAGTTCTCCGCCGCTCACTTCACCCTCTTCGCGGACGGCCGGGCCGAGCTGCTCCACGGCCACAACTACCGGGTGCGGGTGGAGCTCGTCGGCGGCGAGCTGGACGCCGCCGGTCTGCTGCTCGACCTCGAGATCTTCAAGCGGGAGCTGCGACGGCTCTGCTCGCGCCTGGACAGCCGCACCCTGATCCCCGGCGAGAGCCCCCGGCTGCGCTGGACGCGGCAAGGGGACGCGATCGACGTGCGCTGCGGCGAGCGCGCCTACCGCTTCCCCGCCGAGGACACCCTGCTGCTCCCCCTCGTCAACACCTCGATCGAGCTGCTCGCCCGCATGCTGTGGGAGGACCTCGCGCCGCACCTCGCCGGCTCGCGTGTGGATTCCATGGGCGTCTCCGTGGAGGAGTCGCCCGGCCAGCGGTGCTGGTACGAGGAGCGGCTCACACCCGCATCTCCCGCCCCTTCCAGCTCGCCAGCCGTCCCCGCCGCCGATCGATGACGCCGAGGAGGAGCACCGCCGCGAGCAGCAGGGCATCCAGCGGATAGAGCAGTCCGTAGACGGGAGGGTGGCGGCTGCCGGCGCGCAGCAGCACCGAGGCCGCAGCTCCGGCGGCCCACAGCAGGCCGGCTTCGAGCCAACGGCCGGCGGCGAGCGCCGCGAGAAGCGCCAGGGGCGGCAGGAGGAGGACGGCCAGGACCGCCGCCGCGGTGGGCAGGCGAAGGCCGAGAAAGCTGCCGAGGTTGCGCCGCCAGCCGCGCCAGGCTTCCCCCCAGCCGCGGTACATGCGGATCCGCAGGCCCTCCGCCCGCAGGAAGCCGCTGCGAAAGCCGTGGGCCCGCAGGCGGGTGGCGATGGCCACGTCGTCGAGCGCCTCCCCGCGCACCGCCTCCAGGCCGCCCGAGCTCTCCAGGGCCGCCCGCCGGACGAGGATGAACTGGCCGTTGGCCACCGGCGGACCCGCGCTTTCGGCGGCGGCGCGCCAGTCTCCGAGCAGCGCGTCGAGCAGCGCGAAGACGGCCGGGATGAGCAGGTTCTCCCCGGGCCCGCGCACCTCCTGGACGCCGGCCAGCGAGACGGCGTCGAGCCCCCGGCCGGCGGCCGCGGCATGGGCCCGCGCCAGCAGGTCGGGAGCGTGGCGCGCATCGGCGTCGGTGAGCAGGAGCCAGGGAGTCTCTACCCCCTGCGCGCCCACCCGGAGGGCGTGCACCTTGCCGCGCCACCCGGCCGGCAGGGGTCCGGCCGCGAGCAGGGTGAGACGCGGCTCGCCGCCGGCGAGCTGCCGCACGAGATCGGCCGTGCCGTCCGTCGAGCCGTCGTCGATCACCCGCACCTGGGGGGCCGCCGTCTGCGCCAGGAGGGTCTCCAGGCAACCGAGGACGTTGTGCCGTTCGTCGCGCACCGGCAGCAGAACGGTGGTCGCGGGAGGGGAGGGGAGGGGAGGGGGGAGCGCGGGAGCCTGCCGCCGGCGTCCGGCCGTCCTCAGCGCCAGCCCGAGGAGGCCAGCGCCGAGGACGAGGGAGACGGGAAGAAAGAGCGTCACGCGCAGGCGGCGGCTAAGCGCTCACCCGCGCTTCGAGCTCGCTCTCGATCTCGCCGGGCTGGGGAAAACGGCCCGACTTCTTCTTGGAGAAGATCAAGTCGTTACCGACGGTAACTTCGAAGACGCCACCGTGGCCCCGGATCAGCCGCGACTTGATTCCGAACTTCTTCTCGATCTCAGCCGCCAGACTGGCGGCGCGGGGGTAGTAGTTTCAACTGGTGCAGTACTCGATGGCGATCTCGCTCGGCATCCTGCTCCTCCTTTCGCCGGCCCATTATAGAGGCTCCGGCAGGGGACCCGGCGAGGGGGGCGGGTCCAGCCTGGTTCTTGCAAGAGGAGGGCCTTCCTGCGGCCGTCCGGAGCGGAGGACACCTCTTGCGGGAGGAATGAAATAGCGGTGATCCCCGGTTGGTAGTCTTACAAGGTGCGTCCCGAGATCAAAACGGGACAAAATCTCTAAAATTTTGCTTTCTAGGCTGGATTTTGAGCGCTACGCTGAGTATAATCGAGATTGTTCAACATCGCTGCGAGCATTTCAGCATCCAGGGATTTGAGCTTCCGAGCTTGCATTCATCCGGCGGGTGCACCGCCGGGGGTGTAAGAAGGCATAAAGATGGAATTGTATGAAACGTGGAGGTAAGAAGATGAAAGGTGAGGCGCCGAACATGTCATCGAAAGAAATGGCCCAGATCCGGCAGAACCTCGAGGGGACGCCGGACATCGAGGAGGCGGCGGAGTTGATGAACCTCGCCGGGAACTCCACCCGGCTCAAGCTCCTCTACCTGCTCGAGAACATGAAGGAGCTCTGCGTGTGCGACCTGGCGGAGATGCTGGGGGTGTCGGTTTCGGCCGTGTCCCAGCACCTGGCGAAGCTGAAGGCCTACGGGCTGGTGGCTCCCCGCCGCGACGCTCAGACCATCTACTACCGGCTGACGGACCACGAGTTCAACGCCAAGCTCCGCGACAACTTCTTCAAGCAGTTCCAGGTCTAGGCATCGCTGCCCGGGCGGCCCCGCGGGGCCGCCGTGGGCCTGTCGAGAGGCGGCCGGTCCTCGCCGGCCGCTTTTCTCTTTCCGGGCGATGGATTCCGCTCCCCGCGTCGCGGTTAGAATCTGCCGCGGCACTTGAAGGGAGGGAGACGGAATGAGCCAGCATCCGCGTCCACGGTTCACCTATCTAGGCCATGCCACGGTCCGCTGCGAGCTGCCCGGCGGCGAAGTCGTGCTCATCGATCCCTGGGTCCAGGGCAATCCTTCCTGCCCGGAGGACCTGAAGTCCTTCGACCGGCTCGACGCCGTGCTCATCACCCATGCCCACTACGACCACATGGGGGACGCCGTCGAGCTGTGCAAGCGCCACAAGCCGAAGAAGGTCGTCGCCAGCTTCGAGATCTGCTCCTGGCTGGGGGGCAAGGGCGTCAAGAGCTGCTCCGCCATGAACCTGGGGGGCTGCCAGGACGTCCTCGGCCTGCAGGTGACGATGGTGCGGGCCGACCATTCGTGCGGCCTTTCCGACGGCGATCAGATCCTCTACGGCGGCGCCGCGGCGGGGTACGTCATCCGCCTGCCCGGCGGCTTCACCTTCTACCACGCGGGTGACACCGCCCTCTTTTCCGACATGCAGCTCTTCGGCGAGATGTACCGGCCGGAGCTGGCGTTCCTGCCCATCGGCGACCTGTTCACCATGGATCCGACGCAGGCGGCCCGCGCCTGCCGCTACCTCGGCGTGCGCAAGGTGATCCCCATCCACTGGGGGACCTTCCCGCCGCTCACCGGCACGCCGGCCAAGCTGGAGAAGGCGCTGGAGGCCTACGGCACCGCCTGCGAGGTGGTGACCCTCAAGCCGGGCGAGAGTTACTGAGCCTCACCGTCCCACCCACCGCGCCCGCAAAAGGAGCCCGATGCGCGCACTGATGCCGAGGTGAGGAGGGGTTTCGAGAAGCTTGGTCCCGGGATCCTCGATCTCGGTGAGCAGGCGCAGGGCCGCGAGGAGGGAGAAGACGGCGGCGCGGCGATAGCCGGCAGGGAGATCCACCAGGCCGCGCGGAGCCCGCAGGAGATGCGAGCGGAGCCGCCGGCACTCCCGCCGCGCGGCGTCCAGGAGCTGCTCGCGATCAAACCGGCCGTCATCCCTCTGGGAGACCTCGCTCGCCGGCAACGGGCAGCGCCCGCGATCGACCTCCTCGCCCAGCCGCTGCAGCGCGCCGAGACGGACGAGCGCGCTCGCCAGGCCGTCGATCTCCGCGTTGAGGCTTTTTTCGAGCAGGGCGGCGGCTATCGCCCGCCCGAGGCCCAGGGCGTCCACTTCCGCCTCCGCCACCGTGGCCGGGCACGCGCGCATCGCCCGGCGGCGGGCGCCGGCGGCCAGCTCGTCGAGGGCGTCCGCCGGCCAGGCGCGACGCTCGTTCTCACGCGCCATGCGGAGGAAGATCGGCTGCCCCACCGGCTGGCCCGCGAGGGCCGTCTCCAGCGTGAACTCCCAGCGGTTGATCTGCGCCAGCCGTTCGCCCTCGACGCCGCGCTGGCGCGCGAAGTCGAAGAGGGTCGCGGCGTAGGCGAGGAGGGCCTGCACCCGCCGGCGCTCGTCGGCCGGCAGCAGCAGCAGGGCCGGCGCGAAGTCGCCGAGGAGGTTGCGGGTGATCTCGGCGCAGAGCGCCGCCGCCTTCTCCTCGTCGAAGTCTTCCGCCGGACGGCTGATCTCCGCGTCGAGCCGGCTGTGCTGGCTGCGGGCGAGGGAGTCCGCCCGCCACTCCTCGCCAGCCGGCCGTTCCTCGCGCACGACAGCCGGGCCTACGCCAACAACCGCAGCAGCTCGCGCTGGGGCTCCGCGCCGGTGATCTCCGCAGCCTCCTGGGTAAGGGCGACGTTGATCTCGCTGCGCACGCCGAAATCGCCGGGGATGTAGATGCCGGGCTCGATGGAGAAGCCCGTCATCGGCAGCAGCAGGCGGGTGTCGTGGGTCTCCAGGTTGTCCATGTTGGCGCCCTGGCCGTGGTCGGAAGTGCCGATCGAATGGCCGGTGCGATGGATGAAGAGGTCGCCGTAGCCGGCCTTGCGGATGACCTCCCGCGTGGCGTCGTCCACCTCGAAGCCGCGTACCGGGTGGTGCGGAAAGCGGCTCCGCACCAGCTCCCAGCCGGCGTCGCGCGCCGCGGCGGCGACGGAGAAGACCTCCTGCTGCTTCGCCGTGGGCGAAGCGGCGCAGACCCCCACCCAGGTGATGTCCGCGTAGACGCTTCCCGGCTGTTTTTCCTTGGCCCACAGGTCGATGAGCAGGAAGTCGCCTTCGCGGATGGGGGAGGACTGCTCGGGGCCGGGCTGGTAGTGGGGATCGGCGCTATGGGCGTTGACGCCGACGATGGGATCCGACTCCGCCCACAGGCCCGCCAGCTCGAAGGCGTCGAGGATGAAGCGCTGCACGGCGTATTCGTCGATCTCGTCGCCGCGCCGCAGCGCCGCCGAGACGCGGTGGAAGGCCTCGAGGACGATGCGGTGCAGGTGGACATTGGCCCGGCGATGCCCGGCGAGCTGCTCCGCGCTCCAGGTGGCGGCGAAGCGCTGCGCGAGGTCGGCGGCGGACACCAGCTCGACGCCGGCCCCCCGGAGCAGCTCGGCGGTGCCGGCGTCCAAGCGGGAGACGCTGGGCAGTTGGTTCTCGGGGCTGTACTGGGCGGCCAGGCGGCGATATCCGGCGACGAGCTTCGCCAGCTCCTCGCGGTGCTTCTGCCAGGTCAGGTAGGTCGCCTTGGCGCCCGGCAGGTGATCGAGCATGGCCGGCTCGAGACTGTGTACGAGCTTGCGCGGCTCGCCCTCCCGCGGCACCAGGTAATAACAGCGGCGGGTCACCAGCTTGCCCTCGCCGGCGAGGCCCAGAAGGTCGAGGCCGATCGGGTCGTTCTGCTGGAAACAGGCGAAGAACCAGCCGTCGAGGCCGGAGTCGGCCAGGGCGGACTGGATAGCGGGAATCCGTTCGGCCAGCATGGCACCTCCTAGAGAGGGCGGATCGTATCAGAGGGCATAGGCGGAGGGTTGGGCGGGTTTTACGATTAGAATGGCGATCCCAATGAACCCAGAAAGGCAGGAAAAGACATCATGACTTCCATCCGACGCGCGGCCCTGACCGCGGTGGTTTTTTCGCTGACCTTCGCCGCCTCGCTCCATGCCGCGGGCGAGGGGCGGATCATCGCCACGGTGGCGGACGAAGCCGGCACGCCGATCCAGGGCGCCAAGGTCCTCCTCACGCGGCCGGGCACCGCCTACAAGCTCGAGAAGACGAGCGACAAGAAGGGCCAGGTCATGCTGCTGATCCTCGACGCCACGCAGGAGTACCAGGTGCACGTCGAAGCGGCGGGGTTCAACCCCTTCGAAGGCCCGCTCAAGCCGAAGATCGAAGACACCATGCGCGTGACGTTCACCCTCGTCAAGGCCGCTCCCAAGGAGGACCCGAACGCGCCGAAGGAGATCCCCGGCTCGGAGCAGGCCATCCTGGCCTACAACGAGGGGGTCACCGCGCTCAAGAACAACGATCTCGCGGCGGCCGTGCCGAAGTTCGAGCAGGCCGCGACGCTCAACCCCGAGCTGGCCGACGCGCAAGCGGTCCTCGCCGAGCTCTACCTGGAGCTCAAGCGGCCCGCCGACGCCGCGGCCGCCGCCGAGCGTTATCTGGCGCTGAAGCCGAACGATCCGCGCGGCCTGCGGGCGCGTTATGACGCCCTCAAGCTGGCGGGCGACGCGGCGAAGGTGAAGGAGGCGCTCGACGCCCTGATGGCGGCCGATCCGAGGGATCCGGAGACGGCGGTGCGCTTCTTCAACGAGGGCGCCGAGCGCACCCGCGCCGGCCAGTATGACGAAGCCGCCGTCTACTTCGAGCGCGTCGTCCAGATCGTCCCCGACGATCCGAGATTCGCCAAGGCCCACTACGTCCTCGGGCTCTCCTGGGCCAAGGACGACGCCAAGAAGGAGCAGGCGAAGGCGCAGCTGCAGAAGTTCCTCGAGCTGGCTCCCGACGATGCCGACGCCGCGACGGCCAAGGAGATGCTGGCGTATCTGAACAAGTAGGCCGCGTTTGCTTGTTCTCGCCCTGGCCTGATCCTTGCTCGCGAGACTCGCGGCCGGGGGAAGTTTCGGAGAGCGGATATCTGCAATGCGGCATTGCTTTTTTTCAAGGTCGCCGTTGCGTTTGGGAGGGATCGTCCTCGCCGCTGTGCTCCTGGCTTGTCAGCAGAAATCCGCCAGAGAAGAGCTGCTGAAGAAGATGGACCCGATAGGCTCCTGGCTGGCCGCGCTCCAGATGACCGGCGAGAAATGGGCCGCCAACAGCGTTCCGACCTCCTTCGTGCGGACCACCTCCGGCGCCGCTCGCAAGGCCTTCGAGAAAGCCGCCAAGGAGACCGACAAATCGCCGGCGAGCTCCGAGCTGCGCGCCGCCCTGCGGGCGCTGATCGGTGAAGCCGGGGCCGCGGCCGTGGGCCTGGAG
>JBKPTH010000166.1:0-7613 GCA_046765915.1 Acidobacteriota bacterium | reverse complement strand
GCTCGGCGCGGCCCTCGCCGCGGCCTTCCGCGCCGGCGGCGCGCGAGAGGGCGCCCGGCTTGCCCTTCCGCCACTTGCCCTGGACGCCGAAGAGGTGCTCCCAGAGCAGCGCGAACGGGCTCGCCACGTAGATCGACGAGTAGGTGCCCGTGATGATGCCCACCGTCATCACGAAGGCGAAACCGCGCAGCACGTCGCCCCCCAGGACGAGCAGCGCCAGCACGGTCAGGAAGGTGAGGCCGCCGGTCATGATGGTCCGCGACAGGGTCTCGTTGATGCTCTCGTTCATGATCTCGATGAGCGGCTTGCGCCGGCTCTTCCGCATGTTCTCGCGCACGCGGTCGAAGATCACCACGGTGTCGTTCGTCGAGTAGCCGACGAGGGTGAGGAAGGCGGCGATGGTCGTCAGGTTGAACTCGTAGCCGAAGAGGGTGAAGAGGCCGAGGGTGACCGTGATGTCGTGGACCGTGGCCATCACCGCGCCGATGCCGAAGCGCAGCTCGAAGCGGAAGGCGATGTAGGCCAGCATGGCGAGCAGCGACAGGATCACCGCCCAGAAACCCTTCTGGCGCAGCTCGGAGCCGACCTGGGGTCCGACGTTCTCGACGCCCAGCACCGCGAACGAGCCGAGGCTGGCGCCCCGCTGCAGAGCGGCGACCGCCGCCGGAGTCACTCCCGGCACGCGGGCGACGCGGTCCATGGAGACGAAGATGCCGTTCTGCCGGCGCTCCTTGACGATCGCGGTGGCGATGGTGCCGTAGTGGGAGCGGGCCGCCTCGGGCCCCCGCGCGGCAACGCGGTCCGGATCGGCCTGGACGAGGAACTGGGTCAGCCCGTCGAGGCCCAACTGGTTGAGGTCGGAGCCGGTGCGGCCCTGGTTGAAGGCGCGGTTCAGAGCGCCGACGACCCGCTCGCGGCTCCCCTCCTCCGAGCCGGTGGCCACCGCGGTCTTGATCAACACCTGGCGGGCCTCGGGCTCGGCGTAGCGCTGGATGACCGCCTCGCGCATTCCCTCCTGCTCGAGCACGGTGCGGATACGGTCGAGGTCCGGCTGCTCGCGGAAGGCGAGGATGATCTGGGTGCCGCCGGCGAAGTCGATGCCGAGGTTCAGCTTGTGCGGTCCGAAGATCGAGTAGAGGCCCACCAACACCAGGATCAGGGACACCACGATCCAGAACCGGCGGTACTTCATGAAGTCGATGTGGGTATCGTGCAGCAGTTCCATGGCTAGCTCCTTGCGTGCGCGCTGACCGGCCTCAGATCGACAGCTTCTGTACCCGGCGCCAGGAGAGCACCAGGTCGAAGAGCCAGCGGCTCACGAAGACCGCGGTGAACAGCGAGGCGAGAAGACCGATGAAGAGAGTGATGCCGAAGCCCTTGATCGGGCCGGTGCCGACGAGCAGCAGGATCAGCGCCGAGACCAGGGTGGTGACGTGTGTGTCGATGATGGAGGTGAACGCCCGGTCGAAGCCGAGATCGATGGCCGAGCGCACGGTGCGGCCGGCGCGCAGCTCCTCGCGGATGCGCTCGAACACCAGCACGTTGGCGTCCACCGCCATGCCGATGGTGAGGATGACGCCGGCGATGCCCGGCAGGGTCAGCGTGAAGCCGAACGCCGCCATGCCGCCGAACAGGATGATGATGTTGAGGATCAGGGCGGTGACCGCGTTGACGCCGGACAGCCGGTAGTACACCAGCATGGTCAACACCACCAGGAGGGTGCCGACGACGCCGGCGCGCAGGCCGTCGTGGATGGCGTCGCGACCGAGCGAAGCGCCGACCGTGCGCTCCTCCAGGTAGGTGATGCTGGCCGGCAGCGAGCCGGAGCGCAGCGTCGTCACCAGGTCCTGGACCTCCTGCTGCGTGAAGCTGCCCTCGATCTGGCCGCGGTCCGAGATCCGCGACTTGAGGACCGGCGCGGTGACCACCCGGCCGTCGAGCACGATGGCGAGCCCGGAGCCGACGTTCTTGCCGGTCAGCTCGCCGAAGGCCTCGGCCCCCTGGGGCTTCAGGGTGAACTCGACGAGCGGCTGGTTGAACTGGCCCGTCCCGGGCTTGGCGCTGGCGAGGTCGCGGCCGGTGACGGTGCGCCGCTTTTCGACGGCGTAGTAGTACTTGCCGACGACGTTCTGCTCCTTGTCCACATGGTCGCCTTCGAGGATCTCCACGTCGTCGGGGATCTGGCCGCCGTAGTTGGCCAGGATCTCCTCGCGGCTGCTCACGCCGCCGCCGCCCTTGGGGAACTTGACCACCCGGAACTCGAGGAAGGCGGTGCTCTTGATCAGCTTGCGCACGCGCTCCGGATCGTCGACGCCCGGAAGCTGCACCAGGATGCGGTGCCCGGTGGTCAGGGGCTGGATCACGGGCTCGGCCACGCCGAAGGCGTCGACGCGGTTGCGGATGGTCTGCACCGCCTGCGTCACCGCGCTGTTGCGGATCTCGTTGGCGGCCGGCGTCTTCATGGTGAAGACCAGGTCCTCGCCCTGCCGGGACATATCCCAGCGGTTGTCGAAGAAACGGCCGTGGAGAGCGGCGATCTTGTCCCGCGCCTCGGGGGAGGCGGCGGAAACAGTGAAGGCCGCGTCGCCGGTCCGCCGGCCCTTGACGCCGGCGACGCTCTCTTCCTGGGCGGTGTCGAGGAGCCGCGCCATGTCGGAGTCGGTCTCCGCCCGCAAGGCGTCCTCGGTGTGGACCTGCAGCACCAGGTGCATGCCGCCTTGCAGGTCGAGACCGAGGTTGATCTTCTTCTTCGGCGGGTAGAACAGGGCGAGAAAGACGACGGTCACCACCAGGATGAGGATGCCGCGCCAGAGCAGGGGTCGTTTCATGGCTTACTCCCTTTTTCGCTGCTTTCGCCTTCGAGGCCGGAGATCGCCGATTTGGCGACCCGCACGCGCACGTTGTCGGCGATGCGCAGCATTACCGTCGCCCCGTCGACCGCGGTCACCTCGCCATAGAGACCGCCGGAGGTGATGACGCGGTCGCCTTTCTTCAGCTCCTCGATCATCTGCCGCAAGGCCTTGCGCTGCCGCTGCATGGGCAGCATGAGCACGACGTAGAAGATGACGAAGATGAGAAGCATGGGCACGAGGCCGCCCAGCATTCCCAGGGGACCCTGCGCCTGGAGGGCGAGGATCGTGGACGGATCGAGAATGGTGTTCATGCGTAGCATTCGGACAGGATCGGCCTGCCGTCAGGAGCTCCTTTGCGCGAGGGGATCGGAAGAAACCGTCAGGGCCCTGAAGCCGGGCTCCTCCGGCGGGTCTTCGCCGGTGGCGCGAGCGAGGCTCGCTGCTTCCGTCAACGCACCGAGTTCGATAGCCTGCCGGAGGTCGGCCATAAAGTCAAGGTAATGGCGCAGGTTGTGGAGGGTTCCCAGCACCGCCGCGGTCAGCTCGCCGGCGCGCGAGAGGTGGTGCAGGAAGGCGCGCGAGGTGCGCCGGCAGGCCGCGCAGCCGCATTGCGCATCGAGTGGCCGCGGGTCCTCCCGGTAGCGGGCATTGCGGATCTTCAACACCCCGTCGCGGGTGAACAGCACGCCGTGCCGGGCGTTGCGCGACGGCAGCACGCAGTCGAAGAGGTCCACCCCCTGCGCCACGGCGTGGCGGATGTCCTCCGGATAGCCGACGCCCATCAGGTAGCGCGGCCGCTCCGCCGGCAGGGCCGGCGCCGTCCACTCCACCACCGCCCGGCGCTCGGGGGCGGGCTCCCCCACCGCGACGCCGCCGATGGCGTAGCCGTCGAAGCCCAGCGGCGCGAGCTCCGCCGCCGCCCGCTCGCGCAGGTCCCGGTAGACGCTCCCCTGGACGATGCCGAAGAGCCCGCCGCCCTCTCCCCGCCACGCTTCACGGGCCCGCCGCCCCCAGCCGAGCGTCCGCTCCCAGGAGGCCGCCGCGGCGGCGCGCTCCACCGGCCAGGGCGTGCACTCGTCGAGCATCATGGCGACGTCGACGCCCATCCTCTCCTGGAAGCTCACCACCCCCTCCGGCGTGAAGCGCAGCGCGGAACCGTCGAGGTGGCTGCGGAAGGTGACTCCCTCCGCGTCCAGGGTGCGCAGGCCGCCGAGGCTCCACACCTGGAAGCCGCCGCTGTCGGTGAGGATGGGTCCCCGCCAGCCGGTGAAGGCGTGGAGCCCGCCCAACCGCTCGACGGCGTCGATGCCCGGACGCAGCGCCAGGTGATAGAGATTGGCGAGCAGAATCGACGCGCCGGCCGCCTCCAGCTCCTGCGGGGTGATCCCCTTGACCGCGCCGAGCGTGCCGACCGGCATGAACGCCGGCGTCTCGACGACGCCATGCGGGGTCGTGAGACGGCCGCGGCGGGCCTGGCCGCAGGTGGCGAGGATCTCGAAAGTCAGGGGCATGGGATCAGTATCTCCGATCCAACCGGCCTCGATTCACGAACGAGCATCCGCGCCGCCGAGCCCCTCACTCCCCCTTCCCCCTCTCTCCCACCGCACTCCCGACCGCCGGGAGAGAGGGGGTTAAAAAGACTAATTTGAAGCAGTCTCCCTCCTCTCCCCGGGTGGGTGGGCGTGAGGTGGGAGAGGAGGGCCGGGGAGGTGAGGGGCCTTACGACTTGCCCTTCGCCCCTCCCACGTCGACCACCCGGTTTTGCACCCCCGGCGGCAGCTTCAGCACGAAGCGGTCCGCCGGGATGGGCGCGTTCCGCTTGAGATCGCTGAACCGGTACTCGACCGTGTCGCCGTCCGCCTCGACGTACTTGAGCCGGGTGGGGAAGAACGCGTCGTCGTCGATCCACAGGGTCATCGACTTGAGCCGCTTGGCGATGCGCTGGTAGCGGGGCAGCAGCTCCAGCCGGTAAGGATCGCCCTTCTTCTCCGGCAGCTTGAGCTTGACGGTGAAGTACTGGAGCAGCGTCTGCAGGCTGCCGCTCGCCCCCAGGTACTTGAAGACCTGGTTGGAGTAGCGCCCCACCTTCAGCGTCTCGGCCCGCTTCAGGTCGCGGTACCAGGTGGTCATCTCGTCGCCGCGGATGACCACCGAGATCGGGCTGGGCGAGAGGTACTCCCAGCGCACGCGGTCGGGCGCGGCGTAGGAGAAGACCCCCTTGGATTCCTCGGGCGCGGCCAGCAGCGAGCTCTCCTGCTGCTGCGTGAAGCGGGCCTCGAGGGTCTTCAGTTGGCGTTGCTCGTAGCGCACCCGCCCGACCAGCGCGTCGAGCCGTTGCGGACCGGTCAGTCCGGAAGCCAGGGGATCCGGGACTTTCGGCGCCTTGGCCGCGGACACGGGGGCGGCCAGGAGCAGCGCGGCAAGGATGACGGTGAGTGTTCGCATAGGCAAGGCAGAAAAACCATCCTACCCTCCGGTTTCTTCCCTATGCAAGCGCGGGGCCGGCGGGCCGTTGACACGCCCCCGGACGGATGCTACGTTCCCGCCCTCTGAAAACCGGCCCCTCCGGGATGGAGTCTCCGCCAATGCCTGAGCTCAAACTGGGAACCAAACACGAGTGCTACAACTGCGGCACGAAGTTCTATGACTTCGGCAAGGGCCAGGCCCTCTGCCCGAAGTGCGGCGCCGACCAGAAGGACAGCGGGCAGGCGGAATCGCCGGCCGCCAGCCAGGCGTCGCGCCGCCGCCGCAAGGCGGAGGTCGCCAAGGCTCTCGACATCGAAGAGGAGGAGCCGATCGCGATCAGCGAGGACGAGCTCGTCGAGCCGGAGCTCGGCGCGGACCTCGGCGAAGAGGAGGAAGAGGAGGAAGCCGACGAGGAGGAATGAGGGCGTCGCCGTCGCGCTGGCGCTCGGCGGCAACCTGGGTCCGGTCGAATTGACCCTGACCGCGGCCCTGCGCCAGCTCGCCGCCTCCCTCGGCCCCCTGCGCATCGCCTCTCTCTACCGCTCCGCCGCCGTCTCACCGATCCCCCAGCCGGATTTCCTCAACACCGCCGCCCTCGCGCACACCGACCTCGCCGCGGAGGAGGTGCTCGCCCTGGCCAAGGCGTTGGAGCTGGCCGCGGGCCGCCGCCCCGGCGCGCGTTTCGGGCCCCGTCCCCTCGACGTCGACCTCCTGCTCTACGGCGACCGGCGTGCGGCGACCCCCGAGCTGACCCTGCCCCATCCGCGCCTGCGGGAACGCCGCTTCATGCTCGCGCCGCTGGCCGAGATCGCGCCCGCCTGGCCGGTGCCGCCGGACGGCGCGACGGTGGCGGAGCTGTTGGAGAGGCTCGGGCCTCAGCAGGAGGTGGAGCGGATCGAATGGGGAAAAGGGTCGCGAAACCAGGTCGATAGCATGGCGAACCTGGTCGACGAGCCGTTTACTTAAGTCGATGCCACAATAAACACGGTCGATGAGCCGTTTACTTGAGTCGATGTTAAATCGACCGTGGTCGATGCGCCGCTTACTTGAGTCGATGCTACATCGACCGAGGTCGATGCGGCATGTACCTAAGTCGATGCTAAATCGACCGTGGTCGATGCGCCATTTACTTAAGTCGATGCTACATCGACCAGGGTCGGTGCACCGCTTACTTGAGTCGGGTAGTGGGGGAATCTGTGTTGCTCGATATCCGCCCGGTTCCCGCCTCTTGATTTTACCGTAATCTCCTGCCGGAGAGGGAGAGGATTCGCCTTTCCTCTCGCCAGAGAACAGCGGCCCGAGCGGAGCGCTAGCACGTCCCGCCCGGACCTAACCCAGGCAGGAGGACACGCCCCATGCCCGAGCTAGTTCCGAAGTCTACCGCAGCGCCCGCAGCACCCCCGATCCCTCTAGGCTATCCGCCGATCCCGCCCGAGCTGCTGCCCGTCGCCGTCCCGCCCGTCATTCAACCCGCCGCCTGGGAGGACTTCCACGTCTTCCGCGAATCGTTCCTCATCTACGTCTCGGAGCCTGGATTCAACGCCACTCTGCGGGCTTTCGCGGACTATTTTTTCGGCATGCTCCTGGAGTGCCAGGGAGACTGGCCGGAATGGGCGGAGTCCAGCACCCGCACGGAGCTGCGCGCCGCTCTTGCCGACCTCCGGCACTCGGTCGGCTTTCTCGCGAGCATCGGCAAGGAGCGCAAGGTGTCCTCCCTCTCGCCGGCAGATCACAAGCTGTCGAAGTACGCCGGAGACGCGGCCCGCGTGCTGAATCAGATCGCCAACGGAATCGAGCGCAAGCTCGCGAAGGCGGCGGTATGAGCTTCTGGAAACCGGAGCGCGGCTATCCCCAGGACGCCACGCCCCTAACGTTCCGAGCCGTCCCGAGTCAAGTCAGCCGTTGGGAGGACTTCGCCCGGCGGTACGGCTTTGGCAACCGGGGCGTCTTCATCGCGTGGGCCGTGGATTTCGCCTGCTTCGCCCTGGAGGCGGAGGACCGCGCCCATGAAGAACGCAAGAGGGAGATGCATCTGTGGGACCGCAAATGAAGACGGCGACGTTTACCGTCCGCGCCACGGAGAAGCAATCCCTCCGATGGAAGAGGGCGGCAGAGCATGAAGGCCACCGCTCCTGCGGTACGTGGCTCGCGGAAGCGGCAGACCGCTACCTGGACGCTCTCCAGCGGGCCGGGCGCCCCCTTCCCCTGGCATGGGGTTGGGGGCGCGTCCGCGTGCGCCTGGAGGACGGCACAGAGCCGGAGTTGCGCGGTTGGATCGCTCGCCCCTTCGGCATC
>JBKPTH010000165.1:0-31693 GCA_046765915.1 Acidobacteriota bacterium | reverse complement strand
CCCTGTGTGGCCGCCCTGGGTGGGTGAGGCGCCTTCGGCGCAGGGCGGCCACACAGGGCCGCCCCTACAGGGTCAGCGTTCCACCACAGCAGCTACAGCCGCACCGGCCATCGCCACGGCTGTAGCCACGCTCGGCTGCGGCTTCCCGGCCTTGGCCCGCGTCTTCAGGTTTGCCTGCGCCGCCGCCAGGCGTGCGATGGGCACCCGGTACGGCGAGCAGGAGACGTAGTCGAGGCCCACGCGCTCGAAGAAGTCGATCGACTGCGGATCGCCGCCGTGCTCGCCGCAGACGCCGAGGTGCAGATGGTCGCGGGTGGCGCGGCCTTTCTCGCAAGCCATCCGCACGAGCTGGCCGCAGCCCTCGTCGTCGAGGCTCTGGAAGGGATCCCAGGGCAGCACCTTCTGCTCCACGTACTGCGGCAGGAAGCGGCCGGCGTCGTCGCGCGAATAGCCGTAGGTCATCTGCGTCAGGTCGTTGGTGCCGAAAGAGAAGAAATCGGCGTGGCGCGCGATCTTGTCCGCCACCAATGCCGCGCGGGGCACCTCGATCATGGTGCCGATCAGGATGTCGAGCTGCAGCCCCTCCTCGCCGAGCACCTTCTGGATGATGCCGGCGGTCATCTGCCGCAGGCGGATCATCTCCTGCTCCGTGCCGACGAGGGGGACCATGATCTCGGCCTTCACGGTGTCGCCGGCGCGGCTGCGCACGCAGGCGGCGCGCACGATGGCCTCCACCTGCATCTCGTAGATCTCGGGTACGGTGATCCCCAAGCGGCAGCCGCGCAGCCCCAGCATGGGATTGGCCTCGGCCAGGACCTCCGCCCGCGCCTTGACGTCGGCGGCATCCATCCCCATCTGCTCGCCGAGCACGCGCAGGGCCTTCTCCTCGCGCGGCAGGAACTCGTGAAGCGGCGGGTCGAGCAGGCGGATGGTGATCGGCCGGCCGTTGAGCGCGGCGAAGATGCCTTCGAAATCCTTCTGCTGCATGGGCAGCAGCCGGGCGAGAGCGGCGCGGCGCACCTCGTCGCTGCTCGCCAGGATCATCTGCCGCACCCAGGCGATTCGCTCGTCGTCGAAGAACATGTGCTCTGTGCGGCAGAGCCCGATCCCTTCGGCGCCCAGGGCGGCGGCCACGGTGGCGTCGTGCGGCGTGTCGGCGTTGGCGCGGATCCTCATCCGGCGCTCGGCGTCGGCCCATTCGAGGAGACGGTTGAAGACGCGGGCGGCCGGGGACGGCGCGGCGCCGTCGAGCAGCACGCGCAGCACCTCCGACTGGCGGGTGGCCAGCGCGCCGGCGAGCACCTCGCCCGTCGAGCCGTCGATCGACAGCTCGTCGCCTTCATGGAAGACGCGCTCGCCCACGCGCACCTCGCCGGCGTGCTCGTCCACCTCCAGATCGCCGGCGCCGACGATGCAAGGCTTGCCCAGGCCGCGGGCCACCACGGCGGCGTGCGAGGTCATGCCGCCGCGCGAGGTGAGGATGCCGGCCGAGGCGTGCATGCCCACGATGTCCTCGGGCGAGGTTTCGGCGCGCACCAGGAGCACCGCTCCCGCCGCCGCCATCTCGGCGGCGCGGTCCGCGGTCAGGGCGATCTTGCCGGACGCCGCGCCGGGACCGGCGGGCAGGCCCTTGGCGAGGAAATTTCCCTCCGTGACCGCCCGCTTCTTCTGCTCGGCGTCGAACTCCGGCGCCAGCATCTGGGCGAGCTGCGTGGGCTGGACGCGGTCCAGGGCCTCGCGTTGGTCGATCAGCCCCTCCTCCACCATCTCGACGGCGATGCGGATGGCGGCCGGTCCGGTACGCTTGCCGGCGCGCGTCTGCAGCATGTAGAGCGTGCCGTGCTGGATGGTGAACTCCACGTCCTGCATGTCGCGGAAGTGGCGTTCCAGCCGGCCGCAGATCTCATCGAGCTCGCGGTAGGCCTCGGGGAAGTCGGCGGCGAGGCCGCCCTTGCCGTCGGCGGGAACGATGTCCTTCGGCGTGCGGATGCCGGCCACCACGTCCTCGCCCTGGGCGTTGGTGAGGTACTCGCCGTAAACCCGCCGCTCGCCGGTGGCCGGGTTGCGGGTGAACGCCACGCCGGTGGCGCAGTCCGACCCGCGGTTGCCGAACACCATGGTCTGGACGTTGACCGCCGTGCCCACCAGGCCGGTGATCTTCTCGAGGCGCATGTACTCGCGCGCCCGCGGGTTGTTCCAGCTCTCGAAGACGGCGCCGATGGCCCCCCAGAGCTGCTCCTTGGGCTCCTGCGGGAAGCTCTTGCCGTGCTCCTCGATGGTGCGCTCGAAGTCCGCCACGACGCCGCGCAACGACTCCGGGGTGAGCTCGAAGTCGTTGGTGGCTCCCTGGCGCTTGCGCGCGTCGCCGAGGATCTTCTCGAAAGCAGGGTGCGGCACGCCCAGCACCACGTCGCCATACATCGTAAGCAGGCGCCGGTAAGCGTCGAGGACGAACCTCTCGTCGACGCCGCGGGCGATGAGGGCCTCGACGATCGAGTCGGTGAGGCCGAGGTTGAGGACGGTATCCATCATGCCCGGCATCGAACGCGCGGCGCCGGAGCGCACCGAGACCAGCAGCGGATTGTCGGGATCGCCGAAGCGCTGTCCGGCCAGCTCTTCGACCCGCGCGAGGTGCTCCGCCACCTCACGCTCCAGGCCTTCGGGATAAGTACCGCCGTGCTGGTGGTACCAGGCGCAGACTTCCGTCGTAATCGTGAATCCCGGCGGCACCGGAATGCCGAGCCGGCTCATCTCCGCCAGCCCCGCGCCCTTGCCTCCCAGGAGGTCTTTCTGGCTCCCCTCCCCCTCCGCCGTACCGCCGCCGAACCCATAGACATGCTTGACCGACATCTCTTTCCTCCAGACTGACCCGGAACACACCGAGGCGCGGCGATTCTATGCCATGTTCCCGGTTCGGACGGAGAGGAGTAAGATCAGACTCATGAATGCCTACCGGGTCGAGGCGACGGTCAGCGACGACAAGAGCCTGGTGCTCAAGCAAGTACCTTTCCGAGCGGGAGATACGGTGGAAGTCATCGTCCTCCAGGCTTCGGAGCGTCCGCAGACTAAGAATCCATATCCCCTGCGCGGAACACCCATCCGATACGACGACCCGACCGAACCCGTCGCCGAGTCGGATTGGGACGTTCTCAAGTGATCGTTCTCGACACGCACATCTGGGTCTGGTGGGTTCACGGCGACGAAAAGCTGCGCGCGCGCCACCTCGAGATTTTGCAGCAGAACGAGACGACAGGACTGGGAGTCAGCGTGATCTCCTGTTGGGAGATCGCCAAGCTGGTGGAGCTCAAGCGGCTTACCTTGCCGATCCCGGTGCTGGACTGGTTCGAGGATGCTCTTTCTTACCCCGGCGTTCGCCTTCTCGATCTGACTCCGGAGATCGCAGCGGAGTCCACCTCATTACCCGGCGAATTCCACCGCGATCCAGCCGACCAGATGATCGTCGCCACGGCAAGAATCCACGATTGTCCCGTGTTGTCCTCAGATCGAAAGATTCTCGACTATCCTCACGTGCGCAAGGCCGAGTAACACCACAGCGCCTGTGAGCCCGCGCGGATTCTGATGCAGAATCACCCGGCATGGACTCCGCCCTGACCGCCGCCCCGCCGTTGACCGCCGAGGAGAAGTACCGCCTCCTGCTGGAGATCTCCGAGGCCGCCAACTCGCAGCGGGAGATTGCCGCCGTGCTGGAGGCGGTGATCAACGCCCTGCCGGCTTCGATCCCCATCGACGCCGTGGGGGTGATCACCGTCGAAGGCGAAATGCTCTCGCCGCACTCCGTCTACATCAAGGGCGTCGAGCGGCGGCAGGGTGACTCCTTCGCCGACGTAATCGCGCGCTGGCTGCTCCTCACGACCGGCGAAGAGGCCGAGCCGATCCTCAAGTCTCCGGTGGCGCTCGCCGGCTCCGGCACCGAGCACGTCGGCCGCACCGGCCGCGCCCTGGTCTGCGAGGACCTGAGCGGCGAGATGCGGTTTCCGGAGGACGCGCGACTCTTCGCCGCCGGCGTCCGCTCCTACGTCCGCGTGCCCCTCGCGGTGCGCGATCACCTGGTGGGCTCGATGGCGTTCTCCCGCGGCACGGCCGGCCCCTTCCTGCCGCACGAGGTGGACCTCTTCGAGGCCCTGGCGCGGCCCATCGCCGCTGCCGTGGCCAACGCCCTCGCCTTCGAGAAGATCTCGCGCCTGACGCGCCAGCTCCAGGCCGAGAACCTCGCCCTCCGCCAGGAGATCGACGAGCGCTTCATGTTCGAGGAGATCGTCGGCGCCTCGCCGGCGCTGCGCGAAACCCTGGCCCTCGTGGACAAGGTAGCGGCCACCGACGCCACGGTGCTCATCACCGGCGAGACCGGCACCGGCAAGGAGCTGATCGCGCGCGCCATTCACCGCCACTCGCGCCGCGCCCAGCACGCTCTCGTGGCCGTCAACTGCGCGGCCCTCCCCAGCTCGCTCATCGCCTCCGAGCTCTTCGGACATGAAAAAGGGGCCTTCACCGGCGCGCTGCAGCGCCGCCTCGGGCGCTTCGAGCTCGCCGCCGGCGGCTCGATCTTCCTCGACGAGGTCGGCGAGCTGCCGCCCGAGGTGCAGGCCGCGCTGCTCCGCGTGCTCCAGGAAGGCACCTTCGAGCGCGTCGGCGGCGGCCAGCCCATCGCCACCGACGCGCGGGTGATCGCCGCCACCAACCGCGATCTGTCCGCCGCCGTGGCCGCGGGCAGCTTCCGCAACGACCTCTTCTACCGCCTCAACGTCTTCCCCATCGAGCTGCCGCCCCTGCGCCAGCGGCGGGAGGACATCCCCATCCTCGTCGAGTATTTCGCGGCCCGCTACGCGGCGCGGCTCGGCAAGCGCTTCCAGAGCATCGAGAAGAGCTCCATGGAGCGCATCCTCGCCTACTCCTGGCCGGGCAACGTGCGCGAGCTGCAGAACGTCGTCGAGCGCGCCGCCATCCTCTCCGAAGGCGAGGTGCTGCGCGTCGACGAGCCGCTGCTCGCCGGCGGCGCGGCAGCTTCGCCTTCCGCCCTCTCCCTGCCGTCGAGCCTGCGCGAGCAGGAGCGGCAGCGCATCGAGGAGGCGCTGGCCGCCTCGAACGGCCGGGTCTCCGGCGCGTCCGGCGCCGCGGCGAGACTCGGCCTGCCGCCCAGCACTCTCGAGTCCCGCATCAAGAGCCTCGGCATCGACAAGCGGCCGTTCCGGCCCGGACCGTGAAGCTCGCGAGATCTCGCGAATCCGCGAGATCTCGTCACGAATTCGCCTCGCGAGCCTCTCGCAAGTTATTGATTCCAAAGCATAGGCGATCTGGCACGCCGTGTGGATTACTCCCCGGCGGGAGTTGGACGATGCTGCGAATCGAGACCCGAACCGACACGCCTTCCGGAGTCACCTACGCCCTGGCCGGACGGGCCACGCGCGAGCATCTGCCGGAGCTCATCGAGATGCTGGCGGCGGAGCGCGCCCGCGGCCGGCGGGTGACCCTCGATCTCGCGGGCCTCGTGCTCGCGGACCGCGACTTCGTCCGTTTCCTCGCCTGCGGCGAGGGCTCGGGCGCCGCGCTCGTCCACTGCCCCGCTTACGTCCTCTCGTGGATCCGTTGCGAGGGGGAAGAGAGGAAGCCATCGACATGAAGAAACCGATCCTCGCGGCGCTGCTGGCGCTGGGCGTCGCGGCGGGGCCCGCGCGAGCCCAGGAGCCGCTCCGCCTGTCGCTCTCCGATGCCATCCGCCGCGCCCTCGACGAAGGCACCGCGGCACGCATCGCGACCTCGCGCGTCACGGAAGCCGAGGCGCAGGCCCAGCTCGCCCGTTCCGTGCTGCAGCCGCAGGTCAGCGCCGGCACGCTCACCGCCAACGAATCGATCAACCTGGAGACTTTCGGCTTCACGCCGCCTCCCGGCGAGCCGCCGGTCGCGGGCCCCTTCAACGTCGTGGACGCACACGTCACCATGGCGATGAACGTCATCGACTTGGCAGCCCGGCGGCGCTGGGCCGCGGCCCGCGCCGGCATCGAAGTCAGCCGGGAGGAGCGGCGCCGCACGGAGAACGAGGTGGCCGCCGCCGTGGCCGCGCTCTACGTCGCCATGGGCCGCGGCTCGGCGCGCATCGACGAGATCCGCGCCAACGTGGACCTGTTCGAGAAGCTGCGCCAGCTCGCCGCGGACCAGAAGCAGGCCGGCATCGGCACCAAATTGGACACGACGCGCGCCGAGGTCCAGCTCGCGCGCCAGCAGCAGAGCCTCCTCGTGGCGGCCAACGAGCGCGATCTGGCGCGCCTCGGGCTGCTGCGGGCCATCGGCGCGGATTTAGGCGCCGACGTGGTGCTGACCGACGACTGGACGTGCCTCGCGCCGGCCGTGCCGACGCTCGATCAGGCGCTCGCCGCGGCCCGCCAGTCGCGGCCCGAGCTGACGCTCCTCGCGCAGCGGATCCGCGCCGCCGAGCTCATCGCCGAGGCCGCGCGCGCCGAGCGGCTGCCCACCGTGGCGGCCCAGGCGCAGGGCACGGAGAGCGGCAACCGGGTGAGCGACGCGGCATGGAGCCGCACCCTCGCCGTGGCGGTCAACGTGCCGATCTTCACCGGCCGGCGCATCGAGGCCCGCATCGCCGAAGCGCAGGCCCAGCGCGAGCAGCTCCTCCTGCAGCAGCGGGATACCGAGCGCCAGGTCGAGCAGGAGGTGCGACGGGCGCTGCTCGCCGTGGAGAACGCGCGCAGCCGGGTGGAGCTGGCCGGGAAGAGCGTGCGGCTGGCACAGGACGAGCTCGAGCTCGCCAGCGACCGCTTCAAGGCCGGCGTCGCCTCCTCCATCGAGGTCGACAACGCCCAGACGTCGCTCGCCTCCGCGCGCGACGTCCGCATCGACGCCCTGGCCGACGAATCCCAGGCCCGCTGGGACCTGGCGCGGGCCACGGGCCAGATCCGCACCCTTTTCGCCGCCGAGGCACCGAATGAAGCCGAAAAATCCCGTTGAGACGGAGGGAGATGACATGAGCAGCCCGTTGAGAGTGGAAAAGAGAGAGCCGCCGGCGGCAGCCGAGCCGAAGCCGCGGCAGGGAGGGCGCCGCAAGGTCATCGTCCTGACCGTCCTCCTCCTGCTCGCGCTCGGCGCCGCCGTCTTCGGCATCCGCACCTACCTCTTCTACCAGCATCACGCCACCACGGAGGATGCGCAGATCGACGGCAACATCGATCCGGTCCTCTCCCGCGTCTCCGGCTATGTGCAGGACGTGCGCGTGAAGGAGAACCAGCACGTCGACGCCGGCGACGTGCTGGTGGTGATCGATCCCAGCGACCTGCAGGCCAAGATGGACCAGGAGCAGGCGGCGCTGATCAACGCCCAGGCCGCGGTCTCGGTGGCCCAGGCGACGGTCGCGTCCGCGCGCGCCACCCTGGCCGGCACGCGGGCGAAGATCTCCGGCAACCAGGCCGACGTGACCGCGGCGCGCACCCGCCAGGAGCAGACCGCCGCCGATCTCGCCCGCTACAAGGAGCTGTACGCCAAGGAGGAGGTCTCGCAGCAGCAATACGACGCCGCCCGTGCCACCGCCGACGCGGCGCGCGCCGCAGCGGACGCCGCCCGCGCCACGACGGAAACCTCCCGCGCCACCTCTGAGTCCGCGGCCGCGCAGGTGGAGGCGGCCACGCGCCAGGTGGCCGCCGCCGAGGCCCAGGTAGCCCAGCATCGGGCGACGCTGGAAGCCTCGCGTCTCCAGCTCTCCTACGCCACCATCAAGGCGCCGGCTTCCGGCATCGTGTCGAAGAAGAACGTCGAGGTGGGCCAGCTCGTGCAGGTGGGCCAGCCGCTGTTCGCCATCGTCCAGGGGCATGACGCCTGGGTGACGGCCAACTTCAAGGAAACCCAGCTCTCCCGCATGCGGCCGGGGGAGAAGGCCGAGATCGAGATCGACGCCTATCCGGGCGCGAGTTTCCATGGACGCGTCGAGTCCCTGGCCGCGGCCACGGGCGCCAAGTTCTCCCTGCTGCCGCCCGACAACGCCACCGGCAACTTCACGAAAGTCGTCCAGCGCGTGCCGGTGAAGATCGTCTTCACCGATCCGCCGGATCCGCGCCGGCCGCGGCGTGTGGGCATGAACGTAGCGGTGGTGGTCGACCTCGACTGAAGTTTTCGTAGAAAGGTTTTCCATGCCTAAGCAGGGCGCCAACAAGTGGATCATCACGATCACCGTCATCCTGGCGTCGATGATCGAGCTCATCGACACCTCGATCGTCAACGTCGCGCTGCCCCAGATGATGGGCAACCTCGGCGCGACGCTCGATCAGATCGCCTGGGTGGTGACGGGCTACGTGGTGGCCAACGTCATCGTCATCCCCATGACCGGCTGGTTCGCGACGGTGCTCGGCCGACGCAACTACTTCGTCGGCTCGATGATCCTGTTCACCGTCGCCTCGTTCTTCTGCGGCCACGCCACCGGCCTCTGGGAGCTGGTCCTCTTTCGTTTCATCCAGGGCGCGGGCGGCGGCGCCATGCTCTCCACCTCGCAGGCCATCCTGGTGGAGACCTTTCCGCCGGAAGAGCTCGGCCTCGCCAACGCCCTCTTCGGCCTCGGCGTCGTCGTGGGCCCCACCGTCGGTCCCACGCTCGGCGGCTGGATCACCGACAGCTACTCCTGGCGCTGGATCTTCTACGTCAACCTGCCCATCGGCGTCATCGCGGTGCTGATGGCCCTGGCCTTCCTTCCCGATCCCAAGGAGGTGCGCAAGATCGCCTCCATCGACTGGACGGGCATCCTCCTGTTGATCCTGGGCATCGGCTCGCTGCAGATCGTCCTCGAGCGCGGCGAGAGCGAGGATTGGTTCTCCACCCGCTACATCACGGTGCTGGCCGGAGTGGCCGCCGCGGCGCTCCTCGCCTTCATCTGGCGCGAGCTCACGGCCGAGCATCCGGTGGTGGACCTGCACGTGCTGCGCGACCGCTCGCTCGCCATGGGCACGGTCTTCACCTTCATTCTCGGCTTCGGCCTCTACGCCTCGGTGTTCATCTTCCCGGTGTTCGCCCAGAACCTGCTCGGCTTCACCGCCATGCAGACCGGCCTCATCCTGCTGCCGGGCTCCCTCGCCACCGCCGTGACGATGCCGGTGGTGGGCCGGCTGCTGCAGAAAGGCGTGCGGCCCCAGATCCTCAACGCGCTGGGCTTCCTGTGCTTCTTCGGCTTCACCTACATCCTCAGCCACTCGACCCTGGCCTCGGACCGGCAGGACTTCTTCTGGCCGCTGATCCTGCGCGGTCTGGGATTGGGATTGCTCTTCGTGCCGCTCACTACCGTGGCGCTCTCGGGACTGCGGGGGAAGGACATCGCGCAGGGCGCCGGCCTCACCAACATGATGCGGCAGCTCGGCGGCTCCTTCGGCGTGGCCCTCGTCGCCACCTACATCCAGCACCGCTCGTGGACGCACCGGGTGAATCTGCTCTCGCGCGTCTCCATCTACGACCCGGCCGTGAGGGAAAGGCTGTCGGCGATCACGAACGGCCTGATGTCGCGAGGCTCGGATCTCTACGAAGCCCAAAGGCAGGCCTACGCCGCCCTGGAGGGAACCGTCGTCCGGCAGAGCTTCCTGCTCACCTACATGGACGCCTTCCGCGTCGTGGGAGTGTTCTTCCTCTGCTGCATCCCGCTCCTGCTCCTCTTCAAGCGCAGGCGGGGGGCAGCGCCAGCGCCGGTGTCGATGCACTGAGGGCGAAGACGTACCTCCGTCTCTCGTCACGGTCGGAACGCCGTGCGATCGAACAGTCCGACGAGGATGCCCGCGTCAGGGTTCGCCGCCGGCAGGTCGTAATACTGCACCTGGCCTGTCTTCTTCTGCTCGATCCAGACCTGGATGCGGCTCGTGGTGAACTTCACGACGTTGGGCCACAGGAAACCGTTCGGCCGTGGGCCGATGATCCGCACGAACACCTCCGAGCGGCCGGCGACCGCTCCCGAGACGCAGAGCGTTTCCGCGAGGCAGTCGCTCTCGATCACCCCGGTGCGGTTGCCGCCGATCTGCACCTGGAACCGGAAACCCGGCAGTCTGGTCGTCGTCAGCCACGTCGCACTCGGCGGCGGCGGCCCGACCGCTGTGTCGGTGAACGCTGCATCGGAGGTGGCTGGCCCCGGTAGGAAACCCAGCCGATCGAAGAGCCCGTCGAGGACACCGGCATCGGGATCGGCTGCCGCGAGCTCGTAGTACTGCACCTCGCCGCTGCTCGTCTGCTCGATCCACACCTCGACTTGCGCCACCGTGAACTTCACCATGTGCGGCCACAGGTAGCCGTTGGGCCGCGGCCCGATCACCCGCACGAGGACCTCGGACCGGCCGGGCTTGGCTCCCGACACGCAGAGCGTCTCGCCCGGGCAGTTGGTCTCCCGGGCTCCCTCGAGGTCGCCGCCGATGCGCACTTGGAAGCGGTAGCCAGGAAGCGCCGCCGTGGTCAGCCAAGTGGCAAAGGGCGCCGGATGCTCGCTGAGCGGCAGTGCCCAGAGCTCGCGCCCGGTCGTGGCATCGTCGGCCGAGAAGTAGAGGAGGTCGCCCACGACGGTGAGATCGGCGGGCGAAGACGAGGCGGCGTGCGGGGCGATATCCTGCACCATGCGCGTCCCGCCAGCGCTGCCATCCGAGACCCAGAGCTCGCCGCCGGTGAAGGTGTCGACCGCGGTGAAGTACAGCTTGCCCCTGGCGGCGACCAGCTCGCGCGGATTGCCGGAGATCGGCCCCAGCCCGATGTCGCGAACCAGCACCGTGCCGGCGGCAGTGCCGTCGGTGCGCCAGAGCTCGACGCCGTGCGCGCCATCGTCGGCGGCGAAGTAGAGCCGTCCGGCGAAGGTGGCCGCCGACCGCGGAGGCCAGGTGATCGCCCTCAACGCGGCGATCTGTTGCGTGGAGGCGGGAGTGCCCTGCGTGCGCCAGAGAGTGGACACGCCGTCTTCCGTGCGCATGAAGAGAAGCGCGCCGCCCTGTTCGTGCAGCCAGCTCAAGTCGCCGTCCTGCGGGCCGGGAATCGCCAAGATGGTGCCCACCGCCGTTCCGTTCGTGCGCCAGATGCCATGGGCGCCGGTGAAGTAGACGAAACTCCCGGCGCGCGTGAGCTCGGGATCCTGGACGAACTCGCCGCTCGGCTCGTCGGTGAGACGTCGCGTTCCTCCCGCGGTGCCATCGGTCCGCCAGATCTGCAGATCCGGCGAGTTGGCCCGAAAGTAGAGCTCCCCACCGAGCGCGGTGGAGCCCAGGCCCGGTCCCACGCCGGGCGGCAGATCGAGGGATTTCGTGGTGCCGGCGGTCGTGCCGTCGCTGCGCCAGAGACTGGTCATCCTCTGGCCGGCGGCCACGCGAGAGGTCCAGAAGACGAGGTCAGCCCCGAACGCGGCCATGTCGTACACGGCGGAGCTGCTGTCAGCACCGTTGTCCCACACCTTCCTCGTGGAGGCTGCGGTGCCGTCGGTCGCCCAGACTTCGGACTGTCCGACGAACTGTCCGTAGGTGAAGAACGCGCTTTCGCCCGCGCTCACGAAAGGCTGGAAGCCGCTGGTGGAGAAGCAGTCGACGTAGCCCTCCTTCACGAGCTCGGCCTCGAGCGCTCCCGCTCCCCACAGCCCCTGCGGCTCCCTGCACGCCAGGAAGGCGACGCGATCCCCGGCTCGCCGCAGCTCCCGCGGCTCGGAGCCGTCACCCTCCACGGCCGTCAGCGGCACGGTGCTCTGTGGAGCTCCTCGGCTCATCCAAAGGTTGGTCTCTCGGAACGGCTCAGGCGACGCCGCGAACAGAACACCGTCCAGGTTCGTCGAAACATAGAGACTGGCGAAGAAGTCGAACGAGCCCACCGGCCGGGTGCCGGCTGCGCTCCCGTCCGTCACCCACAGCTCATAGTCCCCCCCCGTCGGCGACACCGGGAACAGGACCCCGGCGTCGGCTACGACGGCTGCGTCCGTTCGGCAGTAGCCCGTGCAATACGGCGCCACGGGGCGCGGGACGTGCGCCGAGTCGACCGCCCAGAGGGTGTGAACGTCGCCCGAGACCGCCGGGAAGAGCAGATCACCGCCTGAAACGAGGATCCAGCCAGGAGCTGGTATCGACGAGCAGCCGCCGCACGTCACCGGCTGCGCGCCTTGACCGCCGGTGCCGCTCGACCACAAGGCGTAGGGCTCGCGGCCCTGTGGCCCGGGCATCAAGTAGTAGACGCGCGAGCCATGTTGCTGCACCCACGGGTACGGCGTCGACGGGCTGAAGGCAACCGGCGTGCTCAGCACCGTCGACGTGCCTGCCGGGGTGCCGTCGCTGCGCCACACGGTGAGGGTGGTGCCGCCGTTGCTCGGCATGGCCAGGAAGTAGAGCGCTCCCCCTTCGACGGCCGCGCCCTGGAAGGTGATGTACTGCTGGCTGCCCAACGTGGCGATCGGATCGACGACAGTTCCGTTGCTGACCCATAGCTTCCCTTCAGCCACGACGAGGGCTCGTCCGCCTACCGAGGCGACGTCGCTCGTGGGCCCGCCATTGCTGAAGGTCCGCAGGGAGATCGTGCCGCCCGGGGTGCCGTCGGTCCTCCAGAGTGCCGGGTGAAAGTCGTCCACGGTCGAAGCGAGGAAATAGACGACGCCGGCAGAGCCGGTCAGCCGCGTCGCGCGGCGGCCAAGCTCGGCGAGCTTGCGCGTTCCCTCGACGGTGCCGTCGGACGTCCAGAGATCGCACGCGGTGGATGGCCGGGGGTCGCAATCGTGGAAGAAGAGGCGGCCCTCCACCACGGCTGTGTCGGGCTCGAAGGAGCCGGGGTCGTAAGGGACTCCGAGGCCGGCCTTCAGCAACACCGTGCCGCCTGGAGTCCCGTCCGTCGCCCAGAGCGCGGTGGTGCCGCTCGACTCCGAGGCCGCGAAGTAGGCGCGCTGACCGTTGCTGCCGATCAGCGCGCCGTTGCCGATCGCGGCACCCGCGACCACGGGTCGAGTCCCATCCGGCGTGCCGTCGGTTCGCCAGATGCTCGGAAACCCCGTGCCGGCCGGAGCGAGGAAGACGTCGCCATCGGTCACGGGCTGGAAAAAACTCGGGTATACCAAGCCACCCTGGTTCCGCTGTGGCGTGTTCGGGGCGATGTCGGCGACCTGGTAGGCGGGGCCCTCTGCGGCGACAGCCCCGCTCCACAGTGCGATCAGGAAGACAACGAGCAGCGCAGGTCGAGCGTCGCGGCCGATTCTCTCCAGGACTTCCGTCAAGTATCGGAGCAGCTCAGACTGCTCCATGCGAGAGTCTCCGGGCGGCTTCCTGTTGGAGGCGCTGCTCGTCCCAATCCGGGTGCTCCGCGGCGAGGTGGCTCAGGATCATGCGCCGCGCCGAGCTGAATATGCCGCTCGCGATCTTCAGGCGCTGGGCCCCGGTCATGGCACGAAAGACCGCTGCCATCTCCTCATCGATGACCTCGATGTTGCGGGGATCGACTGGCATACTCGCCTCAGAAGGAGGATATCACCTTGACGCTTTGCGTGAAGGCTTGGGCCCGGCCCGCCGGCACATCCCGATCGGCGGCTTCGCCCTCGCAAAATCCGATGCCACGTCCACCTTGGCGATAGCCGCCTTGATTCGCAGGATTCGGGAGGTGGTCGCAAATTGCGACCACCTCAGCGCCGAGCCTCGGGATTCTTCAGGCCTCCCGGTCGAGAACATCGAGCAGCTTCAATCCTTCTTCCCGTGAACCGAGAGGCACGGCGAACCCTCATGACCTTGTATTTGCCAAAGAGACCACCAAGCGTTTGCCCACGGCGTCGGCATAGCGCACGAGGGTCTCGATGGTGGGATTGAGGCGTTGCCCGGTTTCGAGCTTTGAGATGGCCGACCGATCCATGCCGGTCAGCCGGGTCAGATCGGAAAGGCTCAACCCCTTCTCTTCGCGAGCGGTCTTCAATTGCTGGACCAGGTCTGTCACCTGATCGAGCGCTACCAGACGCTCGTGGTGCCTCGTGATCAGCTCGGGCAATTCCTCTGCAACCTGCTCCCGAACCTCGCGATACTTCGCGGCTTCCTCAGGGGAGAGATGGCGCGCGCGCGTGATACGACGAAGACTCATCGTCGAGTACCAGTGTCCCCAAATACGACGGGCCGGCCGGAGGACTGGCTGATGTCGGAATCCATCGCATTCTCCAAGACCTCTTCGACCTCTTCTTTGGTGACGCCATGGTCGGCACAGTGCTGTACATTGCCATCCGGGTCGTCGTCCAGGTCCCAGAGGATCGCTTCGAATCTCACAGGCCGAGCGCCTCCATGTGGAATCATAATACCACAGTCGCCACAGAGGAGCTGGACTGCGGCTCACGGGTTGCGCACTCGGCGCGGACGTTCATACCTGGCTCGGGTTTCTCTAAGAGGCTGGCTCTTTTTCCTGCTCTTCAAGCGCCGCAAAGGCCCGGCGGCCACGCCGGTGTCGATGCACTGAGGGCACGTATGGCGTTTTCCCCAATGTAGAGACGCCCCCGGGGGCGTCTCCGAAGCGGAGAAAACGGCCCGGCTCGCCGGAGGGTTCCCGCGGAACGTTGGGCTCTTGGGAAGGATGTCGCCGCCGCGGAGACGCCCCGCGGGTCGTCCAGGTAACGTATACTTGCGACATGGCTGACCTTTCGATGCGCCCCCGATACAGCGAGGAAGAGTTCGCTCGGCGCGGCGATGAGATCTACGATCGAGAGATCGTTCCCAAGCTGAAGCCTACCGACAAGGGGATTGTCGCGATCGACATCGAGACCGGAGAATACGAGATCGCTGCGGACGAGCTCACTGCGTCCAACAAGCTGCTCACCCGCCGCCCGGAAGCGCAGGTCTGGCTTCGTAGGATCGGCTCACGCTATCTCTATCGCTTCGGGCATCACGGGAAGAGCGTGGCTTAGCTGATTGTGATCAGCGGGATCATCAACTCCGACCTGGAGGCGATCGTTCGTCTCTGGATTCGGGGTCCCCAGAAGGAACTCGAGGTGGAGGCCATCGTCGATACGGGCTTCAACGGGACCCTGGTCCTGCCACCTGAGCTCATCGCAGAACTGGGCCTCAGTCTCAAGGGTCGGGGGCGAGGCGTGTTGGCCGATGGAAGCGCAATCTCTTTTCCGCTCTACGAGGCGCTGGTCTTTTGGAACGGCCGCCTACTGGAGATAACAGCAGGAGCCACCGAGACTGGACCATTCCTTGGCATGAGCCTGTTGCGTGGCAGTGAATTGGCCATGCAGGTCACTGAAGGCGGAGCCGTTTCGATCCAAGAGATGCACCGATCCTAGCTGAGAGTGGGCGAGATCGTGCTGCACGGCTGGCGTGACAAAATTTGCCGCGCCACGTCAGAGGAGGGCCTCCTACAATCTCTTGTACTCACCTTTGATTTCACCACAGCCCATAGGGGAGCGCTACCCTTCGGGAATCGCCTGGCACCTATTCTGCCGCAGCTCACGGGTTGCGCACTCGGCGCGACGACCTACGCCGTACCGCCGAACACCGACACCGGGCTCGAGGGGAGCACCCTGATCGGCACCTGCCCCACCACCGGCGCGACGACAGACTGCGACGCCGGTGATGATCGTTGCCACGCAGCCCTGAGGCCGGTGTCGATGCCTTGACGGCGTCTCCGTGGCGGAGAAAACGGTACGACTGGCGAAGGGCTTCCCGCGGGACGGATGTCGCCGCCTCGGAGACGCCCCACGGGGCGTCTCTACATTGGGAGACACCGATCAGCCCGTGGATTCTTCAGGCTTCCCGATCGAGAACATCGAGCCGCCGCAATCCTTCTTCCCGTGAACCGAGAGCCGCGCGGGCGCGAAACTGCGTCTCGGCGTCGAACTCGGCCAGCGCGATGGTCGAAAGCTCGTCGAGAAGCTTGTTCATGCTGATCTTGCATCGCTCCGCCAACCGGCGAAGGCGCTCGTGCTTCTCATCGGACAGCCGGATCGTCAAAGTGGCCATTCTAGATCTCCTTCAAGAGGTCTCCGGGAGTCAGGACTCGCAATCCCGGAAACTGGAGCTCGGCTCCCCGGAAGTCGCGGCCGTTCTTCGTGACGATGACCGAAGCGCCTCCCGCGACGGCGAGCTCGAAGATGATTGTCGGCCTCATCTCGAAGGTTGGGCCGCCAGCCATAGTAGTTGGTGGTCCAGCGGCAGACGCTCAGAAAGGCGTTGAACAGGTCGTCCCGCTGCCGAGCATTCAGGCTGCAACCTGTGAGCGGTCGGAGTCGGCCGTCTAGGCAGGCTCGGAGCCCAGATCGGCTAGCACCTCCCGGGCCAAGCAAGAATGCCGCAAAGATGTTGGGGTCGAGGACAAGGACCATCTAGGGAGATGATAGCGTATGTGCTGTCATCAAGGCGATGCCCCCAGAGGATCTGATGGAGCCCTGGCGGGACTGAGGAAGGCGGCCCAGGACACCTTGGAGGTTTGCCATGTCGCGGCCCTGCCTCGCATAGTAAAGTAGCATGCATCACACACTCCTATTTTGAATCCGGAGCAAATCTTGGTCGCAGCTAAATCCAAACCTCCCGGAGGGTAATTTACAGCGATCATCGACGTAATATTGCAGATCACCGACAAATATGTCATCAAAAGTGGCAGATTCATTGCACATGAATTCTGAAACTTCCGTAGCAGTCGCCAAGTCTGGGGCATTTACTGACGCCGGAATAGTTTCAATAGAGGCCTCCACCCTGCCCATAGAAATAGCTTGCAGCAACTGACCGGCATGGCGTAGGTTAGGGAGTGAAATACTGAAGGTTTTTAGAAGCCTGCGGCAGTCGGTCGCAGGTGCCTGGAGGAGGATGCCCACCTCGCCCCCAGGCCGCAACCAATTTACCATATTTTTGATGGAATCCACCCATAGATCCTCCGGTATGTGGAAGAAAACGTGAGAGCAAATCACTAGGTCAGCCGCTAGAATATCTCGCACTTCAAAAAGTGTTGAACGAAGCACAGAAGCTTTAGGGCAGCTTCTTGCCAATTCATCGGCAAATAATGGGTTCGGTTCGATAGCCACCACATCTGAAAAAAGATCCGCAAGAGCAGAGGTTACAAGTCCATTTCCTGCGCCGACATCTACAAGCAAGCCCCGATTGGGCAATCCTAATGCAATCTTCCGTAAGCGACGAATCGCCGATATCTTCTGATCTGTGCAAGAGGAGAAAGTATGGAATGCCTCTACGTACAAGCTGTCCCTCCAAGAGTAGGAGCGAGCGAGTCGCGGGAGATGCCTCGGATGCCGCAAAAGGGACGATGTGCCATTCAAGACTCGGCTGTCTAGGATTCCCAAGTTACTCCTCGATTCCGCGCAACCAGGGCGCCGTTGATTTTTCCAATACTCTTATAGACGATGTCAGAACAGCGGATAACCCCATCAAGGATATTACTCCGGCTAGCACTCGCGGGACATCGTAAAGGCCGCTTGCGCGCAGTATATAGTGCGCAAGGCCTTGATTTGATGAGATGAACTCTCCCACAAAGGCTCCCAATATCGCGAATCCGACATTCAATCTGCACGATACAATAATCCAAGCTCCGGTTGCGGGTACAACAACTAGACGAAACGATTGCCAGCGACTAGCACCAAACGCGCGCGTGAGTCCTATCAATTCCGAATCAGTCCTTCGAGCACCCTCATACGCCTGAACCACCGCCACGAATATTGTAGATAGAGTAGCCATCATAACCTTCGCGAAAACGCCGGTGCCGAACCAAATGATGGTCATGGGCGCTAACGCGAAGGTTGGTACTGCAGAAAGGGCGGCTATATATGGTCGCGCGATGCCCGCCGTAAAGGGCGATAACCATAGCAACAATCCCAATCCGGATCCGAGAACTGACCCGATAACCAAACCGCAGAGACTTTCAAAGCCGGTAACGCCGAAATGTTGTACGAGACTTCCATTGCTAATATCTTGTATGAGTTGCATTCCGACCAACAGAGGAGAAGCGAAGAGAAAACGGAACGTACGATCCTCACGGGCAGCCAGCTCCCACATTACTAAAAGCAATAATCCAGGCAGCACTTGGCCGGCCGTCTTACTGCTTACTTGCCGCATACTCACTTTCTCGCCATCCTTAGCGCGGCTAAGATGGTCGAAAGGTAATGTGAGAAAAGTGCCTCACCGCGAATCCTTAGTGGATCCTTACTCCAGCTCCCGCGATCGATAGCTAGGTCGAAGATCACACTTGCTGGCCTTGAGGATAGTACCAGAAGCCGATCTGAAACAGCCAAGGCACTCTCGATATCATGGGTGACCATAATAACGCAGCGGTCGTTCCTTTCAGCCCACTCTCGAATTAAGCGCTCAAGGAGAATCTTTCGAAGAAAATCGACCTGTCCTAGAGCTTCATCCAAAAGAAGAATATTGGGCTCAGCCAAAAGGGCTCGAGCCAGAGACGCCCGCTGTCGCGTTCCACCGGACAGCTGATGTGGGTAAGCTGAGATATAATCTATTAGATCTAGATCGCGGACTAATTTTCCAAGCGCAATCTTGGCTGAACTCTTTCGTCCCGCAATTTCTGCGCCTAGTAAGGCATTCTGCTCCAGAGTCCTCCAAGGGAAGAGGAGATCGCGTTGAGGCACCAGGCTTACTTGTGCTTTAAGTCCATCAGTGGCAAGCAACACAGAACCATCTTCAGGCGTGAGTTCGCCGCTCAGAATTCGCAGAAGGGTCGTCTTCCCGCACCCGCTGGGGCCGACGACAGCGAGGCATGTACCTGGATTTACTTCAAAATCCATACCCGCAATAACCGGATGCCGTCCGAACCACTTACGTAAACTGATGATCCGCACTATTGGCTTCATTGCTCTTGCAGGAACTTAGCGAGCAGGCGCTTAAGCTCTGTTGACCAAAACCATTCATTAGCTTCAATCTGGTCGTAAAAGCTCTCATGCGGCCGCGCATAGCTGGTGTGCCATTGGAAGAATTCTAGGGTAGCATAATTTTCGTAGAATCGTCTAGCATTTTCCCAAAGAAGTAAGGAACTACCGACATCTGAGTTCAGATAGTTCCCCTTAATTAGCGTCAGTACTGCGGTCTTAATGATTGCCCGGCGAAGCTCGTCTCCTGCAGTCTCAGGGATACCGAAGTGGCGGAAGTTACCCGAAATGCGTGACAGCCGCTCAATTGTTTTGCCGGCATAAGAAGTCGAGAATGCAATAGAGCAGCACAGATGACGAAGCAAGTCGGAGAGCGGAGTGATTTCATGAAGCGACGACCAGTTGTGCGGGGGAGTTCCCTTTCTGCTAACCAGGAGCGACCCAATTCTTTCTACGTCCTTCCGCCATGCAGGGAACGTAGTAATCAACCCGCTGAAAGGAAAGGGGATAGGCGGAAACCAATTGTGTACTGCAATTCGGTTCGCTTGATCCTTTCCGAGGAACCTTCTTAGCCAAGGCGAACTTGTCAACACAGCATCTGTGCTTTCAAGTGCTGCTATTTCCTGAAGTCCGAATCCGTTGGTGTCGGGCTGAAAGCTTTCGATATAGAGCAGGTGCTTGGCTATCGCACGGTTTGTAGTAGCACCTTGAAAACCTGCCAATGCAGACTCGAGTCGCAGGCCGCTGACAGACAAGATTCCTTCATCCTCAATCGATGTAAGAAAGGTGCGAATCCCGCGGTTTTTTGGTCCCCTTCTCCCCCCCTTATAAAGACACCAGAGCGCCACACGATCAATGAAGACAGAAAGAATCATATAATTAAAGCGGGTTTGATCACCAGGGAGAATATTGGGGTCGCAGATCGCCACTGGGAAGATTTCCCCATCTGTCTGCGCTGTATCTGTAAGCTGCTCCAAAGCGCCCCGATCACCATCTGGGTGTGGACTCTCTAGCCGAATTGTGAAGGAGGGACTTCTCCATACTCTTGCGCCACTATCACCTTGTTCAGGAACCAAGTGAAACTCTTTGGCGAAGGAATCAATAGCCAGATACACTGGAAAATACAACAAAGTATCGGCGGCGGGAATGATGCGAAGAGTTTTCATCAATTTACCACTTGTTCCAGCAGATGCTTGCCTGACAAGAAGTGATAGCGCAAGACAAAGCCGCCGTCAGGATGTTTGCGCAGAAAATTGCGTCGAAAGTACTCGTAGAAGCTCTCCGCATCTCGGCCAAGGTGCTCCTGGATAACTGAGAATATCTCGGCAGCCGTCAGAGGTCTCGGCTTCGCAGAGTTGAATTTGGACAGTAGAAGCCGGGCGATGACAAGCCGATCATGTGGAAAGGTTGCAACGATTCTCTGATGCCGCCACAGTAAAAAAAGTGCCAAAACCGTTAGAATACCGGCAAGATCCGCAATTATAGACAGGAGCTCGCGAGCCCATGCTACTACCGTTAGACGATTACCCGCATGAGGTTCCATTTCCTCAGACTTGGCTGGAGGTCCCAATTTCGCAGCAGAGGAACGCTTTGCCTGAAGGCCAAGAGCGGATTGAGCGAAGGAATTATTTATGGCCGCTGTCGAGAGTGGGTTCTTCAGGTCTCCAATCGTTTTCCGCATTTCCATCATCCTTCGCCAAGCCGTAAGATCAATCCGAGCATCCGGTGGAATACTAGCGTCCTTGACCATGCGTCCGATAGCTGATCTGATCACATCCGGCTTTAGGTTTGGAAAATTTTTGGAGGCGACCATTACAGCGCGCTCCGGATTCGTGCGTATGTGAGTCAGTGCTCGCTGGATCGCTGTCACTAAGGCCTGCGCCTCATTGGAATAGTTAGCAAGTACCTGATCAGTTGTAGTGATTCCGGAGAACGTGAATGGCCCATAATAGCTCGCAAGAGACAAGACGACTGGATATCCATGGCTTTCAGCAAGTGAAACTGCGGGCTCGCCCGTAAGAGCTATGTCAACATCACCACGCTCCATGGCAGCGATCTCGGTGCCAGGCGCGAGTTCAATAATCTTCATCGCCTTTAGTCGGTTAGTATTCTTAAGATCGGCAAGGATGCTGTAAGCTGTTGATGGGGCAGGGAAGGAAGAAACTCTAAGGCCATCTAGCTTTCGAGGATCATCTATGTTGGGGATGCTAGCATTACGGGCGACGCCCCAATTTGAGACACGTCCAACAAGCGTGGCGATGACCTTACCGTCCCCGCCACGTTCTCGCGCGATTGCGGCAAAGACCGGATCCGCTACACCAAATTGAGCATTCCCGGATACGACCGCAGCAAATACTTGGTCGTCATTTCCCGAATAGAGTATTTTTAGGTCCAGTCCTTCGCCACCGACAAAACCCTCATCGATTGCCACGTATAGGGGTAAATAAATAAATACCTTCTCATGGCCCCAGTGTGCAAGAGTCACTGGCTTAAGTGCATCTGCGCGCCCGGCAAGAGTAAGGGAAATGAGGACACAAGATAGAGTTCTATAGATTTTGGACATAAATGACTCCTTGCTTGCCAGCCTCACAGGGCGAGTAGATGGCCAACCATTGGCATGGCCTACTCTAGCTACTCCAAAGAGAAGGTGAGTCGCCTGTTCAGTGAGGCCGAACTCCTCCTCTGTAGATCGTTCCGTTCTGCTGTTAGCAGTGTAGCACATAGGGTTCGAGAGAGTGGAGGCCAAGCATCCTTTTGCTATCTGTACGAGGACTCATCGGCAGCCCTGACCCGACAGGCGACCCTAGCATAAGAGATGCCAGAGTCAAGCTAGAGGTAAAGCTCTAAGCTTCAAGAGTTTAGCAGGGATCAGGGCGCTGTGGTGTCCCAAAAATAGGATGAGGGTTCCACGCGAGAGGACTTCAAAATCGGGCTAGCTTTGCTCTGACGGGGTTGGCGCTAGTGGGGCGTACTTTCCGCCGGCTGCCTGGGGCGGGGCCTCTTCCAGATCGGCTTCATCTCTACTGGGAAAGAAGAGGCAAAGCTTGGACCCGCCGCCGCGCGGCTGGCGAGGTCGAACACGTCCTGCTGGAGGGCCACGCGGAAAGTGCCTTTGGGAGGAAAACCCTCGCGAACAACGGCCCGGACCGCGCCTCTGCGGCGTCCGGTCCACAACACTGCGGCCGAGGACTTTCGGGCCGGAGAGAAGTGCCAGCCGATTCCCCACGTAAGTATCTGACTTCAAGAGTATTAGTGGAGGCGCTCGGCACAAGCGGAACTCTGGCACCAAGCATGATCCTGTTCGGCATTCGCTTGACATGCGTCGCGCATGCAACTATGCTAAGCGCATGTCAACGATGGTCCAGATTCGGAACGTTCCCGACGAACTACATCGGAAGCTCAAGGCCAGGGCCGCGCTCGCCGGTATGTCGATCTCGGAGTTCCTCCTCCGGGAAATCGAGAGGTCGCTCGAACGGCCCACTCGCGAGGAGCTTCTCGTCCGGCTTCGGAACCGCGAGCCGGTCGAGCCCAGGGAGCCCATCGCTGCCGCGGTCGCAGCGGAGCGCGAGGGCCGTTGATCGTTCTGGACGCCTCGGCGGCCGTCGAGGTGCTCTTGCAGACGGCGGCCGGAGCCCCGATGACGGGCCGCCTCCTCGCTCCCGTCGAGTCGCTTCACGCTCCCCACCTCCTTGACGTTGAAGTCGCCCAGATCCTGCGGCGGTTCGTCCGGCGGGGCGAGCTGGCGCCGGACCGCGCCCGCCAGGCTTTGGACGACCTCGCCAGTCTGCCTCTCGAGCGGTATCCCCATGAGATCCTGATGTCCCGGATCTGGATGTTGAGAGAGAACCTCACCGCCTACGATGCCGCCTACGTCGCTTTGGCCGAGGTCCTCGAAGCGACGCTCCTCACACGCGACGGCCGAATTGCCCGAGCGCCAAGCCACGCCGCCCGCGTCGAGGTCTTCTAAGGGGCAGACGCAATCTGCTGCGGAGTGCTCCTCTGGTAGGCTCCGTCCGTGTTCCAAGCCGTGACCCTCGCCGAGCTCCTCGCGCAGTTGGCAGGCGCAGAGCTGTCGTTCCGCCGTGAGGCCGATCTCCTCGGCGTAGTCCACTTGATGCTGCCGGCTGGATGTCAGATCCTCATCATCGAGCGGGTCTACCGAGACGGCACCGAGATTCTCCTGGATCCGACGCCGGAGGAGGTCGAGATTGCCCGCAACGGCGACTTGTGGAAGATCTGGAATTCAGAGCGGCCGCGGCTTCTCGCTCCTGAGGCTTGGGAGTGGATTGGATTCGGTGAGTAGCGGGTGTGAGGTCACCGTCGCGGCGGAGCGCGAAGGCCGTTGATCGCCCGCGATCCCTGGCGAGAGGGGACCCGAACAGCCTCAGGATGACCGGAGTCATCCTCCACCTGACCGCGGTCATCCTTGACCTGACGGCCGTCATCCTCAGGATGACCGACAAACACGCTCAACGTGACAGCCGTCAACTTGAAGAATACTTGAGTCATCCCTAACATGACCACGGTCATCCTCAGGATGACTGAAGTCAGGCTCAACATGACTGCCGGTCAGCTTGAAGAATACTTGAGTCATCCTTGACCTGACCACTGGTCATCCTCAGGATGACAGCCGTCATCCTCAACCTGACCGGAGTCATGCTCAAGGTGACCGGCGTCAGCAGCGCCGGAGAAACTGCCGCCCGCCACGGGATCTCGGACGGCCAATCCACGTTCTAAGCAGCTGAGCTGCCATCACTTAGCGTACTAGCGCGGCCTCTGGCCGCCAAGAGTCTGACAATGGAGCGGTGTTCCGGACGGTGAGGGCTCTCCCGGAAGTGCCAAGACGCTGGGCGTCTCCTGCCCGGCGTACTGCTCATTATCTTGGCATTCAGCGGGTCGAGGTACATGGAGCGCGAAGGGTTCGCGCCCAGCGGTCCCGGGCACCTTCTCAGTAGGACCCGCTCCGCTCCCGGCACGGCTCCTTTGGGAGGGAAAGCCCGCATGCACCGAATCCCTGGCTGCGCGTTCTGGAGAAGCTGCATCCTGCTCGTGGCGCTCCTCGCCCTGCCGGCCGCCGGTCTCGCCGCCGAGTATGACGAGTGCGACGCCGGCTTCATCGCCTTCCTCGGCTCGGATACCTACCAGTTCTCGCCTATCCTGCCGGGCGAGCTCGGCGCCGTCCGCCTCTACACCGTGCTGTCGTTCCAGCGCGCCGCGGCGGAGGAGGACTTCGGCTCCGTCGTCTGGCGGCTGGAGATCCGGGGTCCCGCGGGAGCGGCGGAGAAGCTGGTGCGCGCGGTGGAGGGCGAAGTGAGCATTGGAGCGGAGGCGCAGGCGGTCGCGGACTTCCGCTGGAACGGCCGCGACGCGAACGGCCGGCGCGTGCCGGCGGGCAAGTACCTCTACACCTTCCGCGCCCGCTTCGCGCCCGACCGTCTCTACGCCGGCAAACAGCTGGAGGGGTACGACGCCCTCGCCGGCCTGCCGGAGATCAGCGAGGCCCAGGCCTCCACCGACGAGGTGATCGTCGACTACCGCCTCACCGCCGGATCGGCCAGCGGGCTGCGGCAGAGCAAGGCCCTGGGCTCCTGCCAGGTGCAGCAGCACACGCCCATCGAGACCGGTTTCGGCTACAACTTCTACTACGGCTCCACCCACAGCCACTCGAACTGGTCCGACGGCGGCCAGCCCACCTCCTCCTGCTCCTCCGGCAACGCCTACGGCAGCGGCACCTTCGATCCCGCGGCCGTCTTCGACTACGCGCGCAACTCGGCCGGCCTCGACTACTGGGTCGTCAACGAGCACAACCACCTGATCAACGACGCGGTGGCCACCAACAACCCGCCGGTCACCGAGGCCAAGGTCCGCCAGCGCTACGCCGCCGGGCTCGCCGCGGCCAACGCCGCCACGGTCAACGACGTCTTCATCGCCCTCTACGGCATGGAGTGGGGCGTCACCACCAACGCCGACCAGGGGCACGTCACGCTGCTCGAGACGCCGAAGCTCTTCGGCTGGGAGACCTGCTCGACGTGCAACGGCCCGAACTCGGAGTGCACGCCGGGCTCGAACTGCTACTTCGACGTCTTCACGCCCAAGCGCTTCGGCTACCTGACGATGTACAAGCGCTCGCTGGAGAACCCGTCGTCCGCCGGGGCCCTCGGCATCCTCTGCCATCCCTCCACGGGCGAGTTCGACAACTACGCCTTCAACGCCGACGCCGACGCGGCCCTGCAGGGCATCGCCGTGCGCAGCGGCCTGGCGTTCAACACCGCCACCAACTGCGCCGACGCCAACGTGGCCTCCACCGACTACAGCCCGCGCTGGAAGGAGGCCCTGAACAAGGGCTTCCATCTCGGCCCGGTGGCCGACCACGACGCTCACTGCAACAACTTCGGCGTCGGCATTCCCAACCGTACGGTCTACCTGCTGCCCAACGCCGCCGCGCCGGTGCTCACCAAGGCCGCCTTGCTGCAGGCCCACAAGGCGCGGCACTTCTTCGCCTCCGAGGACTCCAACGCCCAACTCGTCTTCGCCACGACGGACGGCGCGCACATCATGGGCGACGCCTTCAGCGCCGCCGGCTCGGCGAGCCTGCGCGCGGCGGTCTACGATCCCGGCAACGAAGCCGTCTCCGCGCTGGAGATCTGGCGCGGCCAGATCGGCGGCGGCGTGCCGGCCAGCGCCTATCGCACGGTCGCCAACCAGTCGACGATCTCGCTGACGGAGAGCCTCACCTCCGGCACCTACTACTATTACGTCCACGCCGTGCAGGCCGACGGCCACGACCTCTGGTCGGCGCCCATGTGGATCAGCTACGGCTCCGGCGGCGGCGGAAGCAGCGTCGACGTCGCCGGCTGGCGCATCGACCAGCGGAACTCCACCAACACCTTCACCCTGCCGGCCGGCACCAGCATCCCCGCCGGCGGCTACCTCATCGTGGCGCGCAACGCCACCAAGTCCGCCTTCGAGGCCTTCTGGCGCGGCGGCGCGCCGCTGCCCGCGAACACCGTCTACGTCAACTCGGCGGACAAGATGCCGGTGATCAACGGCAGCGAGGATTACGCTCTGTTCAACGCCGCGGGCGCCACCGTCGACGGCTTCACCATCCAGATGCCGTCGAGCGCTCTCAGCACGGTGCAGCGCAAGGACCCCTGTCTGGCGCCGGGCACGAGCAGCAGTTGGACGATCACGGCGTCCTCCACGGCCACGCCCGGCAGCGGCGCCGGCACCGGCTGCGCCAGGGGCGTGGTGATCAACGAATTCGCCGACGCCGCCGGCACCGGCAACTTCGTCTATGAGTTCGTCGAGCTGCACAACGATCAGTAGGTGGGAACAATCCTGCAGGGGCGGCCCTGTGTGGCCGCCCTGTTGGGGTCCGCCCGCTCAGTCGTCGTCCTCCTCACCTTCTTCCTCCCCCACCGGCCGCACGAAGCCGGCGTGGACGGGCGGCGGCATGGGCGAATCCGCTCCCCGCACGGACTTCCAGACGATCTCGTTGAGCTCCAGGTCGGGCGCGCGGTCGGGCGCGTCGAGGTTCATGGCCATGGAGGCGGCGGCGCCCCAGGCGTTGGGCGCGTTCATCTCGTCGAGCGGCACCCGCGCCTCGCGGCGGGTGAAGGGAGCGAGGTCCGGCGCGGCCTTGAAGGCGCCGTACATCGGGGTCGCGGCGGCGTCGTACTGGCTCATCGGCGGCAGGCCCAAGATCAGCTCGATGGTGCGCAGCATGCCGGCCGTCGTGTAGAGCGTGCTGTCCAGGGCGCCGAGGCGGGAGTAGGGGCTGATGACGAGCGCCACGGAGCGGTGGGCGTCCACGTGGTCCGGGCCGGCCTGGGCGTCGTCCTCGACGACGAAGATGGCCGATTCCTTCCAGGAGCGGCTCTTCGAGATCGCCTCGACGATGCGCCCCAGGGCCTGATCGTTGTCCGCGATCATGGCGCGCGGCGTCGGATAGCCGGGGCGCGAGCCCGCCGTGTGATCGCTGGGGAGGTGGAAGATCGAGAGGCGCGGCAGGTTGCCGTCCTTCTCGAAGCGCCGGAATTCCTCCAGCCAGATCTCGGCTCGCTTGGCATCCGGGATCTTGAGATCGTAGGGCGGATAGTCTGGATTCGTCCTCCCCAGAAGCGCTCCGCCCGCGCCTTCGTAGGAGCCTTCCACCTTGCCATTCTGTTCCTTCTGCGCACCGCTTTTCTCGACGGAGAACTCACCGTAGCTGCGGACGCTCAGGCCGGCGCGCGCGGCGGCGTCCCAGAGGAAGCCGTTGAGCGGCGCCGTAATGTTGCCGTAGGCGTTGCGCGGCTCGCCCTTGACGCCGATGAGATAGTCGCCGCCGCGGCCGGCGTAGTTCATCGGCCACACCTTCTCGGTGAAGTCCGTGGCATAGGCGCCGGTCGAATAGGAGTGGCCCTGATAGCTCACCTCGGCGTTGACGTAGAAGTTGTCGAAGAGGACAAACTCGTTGACGAGGGCATGGGCGTTGGGAGTCACCTCCTCGCCGAACAGGCAGAGGTTGGGATCGCCGTTGCCGCGCTCCACGTCGCCGAGGATCTGATCGTAGGTGCGGTTCTCGCGGATGATGTAGAAGACGTACTTGATGGGCGAGGCGCCGCCGACCTTGGCGGGGATGGGCGAGCCCTGCGGCGCGCCGGCGGGCGCGAGGCGGCCCGCGGCCGTGTAGGGCGTCACGCGGTACACCGTGCGCGTGTACTCGGCGAGATCCTCGTCGTCGGGAACGGCGAGGATGGAGAGCGAGCCGTGAAGCATCTCGCCGACGTACTGGCCGGGCGTCTCGCGGACGCCAGGCTGCGGGCCGCGGGGATTGGGCGACGAGGTGAGGCCCTTGCCGCTGAGGATGTAGATCCGCCGGCCGTCGCGGCTGAACTGCGCCGCGGTCGGATACCAGCCGGTGGGGATGAAGCCGCGCACCACGCTCGCTCCCGGCCGCGAGACGTCCACCACCGCGACGGCGTTGTTGTCGGCGTCGGCCACCAGCAGCGTCTTGCCGTCCGGCGAGAGGCCGAGGCCGTTGGGCGTGCTGCCGGGCGGCGCGGCGGGATCGAGGGCGATCGAGATCTGCTCCTTCGCGGCGCGCACGGCGAGGTCCACCACCCAGACGGCGTTGGTGTTGGCGCAGGCGACGAAGAGCCGGCCGCCGTCCTTGGCGAAGGCCATGGCGTTCGGATGCTCCCCCACCGCGATCTCGCCGCCCGGCGCCAGCGTCTCGGCGTCGAAGAGGAGGACCTTGGCGCCGCCCCAGAGCGAGACGTACACCGTCCTGCCGTCCGCGGAGACCAGCGTCGTGTAGCCCTCGGCCGGCAGCTCGGCCTCCTTGACGACCTTGCCGGCCGCGAGGTCCACGGCCGAGAGGAGCTTGCCCAGGGCGTGCACGGCGAACAGGCGGCTGCCGTCCGGACTGATGGAGAGGCCCCCCACGAAGCTCTCGTCGGAGACTTTCCTGAGCTGGACGATGGCGCCCGGCTCGAGCCCCTTGTCGGTCACCTTGAGCTCCTGGACCGTGTTGGCGCCGCCGCCTGAAACCCACAACCGTTTCCCATCCGGATGCCAGGCGAGGCCGAGCCAGGCGTTCTCCAGCGGCACGGTGGCGGGAACGGTGAAGCGCTGCGGATCGACGATGCTGAGGCTCGGCTTGGAGTAGCCGTTGTTGCTCACCACGATCCTGGCGCCGTCCGGAGACTCCGCCATGGCGAGCGGCAGGTCCCCCACCGGCACGTGTCGGCCCGCCGGAGCGATGCGCCAGCCGTTGGGCAGCAGGGTGACGCCGCCCCCCTGGCGGCCGGGGCGCACGGGGCTGGCCGGCGAAGGCTTCGGCGTTTCCGCGGCAGAGGCGGACAGGGTCAGGGTCAGTCCCAGGAGAGAGAGAAGGATCGCGGGTCGTTTCGACATGAGGGGAATCCTATGCCAATCTCTCCGATTCCACCGTTACCTTCAGTTTCAGGGTCGCCGCGCCCAGGGCGGCCACGCAGGGCCGCCCCTACAGGTCGCCTGGAGGTAGTCTCACCTCATATCCATAACGCACCGGACCCACAGCGGCCACAGGACGATCTGTAGGGGCGGCCCTGCGTGGCCGCCCTGGGCGCGTGACCCTGAAATTGGAGGTAACGACGGCATCAGACTTTGAAGGGTACCCGGGAAGATCCACCACCGCACGCGTGTTAAACTCGCAGTACGCACTCAAGAACGCGCTCTCCAGGGGACGGACATCATGGCGGACATTCAGCACCTCGACAATATCGCCGCGCTCGAAGCTCTGCTCGAGACCTCGAAACAGCGGCCGGTGTGGATCTTCAAGCACAGCCTGACGTGCGGCACTTCGGCCGCCGCCTGGGCCGAGTTCCGGCGCTTCGCCGCGGACCCCTCCGCCGACGGCGCCGTCTTCGCGCTGATCGAGGTGCAGACCGCCCGCGCCGTCTCGACCGCCCTGGCGCAGCGCACCGGCGTCCTGCATCAATCCCCGCAGGTCCTCCTCCTGCGCGACGCCCGCGCGGCCTGGCACGCCAGCCATTACCAGATCAGCGTGCGGACGCTGAAGCAGGTCTGAGCGCGGATTTCTCGCACGCTGCGCCACCGCAACGGCCGATCTACGTCCGCATGGGGATCCTTCCGGAGATGGCGGAGGGGATCGCCAGCGCGGCGCAACTCGGGGTGCCGCCGGAGCAGTGAGAACAGCCAGGTGAAAAAGGATGGCCCTCCTGATGTCTATACGGTATATACTCTGTTGGGAAGGAGAGGTCATGGCCACCGCCAAGGTCTTCAAGAGCGGAAACAGCCAGGCGATCCGCCTGCCGAAGGAGTTCCGATTCCCATCGGACATTGAGGAAGTATCGATTCATCGTGAGGGGCCGCGCATCGTCCTCGAGCCGGTGCCGGCCGAGAAGTGGCCGGACTCCTTCTGGCGTGCGTTTGGGCGAGTGACCGAGGATTTCGAACGTCCGCCGCAAAGACGTCAGAAGCGAGAGAACCTTGGGCGATGAGGCTTCTCCTCGATACCAATATCTGCGTCTACGCCCTGAAGAATCGCCCTCGACAAGTCCTGAAGCGGCTACAGACGGTCGGCCCGGCGGCGGTAGCCGTGAGCGTGATCACCGTCGTGGAGCTCCGCCAAGGTGCTGACAAGAGCCTGAGACCCGATATCAACCACGCCGCTCTCGACGATTTCCTCGAACCCATGACCATCCTGCCTTTCGAGGAGCGCGACGTCCGCGCCGCGGCCCGAGTCCGCGCGCATCTGGAACGCATAGGCAAGCCGATCGGCGACTTCGACAGCCTGATCGCCGGTCAGGGTCTTGCCCGCGATCTGATTGTGGTGACCAACAACGTCGACGAGTTTGGACGCGTACCCGATCTCAGCCTTGTGAACTGGGCTGAGGAATAGGTTTGCGAATCAGCGAGCCAGCAGCACGAGCGCCAAGGCAATAGCTCCGGGGACGGCCTGGACCCAAAGGATCTTCCGGTTCGCCGTGGCGGCGCCGAAGATGCCGGCGATGATCACGCAGACGAGGAAGAACACCTTGATGGAGAGGCCCGCCGAGCCGAGGATGAGGCCCCAGATGAGGCCGGCGGCGAGAAAGCCGTTGTAGAGCCCTTGGTTGGCGGCGAGGGAAGCCGTGGCTTCCGCCATTTCGCGAGTCAGGCCGAAGGTCCGCCGGCCGAACGGTTTCTTCCAGAGGAACATCTCGAGGACGAGGAAATAGAGGTGGAGGGCGGCCACCAGACCTACCGCGACGGCAGCGATCGTCGTCATGACTCTAGCGCCGCGAGCTCTTCTTCTTGGTCTCTCCGGCGCCGCCGGGCAAGGCGGTGAGAGCGGAGCCGGCGGACCGCTTGGCGGGCTTGCGGTCGCTGAGCGAGACCGGCTTCTCGGAGGCCGAGGGTTTGGCGCTCGCCAGGCTGGCCTTGAGCGCCGCCATGAGATCGATGACCTGCGCTTTCGGCGCCTCGACCGGAGCGGCGGTGATCTCCTCTCCCTGGACCTTGCGCTCGATGAGGTACCGCACCTGCTGACGCTGCTTGTCCTCGTAGTTCTCGGGATGGAACTCCTCGGCCGCCACCTGCTCGATGAGCTGGACGGCCAGCTTGAGCTCCGAGTCCTTGACCTCCGCCGGACCGACGGGAATCTCGGAGAAGTCGCGCAGCTCGTCGGCGTAGCGGAGCTGCTGCATCACCAGGCCGTTCTGGTACGGCCGCAGGAGCACGAGCTGGTCCTTGCCGCGGGCCACGTAGCGGGCGAGCGCCACGCGGCCGGTCTCCTTCATCGCTTCGGCCAGCAGCCGGTAGGGCCGATCGCCGCCTTTGTCGGCGCCCAGGTACCAGGACTTCTCGAAGTAGATCGGATCCACCTGATCGGTAGGGATGAATTCAGAGATCTCGATGGCGTTGGTGGCCTCGGGCTGCAAGGCCTTGAGCTCCTGATCCGAGAACAGGACATATTGTCCTTTGGAGTACTCGTACCCTTTGGCGGTGTCGTCCTTCTCCACCACCTCGTTGTCCACCGGGCAGATGTACTGCTGCTTGAGGCGCGAGCCGCACTTCTTGTGCAGCATGTTGAATTGAATTCCAACCGAGGTTTCGCCGGTGGAATAGAGCTTGACGGGGATGGTCACGAGACCGAAGGCGATGGTGCCGGAGGCGAAGGGACGGGCGCTCATGAGGCGTAATATACTCCAATCAGACCCGCAGTGCCCACTCGACCTCACCCCCTGGCCCCCTCTCCTAAAGGAGAGGGGGAATAGAACCTTCTTAGCCCCTCTCCTTTAGTCCCTTACGAGGGAGATCTTCGTCAAATTGGCACGAATTTGAGGTCACGTTTCAAACGAGCACCTCCTGGGCGAGGGCCGGGATGAGAAACAGACGCCTGAGCTTGAGGGCTGCGCAGACGACCCTCTGGCCGAG
>JBKPTH010000164.1:0-6804 GCA_046765915.1 Acidobacteriota bacterium | reverse complement strand
GCTCGCCGGGGTGACGCTTCAGCCCGCGGATCGGGGTGACACGGCGAGCATCGAGAAGACGCTGGAAGAGGCCAGAGGAGTGCTCAGCGACGTCGTCGAAGACAGTGAGGCGGCCGAGAAACTGAGTGATGAGATGTTGTCGGAAGTGGTAGCTGATAAGGGCTATCACAGCAACGGCGTGCTGGCGGAGCAAGCGGCGTTGGGAGTGCGAACGTATGTTTCGGAGCCCAAGCGTGGCCGCCGCAACTGGCGCAAGAAAGCTGCTGAGAAGGCGGCGGTCTACGCCAACCGGCGACGAATTCGAGGTCGGCGGGGCAAGGAACTGATGCGTCGGCGGGGAGAGCTGATCGAGCGCAGCTTTGCTCATTGCTACGAGACCGGAGCGATGCGCAGAACCCACTTGCGAGAGCATCCCAACATCCTGAAGCGTCTGTTGCTGCATAGTGCTGGCTTCAACCTTGGGCTGGTGATGCGCCATCGTTTCGGGATTGGCAAGCCCCGTGTCCTCCAGGGTGCCAAGGCTCGGTGGTTGCGTCTTATTTCAGCTTTTTTGGCGCGTCTGGCCGCTCGGAGATGCTCTGTGCAAGGTTCAGTGGTGCGTTTCTGGGCAACTCGCGAACAACGCGGCCCGCTCTCTGCCATTCAGACCTTGCGCGTAGCCTGACCACGCTCCGGCGCAAGGTGATTTCACCACGGGCTGATACGCTCCTGAATGTTTAGCGCGCGTCGAGAATTGCTCACGAAACAAGAAAGGCGGCCGGCCCGGAAAGGCTCGGCCGCCTGCAAGGAAAAACGGATGTTATCTGGGAGGTGCGAGCTACGAAGCGCTTGGCTTGACGAACCACCAGGTGATCCGGCCCACCTCCTCGCCGCGCCAGAGCTGGCGGATGGCGAGGCTGTGGCCTCTGAGGAGGGGGCTCGAGCCCGTTTCAACGTGAAACGCGGCGCGCGCGCAGCAGCCCAGGCTCAGCTGCACCCGCTTGAAGGCGACGCGCGGCGCGGCCGGCAATGTGAGGTCTCCCGAGCTGTTGAGGTTCGAGCCGTTGAGGTGCCAGGGCTGGCGCTGGCGGAACTTGGCGGCGAGCGCGGCGGGCATCTTGAGGGTCACTTTCGCACCCTCGGGAAGGCGCTGGAGGACCTCGAAGTCGAAACGGCGAGCCCGGTCCGGAGTGCCCGCGAGTAGAAACGCCAGGGTGAGATCGGCGCCGGCGAGGATGGGGTGGATATTGCGCCAGGCCACGCCCGGGCCGCGCAGGAAAGCCAGGTACTCGGTCCAGTCGAAGTAGGGCGGCCCGGGGGGCAGGCCGTACGACGGATCGAAGTACGGATGGCCGGCGTACAGGGCCTCGTAGGGACGCCGCACCGCCAGGAAACTATAGGCGGGCACAACCGAGCTCGGCCAGAGAGAGTCCGCAGAGTCGAATGGAGGCTGCAAAGGGGGAGGGTTCCAGGAGACCGGCTGCGCCGATACGGTCAGGGTGTCGCCCTGGGGAATGGGATCCACCTCCACCACCACGCAGATCGGCGTCCAGCGTTCCGGCGTGATGAGGGTGGCGGCAGGGCTGGCGAAGAGCTGGACCTTGGCCTTACCCTTGCCCACGCCGCGGTTGCGCAGCCGGATGTGGACGTTGTTGGGATAGATCTGGCTGGGACTGCCTGCGTTGATCGGCGTGCCGGGCGCCGGGGTGTTCGCTCGAGGGCCCTCTCCGAAGCGCACCACCGGATTGTCCGTTCCCTTCCAGACGAGGATGTCCGGGCTGGAGCTGATCTGATCGGCAGGGCCGGGAAGCGAGCCGTCGTCGCCGATCGAACGCCGCATGTAGACGTCCGGCACGAGCTGGAGGTGTCCGCGGACGATGGCCCTGAGGTCCGGCATGACGCCGATATAGCCGGCGACGTTGGGTCCCTGGCGGGTGCCGGTGGCGGGGTCCGACAACAGCTCCCGCAGGGCCCGCGGCTCCAGCAGCTCGCCGGCATGAGCGAAGTGGAGGCTCTGCAGCAGGGCGGCGGCGCCGGCGACGATCGGCGAGGCGCTGGAGGTGCCGTTGAACGAGTTGGTGTAGAAGTCCGTGGCCGCGGTGCCGGCGAGGTCGCCGTAGCCGCAGGTGGTCACGGTCTCTCCCCAGCCGAAGCAATCGAGGCGCGAGCCGTAGTTGGAGAACGGCGCCCGGTCGTGCGGCAGAGCGGCGCGGGCGGCTCCGACGAAGATCGCTCCCGAGTCGCGGAAGCCGGGCGCGCCGCGGCGGAAGCTGCGGTGAGTCTGCGGATCGGCGTAGCCGTCGAGATCGAAACCGCCATTGCCGGCCGCTTCGACCACCGCGATGCCGAGGCCCGAGGCGAGACGGATGGCGTCGAAGTCGGCCTCGTCGGTCTCGGTTGGCAGGAGGGCGCGTTGCACTTCGAGGAGGAGGATGTCGCCGGCCTTCAGAGGTACGAGCGGCACCAGGGAGGCGGGGGCGGGCTGGCTGAGGGCCTGAGCGATGGCCGCCGCCACATGGCCGGTGGTCCCTCCGAAGGGATCGTTCTGGGACTTCCCCTTGTAGTGCGACGCCAGGACGAACCGGCCGAGGTCGGCCGCGGCTCCCTTGACGCCGAAGGCGCTCTGGCCGGCCGCCGCCAACTGGCCGAGGACGGCGGTGCCGTGGAAGCCGGAGCTGCCCTCGTTGGGAGCGCGGTTGGTGCCGTACACGGTGTCGGGCCGTACGAGCGCCTTGAGGTCCAGATGGTCCGGATTCCAGCCCTGCTCGAGGTCGCAGACCGTCAAGCCCGGCGGGGGAGCTCCCGAGCTTGCCGCGTCGGCCAGGATTTGCCAGGCCCAGGACGCGCTGATCCCGGTGGGTGCGTCGTCGAGGTAGCCCTGGTCTTCGGCGAAGAGCTGGCCGCTTGCCACCGCGGATTGAGGATCGTTGGCGGCGAGCTCCCGGTAGGCCAGATCCACCTCCGCCAAGCGGTTGAGCTGGGCGAGGACCTCGTCCACGAGCTCGGGATGCTCCCGCAGGTCGAGCCGCCAGTAGGCGGTCAGGCTGTACAGCGGCGGGAAGGGCGTCGTTGCCGTGGCGCGCTCCAAGCCGCGCAGCGCGTCGAGACACTCGCCTCGGCTCAAGGGGCCCTCGCATCCCTGGAGCTCGACAAGGGGGCGCGAGATGAGGACGCCGGCCGGTTCCTTCCAGAGGTCTTTCTCCTTGGCGGTCCCTGCCTTTTTCGCCGCGCTGGAGAGGGCGCTCGCGGCGGATGCTCCGCTCGCGCCCGCCTTCTCTTTCTCCTTGGTGAGGGGCAGCTCGAGCACGGCGGTGAGCCCCTTGAGGTTCGGCTGGTGCTCCAGGGCGAGGGCCCAGAGGCTCTCGGCCTGGCTCTTCGGCGGTACCACGCCCTCGGCCGTGCGCACGATGACGAAACCGCTGTAGTCGCGCGGGCTGATGTAGGGATTGGGCGCGACGGTTCCCGTCGCCGTCGCCGTACCCTGGCCGGTACAGCAGCAGGGGCCGAGCGTCAAGGCCGCGGCTCCATAGCCGTGGACGCCGCCTCCGAAAGCGCCGGGGCCCTCGAACACATAGCGCGGATCGTCCGGGTCCGGCATGACGTAGTTGGACTCCGGATCGTCTGGGTCGGGCATGACGTAATTGGACTCGGGATCATCGGGATCGGGCATGACGTAGTTGGATTCCGGATCGGCGTTCGCCGGGCCGGGGCGATAGGGTGTCCCGCGCCGTGGCGGAGGGCCGGGACGCCCGTATTTGGTGATCTGCAGACAGCGACGGTTCATGACGATCTCCTTTGTACGTTCAGATCTCGCGGCGCGGCGCACCGACCGCGATCGTTCCTTTCAATCCCTTGCCGGGCTGGAAGGGTGCGTTCTGGAGCGTCTCCGGTGGGAAGAAGAAGTCCTCAGTCGGCGAAAGGCGGCAGCGGCCGCCAGTCGCCCAGCAGGACGAAGCCGGCCCACTGTTCGGGTCGGCGGCCCGCCTGCCGGAGGCTGCGCTGCGCCTCCTGGAGCGCCTTGGCGGGCGGGAGGCCCCGGCCGAAGAGGCCGCGGTAGAAGAGGACCATCAGCTCGCGCGTGCTCTGGTCCTCGACCTCCCACAGGCTCACCAGCACGCGGGCGGCGCCGGCGTAGAGGAAGGCGCGGGGAAGGCCGCTGACCAGGCCTTCGCCCGGGACGTCGCGGCCGCGCGCCGTCTCGCAGGCGGAGAGCACCACGAGCTCGGCCGGCAGGTCGAGGTCGTAGATCTCATGGGCGGCGAGCGTCCCCGGCACCGGCCGTCCGGCGGCGTCGGTCTCGGCGAGGGCGAGCGAGGAGAGGAGCGGCTGCTCGGCGTCGAGAAGGCCGTGAGCCGCGAAGTGGAGGATGCGGAAGCCGCGCAGCGCGCCGCCGGTTACGGTCTGCCGCGAGGCGGCGGCGCCGGTGGCGATGAAGACCTTGCCGGCGGGCAGCCCGGCGGCGATCTGCGCCGCTTCCTGCGCCGAGCCCGGCAGACGGCGGCCCGGCGAGCGATAGAGCGGATCGGCCACCGCAGCGAGCCACCCCGGAGCGAGTCGCCGGCCGCCCAGCAGGCGCCGCTGGGTGAGGAGCGTCGTCACGGAGGGGAGAGAGACGATCTCGTGGGCGTCTACCAGAGGAGGAGCCACCGGGCACGCCGCGGGGTCGGCCGGAGCGGGAAGAGCTGCGAAGGGGAGAGCCTCCAGAGCGCCGTCGGCGATCACCACCAGGCGCCGGCGCGCGAGGAAACGGGCCACCGGCGCCAGGAGGAGCCGGCTCACCTCGCATAGCACTTGCGAGCTCCGCCCCGGTCCCTTGAGGCTCTGCAACTGGTGCGCGGCCTCGCGGGCGGCGGTCTCGATCTCGCTCCGCGGCGCCAGGCGGACGGCGGTCAGGGCGTCGCGAGTCACCGCCCACACGGTGCTCGCCGGCTCCGCCAGCCGGTATTCCAGGAGCACGGTCTCGTCGTCCAGCAGGTCGCGCCGGATCCTGGCGAGGGAGACCGGCTCGGGCCGGGCGAAGGAGGCGTAGCGCGGGCTGCGGCGGCGGATCTCGCCGTGCAGCTCTTCCAGCTCTCCGATCTTGGCGTCGATCTCCTGCCGCAGCGACTGGAGCTTCTCCGGCTTGGACTCGCTCGCGTTGAGCCGCTGCGTCTCCAGGGTGTTGAGCTGCCGCTGCAGCGCGCGCTCCCGCGACGCCAAGCCAGTCGGGGCGTCTCGCCGCAGGCCGGCGCCGGCTTCGGCGAGGAGATCCTGCAGCGCCCTGGCGCGTGCGCGTTCGGCGGCGGCCCATGCCTCCTCTCGGGCACCCGCCTCCAGGAGCAGATCGATGTAGAAGTCGAAGGCCGGCCGCGCGCCGGAGAAGAAGGAGGTGCGCAGGTCCTCGGAGAGCACCGTCGGCCGCACGCCTTCCACGATGTCGAGGGCCCGCCGGCTCGCCTCGCGGGCGGCTTGCCGGTCGCCCAGCGCGCGCTCGCCGCGGGCGATGCCGAAGAGGCACTCGGCCACTCCCATGCGATCGCCCAGCGCGGAGTAGAGCGCCTCGCAACGGCGGTAGCCCGCGCGGGCCCCGGCCGGATCGCCGCGCCCCTCCTCGAGGCCCGCGGCGAGGAAGCGAACGGTGGGCTCGGACTTGGGGCAGGCCGTGGCGCCGACGGTCTGCAGCGCCTCGGCCATGCGGGCCTCGGCGGCGGGCCGCGCTCCCTTCTTCTCCTCCACGAGAGCGAGGCGCGCGAGGACGACGGCGCTGCTACAGCGGTCGGTCTCTCGCTGCAGGGCCAGCGCCTCCTCGTAGTAGCTCCGCGCCTCCTCCAGCCGGCCCTGTTCGTAGGCGAGCCTGCCGAGCTGGTTCGAAGTGCGGGCCTTGAGGCGCTCCTGCCCCGGCAGCCAGGCGTTCCGCGCCTCGAGCAGCAGCTCGCCGCCGCGGCGCGCGTCGTGAAAATCATGGGCGTAGAGGACGCCGAGCTGGTGCAGGGTGAAAGTCCTCCTGGGATCGTCCAGCGGCCACAGGGGGAGGGCCCGCTGGTAGCAGTCGAGCGCCTCTTGGAGCTCGCCCTGGTTCTGGCGAGCCTGGCCCAGGCCGTGGAGGGCCTGGGCCGCGAGCAGGCGGTCGCTCTCCCGCCGCGCGAGGGAGAGGGCGCGCGCGCATTGCCCGGCGGCTTCTTCGGCTTCGCCCAGATTCAAGAGGTTGGCACCCAGGTTGATGCGGGCGATCGCCTCCCAGCGAGGCTCGCGGAGGCGCGCGAACGCGGCCACCGTTTCGCGATACCACGCCACCGCCTGCGGGCGGTCGCGGCGGTCGTTGTAGTCCCTGGCGATGCGCTCCAGGGTTTCGGCCTCCAGGGCTCTCTCGCCCAGCTCCCGCCAGGTGGCGAGCGCCCGCAGGCGGGCCTCCATCGCTTTCTCCGGCTCCATCTCTCTGGAATCGCTGAAGAGCCGATAGGCGCCGGCGGAGCGGCGGTCGGTCTCCGAGGCCGGCCGCAAGGCTTCGATGCGGGCCGCGTAGCGTCCGGCGGCTCCCTTTTCCGGGCCGCGGACGACCAGGGTGTGGTCGCCGGAGCGGCCGGCGACCGCCAGCACCAGCTCTGGGCCGCGGTCGCCGAGCAACCGGTCGACCTGGAGCATCCGGACGCCGTTCGGATCCTCGAGGGAGACGACCGCGTCGATGCCCCGCTGGTCCACCACCAGGCGGAGCAGTTGGCCCTTCTGTAGCGGCAGTCGGTAGCGGTGGACCTCTCCGGGGCGGAGCGCCGCCGTCACCGCGCCGCCGCCCGAGCGCAGCTCGCCGGCCGGCCAGTCGCGGATCGCGGCCGGCGGACGGTCCGGCCC
>JBKPTH010000163.1:0-29813 GCA_046765915.1 Acidobacteriota bacterium | reverse complement strand
GCCACGCAGGGCCGCCCCTACATAAAAAACGTATCATTCTCTGGCCCGACACCTTCAACAACTATTTCCATCCGGAGACGGCGCAGGCGGCGGTGGAGGTTCTGGAATCCGCCGGGTATGACATTGCCATTCCTGCAAAGCCGCTCTGCTGCGGGCGCCCGCTCTACGATTTCGGCATGCTCGGTCTCGCGCGGCGGCAGCTCCGTCAGATCCTCGACGTGCTGAAGGACGACATCCGCGCGGGAACGCCGGTCGTGGGGCTCGAGCCGAGCTGCGTCGCCGTCTTCCGCGACGAGCTGACCAATCTCTTTCCGGAGGATGAAGACGCGCAACGCCTGAGCCGCCAGACGCTCCTGCTGAGCGAATTCCTGGCCCAGGAATCCGCTCACGTCACGCTGCCGCGGCTTCACGGCAAGGCGATCGTGCACGGGCATTGCCACGAGAAAGCGATCCTCCAACTGGGCGACACCAAGAAGGTCCTCGGCGATCTCGGCCTCGACGTCGAGGTGATCGACTCGGGCTGCTGCGGCATGGCCGGCTCGTTCGGCTTCGAAGCCGGGGAGCACTACGACGTGTCGATGAAGGTCGGCGAGCAGGTGCTGCTGCCCGCCGTGCGTGAGGCGCCGGAGGACACGCTGATCGTAACCAACGGCTTCAGTTGCCGCGAGCAGATCGCGCAGGCTACGGGGCGCCAGGCGCTCCACTTCGCCCAGGTGCTGCGGAGGGCTCTCCAAGCCAATACGAGATCAGGAGATAGACCGCCAGGGAGATCAGCGCCACCAGCGTAAGGACCGTGGCCTTGGCGCCGGCGTCCAGCTCCCGGCGCGTCGCGGCGCGGAATTCCTCCAGATCCCGGCGCAGGGACTGATCGCTCTCCCGCGTCTGCTGCGCCAGCGCTTCGAGACCCTGCGCTAGGCCGGAGAGCGTCAAGGGCGGCGCGGGGAGCGAAGGCTCCAGGGCCGGGCTCAGCGCACCCGGCGCGCCTTCATCCGACTCCGGCCGGCGCAGGATGGTGCCCGGGTTCGGACCGTTCCCCGAAAGCAGGGAGCCGCCGCGCGCCGCGTCGGCCCGCAACTCGGCGACGATCTCGGCCTTGAGCCGGCTGCGCGACTCGGCGAGCGCGCTCTCCAGGCGGAGGGCCGCGAGGCGGGACTCCTCCTGGCGCGCCCGCACCTCGAAGAGCTGGACGTAGAGCGCCAGCGCGGCGGCGGCCAGGGCGATGACCGCCGCCACCAGCTTCGCCGTCCGCTCCCTGGATCGTCCGCGCATCATTTCTTCCCCGTCCGGTTGGCGGCGCGGATGGCGGCGACGATGTGCTGGATGTCGTAGCCCACGACGATCCCCGAGTTGGCCCGCGTATACAGATCGTTGTAGGCGTTGGCCTTGGGATTGCTCAGATCCTTCCGCTTCAGCACCGGCAGGGCCTCGTTGCGGTAGCCGCCGATGACTCCGGCGACGCGGAACATGCCGGTCTCCGCGTGCCAGAAGACGATCGGGCCGCCGGAGAAGCCGGGATTGTTCTGCCCGTCGAGGTAGAGGACGGTAGCCTGCGGGTCCCGCGTATCGAGCGCCGAGAGGATGCCGCTCTTGAGGAAAGGGATCTCGCCGAAGCCTTTTGGCGCGGCGACGGAGCCGAAGGTGCTCAGGCCGTAGGGATAACCCAGGAAGTAGACCTGCTGGCCGAGCGTCAAGCCGGCGGCGGTGGGCTCGAGAGGGAAGGTGACGGTGATGGGCCGGCCGAGATCGAGCGCCGCGATGTCCACGGCCGCGTTCGCCGGATAGATGACGCGCGCCGCGGTGGGCTTCCAGCGGCCCTCGGTCCACAGCTCGAGGCTCCCCTCGTCGCCGAAGTCCCGCAGGTTGTGCCGGGCGGTGACGAGGTACTGCTTGCCGTCCACCTCGATGGTGAAGGCGGAGCCGGTGCCGGCGGCGGTGCGGATGCGCAGCACGCGGAAGATGACGTTCGACGTCGGGATCTCGGCCCGGGCGGCGAAGCCGGCGAGGAACAGCGCCAGGACCGCCGCCGCTCTCTCGCCGCCTCTTCGCCCGCACCCGCGCATGGCCCTCCTGCGCCGCAATTTGGGTGCCAGACCGCGATTGATCTAGCCGGCGACCTCGCGCAGGACCGTCTGCAGGGCCTGGAAGTTGATCGGCTTGGTGAGGTGCCGCTCGAACCCGGCCTCCCGGCTGCGGCGCAGGTCCTCCTCCATGCCGTAGCCGGAGAGCGCGATGCCCTTGAGGCCGTAGCGCCCGGCGAGCTCGCGCATGAGGTCCAGCCCGCTGCCGTCCGGCAGGCCGAGGTCGCTGACCACCAGATCGATCCCTCCCGGGCCGCGGCCGTGGATGTCCTCCGCCGCGGCCAACCCGGCGGACAGGGTGAGGGCCACCGTCACCTCGTGCCCCAAGAGGCGCAGCAGCTCCGCGATGGCTTCCGCGGTGTCGGCGTGGTCCTCGACCAGCAGGATGCGCAGGGCCCGCACCGCCTGTGCCGCCGCGCGGCTCGGCTCGCGCGCCTCGTCCCCGGCGCCGGCCGGAACCGGGATCAGCGGCAGGCGAACGCGGAACGTCGCGCCCAGGCCCGGACCTTCGCTGTGCGCCTCCAGCGTGCCGCCGTGGTATCCGACGATGGCGCGGCTGATGGCGAGGCCCAGCCCGAGGCCGGCTCCGAAGCGGGTCATCGCCCGGGTCTCCCCCTGTTCGAAGGCGTCGAAGATCCGCGGCAGGAGCTCGGTATCGATGCCGACTCCCGTGTCCGAGATCTCGACGGCGAGCCAGCCCGCCTCGTCCGTCCACGAGCGCACGCCGATTGTGCCGCCCTCGGGAGTGAACTTGACGGCGTTGCTGAGCAGGTTCCAGAACACCTGCGTCAGGCGCGGCGCGTCCGCCCACAAGCGCTGGCCTTCGGCGAGCTCTTCGATCACCCGCAGGCGGCCGGCCGCGACCTCCTCGCCGCAGGAGGTGCGGATGGCGTGCTCGAGGACCTGCCGCAGATCGACCTCCTGGTACTGCAGCTCGAGCTTGCCGCGCGAGATGCGCGTCACGTCGAGCAGGTCGTCGATCAGGCGCGCCTCGAGCTCGATGTTGCGCCGCACCATGGCGATCTCGCCGCGCAGCTCGGCGGGCAGGCGGCCGCTCGCCTCCAGGTTGGAGATCACCGCCAGCACCGGCGTCAAGGGCGTCCGCAGCTCGTGGCTCAAGGTGGCGAGGAAGCGGTCCTTGGCCTCGTTCATCGCCACGATCTTCTCGCTGCGCTTCTGCTCGGTGAGGTCGGTGACGACCAGGCAGAGGACGCCCTCCTCGTCCAGGCTGAGGGAGCTCAGGGCGAGGTAAGCGGGGACCTTCGAGCCATCCGCCGCCTGGAGCTCGGCCTCGAAGTGACCGCCGCCCTCCTTGCGCAGGACCGCGTCGAAGAGATCGCGGCTGGCGGGAGCGAGAAAGTCCCGCAGCGAGGCGCCGACCACCAGCTCGCCCGGCATCTTCAACATGCGGGCGAAGCAGGCGTTGCAGTAGAGGACGATGCTCGCGGGCGACAGCGTCACTGCGCCCTGCCCCATCGCCTCGATCATCAGGCGGAACGTGCGGTCCGGGCTCTTGAGGAAATAAACCTTGTCGCCGTGCCTCTCGTCGACCAACACGGCGTCCACTTCGCCACGCCGGAGGGCGCGCAGCGTCTCTTCCGCCTCGTCCACTGGGATGCGGAACTGATCGATCTCCAGATAGGCGCGCTGTCCTTGGCCTTGGCTTTCCATATCAGAATTCTCCGCTGGCAGGCTCAGGCCCGCGGGATGATTTCCAATCCCACCAGCACGCGCTCGGTATTCGATAGATCCCCGATGATCTTACGCATCGGCGACGGCAGCCTGCGGACCAGGGTAGGGATGGCCAGGATCTGATCGGTGCGGGCGAGCTGGGGATTCGGCACCAGGTCCACGACCTCGATCCGGTACTTGCCGGCCAGGTGTTGGTCACAAAACTTCTGCAGATTGGCGATGGCCGCCACGGACTTCGGAGTCTGGCCCGCTACGTACAGCCGCAGGTCCCAGAAGTCCCTCCCCATGCCGTCCTCCAGCTCCCGGTCCTCGGCGCTCATGCGGTTCTCCCCGTCTCGACCGCCCGTCGGTGCGGCGGAACCTCGACCGCCGGGTCCGCGTCGCCGAGCCGAACACCCCGCTCGGTGAGCAGGAAGCGCCGCAGCTGGTTGGAGTGCGCCATGCCGCGCGACTTGAGCACCTGGAGGACCCGGTTGCGCTCGCCGTTCGTCTCGATCTCGCGCACCAGGAGCCAGGTGTCCATCAACGAAGAGATGCCGATCTCGGTCTGCTCGAGATCCTCGCCGCCGCGGGTAAGGCTGGTGAACAGCGAGGTGATCTGCAGCGTCTTGAGGAAATCGATCAGCCGCATCAGCATCGAGCTCACCTCTCCGGCGGAACCCACGGAGATGAAATTGGTGACCGGATCGACGACGACCACCCGCGGCTGAAAGGCCCGGATCGATTTATACATCGTCACCAGATGCCGCTCGAGGCCGTTCAACGTCGGGCGCGAGGCGTGGAACTCGAGCAGGCCCTGGCGGATCCAGGGCTCGAGGTCGAGGCCGATCGAACGCATGTTGCGCACCACCTGGCTCATCGACTCTTCGAAAGCGAAGTAGATGCAGCGTTCACCGCGGCGGCAGGCGGCGTCGACGAAATGGGCCCCGAGGCTGCTCTTGCCGGCGCCCGCCCTGCCGGAGACCAGGACGCTGCTGCCGCGATAGTAGCCCTCGCCCCCGAGCATGCCGTCGAGCCCGGACACGCCGGAAGAGACGCGCTCCGTCGAAGCCGTGTGCGACAGTCCGAGCGAGGTGATGGGGAGCACCTCGATCCCCTTCTCGTCGATGAGAAACGGGTATTCGTTCGTGCCGTGAAGACTGCCGCGGTACTTGACGACGCGCAGGCGGCGGTTGGCGAGCTGCTCGGTGACCCGATGGTCGAGGAGGATCACGCAGTCGGAGATGTACTCCTCCAGGCCGTGGCGAGTCAGCGTCCCAGCGCCCCGCTCGCCGGTGATCACGGCCGTCACTCCCTTGTCCTTCAGCCAGCGGAAAAGGCGCCGCAGCTCGGCGCGGAGCAGGCCCTCGTCGCTCAGGCCCGCAAACAGGACCTCGATGGTGTCGAGCACCACGCGCCGGGCGCCGATCGAATCGATCGCCCAGCCGAGGCGGAGGAACAGCCCTTCGAGGTCGTACTCGCCCGTCTCCTCGATCTCGCTGCGCTCGACGTGCACGTAGTCGACGACGAGCTTCTGGCGCTGGATGAGGTCCTCCAGGTCGAACCCCAGGGAGCGGACGTTCTCGGCCAGGTCCTCGGCGCTCTCCTCGAAGCTCATGAAGACGCCCGGCTCGCCGTAGGCGATGGCGCCGCGCACCAGAAACTCCATGGCGAGCAAGGTCTTGCCGCAGCCGGCACTGCCGCAGACGAGGGTCGGCCGCCCGGCCGGCAGGCCGCCGGCGGTGATCTCATCCAGGCCGGCGATGCCGGTCGGAGCTTTACGGATTCCCACAGCGGCGGGAGCGACCAACTGTTCCATCGTGCCCTCTGCGTCGAATTACGGATGAGCGGTTACCGGGCAGTCTATTGTAAACGAAGTTGCCGCAGGAAATCGCGCCTCAGAAATCGCTCATCACCTGCCGGATCGTCGTCTCCAGCGCCTGCCGGTCCACCGGCTTGGTGAGGTGATGGGAGAAGCCCGCCTGCAGGCTGCGCTGCACGTCCTCCTCCATGCCATACCCCGAGAGGGCGATACCCTTGAGGCCGTGGCGGCGGGCGAGCTCGCGCATCAGATCCTGGCCCGAGCCGTCGGGGAGGCCGAGATCGCTCACCACCAGGTCGAATCCGCCGCCGTTGCCTCCCGCCTCGGCGGCGGCGAGGGCCTCGCCGACGGAGCCGGCGATGACCACCCGGTGCCCGCTCAGGCGCAGCAGGTCCGCCATGGCTTCGGCGGTGTCCGCGTGGTCCTCCACCAGGAGGATGGAGCGCGCCCGAGGCGCCGCCGCGCCGGGACCGACCTCGTCCCGGCGCTGCCGGGAGAACCACATTCCGGTTTCGTCCATGTCCTCGCGGCTGCCGACCAGCGGCAGCCGGACGGTGAACGTCGAGCCGCGGCCGCGTCCCGCGCTGGCGGCCGTCAGGCTGCCGCCGTGCAGGTCCACGATGGCGCGGCTCACCGCGAGGCCCAGCCCGAGGCCGCCGAACTTGCGCGTGATCCGGCGGCCGGTCTGCTCGAAGGCCTCGAAGATGCGCGGCAGCACCTCCGGCTCGATGCCGATGCCGGTGTCCGCGACCTCGATCACCAGCTCGCGGAGGCCGGAGCGGCCGGGCTCGAGCCGCGAGCGGACGCTCACCGTGCCGCCCGGCGGCGTGAACTTCACGGCGTTGCTCAGCAGGTTCCAGAACACCTGGGTCAGGCGGGCCGCGTCGGCCGCCACGCGGTGGCTCTCCGCCGCGAGCCTGGCGTCGAGGCGCAAGCCCTTCTCCGCCAGCTCACGCTCGGTGGTGGCGAGCGCGTGCTCGACGACCTGCCGCGCGTCCGTCTTGCGCGGGTGCAGCTCGAGCTTGCCGCGCGAGATCCGCGTCAGGTCGAGAAGATCGTCGATCAACCTCGCCTCCAGCTCGGCGTTGCGGCGGATCATCGCCAGCTCATCCGCCTGCCCGGCGAAGCGCGGGTCCTCCTCCAGCCGGGAGATGACGGCGAGGATCGGCGTCAGCGGCGTGCGCAGCTCGTGGCTCAGCGTGGCGAGGAACTGGTCCTTCGCCTCGTTGGCGGCCTGGGCCTCGCGGTGGGCGGTCTCCAGCTCCTCCTGCGCGCGCTTGCGCTCGCTGATGTCGATCGTGCTGCCGACGACGCGCACCGTCCGGCCGTCCGCGCCGCGCACGATCAGCCCCTTGTCCCAGACGTGGACGTAGCGCCCGTCGCGATGCCGCACCCGGTACTCGGCGCTGAAGGAGGTGCTGTCGCCGTCGACGGCGCTCAACACCTCGCCGCGCACCCTGTCCACGTCCTCGGGATGGATCTGCCGCTGCCACCAGCCCAGCCGCGACTCCACCTCTCCCGGCATGTAGCCGACGAGGTTGAACAGGCCGTGCGAGCGCTGGACCCGGTCCGCTCCCACGGACCAGTCCCAGATCATGCCGCTCACCGCCTCGGTCGCCAGGCGGAAACGCTCCTCGCTCTGCCGCAGCGCCTCCTCGGCCCGCTGCATCTGCCGCGCCTCGGCGAGCAGGTTGCGTTCGCGGTCCGCGGCCTCGCGACGGAGGGCCGCGGCGCGCAGGCAGGCCCGCACGCGAGCGGCCAGGGCGCGGGAGGAGAAGGGCTCGAGCAGGTAGTCGGCGGCGCCGGCGGCGAGCCCTTCCAGGCAGCGGTCCTCGCTCTCCGCGCCGCCGAGAAGAACGACGGGGATCTCACCGCTCTGCGGATCGCCGGCCAGCTCGCGCAGCAGCTCGAGACCGTCCTCCTCCACCCGCGCCAGCACCGCGCCGGGCACACGGCTCCGCCAGACGGCCATCGCCGACCGCAGATCCGGCACCGTCTCGATGTCGCATAGATCCGTGAGGACTCCGGCCCACGCCCCTGCCGCCGCCCCGACACAGAGGATGTGGTCGCGGCCGGCCATTAACGCTTGAACTCCGCCGCCTCGATCGCGTACTGCTGCATCTTGCCGTAGAAGTTCTTGTAGTCGATTCCCGCCGCCTTGGCCGCCTGGCTGATGTTGCCCCGCGACTCGCCCAGGCAGCGGGTGATGTACTCCCGCTCGAAGCGCTCCACCACGCGCTGCTTGGCCTCGCGAAAACCCGACGCCTCGGCTTCTCCCGTGAGCGGCGGCAGCAGCGGGCGCAGCTCGCGCAACGCCGCCGGCAGATGCTGCCCCTCGATGCCCGGCCCCTCGGCGAGCAGCACCGCCCGCTGTAACACGTTCTGCAGCTCGCGGATATTCCCGGGATAATCGTAGGCGAGAAGCAACGCCTCGGCCTCGGGCGACAGGCGTTTCGGCGCCTCGCCGCGGCGGCCGTCCAGCCGGGCGAGGAAATGGCGGATGAGCACGGGGAGGTCCGAGCGCCGCTCGCGCAAGGCCGGCAGCCGCACCTCCACGACGTTGAGGCGATAGAGGAAGTCCTGCCTCACCTTGCCCTCGCTCACCATGAGGCCCAGGTCGCGGTTGGAGGCCGCCACGATGCGCACGTCGGCGCGGCGGATCTGCGTGCTGCCGAGCCGCGAGTACTCGCCGTTCTCCAGCACGCGCAGCAGCTTGACCTGCAGCGCCGGCGCCAGCTCGCCCACCTCGTCGAGCAGCAGGGTGCCGCCCTCGGCGCGTTCGAACCAGCCCGGATTGTCGCGCACGGCGGAGGTGAAGGCGCCGCGCACGTGGCCGAAGAGCTCCGCCTCCAGCAGGTGCTCGGGCAGGGCGCCGCAATTCACCGGCACGAAAGGCTTCGCCCGCCGGCGGCTGTTGAAGTGCAGCGCCCGCGCCACCAGCTCCTTGCCGGTGCCGCTCTCGCCGTGGATCAGCACCGTGGCGTCCGAGTCGGCCACCTGCGAGACCAGCTTGAGCACCGCCAGGATCTTGGGGTCCTGGCCGACGATGGCGCCGAAATCGTACCGCCCGCGCAGCTCCTCCGAGAGCGCGCCGATCCGCTGCTGCAGACACCGCCGCTCCAGCGCATGCCGCGCCGCGAGCGAGATGAACTCCGAGAAGCTGGCCACCAGGCGGGCCGTCTCCTCTGCGAAGACCCCTTCGGCGCTGCGGTTGTCGAGATAGACGACGCCGAGGAGCTGGCCGCCGTCGCGGATGGGCTGGCAGATGACCGAGAGGATGAGCAGCCGCAGCACGCTCGCCCGATCGCCCAGCGAAGGATCGTCGAGGACGTTGGGATGCCAGAAGGGCTCGCCGGTGGCGCGCACCCGCTCGAGGATCGAACGGCTGAGCTCGAACTCCGGCCGCTCGATGTCCGCGCACGCCAGGTTGCGCGCCGTCTCCACCACCACGGCGCCGTCCGCCTCGCCGGGCTCGAAGAGCAGGATCATCCCCCGCTCGGCGCCGCACAGCTCGATCACGCCGTCGATGGCGGCGGTGAGCATGCGGTCGAGATCCCTCTCGGCCAGCACCTTCTTTCCCAGCTCCAGCAGGCGTTCGAGCATCGTCCTAGGGTGTCCTCGCCAGACCTATGGCGTTTTCACCCGAATAGTACACCGTATTCCATTGCTTGAGGAGATCCGCCCCGTGGGCTGGAACTCCTTTGTCTGGAATACTTGGGTGGAGAAATCCGGAAGCGGCGGCGGGCGGCATCCCTCTTGCGCTAGGAGAAAGACGTCACGCGGACCGCCCCCAGCGGCGGCGCCTCCTCCAGGGACGGGATAACCCAAAGGCCCGTCCCTCTTTTTGTGGCGCGTCAGACCGCTCGAGTCCGATTCGACCTCCCTGGGTAAGGCCGAGGTTTTCCGTGCCGCCGGGCCCCTCACCTCCCCGGCCCTCCTCTCCCGCCTCACGCCCACCCTCCCGGGCGAGGAGGGAGACTGCTTTGATTTGTTTTTTAAAGCCCCTCCTCTCCCGGCGGTCGGGCGTGCGGTGGGAGAGGAGGGGTTGGGGAGGTGAGGGGCCCGGCGGCGCGGACCTCGGCCCGATTCACGAAAGCTTCTGAATCGGCCGAGGGTTTCCTGCGAGCCCCTCCACCATCCGCCGCACCTGCTCGATCTCATCCTCGTTGACCGTATGGCCCAGCGCCGGATAGATCCTCTCCGTCACCTCGGCTTCCATCCGCCGCAGCACCTCCGCGGTCTCATCCACCCTCTCGCGCGGGATGTGGGGATCGCGATCGCTGCAGCCGAGGAAGACCGGCGTGCCGGCGAACGATCCAGGATAGGATCGCGGGGTTCCGGGCGGTCCGATGAGGCCGCCGGAGAGGCCTACGATGCCGCCGCAGCGGCGGGCATTGCGGGCGGCGAATTCGACGGTCAGACAGGCTCCCTGCGAGAAGCCGAGCAGGACCGTGCGCTCCGGCGGGATGCCCTGCGAGGCCAGGAGATCGAGGACTTCCCCGAGCCTGGCGAGGCCCGAGGAGAGACCCGGCTCGTTGCGCTCCAGCGGCGCGAGAAAGCTGTAGGGGTACCAGGTGTATCCCGCCGCCTGGGGCGCGACGTAGGCGAGCTCCGGATGCCGCAGCTCGCGTGCCAGCTCCAGGATGCTCTCCGCCGTGGCGCCGCGGCCGTGCACCATGACCATGGCGGCGACCGCTTCGCGAAAAGGCTTTCCCGCCACCGCGAGCGGCTGCCTCTGGTGAGGTCCCGCGAAAGCCGCTCCGCTCACGACCGTTCTCCGTGCCTCAGGCCACGCCGAGGATCCATCCCTCCAGGCTTGCCCGCTGCCTCTCGCCGTCGTCGAGCGGCGGCGTGAAGTACGGGCGCAGCAGGCCGAGCCGGTCCCGCTCCTGGAGCCAGGCGCAGATGGCGTAGGCGTCCTGCTCCTGCTTGGAGAGCCCCTCCTTGCGGTAGCGGTGGCGGAGGCGGGCCGGCCGGACCTCGGCCACGACCGACTTCCCGACCGGCACCTTGAAGCCGTCGAACGGCCAGAAATGGGCGCGGTCCCCGGCGCGGCGGAGGTAATCGATCCACGGCAGGCCGGCGTGGGTGGCCTTGGCCAAGCTGTCCTGGATGTCGAACTGGAAGACGCTCTTGGGAAACGCCGTCCATTGGCCGGCGAGCCGGTGCTCGTCGGGATCGCCGGTGCGCGGATTGCCCGGCAGCAGCTCGCGGACGGAGATCTCGTGCGTCGGCCAGTGCCCCTCGAAGTCCTTCAGGAACTCGTCCCAGCTCTTGAGGCCGTTGCGGTCCATGTAGCTCTGTGGGAACGAGAACGCGTGGTCGAGCCCGACGATGGCGGGCTCGCTGCCCGTGATCTTCTCCAGCAGCCACTCGGCGAGATCGCGGCGGCTCCAGCGGCCGTCGGCCTCGTGGCCCGGGTTCAGCTCGCGGTAGGGCTCGTGGTCCTCCACGGCCGCGAAGACCTTGATCTCGCGGATGGTATCACCCGGGTCCTTACGGCCCGAGTAGCGCACGCCGATGTAGTGACGGAAGTCCGGCACGATCTCCCCTCCCGGAAGAGCATGGTATCAGTTGAAAAGAGGACTGTTGCGTGGGCTCGCTTCTGAAAGGACCCAAAGGATGACAAGGACTTCAAGGACGATGCCGTTCGCGTGAGCCTTCTTGTCCTTGCTGTCCTTGGTGTCCTTTGGGTCTTTGGGTCCTTTTACAGACCCTCGCTGTTCCGGTCGTAGGGCACGATGTTCTCCCACTCCGAAGCATCCGAGCGCGCGACGACGGCCACCACCGGCTCGGTGTCGCTGAGGTTGAAGACCTCGTGCGGCACGCCGGGCTCGATGAAGATGAAGTCTCCCGCCTCGTTCTCCACCGCCTGCTTGAGGCCCGGACCGTACTCGTGCCGGACGCGTCCTTCCAGGATGTAGAGCATCACCTCGAAGTCGACGTGGATGTGGGCGAAGGCCACGCCGCCCGGCGGGATGGTGGCGACGTTCATCGACAGCTTGCGGGCGTTGACGTTCTTCGCCGAGAGGCCCGCCCGGTACTGGATGCCGTTCCAGCCGCGGACGATGCCGCCGCCGCGGATGACGGAGATGCCGTCGTCGCCTTCGACGGCTCCTTTCAGATCGGTCGCCGGATCGTCTGCCATGGGTGATCCTCCCTCAGACCGTCGATTCTACTGCGGACCTCCGCGTGCGCTGCCATAATCCAGGGTCAACCAGAGAAGGAGACCTCATGAGAGCGATCGGTCGAAGATTGTCGTTCGTCGTCTTGGTGATGACTGCTCTCGTTGCGCCGCTCGCAGCCCAGACCGCGAGCCGCGAGACCCGGGACGAGTTCATGGCCCGGGCCCGCGCCCAGGTCGAGGCCAACCTGAGCCTGCGGCCGAACGTGAACCCGGCGAAGAACGTCATCCTGTTCGTCGGCGACGGCATGGGAGTGGCCACCATCACCGCGGCGCGCATCCTCGACGGGCAGCAGAAGAAGAGCGCTTACGGCGGCGAGGAGAACGTGCTGAGCTTCGAGAAGTTCCCTTATCTCGCCCACTCCAAGACGTACCAGGCCAACCAGCAGGTTTCCGATTCCGCGCCCACCATGACCTCGATCGTGACCGGCAGCAAGGCCAACGACGGCATGCTCTCGATCGATCCCAAGGTGATGAGCAACGATGACTTCACGGGCGGAGCCGACCCCGGGAACCGGCTGGAAACCATCCTGGAGCAGGCCGAAAAGCGGGGGATGTGGACGGGCGTGGTGTCCACCGCCCGCGTCACCCACGCCACGCCGGGTGCCTGCTACGCCCATACGCCGAACCGCGACTGGGAATCGGACGCCGACTTGAGCGCGGGCGCCAAGGCGGCGAAATTTCCCGACATCGCCCGTCAGCTCGTGGAGCTCAAGGTTCAGGAGACCAAAATGAACGGTGTCACGAGCAAAGGCCTGGAGGTGGCCCTGGGTGGCGGGCGAGAGAAATTCCTGAGGACGAGCGACCCTGACGATGAGGACGCCGGGAAGAAAGGGACGCGCACCGATGGCCGGAACCTGACCGCGGAATGGGTAGCCGCAGGCGGCGTCTATGTCTTTGATTTGGCGGGTTTCAACACCAAGATCGATGTCGCGACCACGGGCCCGGTCCTGGGCCTCTTCGAGCGTTCCCACATGCAGTACGAAGTCGATCGGACGAACGAGCCTTCCCTGACCCAGATGACGGAGAAGGCGATCCAGATCCTGCAGCGGGGGCCGAACGGCTACTTCCTCATGGTCGAGGGCGGACGTGTCGACCACGCCCACCACGCGGGCAATGCCTACCGGGCCCTCACCGAAGCGATCGAGCTGTCGCGGGCGGTTCAGAGAGCCGTGAACATGACCGGCGATGACACCCTGATCATTGTCACCGCGGATCACAGCCACACCTTGACCATGAGTGGATACCCCACGCGAGGCAACGACATCCTGGGTCTGGTGGTCTCGAACGGTCCGGACGGGCTACCGGCGAAGTCGGCGTCTCTGGCGTCGGATAACAAGCCTTACACGACGCTTGGGTATGCTAACGGTCCAGGGCCAAGCAGCGCTCCCCGCCAGGATCTCACCCAAGAAGACACCAAGGCGCGCGATTTCAAACAGCAGGTGCTGGTGCCACTGGACGGCGAGACTCACGGCGGCGAAGATGTGGTGATCTACGCCCGCGGCCCCTTCGCTCACCTCGTCCAGGGGACGATGGAAGAGAACGCGATCTACTGGGTGATGGCCAAGGCGCTCGGCATCTGGTAAACACATTCACGTTAAGTTAAGGCGCGAACAGCGCGGGCTCGAAACGCAGCCCCGGTTGCCAGGGGAGCCGCTCAAGGAACGTCCGGACCCGCTCGATCATCGACACGGTGACGGCCTGCAGACGGCAAGCCTCGTGGACGAACTGAAGCGCCCTGGCCACCTCCATTTGAACACCGAGATCCTCAAAGATCGCATGCATCTCGTCGGCCAGTTCCTGTACCTCTGAGGCTCGGCCCTGTCGTAACCAGATCGCCGCCAGGTCCAGGCCGGCCATGGCGGCGTCATACACCTGCCCGCGCGCCAAGAAATCCTGATGCACCTCACGAAAGGCCCGCTCGGCTCGCGCCTGCCGGCCGAGTCCGGCGTGGACCTTCCCTTCCACCCACCGTAGTTTCAAGAGAATCAAGGGCTCGGCTGCGAACAGCTCTCTTAATCCGCTTTGGAGAATGAGACGGCTTGCCTGATGGTATTCACCACAGTCGGCCAGAGCATAAATAATACTGAGAACCGTAGATCCCTCTAGTTGCGGATCTCGGCCGGATTCAAGAAGCTTGAAACCTCGATTGAGGAGTTTCTCGGCCTCCCGGGGAAAGCCTTGGTAATGCGTACAGATGCCTTTCGAGATCAACGCTCGTCCCGCCAAGTGTGAGTCGCCCGCTTCTTGATAAAGGCTATGGACTTGATCGAGCAGGAAGATGGCATCTTCGAGCCTTCGCTGAGTCCGCCGATGTGAGGCCTCCAAATCGAGCACATGGGCGTGCAGGAAGAGGTCGCCGGTGCCCGATTCCAGATGTTCCCGCGCTTGCTTGAAGGCAGTGTCGGCTTCGGCAAGGCGATCATTGATCCGATAGGCGTTGCCCAACTCGGCGAATGCTCTAGCGCGGAGGTCCGCTAGGAAGCCGGGCCACGGATATTTCTCTGGACGAGCGTGCTTGGCGACGCCTGCGGCATCCTCGGCCAGGTCCAGCATCCGCTTCGGATCGCTGAATCGCACCTCGTAGCTCTTGCGTAGCAGGGCCTCGCAGAGAGGCCAACCATGAAGCGCTTGGACCTGCCGCGCCGGGAAGCGCTTGTCCTCGAACCCCGCGGGAAACTGTTCGAGGAGGGAGAGAGCCCGCTGGAGCTTCGCCCTCTCCTTTCGCCAACGGCCGAGGAACGACTTCGCCGCGGCACCGGCGTGAGAGAGAGCCTCGTCGTAACTCTCCTCCGCCACCGGCTCAGCGGCCGCCCACGGCTCTTCTCCCAGGAGCGGCTCCGCCAAGGACTTCAACCGGCTCTGACAGCGGGAGCAACCACCGAGCAGGTGGAGGATGACGCGACGCCGGTTGGACGCCTCCAGACGGCCGGCGAGGAAGTCCTCGATCTCTCCCTTCCCGAGATGAACCATCGGAAACACCTCCCCGCGAAACACAAATCACGCCAACGCTATAAGATTATCTCATAAGGAGACATCTGGAGAAACCCGGGAGCAGCCGGGGCCGCCGCTCCCGGTGAGATCCTGTCGACGAGGCTAGATCCTTCTTTTGAGGCCGCTTTGCTCAGCACCTATCGTGTCCCGACCAGACGGCGTGCCCATCGAGGCTCCATCTTTCAAGACGCCCATCGCCTTGGGACCGCCGTTAGGATCGACATGTGCACCGTCCTTGACAGCAGCATCCGAGCCGACGCCCAGCAAGACGAGAACGCGCGGCAGAAACCCTCCGGCCCACTCGCGCGCCGCGCTCCATCCGCCCCAATCCTTGGCCCCGGCCGGAGCGGCCAATCCCAGGGCGAGCACCATGAGCGCGATGGCGGCCCCGGCGCACTTTCTTCCTCCTCTACGGAACATACCCATCCCTCCTTCGCCCCGTGGCGCGCACACGAGCCGGAATTGGCTCCGGCGACCACGGAATCGCCTGATGGCACCCTTTAGTTTGCTCCCAGTTGCGCGTTTCGGCCACGTTTTACTGTCTGGTGGAGAAGGAAAACGCTGGAGAAGTTCTCTCGAGCGGTGCATCCGGGTGAGCCCTGGAGCCCTGGTTGCGGCACTCGATCAGGATGTGGCATCTCAGGCGGCAATCGTCGCCTGAGATGCTGTATACTCGCGAGCCGTGGATCGCGAGCGCTATAAAGCCGAGGCCCAGCGCATTGCCGACACCCTGCGACGGGAGATCCGGCGGCAGGGTGTCTCCATCCGCTCTCTGGAGCAGAAGATGGGCGTCGGCAACTCCGTCTACCAGAAGGTCCTCGGCGGCAAGATCACGATGACGCTGGGGCACCTGCTGCAGATTGCCGACGCGCTCGAGATGCCATGGCCGGATCTCTTCCGCATAGTGTGCCTGCCCGCCGAGCAGCCCGCCGAAGCATCGGCGACCGAGACGGCAGACTTCGAGGAGAAGGTGCTCGACGTCCTGCGCCGCCACGGCCTCCTCCCCAAGCCGTCCGAAGGGGAGTAGCCCACGTAAAAACCCTGGAGAAGAAAACGGCGGGGCACGCAGGCCCGCCGCTACGACCCTGCGTCCGAAGTTTCGCCTACATCGAGGCTTTCCTCTCCCCCTTCTCCACCGCGATCCAGCCGTCGATCCGCTGCTCGAGCACGTCGAGCGGCAGGGCGCCGGCGCCGAGGACCTCGTCGTGGAACTTGCGGATGTCGAACTTCGCGCCGAGCTCCTTCTTCGCCCGCTCGCGCAGCTCGAGGATCTTCAACTGGCCGATCTTGTAGGCGAGGGCCTGACCCGGCCAGACGATGTAGCGGTCGGTCTCGCTCTGCACCTCCACCTCGTCGATGGCCGAGTGGTCGTGGAAGAACTGCACCACCTGGTCGCGGCTCCAGTGCTTGTAGTGGAAACCGGTGTCCACGACGAGGCGGATGGCGCGCAGCATCTCGTCCTGCAGGTGGCCGTAGTCGCTATAAGGATCCTGGTAGAAGCCGACCTCCTTGCCGAGGCGCTCGGAGTAGAGGGCCCAGCCTTCGACGAACGAGGTGTAGCCGCCCTGCTGGCGGAACGGCGGCAGGGTGGGCAGCTCCTGCGCGATCGAGAGCTGCATGTGGTGGCCGGGGACTCCCTCGTGGTACGCGGTGGATTCCATCGAGATGGTCTTGCGCGAGGTGGCGTCGCCGGTATTGACCAGCACGCGGCCCTGGCGGGAGCCGTCCGGCGCGCCGGGGATGTACTGCGCGCCCGAGGCTTCCTTCTCGCGGAACTCCTCGACGGGCTTGACCTCCACCTTGGCCTTCGGCAGGCGGTTGAACAACTCGGGTAGCTTGGTCCACATCTGGTCGATATATCTGGTATAGAGGTCGAGGATCTGCTGGCGCGACTGGGCCTTCAGCTTGGGATCGGCCTCCATGGCGGCGTTGAGGCTCTTGACGTCCTTGTAGCCGAGCTTCTTCGCGATTTCCAGCATCTGGCCCTCGATCCTCGTCACCTCGCGCAGGCCGATCTGGTGGATCTCCTCCGGGCTGAGGTTCGAGGTCGTCGACTGCTTGACGGCCCAGGCGTAGCGCTCGCCGCCGTCGGGCAGCGACCACATGCCGAACTCGGTGCGCCCCTTCGGCGCGTACTCCTCCTTGACGAACTTGCCGAGCTTGACGTAGGCCGGCAGCACCGAATCGCGGATGGCGGCGAGCATGTCCTCGCGGACGCGCTTCTGCTCGGCTTCCGGGATCTCCTTGGGGAACTTCTCCAGCGGCTGCGCGAAGGGAGACTTCTCGGGCGGCGTCGAGGCGATGCCCTCCACCTGCGCCGCCACCTTCTCGAGCAGGAACTTCGGCGGCATCAGGCCGGCCGCCATCCCCTCCCGCATGTGAGCGATGGTGTCGTCGAAGGCCTTGGGAAGCTTCTTGTAGCGGGTGATCAGGTCGTCGTAGTCCTTGGCCGTGGTGAAGGTGAGGATCGACGGGAACTGGGCCGCTCCCAGATGGATGCCGCCCATCTGGTTGACCGGCATCAGCCAGCCCTTGAACTTCGCCCCTTCGAGCTCCTCCTTGAGACCGCGCACCATCAGCTCCTGGTTGAGCACCTCCTGCTCCGGGAAGCCGGTGGTGTCGATGGCCTCGAAGCGCCGCAGGAAGTCGCGCGATTTGGCGAGGTCGGCGTCGATGGCGGCCTGGGAGAAATCGGAGACCTGGTCGTTCCAGCGCTTGTCGCCGAGGATGGAGGCGAACTCCGGCGCGTGCGAGAGGGTGTATTCCCACTGCTCGGCGAGCAGGGCGTTCAGGGCATCCCGCCGCGCCTGCAGGTCGTCCTTCGGGACGTCGGCGGCCCAGGCGGCGGCGGAAACCAAAAGCAGCAGCGTGATCAGGAACAGCTTCGGGCGCATGGAAGGGGCCCTCCTTTCGTGGCCTCCTCTATACGCGGGAACGGGTCCCGGAGTTACACGGAGGGCTCAGCCCTTCAGGGGAACGACGTAGAGGAGGATGGCGAAGAAGTGCAGGACGCTGCCGGCGAGGACGAAAACGTGCCAGACGGCGTGATGGTACGGCAGGCGGCGCCAGCCGAAGAAGACGGTTCCCACGGTGTAGCAGACGCCGCCCAGGAACAGCAGCTTCACCCCGCCGCTGGCCACCGCGAGGAGCAGGGGCTTGAGGGCGATCAGCACCAGCCATCCCATGCCGAGGTAGAGGACCATCGACAGCCAGCGGAGCCGCCCGATGGCGGCGATCTTGAGGGCGATGCCGGCGATGGCCATCCCCCAGACGAGCCCGAAGAGGGTCCAGCCCCAGCCGCCGCGCAGGCTGATGAGCGTGACGGGCGTGTAGGTGCCGGCGATCAGCAGGTAGATGGCGGAGTGGTCGAGCACGCGCAGGACGCGCTTGGCGCGCGGGTGCGGGATGCCGTGGTAGAGGGTCGAAGCCAGATACAACAGGAACAGGGTGAGCCCATAGATGCTGCACGCCACCACGTGCCCGGGCTCTCCCGTGCGGCGGGCGACCACGAGCAGAGCCACCAGCCCCGCGATGCTGAACAGGATTCCCACGCCGTGGATCGCGCTGTGCGCGATCTCCTCTCTCAGCGAGTACGATCCGGCTTCGAGCCTCGCGGTCATCGCCGCCTCCCGGCGAAATTCTAAACGGAAAGACGTCGCTTTTTCGCGTACCATGCGGGGAAAAACGGCTCCACTCTCCAGGAGGACGGGACCATGAAGCTGACGATCTCCTCGCCGGCGGGCGGCAAGCGCGGTCTGGGCGGCAAGATCTTCGGCAGCCTCTTCTTCCTGCCCTTCCTCGCCATGGGACTGTGGTTCGCGGGCCTCGTGACCTACAGCTTTTACCGCGGGGTGCGGACCTACGCCTGGGACCAGGCCGAGTGCCTGATCCTGGAGAGCGGCGTTGACGAGCATCCGCAGGCCGCCGAGGCGAGCGAGGCCTACCTCTTCCGCGTCCGCTACGCCTATTCAGTTCAGGGAGCGCGCTACACCTCCGACCGCTATCGGCCGGGGTATGCTGGCTCGTCGGACATCGGCGACGCCCGCCGCCTCGCCGACCGGTACCGGCTCGGTTCCCGCGTCGCCTGTTACGTCGATCCCGCCAAACCGGACTCCGCGACCCTGCGGCGGCCGAGCCTGTGGTTCGGCTTCACCCTCCTCCTGCCGTTGGTGTTCATCGCGGTGGGAGGAGGCGGGATCTACGCTCTCTGGACAGGGGGCGGCGAGAAGCCCGTAGCGGGGCGCCTGCAGCAATCCATCCAGAAGGCCAATCCCAAGGGCTGCATGGCGGCGTTCTTCGCCGTCTTCCTGCTCGCCGGCGCCGGCTTCTCGCTCTTCTTCGTGCGGCCGGCGCTGAAGGTGCTCGCGGCGAAGTCCTGGCCGCCCACGCCGTGCGTCATCGTCAGCAGCCAGGTGGGCAGCCATTCCGGCGAGGACAGCACCACCTACAGCGTCGACGTGCTCTACACCTACAAGTACAACGGCTGGGAGTACAAGTCCAACCGCTATCAATTCCTCGGCGGCTCGACCGGCGGCTACGCCGAGAAGGAGCGCATCGTACGCCGCCTGCCGCCGCTGACGCGCACCGTCTGCTACGTCAACCCCAAGGACCCGGCGGAGGCGGTGCTGAACCGCGATTTCAACCACGAGTACGCCTTCGGCCTCGTCCCTCTCCTCTTCGTCGCGGTCGGGCTGGGCGGAATCATCTTCACGATTCGCAGCGCGTTCCAGGAACGGTCCTGATGCTGGAGATCGTCCAGGCGCTCTCGGCCGAGGATCTGCGGCACGCCCGCGCCTTGTTCGAGGAGTACGCCGCGTCCCTGGCGTTCGACCTCGACTTCCAGGACTTCGCGGCGGAGCTGGCCGGGCTGCCCGGCGCCTACGCGCCGCCGCGCGGCCGGCTGCTCCTCGCCTTCCACGAGCACCGGGCCGCCGGGTGCGTGGCGCTGCGCGAGCTGGAGCCTGGGGTCTGCGAGATGAAGCGGCTGTACGTGCGGCCGGGCTTTCAGGACCTGCGCGTGGGCAGGGCGCTGGCGGAGGCGATCCTTCACGAGGCGCGGGAGATCGGCTACACTCGCATGCGGCTGGACACGGTGCCCAGCATGGAGCGCGCGCGGACGCTCTACCGCGATCTGGGATTCCGCGAGATCCCGCCCTACCGCTACAACCCGATCCCGGGGACGGCGTTCATGGAGCTGCGGCTGGATGGTGAGACCCGCCCGCCGGCTCCACCAGCGTCTCCAGATACGCCCGGTCCGCGGAGCTGATGCGGAGGAACTCGACGCCCACCTGGTGCTCGGACTCGCTCTGGCGGATCTCGTAGACCACCCGGCTGTCCGTCTTCACCACCCGCCCCCGCAGCGCGATGGAGAGCTCCATCAGCGAGCCGAAGCCGAGCGACTCCTCGCTGACGAACATACAGCCGCCCGGACCGATGACGCGGGTGCGCGCGAACTCCTCGAACGCGGCCTGCCCGAGGAGACGCACCATGACGGCGTGGCGGGCCTGGACACGGGGAAAGCGCCGATTCTTCGTCTGCATGCTGCGATCCTCCTCGACTCGAACTTGCATTTATTACTCTACGCGAATAGGTGGGGCGAGATCAATCCGGGCGCCTGAGGGCAAGGAAGTCTGAACCGAACCGTCAGCTACAATCCCGTCCCTCTATGCCTCCGGCGCTCCCCACCCGCAAGAAGCTCGCCTTCTCGCTCGTCCTCCTGGCGTTGCTGTGGCTCGCCGTGGAGCTGGTCTGCCTCGGCGGGCTGTGGGCCCTCAAGCGCTACAAGAGCCTGGAATACCAGCCCACGCTGCTCGAGGACCTGAGCCGCAAGCACAAGGGCATCCTGGCGGCGCAGATCGCCGATACGTCCTCGTATCTGGTCTTCGATCCCGACCTCGGCTGGACCATCCGGCCCCACGGCAACAAGCCCCAGTACCAGGCCAACAGCAAAGGGCTGCGGGCCACCCGCGAATATGCCCTGTCGCCGCCGCCGGGACGCGTGCGCGTCGCCGCCTTCGGCGACTCCTTCACCCACGCGAGCGGCGTGGCGACGGGCTACTCCTGGGAAGAAAGGCTGGAAAAGCTCGACCCCGGCCTGGAGGTGATGAACTTCGGCATCCCCGGCTCCGATCCCGGCCAGGGCCTGCTGCGCTATCGCCGCGAGGGGACGCAGTACCGGCCGGCGGTGGTGTTGATCGGCTTCATGTCCGAGAACATCGGCCGCATGGTCAACACCTTCCGGCCGTTCTATTTCACCCGCAGCGGCATTCCCTTCAGCAAGCCGCGCTTCATCCTCTCGCACGGCCGGCTCGAGCTGATCGAAAACCCGATCAAGACCATCGATCAGTACCGCGACCTGCTGCGCCATCCCGCGCGCTGGCTGCCGCGCCTCGGCGAGCACGACTATTTCTACCGGCGCAACAACCGGCGGAGCCGCTGGGACTTCCTGCCTTCCGTGCGCTTCGCGCGCATCATCGGGGACCAATATTTCAACCAGCCCATCTTCACCCCGGGCGGGCTCTACAACACCCGCTCGGAGGCCTACCAGGTCACCTTGCGCGTGCTCGACCGGTTCTACCGCGAGGCGCTCGCCAACGGCTCGCTGCCCATCCTCGTGATGTATCCGCAGCGCAGCGACGTCCTGCTGCGCCACCGCAAGGAAAGCGTGTCGTACCAGCCGCTGCTCGACGAGTTACGACGACGGGGTTATCGGGTGATCGATCTCGCCGATGGCTTCGAGCGCTACGACCCGCAGGCCGCAATGGCGAGGAAAAATTTCATTCACTATCCAAGGGTGGGAAATCTGATGGCGGCGCGCTGGATCCACGAGGTGATGGTCCAGCAGGGGCTGACGCGGTTGGAGGGCGCGCGCAGGGCTCTCGCCGCTACGCGCGCGCCGGAGATCTGAACCGCGCTCAGCGCACCGCGCCGCGCCGGAAGAGATTGACGATGGCGAGCAGGATGACCGAGCCCAACAGCGATACCAGCAGGGCCGGCAGGCTGAAGTTGCCCGAGGTGATGTTGCCCGTCCCGAACAGCGGCGCGAGCAGGAAGCCGGCGAGCAGAGCGCCGACGATGCCGACCACGATGTTCAGCAGGATGCCCTGCTGCGCGTTCGTGCGCATCACGATGCTGGCTACCCAGCCGATGAGGCCACCGACGATCAGGATGAGAATGAGGTTAATCATGACGATCCTCCTTTGGCTGTTGAGTTAAAGTCCTTTTCTCTCCCGTGCCTCAGAGATAGCAACTCGCGTGCCATAGAGGCCTCGGCCGCCACCAGGAATGACATCCAGCGTCCTCTCACGAGGACAGGAATTCAACAGCCCTTGGAACCGACTCCCACTCCGCTCCCCGACGCCGGGCCGCCGCACGTGCCCTGGCATCCTCTGCTGCGCGCCGGGCTCTTCCTCGCCGTCTACGTCCTCCTCCAGGTCGCCGTGGTGCGGGCCCTGAGCCTGCCCGCCTTCCTCCTCGGCGAGCGCTGGTTTCGCGCCGGCGGCTTCGCCAGCTCGAACGAGATCTTCCTGCTGGCCATCGTGCTCTCCGCGCCGCCGACCCTCGGCGCGACCTGGCTCTTCGTCCGCTTCGCCGACGGCCGCACGCTGGCGAGCCTCGGCGCCCGCTGGCCCGCGAGCGGCCGGAAGGCGGCGCTGCGCCAGCTCGTCACCGTGCCGCTCGGCACGCTCGTCTTCCTCGCCGGCTGGCTGGCGTTGCTGCTGGCCCTGCCCGCGCCGCTGGCGGAGGTGCGCTACGCGGGCGCCCACCGGCCGCCTCCCGCCTGGTGGCCGTTGCCTCCGTGGACGCTCCTCGCGCTCCTCGGGCTCGGTTTCCTGCTGCAGGCGGGGCTGGAGGAATGGGTTCTCCGCGGCTACGTCTACCACGCCCTCAAGGACGGCTGGCGCCCATGGACGGCCGCCCTCGCCTCCTCGCTGGTCTTCGCCCTGCTGCACGGCGCCAACCCGGAGGTCTCCCTCCTGGCGCTGTTCAACGTCCTGCTCGCGGGCATGGTGCTCGCGGCCCTCGTCGAGCGCAGCGGCAGCCTGTGGAGCGCCACCCTCGCTCACGCCACCTGGAACTTCTCCGTCGCCTGTCTGCTCTCGCTGCCGATCAGCGGCGTGCGGATGGCCCACCTTCTCGACCTCCGGGTGGGCGGCGACGAGAGGCTCACCGGCGGCGGCTTCGGTCCGGAGGCCAGCGTTCTGCTGACCCTGTTGGGGCTGCCGCTCGCCGCGGCGCTGTGGTGGAACCGCCGCCGCCGGGAGGGCGCGGCGTCAGCTCCGGAGGACGTTCGTCGAGGGCCTCCCCCCGAGGAACCTATGGTTTAATTCTTGCAGCGTTCGACTGGGAAAATCTGCTCACCGTCGCGGGAGGGAACCTCGATGATGAAAGCCCGTCTCGCCGGCATCGTGCCGCTGATGCTGGCCCCCTGGCTCGCCGCGCGCGCCGCCGTCGGTCCGCCGGAATCGATGATCGCGCCGCCCTCCTTCGAGGCGGCGGTCGAGGTCAACGTCGTCAACGTCGACGTGCGCGTCACCGACGCCGCCGGCCAGCCGTTGAAGGGGCTGAAGAAGAAGGACTTCGAGCTCCTCGAGGACGGCAAGCGGGTGGAGATCTCCAACTTCACGGCGTTCGAGAACGGCGCTGCCGCCGAGGCCCCGCCCGCCGCGGCCGGCGAAGAGGCCGGCGGCGAGATCAAGCTCGCCACCGGCGCCGAGGACGCCTGGAGCCTCATCGTCTACGTCGACAACTTCGACCTTCATCCGGCGAACCGCAACCGGGCGCTGCAGCAGCTCCGCCAGACGCTGAGCCGGCTGCTCACCCCCGGCGACCGGGTGATGCTGGTGAGCTACGACCTGGGGCTGAAGATCCAGCTCCCCTTCACCGCGGACGCGGCCGCCATCGATCAGGCCCTGGCGAAGATGGAGGGGCTCGCGGTGCACGCCAACGACGTCGACAACCGCCGGCGCCAGGCCTATCGGGAGATCCTCACCATCCAGGCGGCGGCGGTCTCCGACCCGCAGCCGCGGCCCTGCCCCATGCGCATCGCCCAGCCGGCGCACGACTTCGCGCAGGCGCGCCGCGACGAGGTGCTGCGCACCCTCGGCGCGTTGAAAGTGATGGTGAACTCCCTCTCCGGCGTGCCCGGCCGCAAGGCGGTGCTCCATGTCAGCGACGGCCTGCCGGCGACTCCCGGCGAGGAGGTCTTCCAGTTCCTCGCCGAGCTGTGCGGCGGCGGCAGCGGCACCGGCGGTATCGGCAAGCCGCAGACCACAGCGCCGGAGGTCGTGGAGCCCGGCGATCCCGGCTACCGGCCGAAGCCGCGGGATTTCGGCCCTCAGGCCCTGGACCCGAACGCCGTCTACGACGCGAGGCTGCTCGGTCCGGGGGCCTACCAGGCCGCCTCGCAGGCCCCCCTCGACGCCGCGAGCTACAACGTGGCGAAGGACCTGCAGGCGCTGGTGGCCCACGCCAACGCCCAGCGCGTCACCCTCTACACCCTGCAGGCCTCCGGCGCCGAGCGGCCCGATGCCTCGGACGCCGGCCTCGGCGCGGGAGACCGGCTGGAGCAGTTCCCGTCCATCGAGAGGGCGGCGCGCACCAGCGCCCAGAGCTCCCTCTACGCGCTCGCCTCGGGCACCGGCGGCCGGGCCATCCTCAACGTCAACGACTTCAATCCCGGCCTCATCCGCATGCGGGACGACTTCGCCAGCTACTACTCCCTCGGCTTCGTGCCGGCGCACAAGGAGGGCGGCGGCGAGCACCGCCTCGAGGTGCGCGTCAAGCGCCGCGGCGCCCAGCTCCTCTACCCGCAGAGCTACCGTCTCAAGACGACGATCGAGCGGGCCGTGGACCGCACGCTCGCCGCCCTCTTCTACGGCATCGAGGACAACCCGCTGAAGATCGAGCTGCAGGTGGGCGAGCAGACCGCGGGGCCGAACGGCACCTTCGCCGTGCCGGTGCACCTGCAGATCCCGCTGAACAAGGTCGCCGTGCTGCGCGGCGACGGCGTCTACGAGGGCACCCTGCGCCTGCTGGTGGCGGCGCGCAGCGCCGACGGCCTGCTGCCGGCCGTGCGCCAGATCGCGGTGCCGATCCAGATCCCGCACCAGCAGGTGCTCACCGCGCTGGGCCAGTTCTACGTCTATACGCTGACCATCCAACTGCCGCCCGGCGAGCAGCGCGTCGCCGTCGGCGTGCGGGACGAGGTCTCCGCCAATACCTCTTATCTGAGCCGTGCCGTGACCGTGGGGACCCAGGCGGCGAGCGCCCGGCCCTGAAGGAGACTGCCGAACATGAGCCTGAAGATCCGTCTGGGATTACTGCTGATCCTCGCCGCCGGCGGCGCCGCCTTCGCCGCCAAGCCCCCCGCGGCTCCCGCGCCGCCCAGCTTCGGCGAGACGGTGGAGATCAACGTCGTCAACGTGGACGTCTACGCGGCCGACAAGACGGGTAAGCCCGTAACCGGCCTGCGCAAGGGGGATTTCCAGGTCCTCGAGGACGGCAAGCCGGTGGAGATCACCAATTTCGCCGCGTTCGAAGCGCAGCAGGGCGGGGCGACCTCAGCGAGCATGCCGGAGGATGGCTGGAACCTCATCATCTTCTTCGACAACTTCCACCTGCACCCGAACAGCCGCGCCAGGGCGGTGCGCCAACTGCGCGAGTTCCTCGGCCGTGAGATCACCCCGCGGGACCGCGTCATGCTGGTGACCCAGGACTTCAGCCTGAACCTCCGCCTCCCCTTCACCGCCGATCAGGCCGTCCTCGCCCGCGCGCTCGACGAGCTCGCCCTGCTATCCGTCCATGGCCTCGAGATCGACCAGCAGCGCAAGCAGGCGGTCGACCTCATGATGACTATCGAGGAGGACGCCAAGAACGGACCGCAGCCGCAGTCCTGCCCGCTGGACATCGCGACGCCGGCGCATACCTTCGCCGGCGCGCGGCGCGCGGAAGTGCTGCGCGCCATCGGCGGCCTGACGATGATGGTGAACGCTCTCTCCGGAGTGCCCGGGCGCAAGGCGGTGCTCCACGTCAGCGACGGCCTGCCCTTGAAGCCCGGCGAGGAGCTGTTCGAGTTCCTCATCGCGCTCTGCGGCGGCAGCAGCCTGCCGCCGGCGCCGCCGCAGCTGGCCGAGGAGTCCGTCGGGACGGGCAGGCGCCAGTTGGCCGCGGTGCAGACGCCCAGCGTGCCCGAGCCGGAATCCATGAAGGAGTCGTATCAGGCGGCCTCGCAGGCACAGATGGACGCCGAGTCCTACAGCGTGCTCAAGGAGCTGCAGGCCCTGGCGGCGCACGCCAACGCCCAGCGGGTCACGCTGTACACCCTGCAGGCCTCCGGGCTGCAGGCGCCCGAGGCCTCGGTGGCGAGCTACGGTCCGCAAGACCGGCTGTTCCAATTTCCGGCCATCGGCAATTCGCTGCGCAGCAACAACCGGGATTCGCTGCAGCTCCTGGCGGACGACACCGGCGGCCGCTCGATCCTCGACACCAACGACTTCCTGCCCGACCTCGCCCGCCTGCGCCAGGACTTCGAGAACTATTACTCGCTCGGCTACTCGCCGGCCCATGTCGGCGACGGTCGCGAGCACCAGATCGAGGTGAAGGTCAAGCGCCCCGACGTGCGGATCCGCTATCGCCAGAGCTACCGCGACAAGCCCTTGCTGGAGAAGGTCGTGGACCGCACCCTGGCCGCCCTCCTCTACGGCTTCGAGGAGAACCCGCTGGGCGTCTCCGTCGAGGTGGGCGAGCAGACGCCCGCTCCGTCCGGCAACGTCAGCGTCCCCGTGCGGCTGAAGATTCCGCTCTTCAAGCTGGCGATCCTCAACCATGAAGCGAGCGGGATTTTCGAAGGCAACCTGCGCGTGTTCGTGGCGACGCGCGCGCCGGACGGCGCCGGCTCGCCGCTGCGCCAGGTGCCGGTGCCGATCCGTATCCCGCGCAAGGGCGTGCTCAACGCCATGGGCCAGTTCTACCTCTACACCCTGACCCTCGAGCTCAAGCCCGGCGAGCAGCGGGTGGCCATCGCCGTGCGGGACGAGATCGCCACGACCACCTCCTACCTCAGCCGCGCCGTCACCGTGGGGACCCGGGAGGCGAGCAAGCAACCCTGAGAGGAGTTTCATCATGAGGAGAGAGACCCGGCTGACCTTGATCCTGACGCTCGGCGCCGGCGCCGCCGCCATGGCCGCTATGGCCGCCAGGCCTCCCGCCGCGCCGCCGCCGCCCAGCTTCGGCGAGACGGTGGAGGTCAACGTCGTCAACGTGGACGTCTACGCGACCGACAAGAGCGGCAACCGGGTGAGCGACCTGCGGAAGGGGGACTTCCAGGTCTTCGAGGACGGCAAGCCGGTCGAGATCAGCAACTTCGAGCTGGTGGAGGGCCTGCGGCCGCCCGCGAGCCCCCCATCCTCGGTACCCTCCACGGCTCCGGCCTCTCCCGAGGATGTGTGGAACCTGGTGGTCCTCTTCGACGATTTCAACCTGAGCCCGGCCAGCCATGCCCGGGCGGTACGCCAGTTGCGGGACTATCTCTCGCGCGAGCTCCGTCCGCTGGACCGCGTCATGCTGGCGACGCAGGATCCCATTCTCAAGGTCCGCCTCCCCTTCAGCAGTGACCGCGCCGCTCTCGCCAAGGCGCTCGACGAGATCGAGCGCCTGCAGGTCCATGGCGACGAGGCCGAGCGCGCCCGCCGTCAGGCCTTCCACGAGATCGTCATCATTCAAGAGGCGGCCCTCCTCGATCCCGGCCTTCCTCCCTGTCCTCTGAACATCGCGCAGCCAGCGCAGAGCTACGCCGCCGCGCGCCGCCAGGAGGTGCTGCGCTCGATCTCCGGTCTGACTCTGATGGTGAACTCCCTCTCCGGGGTCCCCGGCCGCAAGGCGGTGCTCCACGTCAGCGACGGGCTGCCGATGATTCCGGGCGAAGAGGTGTTCCAGGCTCTCATCGAGATCTGCGGCGGCGGCGGCACCGGCGGCCTCGGACATGGCGCATTGCCGTCGGGGAGGAATGAAGGCCGGCGCGGCGACGTGGACCCCCTGCAGGTCTTCGATTCGCTCGAGCTCGGTCCCCTGTCCTACAAGGCGGCGTCCCAGGCTCCCATGGACGCCCAGGCGTACAAGGTCGCCAAGGAGCTGCAGGGGTTGGCGGCTCACGCCAATGCCCAGCGGGTGACGCTGTATACGCTGCAGGCCTCGGGACTGCAGGCGCCCGACGCCTCGGCGGCCGGCACCGGACCGGAGGACCAGCTCTTCCACTTTCCCGCCATCGGCTCCGTGCTGCGGGCCAACAACCGCGACTCGCTGCAGCTCCTCGCCGACGAGACCGGCGGCCGCTCGATCCTCGACACCAACAACTTCCTGCCCGACCTCGCCCGCCTGCGCCGCGACTTCGAGAGCTATTACTCGCTCGGCTACACGCCGGCCCACACCGGCGACGGCCGCGAGCACAAGATCGGCGTCAAGGTCAAGCGCGCGGGCGTACAGATCCGCTATCGCCAGAGCTACCGCGACAAGCCCGTCCTGGAGAAGACCGTGGACCGCACCCTGGCCGCGCTCCTCTACGGCTTCGAGGACAACCCGCTGGGCGTCTCCGTCGAAGTGGGCGAACAGACTCCCGGTCCGTCCGGCAGCGTCAGCGTCCCCATCCGCCTGAAGATCCCGCTGTTCAAGCTGGCCATCCTCAACCATGAAGCGGAAGGGCTCTTCGAAGGCAGCCTGCGGCTGCTCGTGGCGACGCGCACGCCGGACGGCGGCAGCTCGCCGCTGCGCCAGGTACCGGTGCCGATCCGCATTCCGCGCAAAGGCGTGCTCAACGCCATGGGACAGTTCTACCTTTACACGTTGACTCTCGATCTCAAGCCGGGCCCGCAGCAGGTGGCGATCGCCGTGCGCGACGAGATCGCCGCCACCACCTCGTACCTCAGCCGCGCCGTAACCGTGGGCACGACGGAGGCGGCGGTGCCGCCACGATGACTTCCCTGGCTCACTCCATGGTCAGGGTGATCTTGCCGAAGACGCCGCCGCGCTCGAAGGCCTTGTAGGCCTCGGCAGCGCGTTCCAAGGGAAAGGTGCGGTCCACCACCGGCCGCAGGCGGCCCTCGCGCAGCCGCGGCAGGGCGAATTCCGCGAACTCCGCGACGAGGCGGGCCTTCTCCTCCCGCGGCCGGGGGCGCAGCACCGAGCCGACGATGCGCAGCCGCCGGCTGAGGATCGCTCCCAGGTCCACCTCTGCCTGGCGGCCGCTCACCAGCCCGACGAGCACCAGCCGGCCGCCTTCGCGCAACGCGCCGAGATGGCTGTTCATCTCAGGACCGCCGGTGAGATCCATCACCAGGTCGGCGCCGCGGCCGCCGGTCGCCTCCCGCACCTGGCGGGCGAGGTTCGCTCCCTCCAGGCAGATCTCCTCGACGCCGAGGCCACGCAGCAACTCCAGCCGTTCGCGGCTGCGGCCGGCGGCGAGCACGCGGGCGCCGAGCTCGCGGGCGAGCTGCACGGCGAAGCTCCCCATGCCGCCGGTGGCGCCGGTGACGAGCACGGTCTCGCCGGCCGCGAGACCGCCTTCGGCGACCAGGTTGGTCCAGGCGGTGAGGCCCGCCTCGGGGATGGCGGCGCCTTCGACGAAGGAGAGATTGTCGGGAATCGGCAGGAGCTGGCCGGCGGGGACGGCGGCGCGCGTGGCGTGGGCGCCGCCGCCCACGAGGGCCATCACCCGCGCGCCCGGCTGCCAGGGGCTCCCCTTCTCCGCTTCGACGACGAGGCCGGCGCATTCGAGGCCGGGCACCGCGCTCTCGCCCGGCGGCGGCGGATAGAGGCCGCGGAGCTGGAGCAGGTCCGCGTGGTTCAGACCCGCGGCCTTGACGGCGACGAGAACCTCGCCCGGCCCGGGTGAGGGATCGGGAAGGTCCCCCAGACGCGGATTCGGTGATTCGCGTTCGGCGGGAAGGATGGCTCGCACGGGCAAATCCTATCTGAATCCGGTCGCCGGAGAGTCGTTGCGGCGGGGGGGCCGGGCCCGCCCCCCGGTGGGGGTGGTTTTAATAAAAGGGGGGCGAAGGCCCCCCCGGAC
>JBKPTH010000162.1:0-29122 GCA_046765915.1 Acidobacteriota bacterium | reverse complement strand
GCGGCCGCCCGCGCTCGGCGTCCGCCGCGTGCCCAACGCGCGGCTGGCCGCCGAGGTCGAGGCGCTGCGGCTGCTGCACGAGGACGAAACGCTGCGCAGCGCCGGCGATCTGCTGGCGGCCGTACGGCAGGCCCGACCCGCGGGTGTGGAACCGGAAGAATTCTGGGCGCTCGAAAGGGAGCTGCCTTACCGGGTTGAAATCCGATGGACGGAGCGCGGCGCCGGCGGCGCCTACGACGTGCTCCTCTACGCTACCGAACCTTGGACGGCACGCCCGAGCCGGGCGGACCATGACGTTGACCGGGCCTGACCCGGATTAGGAGAAGAGGACATGTCAGACAGCCAGCCCGCGCAGGGCATGAAGACCTTCGGCACCATCTGGATCGGACAGCTCGTCTCGCTGCTCGGCTCGGGCCTCACCTCCTTCGCCCTGGGTATCTGGGCCTTGGAGCGGACGCACTCGGTCACCCAATACACCCTGATCATCGTCCTCGCCAGCGTTCCCGGCGTGCTGGTCGCCCCGTTCGCGGGCGCTCTGGTCGACCGCTGGGACCGCCGGTTGGTGATGCTGTGGACCGATCTGGGACCCGCCCTGATCACCCTGGCCTACGCGGCGCTGCTCTGGCGAGGCGAGCTGCATGTCTGGCACATCTACATCGGCGCCTTCTTCAATTCGATCTGCAGCACCTTTCAGTGGCCGGCCTACATCTCCGCCATCACCATGCTGGTCGACAAGAAGCACTACGGCCGTGTCAACGGCATGCTGGAGTTCGGTCAGGCGGGCACCACCATCGCGGCCCCGGCGCTGGCCGGTCTGCTGCTGACCCTGGTCAACATCTGGGGCGTGCTGTTGATCGATTTCGCCACTTTCCTGTTCGCCGCGACGACCCTGTTGCTCGTCCGCATCCCGCGCCCCGAGGTGAGCGCCGAGGGCCGCAAGAGCAGGGGCTCGCTATGGAAGGAGGCCGCCTACGGCTGGGGCTTCATCCGCCAGCGCCCCGGTTTGTTCAACCTCCTCCTCTTCTTCGCCCTGGGGAACTTCGCCCTCTGCGTCTGCGGCGTGGCGCTCGTGCCCATGGTGCTGGGCTTCACCGGCTCCAAGGCCGCGGTGGGCACCATCATGTCGCTGGTGGGCGTGGGCATGCTCGTCGGCGGCGCCATCATGACCACTACCGGCGGTCCCCGGCCGCGGGTCTACGGCGTGCTGGGCATCGGTCTGCTCTACAGCATCTGCTTCGTGCTGGTGGGGCTCAAGCCATCGCTGCCGCTGGTGGGCTTGGGAGTGCTGATCTGGTATATCGGGCTGCCCATCCAGAACAGCTCCAGCCAGGCCATCTGGCAGAGCAAGACCCCGCCCGACGTCCAGGGGCGGGTGTTCGCCACGCGCCGCATGATCGCCCAGTTCACCGCTCCCATCGGTGACTTCAGCGCCGGACCCCTGGCCGACAAGATCTTCATCCCGCTGCTGATGCCAGGCGGCGCGCTGGCGAACACGTGGATCGGCCGCGTGGTCGGCGTCGGACCCGGCCGCGGCATCGGTCTCATGTTCCTGACCATGGCGGCGATCCCGGGGTTGGCGGCGGTCTGGGGCTTCCTCAATCCGCGGGTGCGCAACGTCGAGACGGAGCTGCCGGACGCGCCGAAGAAGGCCGCGCCGCCGCCGGAGCCCCCGCCCGAGGAGGCGGCCGCCGCCGGCGAGCCGGAAGCCGCCGCCGCCCAGGCCTGAGCGACCTCACCCCAACCCCTCTCCTAAAGGAGAGGGGCTAAGGCCGGCGCCGGGCCTTGATGAGGACGGCGATCTCGTCCGGACGGGGATTGACGAAGTCGAGGCGGATGCGGCCGTCGCCGGTCTCCGAGACCAGCGCCGGGATCGAGCTCGCCGTCAGATACCAGCCGGCCGGCAGGACGACGGCGTTGCGCGGCCGGCCGAAGGTGCGGTCGAAGACCAGCTCGTCCCCGTCCAGCCGGTAGCGGGCCGCATCGGTGTAGGTCTCCGCGATGCGCAGGCGCACCGAGCCGCCCGGCGGCACCGCGGCGAAGTGGACGACGACCACCTCCGCATCCGGCGCCACCTCCTCGTCCTCCGCCGTGCCGGTCCTGGCGAGGGCGTCCCCCTTCACCGTCTCGACCGCCAGCGCCTCGCTGGTGTCGAGGTTGCGCGCCGAGGGATTCGACGCCTTGCTCCCCGGGCGCACCACGTTCAGGTAGCGCGCCACACCCGGCCGCGACTCGGTGTAGTCGTGGTAGAGGTCGAAGGCGTGCGTCTCCGGCGGCTGGAGGAAGTAGACGATCTCGCGGTCCTGGTGCGCCCGCTCGACGAGGCGGTCCGGCTCGGCAGGCGCCGCGGCCGGAGTCTGCGCCGCCGCCGGCCACGCGGCCAGGAGGGCGAGCGCGAGGACGCGGCCTCTCAACGGCCCAGTCTCCGCGCCTCGAGGACCAGCGGCGCCGCGTCCGGACCGTTGTGCATGAAGCTCACCGCGAGGCGCCCGTCCGGCTCCGTCAACACCTGGACGGCCACGTTGCAGGAGACGACCTCGTAACCGGCCGGCAGGACGACGGCGTTGCGGCGGATGCCCAACGGGCGCGCGAAGACGATGCGCTCCGCACCCTTCCGGAAATAGCTCTTCGCGTCCTCGTAGGTTTTCTCGATGAGCAGCCGGACGCCGCCCTCGGCGGGCACCGGACGCGGCAGATGGACGCGGATGTAGCTGGTGTCGAGGTCCGCGTCAGACAGGCCGCCGGCGCGCGCCTCCGCCCCGCTCACCACCTCGAACGGCAACGGCCGCGACGTCGCCCGGTCGAAGACCGCTTCGCCGCTCGCCGTGCTCCCCTTGCGGATGGGATTGAAGTAGGCCGTGGCGCCGGGCGTGATCGCCGTGACCTCGAAGAGGATGTGGAACCGGTGCGTGTCGGGATCGAGCAGCTCGTAGCGCGTGTACTCGTCCTCCTCGCGCGGGGCCGCCTCGCGAGTCTCGGTGGCGGGCGCGGGCGACAGCGCCGGAACCGGCCGCGGCCCCACCGCGCAGGCGGCGAGCAGCCCCAAGGTCAGAAAAGGGAAACGCACGGCGGCAGTATATCCGTCCGATCCCGTCGGTCTATGGTAATATAGGAATGCAGCATAACGAGCCAGCAAGGCTCCTCTCCCGAAGGAAAAAAACAGGCATGGAATGGCATCTCCCTCGAACCCGGCACCGCGCCGCCTCCTTGGCCGCGCTGTTGGCGATCTTCGCCGCGAACCTCGCCGCCGCGGAGCCCCGCTGGACGTCCATCGGTCCGCCCGCGGCGCCCACCTTCGCGCGGCTCCAGATCGATCCGGCGGAGGGGATCACCGCCTACGCGCTGACCGCGGCGGGCCTGTGGCGCTCGCGCGGCGGCCCCGGCTCCTGGCGCAGCATCCAGACCGGTCTCGACGGATCGCCGCTGGCGTTCGCCTTCGATCCGCAGCGGCCCGGACGGCTCTACGCGCTGGTGTCGGAGCCCGACGGCGGCGGCTCGGTCCGCCGCAGCGACGACTTCGGCGGCCGCTGGAGCCGCGTCTTCGCCACTCCTTCCCTGAGCCCGGTGAACGCGCACGAGCTGCGGGTGGATCCCTTCGCGCCCGACACGCTCTACTGGCTTTCGGACCGCTTCCTCCAGCGCAGCCGCGACGGTGGACGGACCTGGGAATGCTTCGCGGTGACGAGCGACTGCGTCACCGTGTACAACGGGGTGAACGCCTTCGCGCTGGCGCCGGACCGGCCGCGGACCCTGTACGCCGTCAGCGGCTACGACTTCTACGTCACCCACGACGGCGGAGCGACCTGGACGCGGTCGAAGATCGACGCCAGCGAGGATCCGCTCGACGTCGTCGTCGCCACGCGCGCGCCGCGCACCCTCTACGGCTGGTCCAACTTCCTGCGCGGCGAGCTCAACCCCTGTTTCGTGCGCAGCGACGACGAAGGCGCCACCTGGAAGGCCTACCTGCCGCAGGCGAAGTGCAGCGCGCCGGCCATCGACCTGGACGACCCGCTGACCGTGCGCATCATGGTGGCCGAGGGCGGCACACCCCGGCTCCGGGTGTCGCGCGACGGCGGCGAGAGCTGGTCGACCGCCGGCGCCCTGCCGGGCTTCGGCGATCTCTACGTGCTGCCGCGCGGCGAGCTGCTGCTCGCCACCGACGAGGGAGTCTTCCGCGCCGCCGGCAACGCCGGGGCCTGGCGGCCGGCCAACCACGGTTTCGCGGCGTCGGAGATCGCCGCCGTCCTGTCGACCGAGCGCGGCGTCGCCGCCGCGCCGGCGCAGCCGGGCTACGGCTTCGAGCCGCCCGCGATACCCCTGCTGCTGAGCGAGGACGGCGGCCGCTCCTGGCGCGGCGCGCCGCTGCTCAATCCCGTGGCGCTCGCCGCCGATCCGGGCGATCCCCACCGGCTCATCGCCTCGGCCTGGCGGTATGAGCCGAGCTTCGCCCGCCACGCGCGGGTCCTGGAGAGCCTCGACGGCGGCCACTCCTGGCGCGGCGTGGTGGACCCGCAGACCGAGCTCCCCTACGTCTTCGAGACCCTCGCCGTCGATCCCTTCGCGCCGCGGACGCTCTACGCCGGCAACCGCTTCAACGGCTTCTTCCGCAGCGAGGACGGCGGCCGCTCCTGGCACAACGCCAACGCCGGCCTGCGGCAGGGAGGCTGCCATCACTACTATTGCGACACCAACCGGGTGTCCGCGATCCTGCCCGACGGCCGGAAGAGCGGCTCGCTCGCCATCCTCTTCGAGCGCCAGGTCTACGCCAGCGCCGACGGCGGCGCCACCTGGCAGGTCCGCGGTCCGGTGACGGCGCGGCAGCGCTTCGGCTCGGTCGCCGCGCTGGCGCGCGACGCGGACGGCGCCCTGGTGGCCGTCGGCGGCAACACGCAGGAGGCTCTCGGCGCCGTCTACCGCAGCACGGACGACGGCGTGACCTGGAAGCGGCTGGGGCGGCTGCCGAGCCTGCCCAATTCCGGCCGCGCGTACGAGGTGACCGCCCTCGTGGCCACGCCGGCCGGCCTCTTCGTCGGCACCAACATCACCGGCGTCCTGCGCAGCACGGACGGCGGCCGCACCTGGAGCCCGTTCAACAAGGGCCTGCCTCTCCTCTGGGTGACCTCGCTGGCGGCGGATCCGGGCGATTCCGCGCGCCTCTACGCCACGGTGCCGCAGAACGGCGTCTATCTGATTCTGATGCAATAAGGATTACGACCCGACCACCCGCAGCTCGAAATCCTCGAGCTTCATCACCTGGCGCACGTAGCGGAAGGCGATCTCGCTCGCCGCGGCGGGGTCCGTGGCATGCACCGGAAATTCTTCTTCGTGCCGCTGGCCGGCGGCATCGCGGAAGGCGACCGAGGCGGAATACTGGCGGATCTTCAACATGCCGGGTCAACGCGGAGAATACGACCCGGAGACCCGCCGGTCAAGCGCGCGCCGGCCGCTCCAGAAAAGGAAAACCCCGGCGGCCGCGCCGCCGCTACGGCTTCGTAACCTCGACCACCGTGCTGCCGGTGACGTTCGTGTCCTGCGCGCCGACGGTGACGGTCACCAGCCCCGCGGTGGTGCCGGGGAAGAAGTCGGCGGTGGCTACGCCGCTCGCCGTGCGGGTGATGTTGGTGAAGCGTCCGACGGGGGCGCTGAACGTCACCAGCGTGCCGTCGGTGACGCTGCCGATGTCGCGCAGCAGCGTCGCCGTGATGGTCACCTTCGAGGTGCTGGCCGCCGGCACCGACGAGGGATTGGCGTTGACCGTGATGGCGTTCGGCAGGGCGCGCTCGAAGCTCAGCGAGACCTCGCGCGTCACGCCGTTGACCGTCGCCAGCACGCGCGAGGTGCCGATCGTGCTCGGGCTCTGCAGGTCCGCGGAAGCCTGGTTGGAGGCGTCGACGTTGACGTCGATCGACGGCTGGCCGTTCGAGAAGACGGCGCCGGTGGCCGCGAAGGTCACCTTGCGCGCCGCCTGGGGAATGGACGGCGAGACCTGGACGGTGAACGTGGTGAGCGTCTTGCCGTCGGCCGGCGCGCTCTCCGGCGCGCGCACGAACTGCAGCGTCTCGTCCGGCGCCGCGGCGACGAAGCTGATCGCCACTTGCACCCTCGCCCCGGGAACGCTCTGCGGCGAGGCGGTGACCACCGCGGTGCCGACGCGCTGCGAGCTCACCAGGTCGATCACGGCGTTGCCGCCGCCGTCGGCGTCGACCTTCCGGCAGCCGGTGCAGTTGTCCACCGGCTGCCCTCCCTGGAGCGTGCCGTCGGTGGTCGAGAAGACCACCGTGCGCTTGTCGAGCGCCGGCGAGCCGAGCAGGTGCGCCACGAGCTGCAGGCGCGAGAAGCCGTCGGCCGGCAGGCTCGTCGCTCCGCTCGCCGTGCCGAGCGTCAGGATGTCGTCGATGTGCTGCTCGCTGGGCGTGTAGTCCGACTGGTTGTAGCAGCCGGCGAGGAGCGCGCCCAGGCAGAGGGCGGCGAGCGGAGAGAGGCGCGAGAACGGACGGCGAAAATTCATCAAGGACCTCACTGCACCGCGATGACGACGCTGTCGTGGCGGGTGTTCTCCACCCCCGTGATCTCCTGGTCGATGACGACTTCCGCCGGGCTCGCGGCGGTCTCCCCCACCCACACGAGCCCCACCGTGTCCTCGCGCGTCAACGGACTGTTGGGGACGAGGATCCCCGCCACCTCGAAAGTGGTGCCGCCCCCTTCGAAGACGACCTTGCCGTCCCCCTGCACCGTGTAGACGATCTGCGCCGCCTCGCCGTTGGGGATGTTCGACTTCAGGGTCTGGCGCAGCTTGAGGGTCGCGGGCAATCCCGTCACGGACGGAACGGCGATCAGGTCAGCGTCGATCTTGAGTGCCATGGCTATCTCCTGCGGAGCCTCCGGCTACGGGGTGCCCGTCCTGAAAAGACCGCCGATGCCCTGCAGCGTCGGCACGACGTCGATGTCGAACGACAGCGAGAGGAACGGCGTCACCGCCACCCGGTCGTCGTTCACCAGCGGATTGGGATCGGTCTCCAGGAAGACCAGGCTGCCCACCGTCAGGCGGACCGAGTTCGTCATCCGCGCGCCGATGCCGAGCACCAGGGACTGGCTGTTGAACAGGTCCTTGCGGGTCTTGCCGTCGTCGCCCACGCCCTGGGCCGTGAGGCCGACGGTCACCGAGACGCGGCGGCCGAGCGATTCGCGGCTGAAGAAGGGGCCGAACTGGTTGAGCGCCGCCGCCTTGTTGACCGGCCGGAAGTAGATGTTGGTGCCCACGTAGGTGGGAAACTCGTCGAGCTCCGGCGCGTAGGCGAGGCCGGTGTCGGCGCTGACATAGTTCTTGTTCTGCGTGGCGAAGCTGCCGGTGGTCGAGCCGGCGAGCACCACCTTGCCCACCACCTGGGTGCGGTAGCGGTCCGCGAGCCCCGCCACCGCCTCCGTCCGCTCGTCGAGCAGGCGCTGCAGCCGCTGCAGGTCATCGCCCGACACGGCGTCCGCGAAGCGGAACGCGGCGCTCACCGGGCTGCTGACGTCGCCCAGCTTGCGCAGCGCGGCGACGTCCGCCGGAGTGAGCGTCCCCGCGTCCAGGAGCGGCTGCAGGAACGCGGCGGGGCTGCCGTCGGCGGCGGTCAGCTTCTTGCCGAGGAGGTCGGCCAGCGCCGAGAGCTTCGCCGCGGCGTCGGCGGCCACGGGCGCGCTCTTCGCCACGAAGGCCGCCAGGGTGTCCTGGCTCCTGCGGTCCGTCGCCTGCAGCACCGGCAGGTCGGCCAGGGCCAGCGCCGCCGAGACGGTCTGCGCATGGTGCTGGACGCTCGGATCGGCGGCGGCCCGGCTCGTCAGGGCCTGCCCGAGCTTGATCAGGTCGCCGTTGCCGCGCACCTCCCCGAGGCGGCTGTTGGCGTTCGCCACGTCGTCCCGGTAGTCGCTGATGGCGCCGACGATCTTACGCTGGTCCTCGCGCGCCGGACGTAGCGCCAGGTTGAGCATCCTCACCGCCGCCGGCAGCGGCGTATCGGCGGAGAAGAGGGTCCCGGACTCGACGATGCGGTCGGCGCCGGTGGCCTCCTTGAGCGCGGCGCGCAGCTCGCCGTACAGGGCCTCGAGCTCCGGCTCGAAGAGCGAGCCGCTGAGGGGCAGCTCCTCCGGCGACGAGATCTGCGGATTGCTCCGCGGATCGCCCCACAGGATGCGGCCGAGGATCTCCTGCACCTTCTGGGCGAAGGCGGTGGCCTCCTCTTGCGTGATCTCCTTCTGATAGCGGAACTCGAACGTGTAGTAGCTCTCCGCCTCCAGGCGCGGCGCGAGGACCCGGAAGGTGGGGGTCTTCGCCGCCGGATCGATCGTGTTGCGCCACACCAGGGGACCGCCAGCCCAGCAGTTGCCGTCCGGCGCCTGCGCGGCGAGCTGCGCCGCGTCGGCTTGCACCGGCTCGCCGCTCCGACGCTTTTTCTTGCCGCCTTTCTCGGAGCTGTCGAGCTTCCAGCAGCGGATCTCCAGGCTCTTCGCTCCGGTGGGCACCGTGCCGTAGATGATGAACGGCACGTCGAAGGGGAGCGTCTTGGTGAAGAGCTGGCCTTCGAGGTCCGCCTGCACCTCGTCGAAACCGGAATCGGGCGGCGGCGCGGCGGTCTGCGCCGCCGAGGGCACCGCCAGACAAGCCGCCGCGAGGAGCGCCGGCCACCCGCGCCGCCAGGGGAATCTCTGCTCCAAGGTTCGGTTCAAACCGCCTCCGGGCGCGGCCCCAAGGCCGCGGATCGCCTGCCGTAAATGAAAATGGACGCTTGACTATGATCGTATGCGAAACCCGGGGGCGCGGCAAGCCGGGCGCAAAGGACTCAAAGGATACCAACGATGCCAAGGAAGGCACCCGAGCCCTTCCTACCCTTGGTATCCTTGGTATCCTTTGAGTCCTTTATGCCTTACCGCGGCCTCTTCCGTCGCTCTTCAAGGCGGGCACGGGTCATGCCCTCGCGCAGACCGCCGCCTGTGACGAAAGCCTTCTCCAGGTATCGGAGCTGGCGGTCGAGCAGGTAGCCCGTCACGCGGACCAGCCCGATGATCACATTCGCGGCGATCGCCGGGTCGGGGTTCTCGATTCCCTTGCGGAAGGTCGCGTAGGTCGCATCCGGGATCTTGTTCAGCTTGCGGAGACGCAGCGCGTAGGCGTGGCTGGCGGGCCATTCGGGAAGGCCGCGGACGCGGAGAAAATCGCGATAATCGGCCAACAGCTCCTCGAGACTGGCCCGTGCCACGCCGGTCAGCTTGATCTCCATCTCCTTGGAGGTCGCCGCCGCCATGCTGCCTTCGATGATGTTCTGCTTGCCGGAGCGCGCCGCCTGGACCATCTGGTCATGGGTCCGGCTGCGTTTATCGATGAAGTGGTCGCAGAAATAGACCGTGGCGTCGTAGACGATCTCCGCCTTCCGATACGAAAGCAGCCACTTGTAGCCACCGTAGGGCGCAAGAAAGCCCTCGCCCATCAAGCTCCCTCCAAGGATTCCAAGGACTAAAACGATACCAAAGAACAGCGCCTCTGAGGTACACCCCCGGTCCCTCTTTCATCCCTGGTATCCTTGCTATCCTTTAGGTCCTTTGCCGCCAGCTCACCCCTCCGCCGCCGTCCACACCGGTTCGCCGCCGCCCGTGGCCGTGCCGCGGTAGCAGGCCAGGGCGCCCGCGCACCGCTGGACGGTGAAGCTCCTGAACCGGCGCCGGACCCGCACGACGTCGGGATCGGCGGCCGTTCCCGAGCCGCCGAGGTACCTGCACCGCGAGGCCCAGACCAGCCCGGTGTCCGTCAACAGCAGGCTCTCCCGGCCGCCGTCGCCTTCGCCGGCGAACAGGAGGATGTCGTTCGGGTTCAAGCCATAACCTGAAGCACAGCGGGTGACCGTCCAGAAGTGGAGCTGCAAGGTGAAGTCCTGCCAAGCCATGGTCGGGGCGTCCGACTGGTTATACGTTTCTCCCTTTAAAAATACGTCATGGAGCGAACCGTCCAGTCTGCCGTGCGCGTTTCCGGACGGAAAAACGTCACCGGCCGACGATTCCCCGACCAGCCATTGCCCGCGAAGGCCAGCCAGGAGAGCGCCAGGAGACGGTTCATCCATCACCTCGCTGGATAACTTTATGGCGAAGAAGGATATCGCAGGTGTGGAAAGCGGGCAACCCCCGAAGTAGAGTAGGCGCGATGGCACGCGGATGGGAGAGCAAGTCCGTCGAATCCCAGTTGGAGGACGCCGCCTCGCGCGCGGAGCGCAGCGCGGTCCTGACGCGGGAACAGCGCGCGACCGCGGCGAAGCGCGCCAGCCTCGACCTCTCGCGCCGCCGGGTCCTGCAAGAGCTTCAAGCGACGCGCTCGGCCGCCCGCCGCACGTCCCTCGAAAAGGCCTTGGCTTTCCTGGAGGAGGAGATCGCCAAGCTCGGGCCGCCGGGCGCGAGTTGAGATGGTTTAGAGGCTCTTACGCCACTTTCCCCGAGGGGGAAGCTCACGTTCTCCAGGTCTACGGCGGGATCTCCCATGGAGCCGAAATCCGGTCGTGCTGTTCACTGCGCCGGGATCTCATCATCCACTCTCTCCGTACCGGCGCCGCTCACGAGACCGAGGACGCAGCGGGGTCTCTGCTGTCACGCATTTTAGGATATAGGCACTGATAGATATAGAGAATGCCACCCGCTCGCCGCCTCTCAAGGGGAGAGCGAGCCCAACCATCAGGAGGTTTCCATGAAAGATCGCGCGCTCCGGTACCTGCCCCTCGCCATGCTCGTTCTCGCGCTGCTCGCCGTCCTGCCGGCAGCGGCGGCGGCGGAGAACGCCGCCGCCGCCGAGCCGGCGGCGAGCCAGGCGGTCACGGTCGTCAACGCGGCCGACGCCGCCATCCCCGACGCCAATCACTACAAGTGCTACCCGATCCTCTCCAGCACGGAGTTCCATCCTCGCCGCGTGCTGCTGCGCGACCAGTTCTGGAGCACCTGGGTGTGGGTGCTGCAGCCCCGCTATCTGTGCAACCCGGTGTGGAAGATTCTCGAGGACGGCACCGTCTATTCGCCGCCGCAGCCGGACGCGCACCTGGTCTGCTACTACATCCGGGAGGACGACCCCACGCCGGACTGGAAGGTGAAGACCGAAGACCAGTTCGGAACGCTGGAGCTCAAGGGCAACGCCGCCGAGCTGCTGTGCCTGCCGGCGAACAAGTATGTGATCACGGCGCCGGGGCAGTAGGGAGGGAAGAGGGGTGAAAAAATCCCCGCGGGACCGGAGGAGAGGGGTTGGCGTGGTCCCGCGGGGTTGGGGATTTCTGGAACCGCGGAGCCCTCAGTTGTCCTTCTTCGCCACCTGCGCCTTCTCTTCCTCCTTCATCCACTCGGCGAGCACGGATTCGGGCACCGGCGCGAGGGTGGCGGAGAGGGTCTTCTCGGCGCCGTCGCGGCGGATGGTGTAGGCGACGGTCTTGCCGACGGCGCAGTCGGCCTTGGCCTTCTTGACGGCGTCCATGTTGTCCTCGGTGAGGGCGATGCCGTTGTAGGCCACCAGCACGTCGCCGGCGCGGAAGCCGGCCTTGGCGGCCGGGCTGCCCGCGGCGACGGAGGAGACGCGCCAGGCGCCGTCGGCGTCCTTGTCGGTCTTGATACCGAGCCAGCCGTGGGCGGCCATCTTGGCGGCCTTCTCCTTGTGGGCCGCGTCTTTGGCGCACTTCTCGCCGCCGGCGAGGGCCGCGGAGGAGAGGGCGAGGAGGAGGGCGAGGAGGACGAGAGAGATCTTGGCCTTCATGCTGCGAGGCTCCTTCCGGGATTGCGGGGCCGGCGCCGCGCCGGCCCGCCATTGCCACGGGTCGAAGCCTAGGAGCGGCGGCGCGTAAACGTCCTCAACGGCGCGTAAAACGCCGCAAAGCGCGTAACTTATTTGTAAACGGCCGCGCGTCGCGGGACGGCCGCGGGCGGTTCTGCTCTAGACTCTCCTGCAGCGATGAAGATCTCGGAGCTTCCCCGGCGGTACACCCTGTGGGTGGGTTTCGCGGCGGTGCTGGCGCCGCTGCTGGTGCTGCTCGGCCTGCAGTACCGCTGGCTGGTGAAGCTCGACCAGGGCTCGAAGAAGATCCACAAGGCGACGCTCAACACGTTCGTCGAAGGAGTGCTGAGCGAGGTGGACCACATCTACCGCGACGCCGAGCGGTTCCTCGACCTGCCGCCCGCCGTCTTCACCCAGCACGACCTGGAGAAGGCGGCGCACTATTTCAAGAAGAAGGGCCCGACGGGGACGAAGCGGCTGTTCGTGGTGAGCTTCGTCGGCGCCGACAGCGATCCGCTCTATTTCCAGCCTTCGTGCTCCAGCTTCTCGCCGCCGAAGTACTCGTCCGAGGTGCGCGCGGTGTGGGCCGCCACCGCGCCCTGGCAGCTCCTCGCCCACAAGGGCGCCATGATCGAGAAGACGCGCCTGATGGTGGACGAGCGGGACCCGCACTACCGCATCCTGCTGATGCCGATCACCGACGATTACTCGAAGCTCGTCGGCCTCGCCGGCATGATCCTCGACGAGGACTACTTCCGCGACACGGTGCTGCCGAAGGCGGTCAAGTGGTCGCTGACGGATTCCTTCGCCGACGGCGAGGACACGCCGGTGGTCTCGGTGCGCGACGGCGACGGCCGGATCGTCTACGCCAACGTGCCGCTGTCGGACAAGCGGGTGTGGAACACGGAGACGGAGAAGCCCTTCACCTTCGTGTTCACGGACTGGAAGGTGGGCCTCGCCAGCAAGCACGCGACGCCGGCCATGGTGGCGCGGCGGAACTTCCTGGTCAACATCGGGCTCTCGGCGGCGCTCGCCACCGTGCTGCTCGGGGGCCTGGCGCTGGCCATGCGCACGGCGTCGCGCGAGATGAAGCTGTCGCGGATGAAGAACGAGTTCGTCTCCAACGTCTCGCACGAGCTGCGCACGCCGCTGGCCTCGATCCGCGTCTTCGGCGAGCTGCTGCGGCTGGGACGCGTCGAGAACCAGGAGAAGGTGCGGGAGTACGGCGACTACATCGAGACGGAGAGCCGGCGGCTGACGCAGCTCATCAACAACATCCTCGACTTCGCCAGCATCGAGTCGGGGCGCAAGACCTACCGCTTCGAGCGCTGCGACGTGCGCGAGGTGGTCTGCCAGACGCTGAAGACGTTCGAGGTGCGGCTGCGCCAGCACGGCTTCAACATCCTCGTCGAGGGGGCGGAGGTGCCGCTGCCGCCGGCGCGCATCGATCCCGGCGCCATCGCGCAGTCGCTCTCCAACCTGCTGGACAACGCGGTCAAGTACTCAAACGGCAACAAGGACATCACCGTGTCGCTGCGGCGGGAGGGCGAGTCGGTGGTGATCGCGGTGACGGACCGCGGCATCGGCATCGCGCGCGACGAGCAGGAGAAGATCTTCGACCGCTTCCACCGCGTCAGCACCGGCCTGGTACACGACGTCAAGGGGAGCGGCCTGGGCCTCGCCATCGTGCGCCACATCGTCGACGCCCACGGCGGCAGGGTGACGCTGGAGAGCCGGCCGGGCGAGGGCAGCACGTTCGCCATCCACCTGCCCGTCGACGCACCGGAACCCAGCGCGATCGCCGCTCCCCGCGAGCGGCCCTCCGAGGCGTGAAGATGGCGACGGCGACGACGCGGGTCCTCATCGTCGAAGACGACGAGTCCATGTCCGTGGCGCTGCGCGACGGCTTCCAGTACGAGGGCTACGCGGTGACGGTGGCCAAGGACGGCGAGGCCGGCCTGCACCTCGCCACCGCCGATCCGCCGGACCTCATTCTGCTCGACGTCATGCTGCCGAAGATGACGGGGCTGGACATCTGCAAGCAGCTGCGCAGCAACGGCAACGGCGTGCCGATCATCATGCTCACGGCGCGCGGCCAGGAGATCGACAAGGTGCTGGGGCTGAAGCTGGGGGCGGACGACTACATCACCAAGCCGTTCGGCTTCATGGAGCTGCTGGCGCGGGCGGAGGCGGTGCTGCGTCGCGCCAAGGGGACCGCCGCGGCGGCGCCGCCGGAGAGCTACCGTTTCGGCGACGTGTGCATCGACTTCAAGCGCCACGAGGCGCGCAAGGGGAGCGAGCCGATCGAGCTCTCGCCGCGCGAGTTCCAGCTCCTCGCCTACTTCATCCAGCACCGCGGCGAGATCGTCACCCGCGAGAAGCTGCTCGACACCGTGTGGGACTACAACGCCATTCCTTTCACCCGCACCGTGGACATGCACATCGCCAAGCTGCGCAAGAAGATCGAGGACAATCCCTCGGACCCCAAGCACATCGTGACGGTGCACCGGCTGGGGTACAAGTTTACGGGGTGACGGCCGCTCAATCCACCCTGACCGTGGCGACGAGCGAGTTGCCGGAAAAACCAAGCCCGTCAAGACTCAAGCTGACTGGATAATCCGTGCCCGGCACCGTGGTTGGCACGGTGAACGCCTTGATGGATATGTGGCCGAGCGCGTCGTTCAATGCGTCCGTGATGTCGTCCGCGATGGAGCTGATGCCGTCGAGTATGTCATCCGCGACCTTGCCCAACAGGCCGGGGAAATCGAAGTGAAGAGAAAAGTGCTCGTCGATGCAAGGCTTGACGTAAACGGCGGCACCTTGCTGATCCAGTTTCAATCCCAGGGGCGGAGCCGACACGCTAACCCCGATCGAGGCGTCCTTCCAGTGGCCGAACGCCTCGATGCCGCCGGACGCGGACGCAGAACCGTCGATCGTGCCGGACGCCTTCCCCTCGGTTATCTTGACCCGCGGGTTGGATGCCGTCACGCTTGCGCTGCCGCGATACCCAAATCCCATTTTGCTCTTCTTCGTAGAGACCGTCTTGGTCTTGGGTGAAAAACTGGACTGGATCATCTGCTGGAGCGCAGCTCCGCTGACCGCGGCAAAGACCGCCGGCGCGGCCAAGTTGGACATTGTCGCCGCGGGTGAGGCGGCCTCTTCCGAGCCGGACAAATCTGCCGTCACCTGCACGATGTCGCCGGCCACCTTCAGGCCGGTAACCTTCACCGCGAAGCCCACGATCGCGGTCAGGTCGGGAAGGGGTATCTTCTGCACCTCGGAGGTGTACTTTGGCAAGAGGTACTTGTTCACCAGGCGGGCCACGGCGCGGTTGTCCTGTCCTCCGCCGCCGGTCGCGGTGAGCGAGGTCATGCCGATGGACTGGCCGCTCAGCGCCAAATTCCCGGTGATGGTCAACTGGACGGTCGACTCATCGGTCAGATTGCCTCGCTCGCCGTTCTGATAATCATAGATCTTGACGTCGATCGAAGAGAAGCTGATCGCGAAGTTCGCGTCGCCGTTCGCCGGCGACAGGCCGATCGCCGGCGCCTGCGTCGCGGCGAACTCGAGCTCCGTATCGAGCGCCTCCTCGATGATCGCGCCGCTGAAGTCCTGCGCGTTCGCGGTGAAGTACCGCGTCAGAATGTAATTGAACAGCGCTTCATTGGCGCAGAGCAGGATACCGTCCGGCATTCCGTTCCTCCGTTCGCGCAAGGCGGGGCGCGGCCTTTCTCAGCCCCAGTACTTCTTGAGCTCGTCGCTTACCATGGTTGTTATCCTGTTCCTGGTGTCGGCGCCGGTCAGGTTATCGAGAAGCTCGTTCTTGGTTACGCCAGGCCCAAAGGTGTCACCGATGAAAGTGCTCAGCAGCGCGCCGATCGCATCGGGGAATGAAGTTGGTGACCCGCCTCCCGTGGTGTCGGCCAGATCAACCGAAACCTTGCCTATAGTGGCTTCGATGGTGTTTACCGAATAAGTCGGCGGCTGATCATTGTTGTTGTCAAGGTTTCCAAGCGTCCCGCTGATGGTGATCTTGATCGTCTCCGCTTTATCGGAGAAAGATCCGGACCTGGAACGCCGCGTGAGTGGGCCGTTATCCGCCCCTTGTGCTTGGATGGGCGCCATGACCGGCACGGCAGAGCTCGCCGTCGCTCTCTTTTGATTCGGCCGGCGCCACAACCGGCGCCATAACCGCACAAGCCGCACAACCGGCGCCATGATCGGCGTGGCGGATTTTATTTGGCTGCTGCCGATCTTGGCCATGATCTGATCGTAGGACAGGCCCACGTATTGAGGGAGCTCTTGCTGTGCCGTGAGAAGCGCCATTTGTAAGTTATCCGATCCCGCGTCAAACAAGGCCCCGCCGAGTACTTGCAGCGCATTGTCCACCTCTGCCGAAGCCAGAGGGAACTTATCCTGTGCTTCGATTTTACTCAGCACTGTGTCAAGGAGCTGCTGGCCATGCTGATCGGTGAAAGCCTTCTTGACGGCGGTATTGGTTTCAAGGAGGTTACTGACTTCCTCTTCGTTGTCATTGTAGACTTGCAGATATTCGCGGCCCTTCGGCGACTTCTGAAGGTCGTCGCGGAGCTGGCGGAGGAAGGCGAGGCTGTCGTCGACGTCGGCGCTGTTCGCCGTTCCCGGACGGGAGCTCGCGATCATGGATACGGCGTTTGTCGTCGCACACTGCTTATTGACGTCAGGGGGAGCGGCTTCGAAGCAGTCCTGGTAAAAAGCCCAGTTGCCGTTCAGGGTGAAGGTCCCTATCGTCACCGTGAACTTCAGATCGTCGCCTCCCGGGAATTCGAGGTCGCCGAAGGTGATGTCCTTCGGATCGGCGATCCCGAGACCGGTCAACTCGACCGACGGGTCGCCGGTCGGAAAGCCGATGCCGCACGCCCCTAAAAATGTATCGAGAGCCGCAATCCCGGAACCGAGCGTCCTGGTCTCGTCAGGTATCGAGGTAGCTGTCAGCGCGTCACCGAACAGACCCGGGAGGGAATCCTTGAGGTGTCTGTCGTAGATACGATTGAGCAGGTTTTTGTCTTGTTGGTTCATGGGACTCCTCCTCTTCTTGCGGTCGACGTCGAGATCGCTACCACGAACTAATTAAGGCATTTACCGCGTCGGCTATCGACTTCCTTATAAGGTCACCGTTACTTTTGAATTCTTCGTTATAGGTATCTGCGAGCATCGTAAAGATGCTCGGCTTGTCTATAGGTGGGCAATTGATGGCCAACTGCGCGAAGAAGAAGTGGACGCTGGCCGCGTCATGCTTATCAAGGTTTTTGAATTCGTAAACTGGCAAGGTTCCGTCCTTGTGCAAGAGCGTCAACGTCATGTTTTCCTCCGCGATGCCGTCGATCGAAAAGGTATCAATCGAAACCGTCATAGGGGCATTCACATCCTGAGATATGACAAGCTTGCCGCCCATTTTCAAAGTGACGTTGTTCAAAGTAGCAATGAATCTGCCCGGGGCCATTACGGTGCCTCCGACGGTACACTTTTGAAAACAGTTGAAGCTGCCCGCAAGCCTGGGACCCGTAAAATCGGTGATGCCGCTGAGCGAAAGCGGTCCGACAATAGGGTCAGTCACGCCAAGCTTGGGACAAACACAGTCCTCATGATGCGCGGGCACGCGCTGCCCGCTGGCGGTTATCGAAAAACCGAACTCCGTATAATCTTCGTTCGCAGTTGCACTGAAGCCGGTGCCTTGAATGGTTTCAAGGCTGAAGTCAGGCTGCAGTAAGTCCAACGTTGCGTTGCCCTCGGTGCTGCCCGTAGTACATGCGCCGCTTAACGGCAGCGGGAGGTCTATGCCTTTCCGGTCCTGCGACAGAATGGCTTTGACCTGTTCGTTGCCCAAAAGGATTTTCGGCAAGTAAATAGGATTGTTCTTGTCGGTCATCAGCGTGTAGATTTTTTTGAGCGTCTGGGTCACTAGAGACATTATTGTGATCCTCCTGGGATGGCGCCGCCTTGCACCGGCCCGCGTCTTGGCTTTGCGACGGCGCGCTCAGTCAAGACTGCTGATTGTTCAGCGCCTGTAATATCTCCTCATATGTCTTGCCGTAATACTGCGGCCACTCCTGCTCGGCGGTCAACAAATCTAACCCAAGAGAAGACGAGCCATTCTGAATCAGGGCACTGACAATAACCACAACGGCATTGGCTGCCGTCGCTTCATCTTTATCAAGCAGCTTGGCGCCAAATCGCAGCACGTCGATGATGTGCATGAGAAGCGCCAGCCCTTGCTGGTTTTTCACCGCATCCTTGACATCCTGGTTATTGTGGAGTAAATTGCTTACCTCCTCCTTGTGTTGGTCGTAGAGGCCGAGCCAGTATTGTCCTTTCGTTGATTTTTGGAGGTCCTCGCGAACCTTCCTAAGCCACTGGAGGTTGTCGTCGGAATCCATCTGAGGAGGCGCGCCCGGCACTCGGGCCATCATCTGCACGGCGGTGGTCGTAGGGCAACTGGTGAGCTTCTCCGCGACCCCGAAGACGTCCTCCAGGACCTTTCCGGCGTCGTCCACGCCGGTGAGGATCCCGTTCTTGAACCAGTCGAGCCAATGCTCCATCACGTGCAGCCAATCGTCCAGCCGGTCTTTGACCTTGCCGGTGAGCAGAGAGACAAGTTTGGCGAGCGAAGCGCCGTCTATGTCGAGGTCGAACTTGGCGATGTCGAAGTGATGGCCTTTGAAATCGAACGCGGACTCGCAGGTGGCCGTCGCCTCGCTCCCATTCCAACCAAGCTCTATACTCGCGTCGAGAGACATGTTGAAATAGAGCTTGCCGAGCTTGCCGAAATCCAAAGTCGTGTCGATCGCTACTGTGGCGCCGCCGCCGCCGCCGAAATTATTGAGCCCGTCGAAATGGCCGCTCAGCTCATAGTCGATGTCCTGGACCAGACTTCCCTTGAGATCGAACTGCACCTTATCGCCCAGTATCTGGACGAAGATGTCCTCGCCGACGACGCCCAGGAGATTGATTTCGGCCGACAGCAGAAAGTGGGGCTCGTCGTACGGCGCAGGCTTGTCGGTCTTATAGGTTGAGAGAGAGAGCACGGGGCCGCCATGCCCTCCCGATCCTCTGATGGCGAGGAAGCTCTCGCCTCCTATCACAATGGGGTCCATGGTCGCGTCCACGGATATCCCTTTGTTCTGGCTGATTTGAACGTCCGTCTTCACCTTCAGGTCGAAGAAGTCTAGCTCGCCTTGGACTTTGTAACCTGTCTTACACCGATACTTACCGGCGATGGTGGTTCCCATGGGGTTGGGCACGAAATAGAATTGCGCCTCGAGAGAAACTGTTATGTCAGTCCCATCACAGCTCAGCTCGTAATGCGCCAGATTGTGATTGTTGGAAAGATCCGTCAGATACCACAGGTTGCCCGGCTTGTTCACGCTCAGCATGACATCCTGGCTCGCCGTGGGGAGCGTCACGTTTCCTGCCTTTTGGAACGCCGCAGAGATCTTCGCTAAATCCAGCGTATCGAGAGCCGTGGCGATGTCCCCGATCCCTGCCATCTGGACAGGCATTGTGAACCCGCCGAGCCCCTTGACGGCGACCTTCGCCAGCGCGGCTTCGATCTCCGCCGGGATGGAGACGCCGACGCTTCCCGCCAGCATGTCGACGATGTCTTTCAAGGTGAGGTCGCTCACGGCTCCGGCCGCCATGCTGTTTGCCGGGTCGGTCGAATCGAAGAACAGGGCTATGGAGCTATGGAAGGCCTCCACGTCGATGTCGGCGATGATGCCGAGGCTGGGCACACCCTCCCAATCGATGCCGATCTCGATCGCGCGGATGTTGAGTTGAATGACGTCGAACTTCAGTGGAGGCCCCGTGTAGGTGCCGCTCAACAAGGCGCCGGTCTCGACAATGACGAGTTGGACTTCGAATTTGAGCTGGGTGCCGCTTACTTCAGTGTCGATCTCGAGGTCGAGGAAGAGAGCCACGCCCTCCGCCTGGAGCGCTCCTCCAAATTCGCCGGCGAAGCTTGTCTTGTCATTGATTTTTCCCGCAACGCTGACGAACAGCCTTGAATCGGTCGCGGGTTGCTTGCCCACGTGCAGCGTGATGCCCAGCCGGGCGTCCGCCTCGAAGCCGAGGAATTTCCGCATCATCTCCTGTTCTTTCGATCCGCCGAAAGTCATCGCCGCGAACAGGTTGAAACCGGCTTGGAGCCCGTTGGATTGCGTGGGTATTTTGATCTTCTGCGCATTCGAGAAGGACGACTGGTCGGGGAATTGAAAGTTCTCAACCGTGATCGAAGAGATGACGAACATCAAATCGTCGAGCTGAAACATGTCATCGAAGAGCCCGAGAGCTTCGAGACCGGGGATAGCGGCTATCTTGGGCGAGCGCAAGTCGAGCCCGGCCGCAATTCCCCACTCTCCCTGCCATCGTTTTACCTGCAGGAAGATCACGCCGAGGCCCGGCTCGGCCATGAGCTGAAATTGATAAGTGTCCTCATACCGTTCGAGATGAATCTCGGTCTTCGGAAGGGTGAAGCTCGGGAACCAGTCGGGAGGCGGCCACCCCCGGATGACCTTCGCGGCGAGGGTCTTGAAGTCGACGCGGAGCTCGGGAATCCGGGTGACGATGCGGAAATCGCCCGGCAGGGTATACGTGAAGTCCGTCTCTACTTCGTCGAAGAATTCGATCGTGCCGGCGATCTCTCCACCCAGCCGGCCGCCGACGACGAAAGTGTTGAGGTCGACCGTGGCGGCTGCGACCGTGAAGTCAGCCTCGCCGATGGTGAAGCTCCAGTCAGGAACTCCGGCTTCGAAGCCGTAGCGGGTCTGGGAATGCGACTGCCGCACCTCCAGGCTCAGGTTGTCGAAGACCAGGTCGGGCGCGTCTTGGACCGCCGGGAGAAGCTTCGCGAGGAGATCTCTCAGCTTGAAAGTGGTGCCCTCGGCAAGCGAGGCCTGGAAGAGGTAGGCTCCGTCGGCCGCGGAAGCATGCAGATCCATGTTGAGGATGGGGTGGTCTTTGGTCACTTGAAGGCTGCCGAAGATCATGGCGCTGACTTTCCTGGAACCGTTCCCCAGCGGATCCAGGACCTTGAAGAGCCCGCTGATCTTACTCAGCTCGAACAGGTCCGGAACGATTTCCCAACCGTCGGCGGCGGGCACCAGCTCCATCCACACGTCGGTGACTTTCGGCGGCAGCGAGGTGCTGATGCCGAAACCCATCGCATCGATCTTCATCGCATCCGGCGCCTGATACCTGGCCGGCAGAGAAGCGACCAGGTCGCCGGCGCCCGCCAGTTTCGCGATCTCCTGCGGCTCCGGAATCTTGACGCCGCCGAGCTTCGCCCAGACGTTGAGGACGCCGACCTGCCTGTTGGTCACCAGAGTTTCAAGGGTGACATGGATGTCGCCCAGCCTGAACGAGACCCGGAACAGGACCCCGACGTTGGCTCTCTTCCCCGCGGCATCGAATTCGCTCTTCAGCGCGATAGTGACGGGAATATCGAGGCTCGGGAAGAATCGTTGCAGCGTGTGGTTGTAATCCAGCGCCAGCGCCATGGCCGGTCCCTGATCGTGAGGCGCGATCGGACCGCTCAGCGTGGTTTTCGGCAGGCTGCCGACGATGGGCGAGAGCTGAGCGAACGCCGGGCCGCCCGGCGTGACGGCGCCGTAGAAATTCATGCCTTGTGGAAAGTCGGCCTTGAGATCCTGGTCCTCGTAGGCCGCCGAGGCGAAGACGAACCGGGGCGGCGGATCGGGCTCGACCTTGACGTCGTCGAACACGGTATTCCGAAGCTGTGCGAAATAGCCGGTAAAGCTCCACGGTGATCCGGACACTCGGGGAAGCACGATCGTCACGGACATCTCGGGGGTTCCCGCCCCACCGGTCATGTCGTCGAGCCAGAACTTCGCCTGCAGAGCGACACTGGTGAAGCCGTACAGGCTGCCCGTTCCGCTGACGACGATGGAGTCCCCCGCTTGCCGGGGCCCGTCAGAGCCGGTTATGACGATGGAGCGCGTCTTCAGATTCCGGGTCAGAAGGTCCGCGATCGCCGCGGACTGCAGGGTCTCCGGGCCGAGGGCGAAGGTGCGGCGGGCGCCGTCATATTGGCCCTTGATCTTGCTGAAGAGAGTAGCGAGGTCGATTGCCATGGCGGGTCACCAACTCCTGGCTGCCGACGAGAGCGGATTCCCAACTCAGAAATTGATGTCGGCGACCACGGGCATGTGGTCGCTGACGTAGAACCTGAAATCCGAAAAGGCGTCCTTCACCGTCGTATAACTGGGGGGCGACGCTTTCTCATTCACGCCGTCGATGGCGGCAAGGTAGCTCGCGAGATAGGCATTGTTCATGCACTGGGCGATCAATTCTTCAACGCGCGCTCCGTTGCGGGCTACACTCACGCCATTCGACGACTTCCGGATGAACATCGTGTCGTAGGGCTGGCTGTAGCAATTTTTGATTTTCATCCCCGCGACCGCTTGGTCTCTCGTGGTCAGACTGGATTGTACATTCTTCAGTACCTGGCGGAACCCCGCGCCGATCAGGTTTCCGAACGCATCGTAGCCAAATGTATTCCTTACCTCCCCGTTGTTGCTTTCCCTGATGTTGAAATCACCCATGATCAGGCAGGTGTCGCCCTGGCTGGCGAATTCTTGAACGTTGGCCAGTTGCTGGATGCCGCCGATGAGGAACTTCCCGGTGTCCGGACCCGGCGCGTGAAAAATCGCGATGGGAATTTTCTTTTGCGGGCTGGCTACGGTCTGGAAAAAGCCTAGATAGGGCGGCCGATCGGACTTTCTCTTGAAGCCCATTTCACTCGCGGCCGAGTTGGTATATTTCCCCTGAAAGCTGTTGTTGTAAAGCGTGACGGTGCTTGTATTCCAGACGAAAACGTATTGCTCCAGGCGAGTACCGTACAGGTCGCTCGCATTGCTCTGCCAGGTGTTATTACGAGTCCTGCCGGCGAGGCTGTTGGCGAGATCGGAGCCGATGCTGGCGCCCAAGCTGGAACGTATCTCCAAGAGAGCGATGATGCTTGCCTTTTGCTGAACGCCGACCTGTGCGATGAGCTCGATCAGCTCGGCTCCTCCTGCTTGCCGATTGTATTTGCTCTGCCCGAAATTCTCGATATTCCAACAGATTGCCGTGACGCGGCCCATGCCATTCTCCTCATCCCTTTTCTCCACTCCACACCGCTACCTCCTGGCGATCCAGCGCCCGCGGCGGTAGAAAATCGCCCCGCTCTCCTTCGGGGCGAGCGGCCTTCCCTTCCTTTTCGTCGTGGTCCGGCGCAGGTTACCAGAGACCCCGGTTCCGCCGCTTGATCTCTTGTCGCCAGCTTTTGATTTATTGTCCGTAAGGTCTCGCGGCGAGCCGGGCCTCGCCTCTGCGGTAGGCCGAGGGCGCCTGCCCGTAGTGCTTGCGGAAGCTGCGCGAGAAGTGCTCGACGTTCTGGAAGCCGGCGGCGTAGGCGGCCTGCGAGACCGAGGCCGCACCATTCTCGAGCAGCGCGGCGGCACGTTCGAGGCGCCAGAGGAGGATGAGCCGCACCGGCGGCAGGCCGGTGAGGTGACGCAGCTTCTCGTGCAGGCGGCTGCGGTGGACCGCCAGCCGATCGGCCAACACCCGCACGGAGAAAGTCTCCTCCGCGGCGCCGGTCTCGATCGCCCCCCGGACCCGCTCGAGCCAGCGCAGGTCCGCGCCGGTGGGCCGTACCCCCGGCGCCAGCGGGAGACCCGGGGCGTGCAGGTCCTCGTGACGGAGGCGGATCTCGGGTCCTTCGGCGTCGAGCCCGGCGTTGTCGAGGATCCGCTCCGCCAGCGCCGCGAGGCGTTCGGCGGTCCGGCGCATGAGCTCGATCGGATCGGCGATGCCCGGAGGCAGATCGCCGTGGATGCCGGCCTCAAGGTCCCGCACGGTCCCCAGGATGAGCGCCAGCGGCGTATGGAATTCGCGGACAACCTCGGCGAAGAGCCGCGGCCCCAGCGGGCCGCGTCCGGCGGGATTCCTGGCCTCACGGATCGCCGTATCGCTGGTTTTCTCCACTTCTTTCCTCGTCGCGGGAGAGAATGGCCAGAGCGCGCCGCGGACCTCCCTTTCCAGACGGTCCGGCCGGCGCGCGACTTCATGTCCGGGTTCTGGATCCGGAAGTATCACATAAGTTGAGGCTTCGCGCACTATCCAGGAGCCGGGAGAGGGATGGGGTGAGGGTTCGGGCGGGGGCGCGTCAGGCCGTCTGAATCGGCGACGCGGCCGGCGCCGGCGCGATCAGCGGCACCGCCGGCGCCTCCTCCGCGATCACCGGTATCTCCCCCGTCCGCGCCATCCAGCCGCTCGCTTCGAGGGCCTCGGCGAGGAGGTTCACGAGGCGGGGGTCGAACTGGCGGCCGGCTTCGCGGCGGAGCTCGCCGAGGGCGGTCTCGACGGGGGCGCCGCGGCGGTAGGGACGGTCGTGGGTGATGGCGTCGAAGGCATCGACGACGGAGAGGACGCGGGCGCCGAGCGGGATCTCCTCGCCGCGCAGGCCGAAGTAGCCGGGGAAGCGGACGCCGTCGCGGGCGCCGTCCCAGCGCTCCTGGTGATAGCGGATGAGCGGCTCGACCTCGCGCAGCGCCTCGACGTCGCGGATGATGCGCAGGCCGATCTCGACGTGCTCCTCCATCACCTGCTTCTCCTCCGGCGTCAGGCCTCCGGGCTTCATCAGGATCGTCTCCGGGACGCCGATCTTGCCGACGTCGTGGAGCATGGCGCCGTAGCGCAGGAGGCGGAGCTCGCGCTCCTCCATGCCCAGGCGGCGGCCAACGAGGACGGCGAGATGGGCCACCCGCTGCACGTGCCCCTCGGTCGTCGGGTCCTTGGCCTCGATGGCCGCCGCCAGCGACCAGACGGTGCGCTCGAAGTCGCGCTCGAGCTGCAGCTCGTGGGCGCGCACCTGGTCGAGCAGCCGGCGGTTGCGGCCGGCGAGCCAGCCGCCGACGAGGGCGAAGACGCTGAACACGCCGACCGTGGTGTAGCCCGGCGCCAGCACTTGCATCAGCGAGGAGGGGCCGCGCGCCTGCGCGGTCATCAGGGCCGCCATGTAGCCCACGGAGACGCCGGCGTTGACGATGAGCGCCGCGCCGGCGCCGCCTTCCACGGCCGCCACGGCGATGGGGATCATCAGCGAGATGGCGAGCCAATGGGGGAAGGTCCAGCCGAGGCGTCCCATGGTGACGATGCAGCCGAGCCCGGCGAGGGTCATCAGGACGCACTCGAGGACGGCGGCGCGGTTGCGCAGCCAGGCGCGCAGGATGTCCTGGTGCGCCGCGGTCAGCAGCACCTCCGGCCGCAGCCAGAGGAGGACCGGCATGCCGAGCACGAGCGACGCCATCAGGTCGCCGATCCACCAGCCGAAGAAGTCGCCGGCCAGCGGCTGCACGTGCAGGGAGAGCTGCCCCAGGGCGAGGAGCGCGAGACTGCCGGCCGCGGCCGAGGCGAGGTTGTTGAGCAGGCTGCCGTAGAGGAAGGTCCGGCGCAGGCGTAGCGCGGTGCTGCCGTGCGGCCGGCGGAGGGCCCAGGCGGGGATGGCGGCGGCGAGCCCGTTGGCGACGGCGAAGAGCGCGAGGCCCGCCGGCGTCGTGGCCGCTCCCCAGGGCACCGCCACCACGCCGAGCATCACGCCCGCCACGCCCCAGGGGCCGAAGGCGGCGCCGGCGGCGAACGACAGGCCGGCGGGCGGAAAGAGGAACGAGACGCCGGAGGGGAAGCTGAAGAGGGAGGCGAAGCGGTTGGCGAGGGCGAAGACCGCGGCGGTGCCGGCGAGCTGAAAAGCGCGGAGGATGAAGCGGGACGGCTTCACGAGATGGCGACCTTTCCGTCGCGGGCCGCGCACGGTCCGTGCTGTGGATGAAAACGGTTCCAGATGACTTGTATACCCCTCGATTTTCCTTGTCAAGCGACTTCGCAGCGCTTGCGCCGGCTCAATTTGCCCGCGGCGCGGCACCGGAATAGGTGAAGGTCCACTCGGACGTCGCGAGAGAGACCTGTGTTTTGCGACCTTCCGGGAACCGCCGTCTGGCAAATCGTCATCCTCTGGCCCACAATCAGGGTAGTTTTCTGAATCGGCAACCTGCGTGGGCACGGCGGACCATAGAGGTTCCCGGCTGGCCCTCGCTCGAAGGAGGGATGACATGTCCAGACTCAACGTTCGCCGTCTCACCGCCGGCCTGCTCGTCGCCGCGCTCCTCGGCCTCGCCGCCCCCGTCTCCGCCGCCCCCGCCGGCTGGTCGCTGCCCACCACCGCCCTCGGCGCCGGCTGGGTCGGCCAGGTGCTCGAGTGGCTCGGCGGTCTCCTGGCGGGTGAAGGGAGGCAGGGGCCCGCGTCCGGGCAGCCTCGGCGCGACAGCCGGGCGAAGGACAAGGCCCCGGCTCCGCCGACCATCGAGGACGACACGAGCATCGTGATCGATCCCAACGGAGGCAAATAGCAGGATCCCGGCGGTCACTTCCATGGAGATCCCGTTGCCTGAGCAGGGGTGAACCGTGCGATAATTGCGAGACATCTTTTGTGCTGCGGGAGGGCTCATGATGGATGGCGATTGCGGAGGCAGGCACCCCGACGCTACCGAGCTGGACGGTTTCCTCCTCGGAGAGTTGTCACCCCGGCGGGCTGCCTCTGTCATCGCCCATCTGGTCCGGGGTTGCGACGTCTGCCGGGAGCGCATGGCGCCGCTCGCCTCGATGATCTTCGCCAACGGTCCGCTCGCGCCGCCGAAGCCGCCGGCTTCCGGCACCGAATATGACTTCCCGCTGTTCAAGGCGTTCGCCGCCGCCCGCTTGTACGCCGAGACGCGCGCCCGCGGGAAGGCCAGGGCCCGACGGCGGTCGGACCATGGATTCCCCAAGGAGCTTCCGCCGCTGGCGGCCGGCGAGCCGGCAGCGGTAGCCGGCGAGTCGATGCGGCGCTGCGAGGCCCTCCTCGAACGGTGCCGCGCGCTGCGCTTCGCCGACGTGGAAGCGGCGCTCCTGGCGGCTTCCCTCGCGGTCGCCCTGGCCGAGCGGATGGACGCGCGCGAGGGGACGCCGGCGGGGCTCGCGGATCTCCAGGCCAGGGCGTGGGGCGAGCTCGGCAACGCACATCGCGTCGCCGAGGACTTGAGCTCCGCGGAGAAGGCTCTGGGCCGGGCCCTGGAGCTCTCCGGCCGCGGCACCGGGGACCCCCGGCTCCTCGCCCGGCTGGCCGACCTGACCGCTTCGCTCCGCAACGAGCAGCACCGGTTCGCCGAAGCTCACCGCCTCCTCGACCTCGTCTACGAGGTCTATCGGCACCTGGGCGACCGGCACCTGGCGGGGCGGGCGCTCCTCAGCAAGGGAATCTCGGTCTACCTCGCGCTCGACGCCGAGCCGGCGATCCTGCTGCTGCAGCGGGCGATCGCCATGATGGATGCCGCCCGCGATCCAAGGTTGATCCTGTCGGCGGTGCACGGCCTCCTGGTGTGCCTGGTCGATTGCGAGCGGATGGCCGAGGCGAGAATGCTCCTCGAGGCGAGCCGGCGGCTCTACGGCGTGTACGGCCAGCGCCTGGACGTGCCGAGAGCGCGCTGGCTCGAAGGCCGGATCGCCGCGGGCCTCGGGGAGGACGGGGACGCCGAGCAGGCCTTCCTGCAGGTCCGCGCGAGCTTCCAGCAGGCCGATCTCCTTCTCGGAGCGGCCTTGGCCTCGCTCGATCTGGCGGCGGTCTGGCTGCGGCAGGGCCGCACCGCCGAGATCAAGCAGGCCGTCGACGAGATGGTGGCGATCTTCCGCGCGCGCAACGTGCACCGCGAAGCGATCGGCGCGCTGCTGCTGCTGAAGAAGGCGCTGCAGAAGGACCGGGCCACGGCGGCCCTGATCCAGGCCGTGGCGGCGGAGCTGCGGCAGTTGGCAGGATCGGCGGGGCGCCAGGGCCTTTCAGGCTAGCTCAACGCGGCCGCTTTCCCTTGCGGGATCTTCCACCTTCGGAGCCTTCATCCTGGGGAGACGGTGAGCCCGCCGGCGGCGCGGCGAGGGCGGCGCGCACCGCGCTCTGGATGATGTGCTCCAGCTCCTGCGGCGCCAGCGGCGGACCGGGCGCCAGCGGCGGACCGGGCGCCGGCGCCGGCTGGGCGCCGAAGCCGAGCTTCTGGAAGCGCCGCAGGAACTCCTCCATCACCACCGCGTCCGACGTCGGCCGGTTCTCCGGGTACAGGGTCTGGAAGTAGACGCTGGGGTCCACGTCGAGCGCGTGCAGGATGGCCAGGATGTGGCGGAACTTGAGCTCCATCCGTCCGGTGAGGACCTGGCTGACGTATCCCGGCCCGGCGCCCAGCTTCTGGTCGAGGTCCTTGCGCGTCAGGCCGGACGCCTGCATGACCGTTTCCAGCAACTTCGTCGCCCGCCGCACGTCGTCATCGATGGCCATGCAATGAGCCTACTACAACACTGAATTTTTCGAAAGAGGCACCCCGGCGTAGAGAAGCGTATCGGTTCTATGAAACCAAAAACGGCGCGGAAACACGCCGCACCGGAACTTTCGGCGGCGGCGGACGTTTTGGCTCCCGGAAGGGGGAGAATCCCGTCATGGACAAGCTCGTTTCCGATCTGCGCTTCGCGGCGCGCACCCTGGCGGGCAGGCCGGCGTTCACGCTCGTCGCCGTGCTCACGCTCGCCCTGGGGATCGGCGCCAACACGGCGATCTTCAGCGTCGTCGACGCGCTGCTGCTGCGGCCTCTCCCCTACCGCGATCCGCAGCGGCTGGTGTGGATGCGGAACACCATCGTCGCCGAGGGCTTCGAGCTGACGAGCGGCGCCGATTACCTGGAATGGCGGGACGCCAGCCGGACCCTCGCCTCGATCGCGGCGTTCGACGACGCGACGCAGCTCACGCTCACCGGCCGCGAGACGCCCGAGCGCCTGCGCGGCGCCCGCGTCTCGGCGAGCTTCCTGCCGACGCTGGGCGTGCGGCCGGCGCGCGGGCGCGGCTTCGAGCCGCCGGACGAGCGCCTCCATGCGGCGCCTGTGGCCTTGGTCTCGGACGGCCTGTGGCGGCGCCTCTTCGGCGCCGAGGCGGAGCTCGACGGACAGGGACTGACGCTCGACGGACAGCGCTGCGAGGTGGTGGGCGTGCTGCCGCAGGGATTCGCCTTCCCCGGCAATCCGGACGTCGACGTGCTGGTGCCGCTGGCGCTGGACGAGACGGTGGAGCGCGCGCGGCAGATGATGTCGTTGCTGCAGGTGATCGGCCGGCTGGCGCCGGGGGCCACGCTGGCGCAGGCGCGGACGGAGCTGGCAATGATCCAGAAGCGCGCCATCGAGGAGGCGCGGCGGGCGGCGGAGAGGGCGGACGCCGCGGGCGGGCCGCGGCCGGGCCCGGGCCTGGGC
>JBKPTH010000161.1:0-12944 GCA_046765915.1 Acidobacteriota bacterium | reverse complement strand
GCGCCGAGCCGCGCGAGCCGCGGGCCGAGCCCAAGCCCGGCGAGTTGCCGCCGCGCCGCCGGTCGCGCCAGGCGCGGCGGCGGGCGTAGGTTCCCGATCCCCAGGCTCCCTCGGTTCGGACCGCCGTCCGCGCCGCCGGGCCCCTCACTCCCCCTTCCCCCTCTCTCCCACCGCACGCCCTGCCCCCGGGAGAGAGGGGGTTGGAAAAAGCAAAACTAAATTCTTCTTTTTGTAGTCTCCCTCCTCTCCCCGGGTGGGCGGGCGTGAGGTGGGAGAGGAGGGCCGGGGAGGTGAGGGGCCCGGCGGCGCGGACCACGTTCCGATCGAAGATGTCGGAGGAATCGGGATCATGCGCCGGTTTCAGCCCCGGGAATCCCGGCCCCTTCCAACCCCTTATAATCAGTAACCCGCCGGAGGGTCCCTTCACTCGGCGTCGCCCGCGGCGGGGAGATGCCCATGTCCCCGTCCAGCAAGAACCTCGCGCCGCCGGTGGCTTCGCCGCGGATCTCCCGCTTCGAGGACATCCTCGCCTGCCTTGCCGGGCACGGGCGCCTCACCAATCCGGCCCTGCTGCGCGCCGTCTACGACTTCTCCACCGAGATGCACAAGGACCAGGTCCGCCGCTCCGGCGAGCCGTTCATGATCCATCCGCTGAACGTGGCCTGGCTGCTGGCCGACCTCAAGTTCGATCAGACCTGCGTCGCCGTGGGGCTGCTGCACGACGTGCTGGAGGACACGCTCACCACCCGCGACGTGCTGGAGAGCGAGTTCGGCGGCGAGATCACCGAGCTGGTGGACGGCGTCACCAAGATCGGCCGCCACGAGTACGTGCGGCGCGACGAGGCCCAGGCCGAGACCTTCCGCAAGATGATCCTGGCTTCGGCCAAGGACATCCGGGTCATCGTCGTCAAGCTGGCCGACCGGCTGCACAACATGCAGACCCTGGAGCACCTGACGCCGGACTCCCGCCGGCGCATCTCGCGCGAGACGCTGGAGATCTATGCCCCCATCTCCCACCGCCTCGGCATGGCGCGCGTCAAAGGCGACCTCGAGGACCTGGCTTTCTACCACCTCTATCCCCATCAGTTCGCCGAGCTGCACCAGCGCATCGCCGAGAAGATGAAGCTGGGGGAGGCTGCCACCGAGCGCATCCGCGACCGGCTCGCCAGGAGCCTGGAGATCGCCGGCCTCGACGCCGAGATCAGCTTCCGCGTCAAGCGCTATTACTCGATCTACGAGAAGCTGCGCCGCCAGGACATCGACATCTCGCAGCTCTACGACTACCTCGCCTTCCGCATCGTCACGGCATCGCTCAAGGACACCTATGCCGCGCTCGGCGTCGTGCATCAGAACTGGCGCCCGATCCCGGGTCGGTTCAAGGACTACATCGCGATGCCGAAGCCCAACCTCTACCAGTCGCTGCATACGACGGTGGTGGGCGACCAGGGGCAGCCGTTCGAGGTGCAGATCCGCACCCGCGAGATGGACGTGGTGGCCGAGGAGGGCATCGCCGCCCATTGGCGCTACAAGGAAGGGCGGGCCGAGCCGCAGGCGAGCGATCCCAACATCCTGTGGCTGCGGCAGCTCCTCGAGTGGCAGAAGGAGGTGCAGGACCCGCGCACCTTCCTCACCACGCTCAAGGTGGACCTCTACCCGGACGAGGTCTACGTCTTCACGCCCAAGGGCGAGGTCTTCTCCTTCCCGCGCGGCGCCACGCCGCTCGACTTCGCCTACCGGGTGCACACCGACCTCGGCCATCACTGCGCCGGCGCCCGGGTCAACGGCCGGCTGGTGCCGCTGCGGTCGACGCTGCAGAACGGCGACATGGTGGAAGTGCTGACCAATCCGGCGCGCAATCCCAGCCGCGACTGGCTGAACCTCGTCGCCACCTCGCGGGCCAAGAACAAGATCCGGCAGTGGCTCAACACGCAGCAGAAGCAGCGGGCCATGGAGATCGGCCGCCGGGTGTTCGAGAAGGAGCTGCGGAAGTACGGCCTCTCGCTGCGCAAGGTGACGGAGGCGCCGGCCTTCGCGGAGTACCTGCAGAACGAGGGCCTGTCGAAGCTCGAGGATCTCTACGGCCGCATCGGCTTCGGCAAGAGCGAGCCGCGGCTGGTCCTCGAGCGCGTGGTGGGACAGGAGAAGCTCGCGACGACGGAGAAGCCGGGCCGCCTGCGCCAGGCGGTGAGCAAGATCCTCCCCTTCGGCGCCGCCGGCCCGATCACCGTCAAGGGGCAGGGGGACCTGCTCGCCTATCTCGCCAAGTGCTGCAATCCGCTGCCCGGCGAGGAGATCGTGGGCTACATCACCCGCGGCCGGGGCGTCTCCGTGCACCGCGTGGACTGCCCCAACGTCCAGAACCTGCTCTACAACCCGGAGCGCGAGATCGAGGTCAAGTGGGACCAGCAGAAGAGCGACATCTACCAGGTGTCACTGATGATCGAGGTCGAGGACCAGCAGGGCATGCTCGCCCGCCTGACCGAGGCGATCACCCGCGCCGGGAGCAACATCACCGCCATCGAGGCGGACACCCAGCGCGAGACCGGCCGCGGCACCATCAGCGTCGTCTGCCAGCTCCGCGACCGCAAGCACCTCGACAAGCTGCTGCGCGAGGTGCGCTCCATCTCCGGCGTGCTGCGGGTGGGCAGGCGCACCGGCGCCGCCGTGGGCAGCGGCCTGGAGGCGCTGAGCTGAGCCTGGGAGCGCCGGCGTCCTCGCCGGCTCTTTCCTTGTTCTGTTATTGATTCTTGGGTAAGGCCGGCGGAGACGCCGGCGCTCCCAGGAGGACTTCTACTTCGCGGCCTCGCCTTCCGGCTGCCACTTCCGCGCCGGCGCCTTGACGATCTTGCCGCTGCGCAGGCAGCGGGTGCAGACGCGGATGCGGCGCACGCCGCCGTCGATCAGGGCGCGGACCGTCTGCAGGTTGGGCTCCCACTTGCGCGACGTGACGTTGTGCGCGTGGCTGACATTGCGGCCGAAGACCGTCGACTTGCCGCAGATTTCGCATTGTTTGGCCATGGTTCGTCTCCTAGCTGCGCCCTTCGGGAGGGCACGACAAGATAGCAGAAACCGCCCTGGAACTCAACCGCCGCCTTCTACGAAGATCTTCGACGCCGCGCGGAAGCCCAGGGTCAGCTTCTTGCCCACCTCGAGCCGCAGCTCGACGGCGTCCGCCGCCTCGTCGCGGCTCTGCACCCGCAGGAGGTTGCCGGGCGTGAGGCCCCGCCGCTCGAGGAGCTGCAGGAACTCCCGGCTCTGATCGCCGATCCGCGCCACCTTGACCGGCGTCTTGAGGGCGCAATCCAGCAGGCTGGGCAGGACCGTCTCCTCGACCACGCCGTGGACGTCGGGGATGGGATCCCCGTGGGGATCGGCGGAGGGATACCCCAGCATCTCGTCCATGCGCTCGATCAGGCGGTCCGAGACGGCGTGCTCCAGCTCCTCGGCCTCCGAGTGGACCTCGCTCCAGTCCATGCCCATGACGCGCACCAGGAACAGCTCGATCAGCCGGTGGCGCCGCAGCACGTGCACGGCGAGCTGGCGGCCGGGGTCCGTGAGCCGCACGCCGCTGTAGGGCTCGTAGGCTAGCAGGCCGCTGTCGGCCAGCGTCTTCACCATCGCCGTCACCGTGCCGGGCGCCACCGAGAGGGCCATGCTGATGCGGCGCATGGAGACGAGCGCCTCGGGATCCCGCTGCTGCTCCAGCAGGATGCACTTCAGGTAGTCCTCGACGGTGCTGGTGGGCATGGGTAGAGACTAGCGCAGGCGTGTCCGATCCTGCCGTGAAGGTTCAGCTTGCCTGTGGATTTCGCCCGCAGACTCCGGCCACCCAACGCCCCTACCTTACTTCCAGCACCCCGCGCATCATCCGCGAGTGAAGCGTGCAGACGTACTCGTAGTCGCCGGCGATCTCAGGCGCGCGGAAGGCGAGGCTCGCCGTGTCGCCGGCGCCGCGCACCTCGCGGGTGGCCTTGCGGTCGCCGCCCTCCGCCGGCACCTCCAGGTCGTGCGGGATGCCGCGATCCTCGTTGCGCAGGACGATGCGGATCTCCTCGCCGCGCGCCACGGCCAGGCGCGGGTTGGGGGTGGGATCGCCGGGCAGGTAGAAGGCCATGCCGCGGGCGAGCAGCGTCACCTGGCGCGGCTCCGGACCGCCGGCGGCCCGCAGCGCGAAGGCGATGGCGCCGCAGGCGGAGAGGACGAGGAGCGGCAGGAGGAGCGCCCGCGGCCGGGAAGACAGGGTCAGGATGGACATAGGGTCAACTCCTCACTGGATCAGCATGCCGGTGGCGTACATCACCGTGAAGCCGGCGAACAGGCCGGCGATCACGGGTCCGTTGACGAGATAAGCGGCGAGCGGCCGCTCGCCGGCCACGCCGCGGGTGATCTGCACGATGACCTGCGCGATGGCGCCCGCCCCGAGGGCGAGGAAGAGCACCGCGAGGACGGGCGAGGCCGCGAAGCCGCCCAGCCAGGCGCCGGCGATCGTCGGCGCGCCGCCGATCGCCCCCAGAAGCACCAGCCGCCGGAGTCGTACGGGGCTCTTGGCGAGCGGGGCGACGATCGCCAGTCCCTCCGTCAGGTTGTGCAGGGTGAAGCCGAGGATGAGCAGCGTGCCGAGGGCGGCCTCGCCGAGGGCGAAGGCGGCGCCGACCGCCAGCCCCTCGCCGAGATTGTGCAGGCCGATGCCGGTGGCGAGGAGGAGCGCCGTCACCCAGGCCGCTTCCGAGGCGGTCCGGCGCCGCTTGAGCCAGCCGCCCAGGGCGTCGAGCGCCAGCCAGGCCGCGGCGGCGCCGAAGACGAGCAGCGCCACGCCCTGGAAGCTCCCCGGCAGCTCGCCGGCCGCCTCCAGGCCCTCGTGGAGGGCGTCCACCAGCAGGAAGAGGAGGAGGCCCAGGGTGAGCGCCAGGAGGAAGTCCAGCGCCCGCCGCGAGAGCCGGCGCAGCAGCGGGTACCAGAGCAGGCCGAGCGCCACCGGGATCACCCCCACGTAGAGGCCGATGAGGGCGAACAGGCCGAGGAAGCGCCAGCCGGGACGGGGCGTCGCCATCGCCACCGCGATCTCGCGCTCGAAGGTCAGCCCGGTAGAGGTGACCAGACGGATGACGTGCGTCTCGCCGTGCACCCAGGGATAGGGGATGCGCAGCCGCGCGCGACCGAGATGGGCGAGCGGCCCCGTCGGCTCCTGAGTGAAGGCCCAGTAGGCGTCGTCCACCTGCACCTGGGCGATCGTCGAGGGATCGGGACCGTCGTTGAGCACCGGGACCACGATCTCGCCCGGCGCCAGCTCCAACCGCTGGAGGCGCAGCACCTCGACCGGCGGCACGTCGCCGCGCAGGCTCTCGGCGGGCTTGGAGCGCACGATCCAGCCGAGGAGCGCCGCGAGAGCCAGGAGCGGCAGGGCGGCGAGCAGCCAGCGGCCCAGGGCGTCAGCCCGCATGGCCTGCTCCTCCGGCGGCGAACATGCCCATCCAGCCGAGCTCGGCGAACTCGCTCTGGTGGGCGTGGAACATGAACGGCCCCGGGTAGCGGAAGGTGGTCTCCAGGATCGCCCGCTCGCCCTGGCAGAGCATCACCGTGTCGGTCGTCTCCCCCGGCGCGAGCGAGGTGCCGGTGCGATTGACCTGGAAGAACATGCCGTGCAGGTGGAAGCTATTGAGCAGGTCGAACTCGGTGACGTTGACCAGGTAGATGCGCACCGGCCGGCCCACCGCCACCCGGATCGGCTCCGTCATGTGGAAGTGCGCCACCGAATTGACCGCGTAGACCTCGTTGTCGGCGTCGAAGTTGGTGTCGAAACCGTTCATCACCATCACCATCTCGTCGGCCGGCGGCCTCGGCGTCTTCGGATCGACGATGAAGGCGCCGTAGAGGCCCTTGTGGATGTGCCGCTTCAAGGGCGCCGCGTGGCAGTGGTAGAGGTGGAGGCCGAAGGGCTCGGCGTCGAACTCGTAGAGGAACTCTCCCCCAGGCTCCACCTGGTGCTTGGGGAGCGAGCCGTCCATCGCCGGCGGATGCCAGCCGTGGAAGTGGATCGTGTGCGGGTGCGAGCCCTGGTTGAGGAAGCGGACGCGGATGCGGTCCCCCTCGGTGGCGCGGATCGTCGGCCCCGGCACCTGGCCGTTGAAGGTCCAGGCGGGGAAGAACAGGCCGGGCGCGATCTCGATCTCGCGGTCCACGGCGAAGAGCTCGTACTCGCGCAGCAGCGAGCCGTCCGGCCGCGGCGTCTCGCGGTAGTAGCGCGAGCGCTCGGGCTCCGGCAGGTGGGAGAAGTTCCACGAGCGCAGGAAGACGCTGGGATCGAACGCCTCCGTCGACACCCTGCCGACGACGCCCAGGGCGTGGACGCCGTGGTGCGCGCCCGCGGGAGCATAGCCGCCCGGCGCTCCACGCTCGGCGCGCATCCGCCGCGGCAGGGCGGCGGCGAGGCCCGCCCCGAGCGAGCCGAGGCCGGCCCAGCGGAAGAGGGTGCGGCGTGAGAGAGGAGTTTTCATTGGCCGGAGTCCAGATTTTGACTACTCAAAAATTGTATCCGGTGAGGAGCAGGCGTGTCAAGCCCCCCTGCCAAAACCCCCTCGCAGACCCGCGCCCAGCTTGCGTTTGCAAGATTCAAGGCGGATTTTCCGTCTTTATAGGGCATGGGAAACCTCCGTCCAGGACGCCGAGGAGGCGCCTCCGGGCACGACCGCGGCTACAAACTCCTCTTCTCCGATCCCACCCTGCTGGAGGAGCTGCTCCGTGGATTCCTGCCGGGGGAATGGACCGGCCGGCTCGACTTCACCACCCTCGAGCGGGTCGGCAACAGCTTCGTCTCGGCCGATCTGCGCGAGCGCCACAGCGACGTCATCTGGCGCCTGCGGCTGCGAGGTGAAGGGGAAGGTTGGGTCTACCTCTACCTGCTGCTGGAGTTCCAGTCCACCTCCGACCGCTTCATGGCCCTGCGGCTGCTGACCTACATCGGCCTGCTCCTCGAGGAGATCGTCCGCAAGGAGAAGCTGAAGCCGGAGGACCGGCTCCCTGCCGTGCTGCCGCTGGTCCTCTACAACGGCGAGCGCCGCTGGCGCGCTCCCCTGCGACTGGAGAGCCTCTTCGTCCCTGTACCCGCTCCCCTGAGGCAGCACCTGCCCCGGCTGACCTATCTTCTTCTCGACGAGCGCCGCCTGGATTTGAACCGTCCTGAGCTGGAGGAGAACCGGACCGCCGCGCTGTTCCGCATCGAGACCTTCAGGAATCCTACGGACATTCCTCGCCTGACACACGACCTCGCCGGTCTTCTCCCCCAGGGAGAGGAGCCCGAGTTGCACCGGAGAATCAACGTGTGGCTCCGCGCCTTGCTCCACCGGAGCTTCCCAGGAGTTACAATTCCCGAGACGGTGGACCTTGAGGAGATTTCGATGTTCGAGGAAAGAGTACGTGAATGGGAAGAGAAGTTCCTTCGCGAGGGCCGTCAGAAAGGACGCCACGAAGGCCAGCTTCTGGGCATGCAGGAGCTCCTCCTGCAACAGATGACTCTTCGCTTCGGCCGGCTCCCGGCTAAAGTCCGCCGGCAGATCGCAAAAATCTCTTCGCTACAGGAACTGCGCCGGTTGGGGAGAAAGATCCTGCGCGCGAAGTCCCCCCAGGAGATGGGGCTGGGTTAGCTTCGGCCGGCTGCGCGTCTCAACTCCATTTCGTCTTAGCCGGCCGCGTAGTCTCGGCGAATCGCGTGGGCACTTTTCTGGGGCGGATCTTCCCGAGGCGGTCGCTTTCCCTCCAGGCCCCAAAGGGGTCAAGGCAGAGCTTGTTGCCCCTTGATTCCTACTTTGGTACGCTTCGAGTATGAATCCAGCCAAGCGCAAGGTATCGGTATCTCTGGACGAGGACTTGGTCGAGGAACTCGAACGGGAAGATCAGGGCCTCTTGGCTCAAGTCAACGTAGCTGTCCGCGCGGAGCTGGAGCGCCGTCGTCGCCATCGGCTTCTCGTGGAGTTGCTCGACCAGCTTGACGCGGAGCGCGGGCCGGTGGACGAATCTCTGGTCGAGAAGTACCTCGGACTCCTTGGATGAACCGCTGCGTCGTGCTCGACGCCGGCGCCCTATCGGCTCTGGCGGGCCGGCCAGGGCGACGGAGCTTGGAGGTTCGTGCTGCGTTGCGTGCGGCGGTGCGCCTCCACCGAGAGGTCGTGGTCCCGAGCGTGATTCTGGCCGAGCTCTATCGTGGTCCTCGGCACAATGCGCTGGTTGATGCGTGCTTGTCTCGCGAGACAGGGATCCAGGTGCGCGACACGGATCGCCCTCTGGCCAGGCTCGTCGGCGGCGTCTTGGCTGCTGCCCGAGCCGGCTCGGAGTACTTGGCCGATGCCCATGTCATCGCCGCAGCGGTCGAGCTCGGCGGAGGCATCGCACTGACCACTGACGCCGAGGATCTTGGCCGGCTTGCCGCCTCCTACGGGAACGTAATGGTTATTGGACTTCCCTGAGAACCCCGATTTGGACCTCATTGCGGTACTCCGCTTGACGAGCGAGCCAGATCCGATACACGCTCGCCCATTCGCTGAAGTCCAGTGCCCAGTTCTCGTTCTCCGGCTCCTCGCCATTGGTGTAGGCGGCATAGAAGGCTTCTGAGCGCAGCCCATACTTGCGCTTGAGATCGAGCAGTTCTTCTTCAAGCGCGTGAATGTCGGCGAGAATTTCCTGAGGAGTCATAGCTACCTCCGAAATGAGAATTATAGAAGCTCCGAGCGTCCCCGCCGAATCCGGGACGCTCCGGCGGAGCCTCCCGCCGGTGCTCCGGAGACCTTGACCCGCAAGTCAGAGAGCCTGACCCACGGGTCAGAGAGTCCGACCGTCGGGTCGAAGACCTTGACCCGCGGGTCAGAGAGCTTGACCCGTCAATTGGAGAGCCTGACCCACAGGTCAGAGAGTCTGACCGTCGGGTTGGAGACCTTGACCGGCGGGTCGGAGGGTCCAACCGGCGAGTTAGGCTCACCGCTTATAGGGTTGGAGCTTCTGATTCTAGGCAGAGGCGCCCTGACGGTCCGGTCGGAGCGTCCATCTGACGAGCCGGAGCCGCCGACGGAGCTGTTGCCGCCTCCACGGCACCGGCCGATGGGACTCGCGCCGCCAGGCGAGCCGCTTCAAGTCACGGCGGCACCGCGAGATAAGGGGCTTGCAACCGCTTTCACATAGGTGTAGTCTTCCCGAACGAGTCAATATAGCCATAGATGCATGAGCACCTTGACAAGGGTGCTTCGCAGTGGTAGCTTCCAGCGAAGCTTTAAGTATCCGCCGGTAAGTTGCCTTTAACGTTGGGCTTTGAGGAGTTGAAAGTGCTCTTCTCCCGAACGAAGAAGGGTGTGGTGGGCCTCGACATCGGCAGCTCGGCGATCAAACTGGTCGAGCTGAAGGAGCGCAAGGGAGAGTTCCACCTGCAGCGCCTCGGCGTCGAGCCTCTGTCGCCGGAGGCCATCGTCGACGGCTCGATCATGGACTCGTCGCTGGTGGTGGACGCCATCCATCGCCTGAACGACCAGACCAAGGTCAAGGGCACGAGCTATGCGACGTCGCTCTCCGGCCACTCGGTCATCATCAAGAAGATCCAGTTGCCGGCGATGGCGGAAGAGGAGCTGGCGGACTCGATCCAGTGGGAGGCCGAGCAGTACATCCCCTTCGACATCAACGACGTGCGCCTCGATTACGTGGTGCTCTCCGAGGGCGAGCCGGGGCGGGACAACATGGAGGTCCTGCTCGTCGCCGTCAAGCGCGACAAGGTCAACGACTACGTGTCGGTGATCAGCCAGACGGGCAAGACGCCGACGGTGGTGGACGTCGACGTCTTCGCGGTGCAGAACGCCTACGAGGTCAACTACGAGCTCGATCCGCGCAAGGTCGTGGCGCTGATCAACATGGGCGCGGGGGTCACCAACATCAACATCCTGGCGCGAGGCGGCACGGTCTTCTGGCGCGACATCTCGCTGGGCGGCAACCAGTTCACCGAGGCGCTGCAGCGCGAGTTCAACCTCTCCTTCGCGCAGTCGGAGTCGTTGAAGCAGGGCGAGGCGGTGGACCGCTATTCCCCCGCCGACGCGCGGCCGGTGCTCGACGCCGTCTCGGCGGAGATGGCGTCGGAGATCCGCAAGACGTTCGATTTCTTCTCCGCCACCTCGTCGGAAGGTCCGGTCGACGAGCTGGTGATCTCCGGCGGCTGCGCCCTGACGCCGAACCTGCTGCAGGTGCTGCGGGAGCGTTTCCAGGTGCCCACGGAGCTGATGAATCCGCTGCGCCGCATCCATTTCAAGGAGAGCGACTTCGACGGCGAATGGCTGCGTTCGATCGCGCCGATGATGGCGGTCGCCGTGGGGCTTGGCATCCGCAAGGCGGGGGACTAGGCCGATGATCAAGATCAACCTGCTCTCGGAGGGCAAGCGGCCGGCGGCGGTGCGCAAGGTGAAGGTGCCGGCGGCCCTGCGGCTGGAAGGGCAGGACGTCGGACAGTGGATGCTCGCCGTCGGCCTGCTCGCCGGTGTGATCGCCCTGGCGGTCTCCTGGTGGATCTGGGACAAGAAGGTGACGGAGAAGACGGCGGAGGTGGCCGCGGCGCAGCGCGAGGTCGATGCCCTGGCGCCGGTGATCAAGGAGGTCGAGGACTACAAGGCGAAGAAGGCGGAGCTGGAGCGCAAGATCGGCATCATCAACGACCTCAAGGCGAACCAGCGCGGGCCGGTGCGGGTGATGGACTACATCTCCCGCGCGCTGCCGGAGCTGCTGTGGCTGGACCGCCTGCGGATGACCGCCGACACCATCGAGATCGAGGGCCGCGCCTTCAATCCCAACGCCGTCGCCAACTTCCTCGAGAACCTCGACAAGGTGCCCGAGTTCGACGAGCCCACGCTCAAGAGCACCGAGCAGCAGCAGGGCGGCATCTATAAGTTCGTGATCGACTTCCATTATTCGTTCGCGACCCATGCCAAGCCGGCGGAGGGCGCTCCCGGCGCCGCGCCGGCGGCGGGCGCCGCGACGTCGGGTTAGGAGGGCGAGCCGCGGTGGCGCTCAAGACGGGACTGGAAGGCAGACCCTGGTACTTCGGCCTGGCGTTGGGGCTGGTGATCGGCGCTTTGCTGTTCGGCGTCGGTTATTGGCGCCTGGTCAATCCGAAGAGCGAGGAGTACGACGGCCTGGAGGCGCGGCTGGCGGAGCTGCAGACCAAGATCCAGGAGGGGCGGGCGGCCCGCCAGGAGCTGCAGAAATTCCGCGAGGAGGTGCGGCAGCTCGAGCTGGAGCTGGACAAGCTGCTGCGCATCCTGCCGGCGCGGCGCAACACTCCCGACCTGATGCGGCGCATCCGCTCGCTGGCCGAGCAGGGGGACTTCGCGCTCAAGCGCTTCAATCCCGGCACGCTCACCGACAAGGAGTTCTTCAGCGAGTGGCCGATCAGCGTCAACGTCGAGGCCGGCTATCACAACCTGGCGCTCTTCTTCGACCGCATCAGCCGCTTCTCGCGCATCATCAACATCGAGGATCTCGAGATCACCGCCTTGCCGCAGTCGACGGGCACGCACACGATCAACTCGACGTTCACGGCCAAGACCTTCGTCTACAAGGAGCCGGAGCCCGCGCCGCCGCCGGAGCCGGCCGCCCGGCTCGCGCCGCCTCCCCAGCCCCCCGGCCCGGCGGCAGGCGTCCGCTCCGCCGCTCCTCCCGGAGGGCCCGATTGATGCGGCGCAACCTCAAACCCGCGAGCTTGACGGTCGTTCTCCTCGTCGTGGCGGCGGCGTGGGCCGCCCTGGCGCAGGGCCAGGGGCAGCAGGCCCCTCCCGCCAAGCCCGAGGAGAAGCCGCAGGAGGGCGCCGCTTCCCCGGAGGGCGATCTCGGCAACATCGACGAGATCCTGGAAGGCGAGGAGGAGGTGCTCTCGGGCGGCAGTTTCTCGTACGACCCCGGCAACCGGCGCGATCCCTTCAAGTCGCTGCTGGCGGCGCCGGACCGCCCCGAGTTCCGCGGTCCGCGTCCGGAGGGCATCCCGGGGCTGCTGATCGACGAGATCGACCTGACGGGGATCTTCCGCACCAGCAAGGGCTACGTGGCGCAGGTGGTGGCCGCGAACCAGAAGAAGAGCTATCTGTTGAAGGAGGGGGATCAGCTCTACGACGGCGATGTGGTGAGCATCAACAAGAACGAGGTGGTCTTCAAACAGATCGTGCAGGATCCGACCGCCTTGAAGCCGTTTCGCGAGGTGGTCAAGAGCCTGAGTCCCTCCTAGACGCGGGGGCGTATCGAGCCCGCATGGGAGGCGAGGAGTTGCCATGGGAGATGTGGTCATGAGAAGACGGAGCGCACTCTGGCGGCGTTGGGTCGCTTCGGCGGCGGTGTCGATCGTGGCGGTGGGCGTCGGCTGCACCGCCTCCAAGCCGGCGCGCGTGGTCGAGGCGGCCCCTGTACCCGCGCGGCAGGCCGCGGCCGAGCCCAAGGCCGCCGCCTCGGCGGCGCCGGTCGAGATCCGCTCCCTGGATCTCAGCGAGGGCGCGCCCGAGGCCTTCGTCGACCTGGGGGCGAGCGCGCCTCTGGTGTGGACCAGCTTCCGCAACGCCGAAGGCCAGGTGGTCGTCGAGCTGCCCAACGCGGTTCCCAGCCCCCGCCTCACCGATCTGGCTCCCGCGGAAGGCCTGATCTCCTCGCTCGCCATCCAGAAGAGCGAAGAGGGCAGCCGCCCCCTCACCCGGCTGGTGATCGCGACGCGCCAGGAGGCGGAGCACTCGATCACCGCCGAAGGCTCCAGGCTGCGCATCCAGCTCGCGCCGGTCGGCGAGCAGGGCAAGGCCAAGCTCGCCTTCGAGCCGCTCGGCGAGGAGGCCGCCAACCAGCCGCCGGCGAGCGCCCCCTCCGCGCCGCCCGCTCCGGCGCCGGCCGAGCCGGCCGGCTCCTCAGCCGCTACCGCCTCCGGCACGCCCGACAATCCGGCGGTGGCG
>JBKPTH010000160.1:0-6600 GCA_046765915.1 Acidobacteriota bacterium | reverse complement strand
GACGGATCCTCTTCGCTGACCTGCCCGCGGGCGGATGCGGTTGGCGAAAGGTTGTCGCCGCCTCGGAGACGCCCCCGGGGGCGTCTCTACATTGGGGAGACACGATACGGGCGCGCTGAGTCTTTTCATACCCTTTCCGCTTTCCTCGCCAACCGGAACGCCACCCAATCTCCCGCGGCGCGGCGGTCCCGCTCGGCGAATCCCAATCCTCCCATGCGGTCCAGCACCTGGCGTCCCCGCTCGGCGAGGATTCCCGACAGGATCACCTCCGCCTCGGGACGCAGCCGCCGGACCAGCTCCGGCATCTCGGGCAGGATCTGCTCCGGCACGACGTTGATCAAAGCGAGATCGAAGAGAGGACGCTCGCGGAGAGCCACCATGCTGCCGACAAAAAGGAGAGGACGGAGGTCATTCAAGCCGCTGTTGTCCCGAGCATGGAACGGCGCCGTGGGATCGGTGTCAAACCCCACCACGGAGCGCGCTCCGAGGAGCAGGGCGGCGAAGGCGAGGACGCCCGTGCCGGTCCCGACGTCGAGCACCCGGCGATCCCTCACCTCCGTCTCCTCCAGCAGCTCCAGCGCAAGGGAGGTCGATTCATGGCTCCCCGTGCCGAAGGCGGCGCGGGCGGGCAGACGGAGCAGCCGCCGGCAAGCCGTCACCTCGACAGGGTCCTCTCCGGGCTCGCGAGGATCGACGAAAAACGTCCGGCCAACGGGAAACGGCCTGGCTTGCTCGCGCCAGACGGCGAACCAGTCCGCGTCGGGGACGATCTCCTCAGTCTCCAACTCGATGCCGGCCCCCACTTGGAGCGGCATGGCCTCCAGGGGAAACCACGCCTCGAGGCGCAGCCGGCCGCCCGGCGCCGCGGCGGACTGCGCGCCGAGCGTCCCCGCCTGCCAGAGCTCCGCGACGAGGTTTTCCTCGAGGCCGGGAGGCAGAAGGTAGATGCGCCTGAGATGTGGCATTCAAGGACCCAAAGGACACCAAGGACCTAAAGGACGCCAGGATCGTTTTTCTTGTCCTTGATGTCCTTGGCGTCCCTTGCGTCCTTCTCCGGCATCACCCGAAGAGGTTCTTCACCCGGTCGAGGACCGTCTTCTCCTCCTTGACGGGGTAGCCGCCGAGCTCGGCGTAGCGGCGGAGGAGCTGCACCTCCTCGTCGGAGAGGTCGCGCGGGCTGGGCACCTCGACCTCCACCGTCACCACGTGATCGCCGCGGCCGCTGCCGTCGAGCCGGTCGATGCCCTGGCCGCGGAGGCGGAAGTCGCGCCCGTACGGCGTGCCCGAGGGGACGTCGAGCGGCGTCTTGCCGCGCAGCGTATCGACCTCGACCGTGGTGCCGAGGACGGCCTGCGGATAGCTGATCGCCAGCCGCGACAGCACGGTCGAGCCGTCGCGGCGGAAGTGCTTGTGCGGCCGCACCTGGAGGACGACGTAGAGATCGCCGGCCGGGCCGCCGCGGCGGCCGTGCTCGCCCTCGCCGGTGAGGCGGAGCCGGGCGCCGGTATCCACGCCCGCCGGGATCTTGACGCTGATCGAGCGCTCGCGCTCGACGCGCCCTTCGCCGCGGCACTCCTTGCACGGATCGCCGATCACCCGTCCCTCGCCCTGGCATTGCGGGCAGGTGCGGGCCACGGTGAAGAACCCCTGGGTGAACCGCACCTGGCCGCGGCCGCCGCAGGCGGAGCAGACGGCGGGCGGCGCGCCGTTGGCGCTGCCGGTGCCGGAGCATTGCGGACAGCTCTCCAGCCGCGGGATGCGCAACGTCGTCTCGGTGCCGAAGGCGGCCTCCTCGAAGGTGAGCGTCAGGTCGTAGCGCAGGTCGGCGCCGCGGGTGGCACCGGAGCCGCCGCGGCGCCCCGAGAAGCCGCCGAAGCCGAAGATGTCGCCCAGGATGTCGGAGAAGTCGGCGAAGATCGTCGGATCGAAGCCGCCGGCCCCGACGCCGGAGACGCCCTGATGGCCGAAGCGGTCGTAGCGCGCCCGCTTGTCGGCGTCGGAGAGCACGGCGTAGGCCTCGGCGGCCTCCTTGAAGCGCTCCTCCGCCGGCTTGTCGCCGGGGTTCTTGTCCGGATGATCGCGCACCGCGATCTTGCGGTAGGCCGACTTGATCTCCTGCTGGCCGGCGGTACGGGCGACGCCCAGCACCTCGTAGTAATCGCGTTTCGCCATTCCTTCTTAACCTTTCGCCGGTCCGGAGCCGCCGGCGCGGGTGAGCATGATGTCGGAGAGCGTGCGGGAGACGGAGTTGAGGTCGAAGATCGCGGCTTCCAGATCCGCCCGCTTCTCGTTGTCGAGCGCCATGCGCGCCTGCAGCAGGACCTCGTTGATCTTCTTGGCGTCGGCGTCCTGGAGCATGTCGCGGAACTGCTCGAAGACCCGGTCGTTGCTGTAGATCAAGCCCTGCAGGCGGTTCTTGAGCTGGCGGATGTCGCGCCGCTCGGCGTCGGCCTGCGAACTCTGGTCCGCCTCCGTCACCAGGCGCTGGATCTCCTCCTCGGAGAGGCCGCCGGCGGGATTGATCTGGATGCTCTGCGAGAGGTTCGTCGCCACGTCGCGCGCCGAGACGTTGACGATGCCGTTGGAGTCGATGGCGAACGTCACCTCGATCTGCGGCACGCCGCGCGGCGCCGGCGGGATGCCCACCAGCTCGAAGCGGCCGAGCGACTTGTTCTCGGCGGCGATCTGGCGCTCGCCCTGGACGACGTGCACCTCCACGATGCCCTGGTTGTCGACGACGGTGGTGAAGACCTGGGTGTTCTTGGTGGGGATCGTCGAGTTGCGGTCGATGAGACGGGTGAACAGGCCCCCCTGGGTCTCGACGCCGAGGGAGAGCGGCGTGACGTCGAGGAGCACGAGGTCCTTGATGTCGCCGCGCAGGATGCCGCCCTGGATGGCCGCGCCCATCGCCACCACCTCGTCCGGATTGATCTCGCGGTTGGGCTTGCGGCCGAAGATGCGTTCCACCGCCTGCGCCACCAGGGGCGTGCGGGTCTGCCCTCCCACCAGCAGCACCTCGTCGATCTGGTCCGCCCGCAGGCCGGCCTCCTTCAAGGCGTCGCGGCAGGGCCCCTCGGTGCGCTCGACGAGGTCGCGCACCAGGTCCTCGAACTGCTGGCGCGTCAGGCTGCGGGCGAGATGGCGCGGGCCGGCGCGGTCGGCGGAGATGAACGGCAGGTTGATCGCCGCCTCGTCGGCGGAGGAGAGCTCGCACTTGGCGCGCTCCGCCGCCTCCTTCAGGCGCTGCAGGGCCATGCGGTCCTGGCGCAGATCGATGCTGGTCTCGCCCTCGAAGCCCTCGATCAGCCAATCCATGATGCGCTGGTCGAAATCCTCGCCGCCCAGATAGGTGTCGCCCGCCGTCGAGCGCACCTCGAAGACGCCCTGCGAGAGCTGGAGGACGGAGATGTCGAAGGTGCCTCCCCCCAGGTCGTAGACGGCGATGGTGTGGGTGACGCCCTGGCGGTCGAGGCCGTAGGCGAGGGCGGCCGCCGTGGGCTCGTTGAGGATGCGCACCACCTCGAGGCCGGCGATCTTGCCGGCGTCCTTGGTCGCCTGGCGCTGCGAGTCGTTGAAGTACGCCGGCACGGTGATCACCGCCTCGCGCACCTCCTCCTGCAGCCCCTCCTCGACGAACTCCTTGATCTCCCGCAGCACCAGGGCCGAGATCTCCTCCGGGCTGTACTGGCGGTCGCGGATCTCGATCTTCAGGTCGCCGTTGACCGCCTGGACCAGGCTGTAGGGGAGGATCTGGCGCGCCCGCTCCACCTGCGCGTCCCTGTACTTGCGGCCGATCAGCCGCTTGACGGCGAACACCGTGTTCTGGGGATTGGTGATCGCCTGGCGCTTGGCGATCTGGCCGATCAGGCGGTCCCCTTCCTCGGAAAAGGCGACGATGGAGGCCGTCGTGCGGCTGCCCTCGCGGTTCGCCAGCACCACGGGCGCCGTGGCCTCCACGATGGCGGCGCAACTGTTGGTGGTGCCGAGGTCGATGCCGATGATCTTGCTCATCGCGGGTGGGTAGCCGGGTAGATGGCCAAGTATTGTACAGACAAGGACAAAAAGGACAGCAAGGACGAAAGGGACAGTCAGGCTCGCTCGAACCCTGGCTGTCCTTGTCGTCCTTGTTGTCCCTTGGGTCCTTTCTTCCTCTGGGTCAGAGCGCCGGCCCCTCCGCGTCCCCGCCGCCGGCCGCGGGCGCCGTCTCGGGCGGCACCGCCACCTTGACCATCGCCGGCCGCAGCAGCCGGTCGTGCATGCGGTAGCCGCGGCGCAGCTCGGCGACGACGGTCGGCGCCTTCACCTCGGCGCTCTCCTCGCGCGACACCGCCTCGTGCTGGGTGGGGTCGAACGGCTGCCCCAGGGCGGCGACCTCGGTGACACCGAAGCGCCGGATCAGCTCCTGCATCTGGCGGTGGATCAGCTCGACGCCGCGCTTCAAGTCGTCGGCGGAGCCCTGCGCCGAGAGCGCGAGGTCGAGGTTGTCGGCCACCGTGAGGAGCTCGCGCATGGGCTCCAGCAGGGCGTAGCGCCGCAGCTCCTGGCGCTCGCGCTCGCTGCGCTTGCGGAAGTTGTCGAAATCCGCCAGGGTGCGCATGGAGCGGTCCCGCAGGTCGGCGATCTCCTGCCGCAGCCGGGCCACCTCGTCGCCCTCGCCGCCCTCGGCCTCCGCCCGGGCGCCTCCCTCGACCCCCTCCACCGCCGCCACGGCGTCGCGCATGGCGGTCTCCAGGTCGGGGCTCTGCTCGTCCAGGTCCAGGGCCACTTCGGAGAAGTCGCCCGTATCTCTCAAGTCGTCTGCCATCGCAACCTCACTCGTAGCTGCCGCTGAAGGTCTCCGCGAGGGCCTGGCTCAAGGTCTCGCGCAGGAAGCTCACCAGCGGAATGATCGTCTCGTAGTCCATTCTCGAAGGGCCGACGATGCCCAGGGTGCCGAGGGGCCGCTCGCCGACCCCGTAGGGGGCCGCCACGACGCTGAAGCCCAGCTCCGAGGTGAGCTCGGAGTCCTCGCCGATCAGCACCCGCACGCCGCCGCCCTGCAGGCATTGGTTGAGCAGCCGCACCAGCCGCGCCTTGTCGGCGAAGGCCTCGAACATCCGCCGCACCCGCTGCACGTCGGAGAGCTCGGGCTTCGACAACAGCATCGAGGTGCCGTCCACCACCACGCCCGGGTTCTCGCCGATCGAAAAGCCGCCGCGCGCCAGCTCGATGGTGTGCGCCAGCACGCGGTCCATCAGCGCCCGCTCCTCGTTCATCAGCCGCAGCAGCCGCTCGCGGATCTCGCGCAGCGTGTGGCCGGCGAAGTTCTCGCTCAGGTAGTTCGAGATGCGCACCAGCTCCTCGCGCGGGATCTCCTCCTCGGTCTCGATCACCTTGTTGTCGATGAAGCCGGTCGAGGAGACCACCACGCACAGCACCTTGCGTCCGGAGACCGGGACGAAGTCCACCGCCTTCAGCACCGTCTCGCCCATGGCGGGAGTCACCACGATGCCCACCTGGCTCGACAGCTCCGAGAGCAGGCGGGAGGCGGTGCCCATGAGCTCGTCGGCGGGGTACGCCGCCCCCTTCAGATGCTCCTGGATGTAGCGCCGCTCGTTGGCCGGCACCGCGCGCGTCTCCATCATCGAGCCGATGAACAGATGGTAGGCCGAGGCGGTGGGAACGCGGCCGGCCGAGGTGTGGGGCTGCATCAGGTAGCCCCACTCCTCCAGATCGGCCATCACGTTGCGGATCGACGCCGCCGAGAGGCCGAGCTTGCCGTGCTTGGCGACCGAGCGCGAGCTGACCGGCTCGGCGCTCAGGATGTACGTCAGGATGACGTCCTTGAGGATCTCGCGATCGCGGCCGCTCAGCCCGGCGTGGTCTCTGGTTTCCGGCATCCGCCTGTTTTCCCGCCCTGCTTAGCACTCTCGCCATGAGAGTGCTAACGCATGGTACCACGGACGACGGGACCTCCGCCATCCGCCGCCCCCAGGCACTGCTATCGTAGCCTCGTGACCGCTCCTCTCGCAGGGCTCCGCTTCTCGCTGGCGGGCGCCGGAAAAGTCGGTTCGAGCCTGGCGCGCTGGGCCGCCGCCGCCGGCGCGGAGCTGGCCGCCGTCGCCGGCCGCCGCCCCGGGGAGGCCGCCTGGCCGGGCGGCCCTCCCTGCGAGGATCTGCGGCGTCTGGAGACCGCCGGCCAGGACCTGCTGCTCGTGGCGGTCCGCGACAGCGCCCTCCCCGAGGTCGCCGCCGAGCTCGCCCGCCGGCCGCAGGCGCGGGTGGCGCTCCACACCTCGGGCAGCCTGGACGCCGCCGTCCTCGACGCCCTGCGGCCGGCCGGCTCGGCCGTCGGCTCCCTCCATCCCTTGAAGGCGTTTCCCGGGCCGCTCCCCGACCCCGCGGAGGCACGCGGGGTGTTCTTCGCCGTCGACGGCGACGCGGCGGCCCAGGCGCTGGCCCTCCGGCTGGCCGCCGCCTGGGGAGGCGTGGCCGCCGAGGTGCCGGCCGCGGCCCGCCCGCTCTATCACTTCGCGGCGACGCTCGCGGCCGGCGGCGTGGTCACCCTGCTCGCCGCGGCGGCGGAGATCGCGGAGCGGCTCGGCCTCTGTCTCTTATACA
>JBKPTH010000159.1:0-22953 GCA_046765915.1 Acidobacteriota bacterium | reverse complement strand
GGACCACCTGCCGCTTGGCGGCCAAAGCGGACCGGGCTCCTCGGAACCTGATCCTACGCTCAGCCGGAGCCACTTGCTCCCATCCAACCCGAACCCACCCGACTACTACAACTCGTCGGTCTGAGGCGAAGCCTCGTTAGTTCTTTAGGTTCTCCTTTGAGCACAAGAATAAGTTGCGGACATAATGGCCGTACGAGATCAGAACGGCCGTGACCACGCGGGCCTGAAACCAACGCGAATTTGCGAAGGATTACCGAGAGAGCCTTGTGTAAGGGTGCAGTACGGATCGACATCGCCGTCTCACGAACAGAAACGCGCGAGTGCCAAAAACCCCCGGCCCAGCCCCGCGGGTCAGGAGATGAGGGTTCGAAGGTGTGGGCCGGATTGCCGAAGATTGAAAAGTCGAAGCGACTGCTGACACCACCGTCGAAGTAAACGCGCCTAATGACCCGTGTAACCGGGGCATCGTCAGGCAAAGTTTGCGGAAGTGCGATGGCGCCTCGGCATTCAAAGTAAATGGTCTCTGCTGGCCTCCAGGGGATTCGTAATCGGCGTTCGCCCGCAAGTCCAAACCCGTTAAGGTATGTAACACCGGCTTTTGCTATAAATGGTGAAAGAAATCGCAGTCGAGTCTCCGGACAAAGAGCCACACGGAGGTCGAGAACCGGATAGCTAAGAGAAACTCCCATCAGCTTCATGAGACGCTGCCGCTACCCCGGGACCGCTTCAATGTACAGAACATGATACCTCCTTACAGCGATTCGCACCCAAAGAGTGTACCCCATCTCTCACTCTCGCCGTATCTTCGCTGAAACCTCCGACTCCGGGTTGAACGTCACCCCTCTCGGCCTTTCGGAAAATCCAAAGCTGAACGTTTCTTCCACCTCGTCCACCATCACCCTCCGGCGCTCGGTTCGGCCGTCCGCGAGCTCCACAGCCACCGGCACCGACATCCTGAACCCCTCCGCAACGTCGCTCTGGCGCACCTTCAGGGTCACCACGTACTTGCCTTCGGCGTTGGGCGTAGCGGCGATCTCGTAGCTCCAGCGATACGTAGGAATCGTGGTGCTGCGCACCCATTCGTCGAAGAACCAGGACCAGTCTCCGGGGACGCGGCGGGATAGGGCGGCTTCGAAGTCGCCGGTGGAGGCGACTCCTCCGCGGTGGGTGCGGAGGAAGTCGCGCAGGACGTCGAGAAAAGCCTGATCGCCGCCGGTGGCGTCACGCAGCATTCCTCGCAGCATGTGGAGGACGAGGGCTCCTCTACCATAGACCTGCGAGCCGTAGGCCGTGGGCAGCTCTCCCGTGTCCGCTCGCCAGCCGTGTCCGATGGGTCCGATGCGGTCGCCGTGGAGACGGGTCTGCCGATTGACGGCCATGCGGCTGAACTTGCTGAAGCCGGACTTGATCGAGCCGTTCTGCTCGTCATTGTAGGCGCGCAGGATCTCGCGGAAGAGGTCGGGACCGTTCTTCACCCTGGCCTCGACGAACATCATCGCCGAGTACTCGGCGAAGGCCTCTCCCAGCCAGGCGTCGCGATAGGTGGCGCCGCCCACGAAGACGCCCCAGAACTGGTGCGCCGCCTCGTGCGCCCGGAACAGCTCGCCGAGCCCCGGCCCCAGGATGTCGAAGCTCTGCTCGGCGAGCTCGATGAAGCCGTCGAAGGCCTGGCCGTGGCGGCCGTTGATGCTGGTGACGTAGATGGGCGTTTCGGGCAGCTTGACGTCGAAGAGCCGCTGGTAGAAGTCGAGGGCCTCGCTCACGTCCTCGCCGACGGCACGGAAACGGCTGTTGGTGCTCACCTGTACCTTGGAGCCGAAGCAGATCACGTCCGGCACGCCCGGACGGGTCACCCGCTCCTCGTGGAAGTGGTCGGCGAAGGAGAAGGTCAGCATCCTCACCGGCTGATCGACGATCCAGACGGAGGTGGAGGTTCCGCCCTCTCCTTCCTTATCGCTTCCTTCCTCCCGGCGCCCCATGGCCCGCACCTCGTACTTCTTGCGCACGGTCAGCTCGAGACGGGCGGTGTGAGCGTCGGAGAGGATGGTCTCGTCGTCCTCCGCACTGGGATACCACTCGCGGCCGGCAGCGTAGTTGAGCAGGTCCATCTCGTACTCGACGTCGATCCGCCGCTCGGCGCCCTTGGCGAGCGGCTTGTCGAGCAGCACGACGAGCGAGCCGTCGTAGATCCGGTTGTCGAGGCCGGTGCTGCGCTCACCGAGGTGGTCGCGCAGGAACGGCAAAGGCCGGCCGCCCTCGCTGACGGCGGTGACTTTGGCGAAGTTGTCGAGGTAGAGCTGCACGGCCCGCGCGCCGTCCTGGCGCGGGGTGAAGAAAACCCCCACCTTGAACCGGCCTTTGGACCAGTCCTTGTCGCGGCCGGGCTGGCTGAGGTCGACGGCGATGTCAAAGTGCCGCATGTCGATCGCCGGGCTCCAGCGGCTGGCGGACCGGCCGCGGGCGTCCCGCTCCTCGGGCCGGTCGAGATTGACCCAGACCTCCACCGCCGGATGGGCGCTGTTGAAGCTCTCGACGCGGATCTCCTCGATGCGCCGGGCGTCGTAGTCCCAGGTCAGCCAGCCGAGATCATCCGTCTTCATGTCGGCCCGCAGGTAGCGGTCGCCCGGCGTGGCGAGGGCGGCGAGAACGCGGGCGTCGGCATCGAGGAGTCGTTGCGTGAGCCAGTGCTCGTGGCGCTCGCGGGCGAGCCTGTTGACCTCGAAGAGGCCGGTCGGCGGCGCGGCGGGCTGAACGGGCAGCTCGCCGGAGCTGCGCAGGACGAGCGCGGTGAATGTCTCGTCGAGCCCGCCGAGCTCCGGCCGCCTGGCGAAGCGCCGGAGCTGGAGGAGCTCGCTCGCGTCCGGCACCGCCATCTGGAAACGCCCTTTGCCTTCGAAGACCAGTCCGGTCACGGCGCCGCCGGAAGTGGGCTCCTCCAGCCAGAAGCGGCCGGAGTCGAACGTCCAGGCGGCGCCCTCGACGCTCCACCGCACGCCGCCCGCGGGCACTTCGATCGGCTGCGTGCGGAAACGCCAGCGCTGGAGGAGGCCGTAATCGGCACGCAGGGCCTCGGGGGTCTGGGCGCGGGCGGGAAACGAAACGAGGAAGGAGAGGGACAGCAAAAGAACGGCGCGTGAAGGAGACATCGAGGGAAAGATTGTATTCTGGGCAGAGAGTGGATGGGAACGCGCCATGAGAGTCCGCGCCTACGCGCCCGCCGGCATCGGCAACTTCGCCGCCGGCTTCGATCTGCTGGGAGCCGCTCTCGCGCCGCTGGACGGGTCGCTGTGGGGCGACGTGGTCGAGGCCGGGCTCGCCGCGGAGACGTCCCTCGCCGTCTCCGGTCCTCACGCCGCCGACCTGCCCGCCGATCCCTGGCAGAACCTGGTGCTGCGGACCTTCCTCCTCGTCCAGGAGGCGCTCGCCGGGAGAGGGCTCGACCGGCCGCCGGTCGCCTTCCACCTGGAGAAGAACCTCCCCCGCTGCAGCGGCCTGGGCTCGAGCTCCAGCTCCGTCGTGGCCACTTTGGCGGCGTGCCAGGCTCTCTTCGGCGAGCCTTTCTCCACCGCCGAGCTCTACGAGCTGGCCGGCCGTGCGGAAGCGCTCGTCTCGGGTTCGCCGCACCTGGACAACGTCGTGCCGGCGCTCTCGGGCGGCCTGCAGCTCCTCGTGCCCGGCTCGGACGGCCGGCCCGAGGCGCGGGCGCTGCCCTGGCCTGACGACCTGTTGCTGGTGATGGCTTCGCCCGCCTTCGAGCTGTCCACCGAGCACAGCCGCAGCGTACTTCCCCGCGGCTTCGATCTCGCCGAGACCCTGGCCTTCGCCGAGAATCTGGCGGCGTTCGTCCTCGCCCTGCAGACGGGAGACCGCGCGCTCCTCCGCCGCTGCCTGCGCGACGTGCTGGCCGAGCCGCACCGCGCGCCTTTGGTGCCAGGCTTTCGCGCCGCCCAGGCCGCCGCGCTGGAGGCCGGGGCTCTCGGCTGCACGCTCTCGGGCTCGGGACCGGCGCTCTTCGCCGTCGCCGAGCCGGAAGACGGCAACGCGGTCGCGGAGGCGCTGCGGCGAGCCCTGAGCGAGGCCGGGCTCGGCTGCGAGGTCCGGCTCTGCGGTCTCGACCTCCAGGGAGCGCGGATCCTGCCGTGAGGTTCGTCAATACGCGCGATCCGGCCGCGACCGCCACGTTCCGGCAGGCCGTGCTGGCCGGGATCGCACCCGGCGGCGGCCTGTGGATGCCCGCGGCCCTGCCCGTCTTCCAGGACTGGCCGGACCTGCTGGCGATGGACTGGAGCCTCCGCTGCGCCGTGGTGATGGAACGCCTGCTGGCGGACGAGCTCGATCGCGACGCCGTTGCCCACGCCGTGCGCTCGGCCCTCGACTTCCCGGTGCCGCTCGTGCCGGTGCGGTCCGGCGTCTTCGCGCTGGAGCTCTTCCACGGGCCGAGCCTGGCGTTCAAGGACTTCGGCGCCCGCTTCTTCGCCGCCGTGCTCGACCTCGTGCGCGAGCCCGGCAGGCCGGTCACCATCCTCACCGCCACCAGCGGCGACACCGGGGCCGCGGTGGCGCACGCTTTCTGGCGGCGGCCGGGAGTGCGCGCGGTCGTGCTCTATCCTCGCGGGCGGGTCTCCGCCCTCCAGGAGCGGCAGTTCGCGACCTTGGGAGACAACGTCACGACGCTCGCCGTCGCGGGCAGCTTCGACGATTGCCAGGCGCTGGTGAAGGCCGCCTTCGCGGACTCCGGTCTCGCCGCGCGCCACGGGCTCACCTCGGCCAACTCCATCAACGTCGCGCGCCTCCTGCCGCAGACCCTCTACTACGCCGAGGCCGCGGCGGCGCTGCGCTGGCTGGGCCTTGCCGATCCTCCCGTGTTCGGCGTGCCCAGCGGCAACTTCGGCAATCTCTGCGCGGGGCTGCTGGCGCGGGCGATGGGCCTGCCGGTGGCGGCCTTCGTGGCGGCCACCAACGCCAACACCACCGTGCCCGAGTATCTGGAGACCGGCGACTACCGACCCCGGCCGTCCGTGCCTACCCTCTCCAACGCCATGGACGTCGGCGCTCCCAACAACTGGGAACGCATCGAGCACCTCTTCGGCGGCGATCTCGGCGCGCTCCGCCGCGTCCTGCGCTGGGGCTGGCGGAGCGACGCGGCGACCGAGGAGAGCATCCGGAGCCTCTGCTCTCTGGGCTATCTCGCGGACCCTCACGCCGCCGTGGCGTACGGCGTGCTCGCCGAGCGCCTCGCTCCCGGCGAGACCGGCGTCTTCCTGGCGACCGCCCATCCCGCCAAGTTCCTGCCGGTCTACGAGCGGCTGGGCATCGACGTGGCGATCCCGGATTCCCTCTCCGCCCTGCTGGAGCGGCCGCTGCTGGCGCGTCAGATCCCGAACGATCTCGGGGCCCTGCGCCGGGTGATCGAGGCTGGTTGAAGGAAATCTAACCGGAGCGCAGGCGTTGCGCTTCTTTTCGTCCTCGGTCCGTCACCGTGAGGTCGACCTCGCGCCTCGCCGGCGGCAGCGGCTTGTGGTCGATGAGCCGGAGCCGGCGGAGCTCCTCGAAATCCGCGGGGTTATCGACGAACCGGCCCGCCAACCGGTACCGCGGCGTGCCGTGCCAGTGGGAACCCGCCAGATGCGTTCCCGCATCCACCGCCAGGAGAGCCTCGCGCGCACTCGCAGAGAGCTTGATTTCACTCATAGGATTCCGAGTCTATCCGAGTCCCATGCCAGCCGCTCGCCCAGCGCCGTTCGCCGTCTCCAGGTGCTGCCGTTCCGTATGCCCGGAGGAGGCGCGCGGCTTGAAGGAGCGGCTGCCGGTTGACCGTTTCTGCGTCAGCCCTCTAAGATGAAGGACATGGGTAACGCGACCAACTCTCGCTTCGAGAGTTTTTGGACCAGTATCTCCCAGGCCACTCTTCGATTCGCCGCGCAGCGTCTCAAGGTTCCGGTTGGGGAGCTGGCGGAGGAAGTCCTCGCCCGCGAGACGACGCGAGACCGCTCACACCAGCTCGACCAGATCCTCGCGCGCCTTCCGTCTTACAGTGCCGAAGACCTTGAGGCCGACATCGCAGAGTTCGCCCATGCCGAGGTGACGGAGGAGGATCCCCTTCGCGCCCGAAGACTCCTTCCGGAAGACATCCATGGCGTAGGAGCCGCTTTTGGCCATCGCCTGGAACGAAGATCGTCCTGAAGACAGAGCGCTCATCGAGAGCAACTGCGACAGCGTTCTCCGAGAGGTTGTTGAGGACGCCCGCCGAAGGCGCCACCCTACGGTCGCGATGGCGCAAGAGTGGCACCGAAAAATCTATCAAGGCGCCACTCTTCCGGTCTCGTACTTCGCAGGTGAGATCCGGGACAGCGACCCGAAATATCCGGAACTTATCGGTTATGAGGTGGCGGTCGGTATGGATCGAGGTGTCCCTTCTGACCTAGTACCGGCAGAGCTCTCCCACTTTGAAAGCTCGATGAGGGTCGCGGTGGGCAGGCTCGATGCTCTCATCCCGACAGGTGCATGGCCCGTCGACAACGATCAGCTCTACGCGGTTTTGACCCTGTGCGCCGCCTCTCACGGAGAGTGGGTGCGAATCCACCCATTCGCGAACGGCAATGGCAGGATCGCCAGGCTGTGGGCGGATTGGTGTGCGCTTCGTTATAGACTACCTCCGTTCGTTCGCTTGAAACCTCGGCCGGACGGTGACGGCTACTCTCGCGCGGCCGCGCTCTCCATGAATGGGGAGCACGGAGCCATGGTCAGCGAGTTCATCGATATCCTCGCGCGGCACCTTAGGTCTACCGGCTAAGGCTCACAGAAACAGCAGCGCCACGCCCGAGACCGCCACCAGGGCGCCGGCGACGCCGCCGAGCCCCACCCTCTCTCGCCGCGTCAGCACGACGAGCGGAATGATCAGCACCGGCGTCAACGCCATGATGCTGGCCGCCACTCCGGCCGGGACGTGCTGGACGGCGAACAGCGAGAGCGAGACGCCGAGGAAGGGGCCGAAGAACGCGCCGATCGACGCGAAGCCGAGGGCGCGGCGATCGCGCAGCGCCTCTCTCACCCGCGGCCACCGGCCGAGGACGCTGAAGAGGACGACGTAACCCAGGACGCCGGCCAGCACCCGCACCTGCGTGGCCGCCACGGCGTTGTAGGTCCCCATGCCGAGCTTGCTCAGCACCAGCCCCCCGGCCTGGCCGGCGGCGCCGCAGAAGCCCATGGCGACGCCGGAGAGGGAAGGCCGCCTGGCTTCGCCGTTCGACGTCCGGCGCTCCAGCACGGCCCAGGCGATGCCGGCCACGGTGAGAAACATCCCCAGCAGGGCGCGGCCGGAGAGGGTCTCCCCCAGCAGCAGCCAACCGATGACGGCGGTGAGCGGCGGCGCCAGGGCCATCATCAGCGACGACAGGCGCGCCCCCATCGACACGTAGGCCCGGAACAGGCAGAAGTCGCCGAAGGTAAAGCCGACCCAGCCGGAGAGCGCCAGCCACTTCCACGCGTGCGGCGAAGCGTCGAGCGGCAGCGGCAGGCCGCGCAGCCACCATGCCGCCAGACAGAGGAAGCCGAAGGCGATGACGAGCCGGATCAGGCTGAGGCTGAGAGCGCCGATGCGCCGCGCGGCGGCGTCGAAGGCGAGAACGGTGAAAGCCCAGGACGTGGCGGTGCCGAGGGCGGCGAGCTGGCCGGCGTAGGTCAAGCCAGACCTTCCACGAACCCCACCACCGCCGCCATCGCCTCGTCCAGGTTTTGCCGCTCCGTGCGCCCGGAGGAGGCGCGCGGCTTGAACGAGTGATCGCCGTCCTCCAGCCAGACGATCCGGATCCTGGGCGAGAGCTCGTACCCGGCGACGTCCTCGCGCGAGCCGAGCGCATCGCGGGTCCCCTGCACGATCAACGTGGGCGTACGGAGGTCCCGCAGGTGAGCGGTGCGCAGGCGCTCCGGTTGGCCGGGAGGATGGAAGGGATAGCCGAGGCAGACCAGGCCGCGGACCCCGGCTTCGTCGGCGATCATGCTGGCGATCCTGCCGCCCATGGACTTGCCGCCGATGACCACGCGGTCTCCCCCGCCGAGGGTTTCGATCGCCGCCAGCCAGGCTTCCCGCAGCGCCGGCTCGCGGTCCGGCGCCCGCCGTTCACCGGTCTCGCGCCGCCGCCGCATGTAGGGGAACTCGAAGCGGGCCACGCGCAACCCCGCCGCCGCGAGCCCCCGCGCGACGGTGTTCATGAACCCGGAATCCATCGGCGCGCCGGCGCCATGCGCGAGGACGATCGTGGGACCGTCCTCGGGACCGTCGAAGAGCATGTCTGCGTTTTTTTCTGCGGTCATTCCTCGCGTCCCCCCTGTTCGGAAAATAGCCGCCCCGCAAAAAGGACCTCAAGGACGCCAAGGACAGCAAGGACAAAGAGGCTCAACCCGGCACCTGAGGGCATCTCCACGATCCATGACCTGCATATATACTCCTGCCGCTTTCCAAGCGAGATCTTACGACGTGATCCCGACGCCCGAGCGACTGGAGGAGATCGCCCGCCTGCGGGAGGGGAGCCTGCCGGAGGTCTCCATCGCGCCCCTCCTGCTCGCCCACGCCTTCCGGCACCACACGCTGGTGCTGGAGGTGCGGCGGCGCCAGGTGTGGAAGCGGATCCTCTTCGAGAACGGCGCGCCGGTGGACTGCCGCTCGAACCTGGCGCACGAGACCCTCGGCCGCTACATGGTGCAGGAAGGCAAGCTGAGCGAGGAGGACTTCACCTCCTGCCTCTCGCGCTCGGCCGCGCGCGGCGTCCCCTTCGGCGTGATCCTCGGCGAGGACGGCCTGGTGACGGCGGCGGAGCTGTTCAGGATCCTGCAGCAGAATCTGGCGAAGAAGCTGCTCGACCTCTTCACCTGGACCGATGGGGAGTTCCGCTGGCTCGACGAGCATCCCACCCCCGAGTCGCCGCTCAAGATCAAGGTGCCGCAGCTCATCCTTACCGGGCTCACCCGTTTCGCGCCCCAGGAGGAGGTGGACCTGGCGGTGGGTCCGCTGGTGGGCAAGAAGCTGGCCCTCCATCCGGCGCCGCCGTTTCTTCTCGACGAGCTGCGCCTCAATCCGCGGCAGAGCCAGCTCGCCGAGGCCCTGAGGGGCGGCCGCCGGCTGGGCGAGCTGGCGGAGCTGACCGGGCTCCCGGCCGACGAGCTCGCCCGCCTGCTCTATGCCTTCTGCACGCTGGGCGTGGCGGCGCCGGTGGACAGCCTGCCGCGGGACTTGCTCAGCGATACCGGCTCGGTCCGGCGGCCCGTGGCGGTGCCGCCGCCCGCCGCCTTCTCGACCGCGCCGGTGCCGACCGCCGGTGCCGCGGCCGCCTTCACGCCGGAGCTGGAGCGGCGGCGCGACGAGATCATGCAGGCCTACCTCTCCTACCGCCGGCAGGACTCTTTCGATCTCCTGGGCGCGCCCGAGGACGGCACGCCGGCGCTCTTCGCGGAGCGATACCTCGCCTTCGCCCGCCGCTTCGCGCCCTGGGATCTCGAGCCTCCGGACCTCGCCGAGAAGGCGCACGATCTCTTCCTCGCCGGCGCCCGCGCCTACGCCGAGCTGGCGGACAGCGAGCAGCGCGGCACGCTGCTCTTCCGGCGCAAGACCCTGCGCGAGGAGCGGGCGAAGAGGCCCACCGCGAGCTTCGCCATCAAGACGGACCTGCTCGACTCCGAGGCCCAGTACAAGAAAGGCAAGGCGCTGATGGACGGCGGCAAGGTCCGCGAAGCCTTGCTGCTGCTCGAGTTCGCCGCCGACTGCGATCCGCAGAACGGCCTCTACGCCGCCGAGCTCGCCTATTGCCGCTTCCTCGTCACCACGGCCCACGCCGACCGGGCGCTGCGGGAGCTGCGGGAGACCCTGCGGCGCGATCCGGGCTGCGGCCTTGCGGCCTTCTATGCCGGTGAGATCCACCGCCAGCTCGGCCAGCGCGACGAGGCCGAAAGCCAGTTGCGCCGCGCCATCAAGCTGATGAGCCCCGACCGGCGGCCCATCGACGCCCTGAAAGCGCTCTCCGCCGAGCGGCGGTAGCGAAAGTGTCCCGCCCGGGCGCCTGGGAGGCACTCAGCTAAAGCAGGGGAACGCCGCTCCGGCGCCGCGCAGGCCGGCGGCACCTGTCGTAGGACCTTTCGAGGAGGAGACGACGGTGAAACAGGGAGAAGTGCTGATGAAAGAGCGGGAGCGCAAGAAGCTCTCGCCTGAGGAGCTGGCCGGCAAGCTCGAGATACCCGTGGACCGGTACCTGGGCATTGAAGCGGGCGAGTCGCCGGCCGAGAAATGGGGACCGCTCATCCGTGAGCTGGCGGTGGCGCTCGAGGTGCCCACCAGCCGCATGTTCGCCCCCACCGGCCGCTGGGCCGACACGCGGCCGGGACAGGCGGGAGAGCTGATCCGCCGCCACCGCGAGAACAAGGGGTTGAGCGCCGAGGCCGTGGCCGAGAAGCTGGGCATCGCGGTCGAGGATTACCAGGCGATCGAGAGCGGCACCTCCGAGATCGAGGAGTGGGGACCGTTCTTCCTGCGCTACGCCGCCGAAGTGCTCGATCCGCATTTCCCCGGCGTGGTCTTCAACCTCTTCCACCCCTTCGGCCTGCCGTTCGAGAAGCTGTCCGTGCAGGATTACCGGTAGTCTCCCGGCCGCTGAATGATTCGTAGGGGCGGGGCTTGTACCCCCCCGCAACGTTTTTGGGCGGGGACAAGCCCCGCCCCTACATCGTCCTCCGATATGAGGCCGCTCTGTGGTAGAAATCGGCGAACCTTGCCACGGAGCCCTCCGAGAACATGAAAAAATTCTCCCTTTGTCACTCTCTTTTGCTGACCCCGCTCCTCCTCGTCTTCCTGGTCTCGCCGCTCGCCGCGGCGAAGCCGCCGCAGCCGGCCGCCTCGCCCGCGGCCAGGCCGGCCGTCGATCCCGCGCTGCTCAAGGCCCTCAAGTGGCGTGAGGTCGGGCCTTACCGCGGCGGCCGGGTGGCGGCGGTCACCGGCCTGGCGGCGGACCGCAACACCTACTATTTCGGCGGCACCGGCGGCGGCGTCTGGAAGACCATCGACGGCGGCCGCACGTGGAAGAACGTATCGGACGGCTTCTTCGGCGGCTCGATCGGCGCCGTGGCGGTCTCCGACTGGGACCCCAACGTGGTCTACGCCGGCGGCGGCGAGGTGACGGTGCGCGGCAACGTCTCGCACGGCGACGGCGTCTGGCGCTCGACCGACGCCGGCAAGAGCTGGAAATTCGCCGGGCTCGCCGACTCGCGCCAGATCCCGCGCCTGCGCGTCCATCCGAAGGACCCGGACCTCGTCTACGCCGCCGTGCTCGGGCACCTCTTCGGGCCCAACGAGATGCGCGGCGTCTACCGCTCGCGCGACGGCGGCGGCCACTGGCAGCGCGTCCTCTACGTCAACGACCGGGCGGGAGCCGTCGACCTGGCGATGGATCCCGCCAATCCGCGCGTGCTCTACGCCACGCTGTGGAACGTGCGGCGCACGCCCTACAGCCTGGAGAGCGGCGGCCCCGGCTCCGGGCTGTGGAAATCCACCGACGGCGGCGACACCTGGGCGGAGCTCAGCCGCAACCCCGGGCTGCCCAAGGGGACGCTCGGCATCATCGGCGTCACCGTCTCGCCGACCAATCCCGAGAACCTCTACGCCATCGTCGAGGCCGAGGACGGCGGCGTCTTCCGCTCGCGCGACGGCGGCAAGACGTGGACGAAGACCAACGACGACCGCTCCCTGCGCCAGCGCGCCTGGTACTACAGCCGCATCTACGCCGATCCCAAGGACGAGGAGGTCGTCTACGTCGTCAACGTCCAGTTCCATCGCTCGAAGGACGGCGGCAAGAGCTTCACCACCCTGCGCGTGCCGCACGGCGACAACCACGACCTGTGGATCGATCCCGGCGATCCCCTGCGGATGATCGAGTCCAACGACGGCGGCGCCAACGTCTCGACCGACGGCGGCGTCACCTGGTCGCCGCAGACCAACCAGCCGACAGCCCAGTTCTATCGGGTGTCGACGGACAGCCACTTCCCCTACCGCATCCTCGGCGCGCAGCAGGACAACTCGGCGGTGCGCATCCTCTCGCGCGGCCAGGGCCCCGGCATCGGCCCCGGCGACTGGGAGGAGACCTCCGGCGGCGAGAGCGGCTACATCGTCGCCGACCCCGCGGATCCGGACGTCGTCTACGGCGGCTCCTACGGCGGCCTGCTGACCCGCGTCAACCACCGCACGGGCGAGGTCCGGGACGTCAACCCCTGGCCCAACGATCCCATGGGCCACGGCGCGGCCGATCTCCAGTACCGTTTCCAGTGGAACTTCCCGCTCCTCTTCTCGCCCAACGATCCGAAGACCCTCTACGCCGCGGCCAACGTGCTCTTCAAGAGCACGGACCAGGGACAGAGCTGGCAGGCGATCTCGCCGGATCTGACGCGCAACGACAAATCGAAACAGGGCCCCTCCGGCGGCCCCATCACCAAGGACAACACCAGCGTCGAGTACTACGGCACGATCTTCACCGTCGCCGAGTCGCCGCTCGAGCCGGGCGTGCTGTGGACCGGCTCCGACGACGGGCTCGTCCACGTCTCGCGCGACGGCGGCGCGACGTGGAAGAACGTCACGCCCAAGGGTCTGCCCGAGTGGATCATGATCAACGCCATCGACGCCTCGCCGCATGAGAAGGGCGGCGCCTACGTGGCCGCCACGAAGTACAAGTCGGACGACTTCCGGCCTTACCTCTACAAGACGGCCGACTACGGCGCCACGTGGAGCCGCATCGACGGCGGCATCGATCCCGGCCACTTCACCCGCGTCGTGCGCGCCGATCCCGCCCGCCGGGGCCTGCTCTACGCCGGCACCGAGCGCGGCATGTACGTCTCCTTCGACGACGGCGCCCGCTGGCAGCCGCTGCAGCTCAACCTGCCGATCGTGCCCATCACCGACCTGACGGTGAAGGACGACGACCTGGTGGCGGCGACGCAGGGCCGCGCCTTCTGGGTGCTCGACGGCCTGGCGCCCCTGCGCGCGCTGGCGGCGGGCACTGGGGCCGCCGGCGCCAAGGTCTTCCTCTATCCGCCGTCGCCGAGCTACCGCCTGTGGAGCGCCGGCAACGGTCCCCAGCCGCCCGGCCTGGGCGAAAACCCGCCGGCCGGCGTCGTCGTCAACTACTACCTCAAGGAAGCTCCCGCCGCCGACCAGGCGAAGGACGTCAAGCTGGAGATCCTCACCCAGGACGGCAAGGTGATCCGCACCTTCCAGGGCAAGCCCGCGGAGAGCCCGAAGGAAGCGGCCGCGGCCAGGCCCATGGGCGGACCGGCGGCCGGCGAGAAGGAGCCGAAAGAGAAGGCCGCGGCCAAGCCGGCGGAGGCGAGCCCGCTCCCCGGTCCGCAGGGCGAGGCCTCCGGCAAGGACAAGGGCAAGGAGGCCGAGAAGGAAGAGGCCGACGACGAGAAGGAAGACGAGGAGGAAGAGAAGGTGCCGGCCGAGGCGGGCCTCAACCGTTTCGTCTGGGACATGACCTGGCCGAAGGCGAGCAAGTTCCCGGGCATGATCCTGTGGAGCGGCGATCCTTTCGGGCCGCTGGCGGTTCCGGGGAGCTATCAGGTCCGTCTCACGGCGGGCGGCGAGACCCTCACCCAGCCCTTCGAGATCCGCAAGGATCCGCGGTCGTCCGCCAGCCAGGAGGACCTCGAGGCGCAGCTCCAGTTCCTGCTCGAGGCGCGCGACAAGCTCACCGAGGCCCACGACGCCATCCGCCGCATCCGCGAGGTGCGCGCCCAGCTCGCCGACACGCGCAAGCGGCTGCGCCGGGACGACGAGCGCAAGCCCGTGGCCGAGGCGGCGAAGGAGCTCGACAAGAAGATGACCGCGGTCGAGGAGGCGCTCTACCAGACCAAGAACCGCAGCCGGCAGGATCCGCTCAACTTCCCCGTCCGCCTCGACGACAAGCTCAACGCCGTCGCCGGCTCGGCGGCGATCGGCGATTACCGGCCTACGGCGCAGGCCTTGCAGGTGAAGGCGGAGCTGACGGCGGCCATCGACGCCGAGCTCGCCAAGCTGCGCGCCATCTGGGACGGCGATCTCGCCCGCTTCAACGAGCTGGCGCGCGACAAGGGGGTTCCGGCGGTCATTGTGCCTCCGGCTCGGCTAAAATAAGGTCCGCCGCCGAATCGACAGCGATCTTCTCGGGGCGACGGGGAAACACTACTCTATGGATGTCATCACGCGCTCTTTTCCGACCTATTCTTTAGGGGGATGGGACCTTTCGGAGCTGCTCTCCGAGCCCAGCGAGGAGATCTTCGCCACCCGGCTGGCCGACCTCGACGCGGCCCTGGCCGCCTTCGAGGCCCGCCGCGCGGATCTCCATCCCGGCATGGATCCCCGCGCCTTCCTCGACATCCTCCGCCAGTACGAGGACCTCGCCAACCGCCTGCAGGTCATCTCGGGCTACGCCACCCTCTGGTTCTACGCCGACACCGGCAGCCAGGAGGCGCTCACCTTCCGCAACCGCGTGCGCCAGATGGCCACCGCCGCCGCCAACCGCATGCTGTTCTTCACCCTCTGGTGGCGGAGCCTCTCCGACGACGAGGCGTGGCGGCTGCTGCCCAGCGAGTCGGAGCACGGCGACTACCGCCATTACCTGCAGGACCTGCGGCGCTTCAAGCCGCACACCCTCGACGAGAAGAGCGAGCAGATCATCAACACCAAGGACCAGAACGGCATCGAAGGCGTGATGACGCTCTACTCGGTGCTCACCAACCGCCTGGAGTTCACCCTCGAGGCCGAGGGCGAGACGAAGAAGCTGACGCGCGACGAGCTGATGAGCTACGTCTTCACTCCCCAAGCGGAGCTGCGGGCCGCCGCCTACCGCGAGCTCTACCGCGTCTACGCCCAGGAGGCCAACGTTCTCGGCCAGGTCTACGTCAGCCGGGTGCGCGACTGGTACGACGAGCAGGTGGGATTGCGCGGCTACTCCTCTCCCATCGCCGTGCGCAACCTGGACAACGACATCCCCGACCGCGCCGTCCAGGTGCTGCTCGACGTCGCCCGGCAGAACGCGCCGCTCTTCCAGCGCTACTTCCGGCTGAAGGCCGGCTGGCTCGGCCTCGACCGGCTGCGCCGCTACGATCTCTACGCCCCGCTCGCCGCTTCGGACCGCAAGATCGCCTACCCGGACGCCGTCCGCTCGGTGCTCGAGACGTTCGACGACTTTCATCCGCAGTTCGCGGCGCTCGCCGAGCGGGTGTTCGCCGAGAACCATGTCGACGGCGAGATCCGCAAGGGCAAGCGGGGCGGCGCCTTCTGCTTCACCGTGCTGCCGCGCTACACGCCGTGGGTGCTGGTCAACTTCGCCGGCCGCGTGCGCGACGTGGCGACGCTGGCCCACGAGCTCGGCCACGCCATCCATGCCATGCTGGCCAGCGGGCATTCGAGCCTCACGCAGCACGCCTCGCTGCCGCTCGCCGAGACCGCCTCCGTCTTCGGCGAGATGCTGATGACCGACCGGCTGCTGCGCGAGGAGCCCGATCCGCTCGCCCGCCGCGAGCTGCTCGCCGCCGCCGTGGACGACGTCTACGCCACCGTGCTGCGCCAGGCCTACTTCGTGCTCTTCGAGATCGAGGCCCATGACGCCATCCGCGCCGGCCGCTCCACCGACGAGCTGTGCGAGCTCTACAACGCCAAGCTGCGCGAGCAGTTCGGCGACAGCGTCGAGGTCGCTCCCGAGTTCCGCTACGAGTGGGTGTCGATCCCGCACATCTACCAGACCCCCTTCTATTGCTACGCCTACAGCTTCGGCCAGCTCCTGGTGCTCGCCCTCTACCGGCGCTACCAGGAGGAAGGCGACGCCTTCAAGCCCGGCTACCTGCGGCTGCTCTCCTACGGCGGCTCGGCGCGGCCGGAGAACATCCTCGCCGAGGTCGGCATCGACATGACCGACCGCTCCTTCTGGCAGGGCGGCTTCGACCTGGTGCGCGAGCGCATCGACGAGCTGGAGGGGATGAAGCTGTAGCGTCCTTGTCCTTTAAGTCCTTGGCGTCCTTTTGGTCCTTTCCTGAAACGTTCTCCCGCCGCCTACGTCTTCTCCTCTGAACAGGCGAGCTTCCCTGCAAGGAGAATGAATCATGAAACGCAACACCCTTCTGGCCGCGGCGCTGATCGCCACCCTGGCCGGTCCCGCGGCCGCCGCCGATCTCTGGCTCCACGTCGACGTGAACGGCGGCAAGCACGGCGAGCAGGCGACGATCAACCTGCCGCTGTCGATGGTGGACACGCTCGCGCCGATGATCTCCGGCAAGGCGCGTAGGGCGGGCCACGTCCGCCTCGACGACCACGACTACAGCGTCGCCGAGCTGCGGCGGATCTGGCGCGAGCTGGAGGCCGGCCCCGACGCCACCTACGTCACCGTCAAGGAGCCCGACTCCAAGGTACGGATCGCCAAGCAAGGCCGCTATCTGGTCATGGAGGCGAACGATCGCGCCGAGGGCGAGGACGCCCAGGCACGGATTCCGCTGAGCGTGATGCGGGCCTTGCTTTCCGGCTCCGGCGACGAGCTAGACGTCGGCGCCGCCCTGGAGGCCCTCGCCGCCGAGGGAGCGGGAGAGTTGATCACCGTCACGGGCGACGAGGAAACGGTGCGCATCTGGGTGGACGCGGCGTCCGGCACATGAGACGCCGGTGAGAGGCGACTCGTGGCACTCGTGGTTCTGCTGAGGGGCCTCAACGTCGGCGGTCACAGAACCTTCCGACCCTCCAGGCTCGCCGAACATCTGCAGCACCTCGATGCCGTCAACATCGGCGCGGCGGGGACCTTCGTGATCCGGCGGCCGGTCAGCCGCGCGCAACTGCGCGTTGAAGTCGCAAGCAGACTTCCCTTCGAGGCCGAGATCGTGATCTTCCAGGGCCGGGAGATCGTCAGGCTGATGTCTCACGACTTCTTCTCGGGCCATCCGGTACGACCCGACATCGTGCGTTTCGTCAGCGTCCTGTCCCGACTCCCCCGGTCGACGCCGCGGCTGCCCATAAACCTTCCTTCCCCCGGCAAGTGGCTGCTGAAAATTCTCGCGCGCGAAGGCCGGTTCGTCTTCGGCCTTTACCGGCGCCACATGAAGGTGATCAGCTACCTGGGCTCGCTGGACCGCGTCTTTGGGGTGCCGGCGACGACGCGCAACTGGAATACCATCACGGCAATCGCCAAGGTGTTGAATGATGGAGGGAAATGACGGATATCGAGGACTCGGCAAGCGCGAACCGTTCAATTTCTACGGTTCCGACGCAAGCGCCTGATCCAGTACCGAGGACGCCGCTTGTGATGTGCTACGGCGACCACCTCGATACCGAGCGGGATCTCTCGATAGATGATGTTGTAGGGAAACTTCCGGAGGACGTATCGCCGCGTGCCTGCTTCAAAGTGGGGCCAGATAGTGGGCGAGCTCGCGATCAGAGCGACCGCCCTGTCCACTTCTCGAACAAATGCCTCGGCCGCCTGGCGGCTCCCTTCGAGGTACCGTTCGAAGGCTTCATCGATTTCCCGCAGAGCTTCCGGGGTGAGATCAACCTTGGTGCCGCTCACTCAGCCTCGCCAGGAAGCGATCTCGGATCTCCTCCCAAGGGGTCGTCGTCACTTCCCCTGCTTCCAATGCGGCGACCCGAGCAGCAACTTCCTGACGCCACGCCGTCTCGACATCGGCTTCCGGCGCAGGCTCCAGGCTCTCCAACAAGGCACCCGCGATCTCAGCCCGTTCACCGTCGGGCAAGCTCAGCGCCTCTTGCAGTAGGGCCTCGGCTCTCCTCATACGAGTCATGTTACCACCTCCGGACTCAGCGGCCGAGCTACAGCGCCTCCGCCGCCATCGCCGCGATGCGCTCGCCGATGGGCATCGACGCGGTGGCGGCCGGCGAGGGGGCGTTGAGCACGTGGATCGACCTTTCGCCGCGCACGATGCGGAAATCATCCACCAGGCCTCCGCGGCGGTCCACCGCCTGCGCCCGCACGCCGCTGCCCGCGCGGTGGACGTCCCGCCGCTGGATCGCCGGCACCAGCCGTCGCAGGTCGCGCACGAAGGTTCCCTTGAGTAGAGAGCGCCGTACCTCGTAGACGCCGATGCGCCAGTAGCGCGCCGTGAGATGCCAGAAGCCCGGCCAGGCGGCGGTCGCCGCGAGATCCCGCGGCGAGACGTCGCGCCAGCGGTAGCCCTCGCGCTTCAGGGCCAGGACGGCGTTCGGTCCTGCTTCCACAGTGCCGTCCACCCGCCGCGTCAGGTGGACGCCGAGGAAGGGGAAGCGCGGGTCGGGAACCGGGTAGATGACGCCTCGCACCAAGCCACGCCGCTCCGCCGCCAGCTCGTAGTACTCGCCGCGGAAGGGCAGGATGCGGATGTCCGGCTCGGCGCCGCAGAGGCGCGCCAGGCGGTCCGACTGCAGGCCGGCGCAATTGACGAGCAGCGAGCAGGAGACGGCGCCGCGCCGCGTCTCCACCACCAGCCCGGAGCCGTTCCGCCGCACGCCTTCCACCCGGGCGCCGGTCAGCACCGTGCCGCCGCCCGCCTCGGTCCGCCGCGCGTAGACGCGGGCCACCGCCTGGTAGTCGATGATCCCGGTATCCGGGACGTGAAGGCCCGCGACGCCGACGGCCTGCGGCTCGACGTCGCGGATCTCCTCACGGTTGAGCCTGCGGAGTCCGCCGAGGCCGTTGGCGCGCCCGCGCCGCTCCAGCTCCTCGAGCCGCGGCAGCTCCTCGGGCGAGGTTGCCAGCACGAGCTTGCCGCAGCGTTCGTGCGCGATGCCTTCCTCCGCACAGAGCCGGTAGAGGGCGCGGGATCCCTCGACGCAGAGCGCCGCCTTGAGCGAGCCGGGCTTGTAATAGAGGCCGGAGTGGATGACGCCGCTGTTGTGGCCGCTCTGGTGGCTGGCGAGGCGGTCCTCGGCCTCCAGAACGGTCACCCGCACGCCGCGCCCGGCGAGGGCCATGGCGGTGGCGAGGCCGACCAGGCCGCCGCCGGCGACGGCGACGTCAGAGGAGGCGTCGATCATGAGCGGTGGATTACCGGCCGCCTCGCTTCTGATAGGTGCCGATCAGCTCTGCACGGTCGAGGACGTGTCCTTGCAGGGCTTCCTCCAGCCGCGCCTTGGTGGGCCGGCCGAGATCGGGCAGCTCGCTGTCGAGCGCGTAGAGCTTGAAGAAGTAGCGGTGCCGTCCGATCGGCGGGCACGGTCCTCCGTAGCCGGTGCGCTTCCAGTCGTTGAGACCCTCGCGAGTGCCACGCGGCAGATCCCGCGGCTCGACCCCTTGCGGCAGACCGGAGGCAGAGACGGGAATGTCGTAGAGCACCCAATGGACCCAGGTGGTCTTCGGCGCCTTCGGGTCCGGCGCGTCCGGATCGTCCACGATCAGCGCCAGGCTCCGCGCCGCCTCCGGCACCTCCGTCCAGGTCAACGCGGGAGAGACGTCCTCGCCCTCGCAGGTGAAGCGGGCGGGGATCTCTCCGTTGGGCTCGAAGTCGGCGGACGTCAGGGTGAACGCCATGTTGGTTACCTCCTCGCCGCGATTCTATCCCCGCGAATTGGTGGCGGAAGGAACGTCTTCACGCTACCAGTCTTCCCTGGCCGCCACCGGACTGGATCGATCACCTTTCCTGATCGGCGATACACCGCAAAAGTAGCCCCGACAGAACACGAGGTTACCAATGTTAAGTACTTGATTCCATTTGACTTACGCTGTTTTTACGCTTTATATTCCGAGGCGAGGAAGAAACGATGGCCGAGCCGCTCGCCAAGGAAACGATCATATCGCCGAGCCCGGCGGTTCACCGCCTGCGGTCGTCGCTGCCCGAGCACCTGCGCTCGCGCCTGCGCAGCGCCCGCGAGCTCGCGCGGTATCTGGAGGACGCGGCGGGGGAAGGAGCCCTCCCCACCGCCGTGCCCGCCCTCGACCGCCTCCTCGCCGGCGGCTTGCCGCGCGGCCAGCTCGTGGAGCTGGTCGGCTCGCGCACCAGCGGCCGGTTCTCCATGCTCCTCGCGGCGCTCGCCGCGGCGACCGGCGTGGGTGAAGCGGCGGCCCTGGTGGATCTGGGGGACGGGCTCGATCCCGTCTCGGCCCGGAACGCGGGGATCGACCTGGAGCGCCTGCTCTGGGTGCGGCCGCCGACGCTCAAGAAGGCGTTGGCCGCCACCGAGATGCTGATCGCCGGCGGCTTTCCCCTGGTGGTGCTCGATCTCGGCCACCGCGGCGGGCGGGGGAACGAGGCCGCCTGGCTGCGGCTGGCGCGTGCCGCCCGCGCCCACGATTCAGCGCTGCTGGTGGGTGCGCCCTGGCGGGTGAGCGGCACCGCAGCCGCCGTGGTGTTGAAGGCCGGCCGTCCCCGCGCCGCCTGGCGCGGCATCGGCGGCTCGCCGCGTCTCCTCGCCGGGGTTTCCTCGCGCCTCGTGCTCGAGAAGTGCCGCAGCCGGCTCCCCGGACGGGCCGAGGACCTCGATCTGGCCTTGGCGGAGGTCCCCAAACCGGTGGCGGAGAGGCGCCTTCCCGCGAGACCTTCCGTACGGACGCGGCATGAGAACGTCGTGCCGTTCCTTCGGGTTGCCGCGGGGTGATCCGATGTCTTGGTCCAGGCCAGGGGATGAGGTCTCGAAGGGCAGGACCGTCCGACGTCCAAGAGACCCGTGAAATGACTCCCCGCCTAGCCTCCCTCCTCCTCCCCCTCTTCCCCCTCGCCGCGCGGCTGCGCAGCGAGCCGGAGCTGGCGCGGGAGGCCCTGGTGACGGTGGAGGGCAACGGCAACGCCGCCCGGGTGGTCGCCGCCACCCGGCTGGCGCGGGCGGCCGGCGTGCGGCCGGGGCTCACCCTCGTCCAGGCCCGGGCGCTCTGTCCGAAGCTGGTGGCCCGCCCGCGGGACGGCGACTGCGAGCGGGCGGCGCAGGAGGCGCTGCTGGAGGTGGCGGAGAGCTTCTCGCCGCGGGTGGAGGACGCCGGCGAAGGCCTCGCCTATCTCGACATCGACGGCGTCGAGCGCCACTACCCCGGCCCTGCTCCCGAGCTGGATCTCGGACGCGCCCTGATGCGCGCCGCCGAAGCGGCCGGCCTGCCGGCACGGGTGGGCATCGCATCGAGCAAGCTCGCGGCGCGGGTGGCCGCCGGTCTGCCCGAGCCGCCGGTCGTCGTGCCCGCGGGCGAGGAGGCCTCTTTCCTGGCTCCCCTGCCCCTCCACCGTCTCTCGCCCGAGGTGAACATCGCCGAGACCCTGGAGCGCTGGGGCGTGCGCTCGGTGGGAGACTTCGCCCGCCTGCCACCTTCCAGGGTGGCGAGCCGGCTGGGCCGCACCGGCCGCGAGCTGCACGCCACCGCCCGCGGCATCGATCTCCGCCCGCTCAAGCCGCGCGAGCCGGCTCCCGTCTTCCACGAAGGGACGAGCCTCGAGTGGCCGCTGGTCTCCCTCGAGCCCTTCCTGTTCGTCGGCCGGGCGGCGCTCGACCGTCTCTGCGAGCGCCTGGCGAGCCGCGGCTTCGCCTGCATCCGGCTGGGACTGGAGCTGCGGCTCGAGCCGGACGGCCACCAATCGCGGTCCATCGACCTGCCGGCGCCCACCCGCGACGCCAAGACCCTGCTGACGCTGGTGCGCCTCGATCTCGAAGCCCGCCCGCCGGGCGCGCCGGTGGCCGGCTTCACGTTCGTCGCCCATCCGGACCGGCCGCGCGAGGCGCAGCTCTCAATGTACGGGCCGGCGGCCCTCTCGCCGGACAAGCTGGCCACCACCCTGGCCCGTCTCTTCGCCCTGCTCGGCCCCGACCGGGTCGGCTCGCCGCGGCCGGTGGACGGCCACCGTCCGGAGCGCTTCGCGCTGGTGGACTTCTCCCCGCCCCCACCGCCGGAGGTGCGCCGCGAGCCGCGCGCCGGCCGCGGCCTGCTCGCCGTGCGGGTGCTGCGGCCGCCGGTGGCGATCGAGGTGCTGGTGGACGAGAAAGAAGGCGAGGCTCCTTCCATCCCGGCCGAAATCCGCACGCCGGCGACGGAAGCGGCGGCGAAGCGCCCGCGCGTCGAAGGCAGGGTGAAGGTAGCCTCCGGTCCTTGGGGGCTGGAGGAGGAATGGTGGGCCGAGGAGCCCACCGGCCGGGATTACTGGGACGTGGAGCTCGCCGGCCGCGGGCTCTACCGCATCTACCGCGAGCGTGAGACCGGCGTCTGGTACGCGGACGGCGTCTACGACTGACGGTCGCTCCAGGAACGAACAGGGCGCCCACACGGGGGCGCCCTACACAGGTCCTTCTTGAGATGAAGAGGGAGTTTTTCTCTACCAGGACCAGACCAGGCCGGCGTTGACGCCGAGGCCGCCGAAGTCGACGTCCACGTCGCCGGTGATGTCGTTGGGATCATCGTCACGCACCGTCGCTTCCATGCCGCGGTAGATCCCCTCGACCATGAAGCCGAGTCCGGACGAGCCCTTGATATCGGCGCCCACCACCGCGTACCAGCCGGTCTCGTCGTCGATGTCGCCGCGGTTGGTGTCGAGCAGGTAATAGCCGATGCCGCCGCCCACGTAGGGCGTGAAGCGGTCGCTCTGCGCGAACTTGAAGTTGAGCCCCGCCTCCAGCGGCACGGCCTTGATCTCGAAGTCCCGGCTCTCGGGAGAGGTGTCGGCCGTCAGGTCGCTGAAGTAGGAAGCCCGCAGCTCGACGATGCGCGCGAAGTCGACCTTCACGCCGCCGCCGAGCGCCTGGTCCGCATCCTTGGTGTCCCAATAGGCGCCGAACAGTCCGAAGTCGGCCGCTGAGGCGGGTCCGGCCAGGAGCGCCAGCACCGCCACTGTCCACAGAATTGTCTTTCTCATGGCGTACCTCCGTTTCCGCGGCCGAGAGGAAAAACCCGGCCGACCGTTGCACGCGGCGCCTCCCACAGGGAACACGCGCGTCGATTCTGCACAGCCGTGTGTGCAAGGTACGGGCCAGATTCAGCCTCGCAGCGGTCGTAGCGG
>JBKPTH010000158.1:0-16285 GCA_046765915.1 Acidobacteriota bacterium | reverse complement strand
GTCTTGCGCCGCGAAGCCGCCTTGCCCGAGCCGGGCGGACGGCCGCGCCGCTTCGCCGCCGGCGCCGCGCCCGCCGCTTCGCTCTTGCGCGGACGGCCGCGCCGGCCGGCGTTCTCCACCTTGATCTCATTGAAAACCGGCAGCGCGTTCTCCGGATAGCGCTGCTTGCGGCCCTGGCCCACCGACGGAATGCGGCTCTGGTACGTCTTCTTGTAGCGCTGGAGCGTCGGCATCGAAATGCCGGTCCTCTTGGAAATCTCGGAAAGCGTGTAGAGCTTGCCTTGCTGCGTGTCAGGCTCTGCCATGATGTTCACTTGCCTCCTCAGGGTTCATGAAAATGAAGGGGATACTGAGGGCTGCGCGCATAAAATCGCGCTCATTATCAAAAAGAGTCCTCGAATTGTCAATAGGCCCCGCTATTTTTCGTTCTGACGTAGAATTCCGCGCCATGAAAGACGACGCCAAGAAAGTGATCTACCGCGAGCTGCTGCGCGAGCTGGACGCCGTGCTCGCCGGCATCGACGATCCGATCACCGCCATGTCCACCTGCGCCGCCGTGCTGCATCAACATCTGTCCTACGCGAGCTGGACCGGCTTCTATCGCGTCGTAGCGCCACGGCTGTTGCGCGTCGGCCCCTATCAGGGACCGCTGGGATGCCTCGAAATCCCCTTCGATCGCGGCGTCTGCGGCGCCGCCGCGCGCGCAGGCGCGACGCAATTGGTTCCCGACGTAAACGCCTTTCCGGGCCATATCGCATGCGACGCGGCGGCGCGCTCCGAAATCGTCATTCCCGTCCGTGATTCACAAGGCGATGTCGTCGCCGTTCTCGACCTCGACTCACACCAGCTAGCTGCCTTTGATGAGGATGATCGCGAAGGATTGGAGCAGGTCGCGGAACGATTGAGCGCGTGCCTTGGCGGCTTCAGCGCAGCGTTTTACAAGGGCTCGATCGCGGCGGAAAAGACTTCCGGGCGAGCGAGCGTTTCTTGATCTCCTCCGCCCGGGTTGACCAGGTTGTTCTTCGAAACCTTTGGCATGTTACTCTCCTTATGTCGTCTGGTTTCTAAAAAGGGGGGCGTGGCCCATCCACGCCCCCGGGATCTAGGGACTAGGCGGCAGGTTTGTCGGGCGGGGGGACCGCGGTGCCCGGATCGGTGCCACCCGGACCGGTACCCGGCTTCTCCCCGCTCGGCTTCTCCTCCGCAGGCTTGCGCTTCGGCTTGCGCTGCGGCGCAACGTTGAACTGGACGAGCAGCTCGTTCTTATGGCCCAACTTGCCGCGGACCATCGACCGGAGCTTGATGTCCATCTCCTTGCCCCGCTCTCTCGCCTCCTTGAGCTCCTGCGTGGCGCGCTGCTTGAGAGCGATCAGCTCCTTCTGCCGGCGGAGGAGGGTTTCGACCTCGGCCACCGCCTGGATCAGGGCCTGCCGTTCCGTCTCGACGCTCGGCTGCAGATCCGGCGTCTTGTCGACCGCCGAAAGCGTCTGCTGCCAGTCGTTGAGGAGAACGGCGTACGAATTGTTGCTGGCCACGACGTCTCCTTTCTTACCCGGCGATACCGGCCTCGGCACCGCCGGAGTTGCTCCCGGCGGGATTACCGGAAAGCGTGATGGCGACCTTCGAGGCGAACAGCTCGATGGTCACCGTCTGCGGCTGATAGACCGCCAGCTCGATGGAGGCGATGGGCGCCTCGACCTCGCCGGCGGCCGTCAGGCCGTCCTGGACCCGTTCCGACTTGAGCTGCGTGCGGAACGTCGCCACGGGATCCTGCACCCGCTCCGACTTCAGCTCTTCCCGGACCGTGCCCACCTGCGTGGAAACTGCGTGCTGCGTGTTCATACTGCGTCTCCTTTCGGGAGATTTCCGAACCGTCATTGGCCCGGAGGGCCGCGCGCCTTTCGGGTCGCGTCGGCTGGGCCCATTGACCTACGCGGGGGGCTGGCCTGTCCAGCGTTCAGCAGCAGCTTAAATACGAATCGCGGGATCCAAGGCCTTCTCGCTTGGACCGGACACGAACTGGCCCTGGAAGTGCGCGACTTGCTCCGATTGCCACTAGTACTTGAACATGTACTTGTTGTTCGTGCTGGGACCGGAGACGGGGGAGGAGGAAATCGGAGAGCAGGAAGCCGAGACGGACAAAAAGTCAGGGCGCCCTAGACGTTCCGGGCGCTCAAGGCCGACCGAATCCACGGCAGCTCATTGGTGAGAGCCCCGCGCCGCCAGTCCCTCTCCAGCCGCGACAGGGTCTTCGCGGCCACGGCATACCGCAGGTCTTCTTCGACGTCCTCCAATTCGCTGATCGCCGCTTGCAGGACTCCGAGCAGGTACGCTTCGGCACTGGGGGGACATTCGCCTCTCTCCACCTGCGCCAGCTCCTCCGGCGAAGGAGCCGGGAGGGCCGCTCGCAGCCGTTCGAGGACCGTCCGCGCGTCCCGCAGCCGGCCAGCCTCGCGCCGCGCCCGCCGGACCGCTTCTTTCACGGTCATTGGGCTTGCGGACGTACGCTCATCGCCGCTCATGCCGATTCGGCCTCTTCGTCCTCGGGTTCGGCCGTAGAATCCGCAGCCGCGCGCAGACCGGCGATGGCCGGCCGCACGTTGTCCTGCAGGACACAGGAGATGGCGGCCTGGAGATGCTCGGCGCTGGAAATCCTTTCCGGATCTGCCACCGGTATCCGGAGCAGACCTTCACAGAGAGTCTCCAGGAGTTCGCGGAGCCCCTCCAGCTCCTGCGCGTACTCCCGGATGAGGTCGCGGGCGACGCTCTCCAGGGAGGCCACCGCGGCGCTCATTCTCGGATCCCATTTCTTCGACCTGGGCCATCGCCGGTGCCGCGCCAGCGTCTTCGGACTCGCCAGCATCTCGATCAGCGAGATCGTTTCTCTGCCACCGTGATTCCACAGGCGAGCCGTGATGCCGCGGCATTTCTCGCAGCCGGCCATCAGGTGGCGGACGACGGCCCGATGCTCGGCGGCGCTCTCCGGCTCGCCGAGCATGAAGCGCTCTAGAACGGCCGGAGAGGGATGGACGCCGGGCGGCTCGGAGCCTTCACGCTCCGCTTCGAGATTCGCTCCGGACATTGGCGGCATCGTAAGGGGACTTCGGCAGCCCGCAATACAACGCCGCGAAATGGTTTAGGCTATATTGAAAGGGTCTCTTTTCGACTGTCACGAAACCGGCTCGGCCGGAAACATTACCTGTAGGAGCAATATGGCGGGCAGGCATAGCATGCCGGAAAAGTCCCCGTCGGCGCTCGGCCTGGCGGTGACGTGGCTGCGCTGCAAGAGCGACTGGACCAAGGCGCGGCTCGCCAAGGCGCTAGGCTACAGCGACGATTCCGTGCTCTCGAAATTAGAGCGGGGCGACAATCCGCTGACCCGAGACAGGGCGGAGTTCCTGGTCTCTCCCCTCCCGCATCCGCCCGAGGCTCTGGATGTGCTGGTCTCTGCCCATGACCTGATCTTCCCCGAGTCCCCGGCGGAGGCCGCATCGCCCCTGAGCCTGACGCCGGAAGAGCGCCGGCGAGTCCACCGCGCCGGCATGGCCGGAGCAGCGGCGGTGGCCGCGGCCATCGCCAGCGAGATGGCGTGCCGGATCAAGCGGAAGAAGGAGGACGCCGCCCGCCAGAAAGCCCGCCAGATCTGGGAACGTCTTACGTCGGCGGCGGTCGAGGACCGGCGCGATCTCGTGGCGGGTTTCCCCGAGCTTCGGAGCTGGCCCCTCGCGCTGCTGGCCTGCGAGGCGAGCGTGCGCGCGGCCGCCCGCGACGTCAAAGAATCGCTCCACCTGGCGGCCCTCGCCGGCTTCATTGCCGAGCGAGTGCCGGGGGAGGAGAGCTGGCGCCGCCGCCTCGAAGGCTACTGCTGGGCCCACGTCGGGAACAGCCGTCGCGTCGCCGAGGACTTCGATGGCGCCGACGCGGCGTTCGCGCAGGCCTGGAAGCTATGGCGGGCTGGCACCGAGTCTGATCCAGAGCTCCTGCACGAGTGGCGCCTGCTCGACCTCGAAGCCTCCCTGCGGACGGATGAGCGACGGTTCTCCGAAGCCTTGGATCTCCTTCACCGGGCTCGGGCCGCCGCCGGAGAGGATCCGGTCGCAACCGGGCGCATTCTCTTGAACATGCTGAACATCTTCAATCAGAAGGGAGACGCCCAAGCTGCGCTGGCGGTGTCGGCGGAAGCGATTCCTTTCGTAGAAGCCTTGGGAGATCGCCAACTGCTCTTCGCGCTTCGCTTCAACATGGCCGATAACCTGACCGATCTGGAGCGCTTCGCCGAGGCGGAGGCGCTGCTACCCCACTTGCGTGAACTGGCAGCAGTGCAGGCGACCGAGGGCCCGAGGCTCGTGAGGCTGGTCTGGCTGGAGGCGAGGGTAGCGGCCGGACAGGGGCGGCCGGACGAGGCCATCGCCGGCCTGGAGCGGGTGCGGGCGGACTTCACGGCCCGCGCGCTCCCCTACCACGCGGCGCTCTCGTCGCTCGATCTGGCCGTGCTGTACCTGAAAGGCGGACACACGGTGAAGGTGCGGGAGCTGGCGGTCGCCATGGGCTGGATCTTCAAAGCCAAGGGGATCCATCGCGAGGCTCTGGTGACGCTCTCCCTGTTCTGCGAGGCCGCCAAGAAGGAGAACGCTACGTCGGAGCTGGCGGGGCAGGTCAAGGCGGAGATCGCCAAAAGGATAAGACGCCTCAGTGAAAGTTAAGGCCGGCACAGGCCATTCGGGTCGATGCTGCAGGCAGACTTCGACTGGACAGACGGCTGAGCCGGGCAGAGGCCGCTCGGGTCGATACTGCAGGCCGATTTGGACCAGGCGTTCCGAAGAAAGCTCCATAGGCGTCCCAGGAGCTCCAAAGGGGCTGTTTCGCCAGCTTTCAGAGCTTCGCGACTCTCAAGCCGCACCTCGGCGGCTGAGACCCACGGCGAGGCGAGGACCGCAATCAGCACGAGGAGGATGGTTTTGCGGCGAAGAGAGTTGGTGAGCATGATGGCCCTCTGGGAGGACGCTCCAACACGGCCGCCATGGCCGCGCGGGCAGCCGTCACGGGAAAAGAGACAGAATGAATATAGCTTATATCCAGCACGAGGGAAGACACGACGATCCTGCTGCGTGCTGAGCGGGTCACGTCATATGACCCTCGCAGCACGCCGCGTGACCCCTCGGGCTGGCGCGTGACCCGCTCAGCCAGTGGCATGACCCGTGGGTCACGGTCCAAGACCTCCGGGTCCTGGCTGGTGCTGAGCGGGTCACGGGGTGGTGCCCCGCGAGTCCGCGCCATGACCCAAGGTCTGGCGTCAGCTCTCGGAGGTCACGCGGCGTGCTGCGCGGAGCACGTCCCGTGCTGCGCGGGACACGCGGCGTGCTGCGCGGGTCGGGCCACGCAATTTCTCGGTCTGCCAGGCCCGCTATACTGCGCGCGATAGGAGACATGGGATGCCGAAGCGGGGTGACCTGGAGGTTTTCCGGCTGTTGGTGCTTTTCCTACGCTCGTACGCCGACAAGACGCAGATGGAGCTCTCCAAGGCCTCGCGGGTGAGCCAGCCGAGCCTTTCCCTGTACGAAAAGGGCGAGCGCGAGCCCACGGAAGCCACCCTACGCCGGCTCGCCAAGGGGGCGGGCGTGGAGTGGACGCTGGTGGTGCAGGTGCGCCGCTTCATCGAAGCCTTCCTCTCGGCGGTGTCTCGGCAGCAGGCGGTCTCGGGCGCCGAGCCGTTCGACGTTTCGGTGCTGGAGCCCGCCGTGCTCGCCGCCGTTCCTTTCCTGATCGAGGACCAGACCGCCCCGCCGCCGCGGCAGACGGCGGAGGAGGAATGCCGCGAAGCCGAGGAGATCTGGACGGCGCTGGAGAAATATCCGGTCCCCCGGCGCCGGCGGCTGATCGAGTACACCCTGGAGGCCTCCAAGAGCGCGGCCCTCGCGATGCGCATATGCGAGGCGAGCGCTCAGACGGCGGATCACAGCGCAGGGGAGGCGCTGGAGCTGGCGGAGTTGGCGTTCTCGATCGCGGAGCGGGTGGAGGGGGAGGAGAGCGACCGCGTCCAGGGCTACTGCCGGGAGCGCCTCGGCAACGCACGCCGGACGGCCCACGAGCTCACCGGGGGCGGATAAGCGAACCTCAGGCTGCCTTCAGGTCAGCCTGAGGATGATTTCGTCGGCTGACTACCGGCGGCAGGAAAGCCGACACGTTACTCCGGTAGCGCTCGTATTCCGCGCCGTAGCGGTGCGCGAGGTCGCGCTCGGCGAGACGCATGCCGGCGAGCAGATACCCGATCGTAAAGAGCGTGAAGAGGAGGTGCCCGGCGCTCATCCGCGGCGTCGCCGCCTGACGGCGAGACAGCCTGTGGCGGGGCGGAGAGCTGCCCCTCAGCAGGCCACATGCGATTCCCTAGTCACTTGCAGGTCGTCTCACACAGGCCAGGATTGAGACAACCCTATGCGCTATCCTTAGCAAAAGTTGGACCGTACCCAGGAGAACCCCCTTGAAGAATGAAGTGAAACAGGTCGCCAAGGGCGGCAGGAAGGTTAATCAATGCTATTAGACTTACTGAATATCATTGACAATAAAACCTGGGAGCTCATCGCGCTTTTCGGAGCTTATCTAACCTCCATAGCCGTATTCGGGTTAGTCTACTGGCACATTTATTCCAGAGATCCTTCGGCGTTTGCATTCAATGCAGATATCTTTAAGAGGCAGGTTTTTACGGTCGAAAGTGCCGCGGTCGAGAAGCTCTCAAAGATGAAGAAAGTTCTTCCACTCCTACAGGAGGCAGATACTTACCTCAAGAGCAATGACCCACTGATGATTCCAATGCCCAGTAAATGGTATAAGTTCGGCGAGCGCTGGGAGACCTTTCTCGGAAACCTTCATTTCACTATGCAAATTCAAAATGTTGGTAGCCCCCCGGCCGGGCCAATGACAACCATTTACGCTATAACGGTCGAGGACATTAGCAGAGGTGAAAACTTTTCTTATGAAGTCATGAGAGATCCTCTTGACGACCTTACCTTCCCAGAGCTAGTAGACCGTTGGAAGGCTAGGCTGGAGGTCGATATTGATACTACCGAACATAGGCTGACATCGCTATGGACAGAATCATCCCAAGTCTGGTCACTCATGGGTTTTTTATATTTTAGCCTTATTTCTCAAACCACTGTAGGGTTTGGTGATATTCTGCCCAATAATACAAGGATCCGCACGCTTGTAGGAATGCAGATTCTAATAGGATACCTTATGTTAGTGGTAGTTATCAACGTAATTCTAACAGCGTAAGGTCGCTCTGATCTTTCCCGCTCTTGGGCCTGGGTCTTCCGTCGTTTACCAGACGTTCACACGGTTGGGTGGAAGGCGGTCGCTCCGGTCATGTTGGACGGCGTGCGGCCTTGCCGTCGAGCCCGAGCTGCCGGATGAGATAGGACAGCGCCTGGCGCGAGATGCCGAGCCGGCGGGCGGCCTCGGCGCGGTTACCGCCCTCCTCGATCGCTCGGGCGACGAGGCTGCGGCGAAACGCATCGACCTGCTGGTGATAAGGCGCTTCGGGTGCGCGGCCGCCGGGGAGCTCCAGGTGCTCGGGCTCGATGTCTCGTTCGCCGGCCAGGGTCACGGCGACGGCGAGCACGTTGTCGAGCTCGCGCACGTTGCCGGGCCAGCGGTAGGCGAGCAGCCGCGCCCGTGCTTCGCTGGAAAGCCGCGCCTGGGGGCTGCGCCGCGCAAGAATGTGATCGGCGATCTGCAGCAGGTCCTCGCCGCGGTCGCGCAGGGGCGGCAGCTCGATGCAGCCCACGCGCAGGCGGTAGTAGAGGTCGCGCCGGAAGCTGCCTTCCTCGACCATGCGCGCGAGGTCGCGGTGGGTGGCGGCGAGCACCCTCACGTTGACCCGCCGCGCTTCGCTCTCGCCGAGCCGGCGGATCTCGCCCTCCTGCAGCACGCGCAACAACAAGCCTTGCGCCGACGGCGGCAGGTCGCCGATCTCGTCGAGGAACACCGTGCCGCCGTGCGCGGTCTCGAAGACTCCCTTGCGGTCGCGGTCCGCGCCGGTGAAGGCGCCGCGCGAGTGGCCGAAGAGGTCGGAGAGGAGCAGGGTCTCCGAGAGGGCGGCGCAGTTGACGGGGAGGAAGGGCCGCTCCGCCCGCGGGCTGGCGCGATGGAGCTGCCGCGCCGCGAGCTCCTTGCCGGTGCCGCTCTCGCCGAGAATCAGCACCGGCAGCTCGCTGGGAGCGAGCCGCGCGATCCTCTCCAGCGCCGACCGCAGGGCCGGGCTCTCGCCCACCATGCCGCCGGCGCGCGGCGGAGCGGCCGGCGGAGCCTTCTCCGCCGTCCGCGGGCCGCCTCGCGTCAGATCGCGCGCGATCAGACCGAAGGCCGCGCGCAGAGGCTCGTCGTCCGCCTCCGCACGCAAGGTGAGACGGCCCTCCTCCACCTCCGCGGAGAGCTCGGCGGCGCCGCCCGGACCGGCGACCAGCACGCGCCCGCCGTCCTCCGTCATCAGGAAGAGCTCGGCTTCCGGATGACCGGCTCCGGCGAGGAGCGCCGCCAGCGAATCCTGATCCCCGCGCTCCCCCGTCAGGTAGCTCGAGAGGACGGCCCAGGGACCGCCGAGATGCGCCTCCAGCCGCTCCGCCAGGGCGATCGCTCCGAGCTTGCGGAAGGTGGCGATCGCCGCCCGACGCCAAGCGATGGGCGCCGAAGCGGGCGCCAGCAGATCGAGATCGAACACCAGCCGCGCCGCCCGGTAGACCTCCAGATCGTGCAGCGCCTCCCAGTCGCGGGCCGGCGCGCCGCCCGCGCCGAGCTTCTCCCAGAGCGGCGCGAAGGGAGTCCCCGCCGCCTCACGGACGGCGCCTTGCCGATCGCCCGCGTGCGCCCGCAGAGCCGGCCGTTCCTCGGGCTCCAGCTCCGCGAGGGTCTCGTCCGGGACGCGCGCCAGCTCGGAGGCGGCTTCCACGGGCCGGCCCAGCCAGCCGAGGGCCCGCGCGGCGAGCAGGCGCAGCTCAGGCTCGTGCCAGGTGGACTTCTGGCGATCGAGCTCCGCCAATGCCTCCCGGCACAGCGCCAGGGCCGCGGCCGGGCGCCCCAGGGCCAGATCCAGGCGGGCCCACAGGCCGAGATCCTGGACGATCCCCCGCAAGTTGCCGGAGCGGCGGTTCTCCTCTTCCGAACGCGCCAGGATCTCGCGCACGCCGGTGAGACGGCCGCGCCGCAGCCTGACCTCGGCGAGGTTGCAGAGGGCGAGAGTCGTCCGGCGCGGTCCGTCGCAGCCGGCTTCGAGCCGCAGGGCATGGAGAAACGCGCGCTCGGCGCCGGGCAGGTCGCCGGCCCGCGCCCGCCCGAGTCCGAGCTCGTTCCACAGGCCCGCCGCCTGACGGCGAGTCAACCTGCGGCGCCCCACCCGCAGGGCGCGGGTGATGCTCGCCACGACCTCGCCGCCGCCGTCCGCTTCCTTCATCGCGCGCAGGGCGCGGGCGTTGTGCCAGCGCCAGGCCAAAGCGGGGTCGTCGAGCGCCGGGCGGGACTCCTCCAGGAAATCGTCCATCGCCGCCAGATCGCCGCGATCCCAGGCCGCTCCGGCCGCGGCCAGCCGCGCCAGAAGCGCCGCCCGGCGGTCGCCGTCGGCGCTGGCGAGCGCGCGGTTGATCCACCCACGAGCCCGGCTCGGCTTGCCATGATTGGCGTAGATCCGCGAGGCGGTCTCCGCCAGCTCCGCGGCCTGGCCGGGCGACAAGGACGCTTTTCCGAGGCCGTGCAACGTCGACCGCGCCGCGCCGAGCTGCCCGAGGTCGAGCTGGCAGCGGACGGCGAGCACGCGGGCCGCCGGAGAGCGCAGGCCGGAGAGCGTCTCCAGCGCCGACGCGAAGCGGCCCAGGGCGGTCAGGGCCGACGCCATTTCGATCCGCTCTTCTTCCGAGACCGGCGGCCGTCGAGTCCACGCCGCGACCGCCGCTCGCCAACGCCCGGCGGCGGCCAGCTCCGCCGGCGTCCCTTCTTCCTCTCCATCCCACAGCGCGCGCACCTTCGGGCCGGCGAGCAAGCCCCGCAGCTCCTCGATCGAGCGGCAGCCGGTGAGGATGCGGGAGCGAAAGTGCCGGGAGCCCGCAAGCCAGATCCGGATGCCGTCCTCGCCTCCGTGGTCCAGCGCCCCGGCCAGCCCGGCGCGCGCCACCGCATGCTCCGGCTCCCAGAGGAAGGCCGCCGCCGCGTCGAGGATCTGGACGACCGCTTCGTCCGGCGGCAGAGGCACGAGCGACGGGCGCCAGGAGTCGAGCAACGTACGGATGGCCCGCCGGGCGTCACCCCGGCCGGGGACCCGTCCCTCGCCGAACAGCCGGGCGGTGAGGTCGAGCAGGAGATCCTGCGCCGGATGCGGCGGCCGGCCGGGCGCCGCGCCGCCCTCGCCCATCACGAGCCGCCCTTCCGCCGTGACTCGCGCCGGTTGCCATCCGGCGGCGAGCTGCCAGCGCGCCTGCTCGAGCAAGGACAGCAGACCGGCGGCCTGGAGCAGGACCCCGACCTTGCGGCGGTCCGTCAGCCGAGCCTCGCCCAGCGGAATCGCGCGCGGCGGCGATTCCAGGCACGGATGAACGACACCGGCCGCATGGCGGGTCGCGGAAAGGGGCATCTAAGACGATAAGTATAGTGAAAAAACGTAATCTGGACGATCGGGGTGGGTCTATAAGATCTTCTGCAGATCCCGCCAGAATCCCGGATACGACTTCGCCACCACCTCCGGATGGTCGATGACGACGCCGGGGCGGCGCAGGCCGACGAGGGCGAGGCTCATGGCGATGCGGTGATCGCCGTGGGGGTCCACGTGAACTGTATCGGTGGGCGGATCTGCGCCACTCCACAGGCCGGGGAGCCAGAGGCTGTCGCGGCCCTCGCGCGCGTCCGCTCCCAGCTTCTTGAGCTCGCCGGCCATGGCCTCCAGGCGGTCGCTCTCCTTGAGGCGCAGGTGGGCCACGTTGTGGATGAGCGTCTCGCCGCGGGCGAAGGGGGCGAGGGCGGCCAGCGTGGGCACCTGGTCGGGCATGTTGGCGAGATCGGCCTTGACGCCGCGCAGGTCGCCGCCCTGGACCTCGAGCCGGCCGGCCTTCCAGGCGATCGCGGCGCCCATCTCGGCCAGCAGGTCGAGGAGCTCGCGGTCGCCCTGCCTGGACTCCGGCGAGAGCCCCTCCAGGATCACCGTGCCGCCGGTGAGCGCCGCGGCGGCGGCGGGATAGCAGGCGGCCGACCAGTCGCCCTCGACGCGGACGCGGCCGGCGCGCAGCGGCGAGGGGCGGACGCGGTAGGCGCGCGGCCCCACGCGCTCGATGTGACCGTCGAAGGCCGCGGCGGCGGCGATCGTCACGTCCACGTAAGGCCGCGAGGTGAGCGCGGGCACCTCCACGGTCACCTTCTCCGGCGCGCGCAGGGCGGCCATGAGGATCGCGGAGAGGTACTGGCTCGACTCACCGGCGTCGAGCGTGGCGGTGCCGCCGCGCAGGCTGCCGCCCTCGATGCGCAGCGGCACGCGACCCTCGGCGGCGAGGTAGTCGATGCGCGCGCCCAACTGCCGCAGGGCGTCCACCAGAGCGCCCACCGGCCGCTCGCGCAGGCGCGGCACGCCGTCGAGCCGCCAGCGGCCGGGGACCACCGCGAGGGTGGCGACGAGGAAGCGCAGCATGGTGCCGGCGTTGCCGCAGAAGATCTCCACCTCGCCTTCCGGCGGCGGGCCCGGCTCCAGGCGCACCTCCTCCGCGCCCTCCTCCACCCGCAGGCCGCAGCGGCCGAGGGCGGCGAGGAAGAGGCGCGTGTCGTCGGCGAAGAGCGGCCGCTCGACCACCAGGGGCGCGCCCGAGAGCAGCGCCAGGTTGAGGTAGCGGTGCGTGAGGCTCTTCGACGGCGGCACCCGCAGCCGGCCGCGAACCCGCCGGCCACTGGGCACGGCGAAGGGCTCAGTCGGCGTCGAAGACGAGGCCGTCATAGCCGAATTCCACGCCGGCGGGGAGGGGATCGTCCTGATCCACCTCGTGGGTCATGTGGGTGAAGATGGTGCGCCGGGCGCCGATGCGCGCCGCCATCTCGATGGACTCCTCGATGGAGAAGTGCGTCGAGTGCGGCCGGTGGCGCAGGGCGTCGAGGATCAGGATCTCCACCCCGTCGAGCAGCTCGAAGCTGCTCTCCGGGATGCGGTTGCAGTCCGTCACGTAGGCGAAGCTTCCGGTGCGGTAGCCGAAGACCTCCATCGTGCCGTGCCAGACCGGGACGGGCACGAACGTGCGGCCCAGCAGCGGGAACGGCTCGCGCACCGGCAGTAGCTCGAGCTGCGGCTTGCCTCCCCCCTCCTGCCCGGCCTCGAAGACGTAGGCGAACGACCGCCGGATGTTGCGCAGGGCTTCCTCCGAGCCGTAACAGGGGATGGGAGCGCGCTGCCGGAAGTTGAAGATGCGCACGTCGTCGAGCCCGAAGATGTGATCGGCGTGCGAGTGGGTGAAGAGGATGGCATCGACGCGCGGAAGGCCGAAGCGCAGCGCCTGCTCGCGCAGATCCGTGGGAGTGTCGACGAGGATGACCCGGCCCCCGATCTCCAGCTTGAGCCCCGGCCGCCAGCGCTTGTTCTTCGGATTCTCCGAGTGGCAGACGTTGCACGTGCAGCCGATCACGGGGACGCCCGTGGAGGTGCCGCTGCCCAACATCATGACGCGGAGAGACATGGAAGCCGGAGTTTAGCGCAGCCACTCCACCGCTCGGCTCCTGAACCACGCGTCGAGCAGGCGAACCTCGCCTCCCTTGACCTGCCACACCAGCGGCTCGTGGAAATGGCCCAGCAGCAGCACGTCGTGGCCCTCAGCGAGGCGGCGCTCGGCGTAGCGGCGGATCGCGGCCTCGGGCACGGCGGCGCGGTGCTTGAAGTTCGTCCGCGAGAGGCGACTCTCCGTGGAGTGGACCATGCGGTGGGCGAGCCGGCGCGGAATGTTGCGCACGAGGAAGCGGACGGGCGCGCTCTTCGAGAGGCGGCGCCAGAAGAGGTACTTCCAGTCGCGGTCATTGAGCCCGTCGCCGTGGACGGCGAGATAGCGCACGCCGCCGACGGTGAAAGCGGTCTCGAGGCCGACGCGGTCGAAGGCCTCGGCGTAGGGGCTGCCGGCGAGGAAGAAGTCGCGGTTGCCTTCGATGTAGTCGACCTCGACGCCCCGCTGGCGGAGTTTCCGCAGGGCCGAGACGACGGCGGCCACATCCTCCGTCTCGAAACGGGGGAAGCCGATCCAGGCCTGAAAGAGATCGCCCATCAACACCAGCCGGCGGCATCCCTGGCCGGGCAGGGCCTCGAGCTGCGCGATGAGCGGGCCGGCCGGGCCGCCGGGCCCGCCCAGGTGGGCGTCCGCGATGAGGGCGACGGACATCTAGACGATCGAGAGCTTCGGCTTCAGCTCGTCCTGCCGGGCGACCTCCTCCACCACCGCTTCGGCGACGCGCTGGAAGGCCTCGGCGTGCGGCCCCTGGGGCTCGGCGACGGTAATGGGCACGCCGGCGTCGCCGCCGAGGACGATCTTGGGATCGAGCGGGATCGCGCCCAGGAAAGCCGTGCCCAGCAGGTCGGCCGTGCGCTCGCCGCCGCCGCGCTTGAAGATGTCGGTCTCCTGGCCGCAGTGCGGGCAGACGAAGGTGGACATGTTCTCGATGATGCCGATCACCGGCACGTTCACCTTGCGGAACATGGCGAGGCCCTTGCGGGCGTCGATCAGGGCCACGTCCTGCGGGGTGGTGACGATCACCGCGCCGGCGAGCGGGACGCGCTGGGTGACGGTGAGCTGCGCGTCGCCGGTGCCCGGGGGCAGGTCGAGGATCATGTAGTCGAGGGCTCCCCACTCGACGTCGCCCAGCATCTGCTCGATGGCGCGCATCACCATCGGGCCGCGCCAGATGACCGGCGTATCCGTCTCCAGGATGAAGCCAAGCGACATCACTTTGAGGCCGTACTTCTCGAAGGGGAGGATGCGGTTGTCGATCACCTGCGGCTTCTGGTTGATGCCGAACATCATGGGCACCGAGGGGCCGTAGATGTCGGAGTCGAGGAGGCCGACGCGGTAGCCGAGCTGGGCCAGGGCCACGGCGAGGTTGGCCGCCACGGTGGACTTGCCGACGCCGCCCTTGCCGCTCGCCACCGCCACCACGTGCCGCACCTCGGGGATGAGCTGCGCGTCCTGCGAGACCGCGCGCTGAGCGGACTCCTCGCGGGCCGGCGGCTTCACCACGTTGAGGTTGACGCGCGCCTCGCGCACCTCGGGCAGCGCGCGCAGCGCCTGCTCCACCGCTTCCCGCACCTTATCGCCGGCCGCCGGATTGTGCGTGGACATCTGCAGCTCCACCGACACCACGCCGCCGACGGCCTGGACCTGGTGCACGAAGCCGAAGGAGACGATGTCCCGGCTCATGCCCGGGAACTTGACCCCCTTCAGGGCATCCCACACCTTGGATTCGAGATCGTTCGCCATAGCAGGAGGGATCGTAGCAGAAGGACGGCGGCCACGCAGGGCCGCCGCTACGTCGCCTGGCCGACGTCCAGCCCGGCCAGCTCGGCAATGCGGGCGCGCACCTCGTGAGTGAGCTCCGCCTTGCGCCGCAGCCCGAAGGCGGCAGGATCGATGGGCGCGCCGTAGGTGACGACCGCGGTGCCGGGACGGATGGCCCAGCTCCCCTTGGGCTGGATGGCGCGCGTGCCGCGGATGCCGACCGGCACGATGGGCAGGCCGCTCTTCAGGGCCAGCAGAAAGCCGCCGCGCTGGAAGGGGAGGAGGACGTCGGTCATGCCGCGGGTGCCCTCGGGAAACATCAGGATGGAGGTGCCCTCCTTCAAACGTTCCGAGGCCTGCGCGAAGGTGCGGCCGGCGCTGCTGCGGTCCGCGCGGTCGACGGGGATGAAGCGTCCGGCCGCGAGACCCCAGCCGAAGATGGGAATCAGGAAAAGGCTGCGCTTGGCCACCATGCGCACCTGTCCGGGCGTGGTGGCGAGGAGCACCGGGATGTCGAACAGGCTGCGGTGATTGCAGAGGAAGACGTAGCTCCTCTCAGGCTCCAGCTCGGGCGAGTAGCGCACCTCGACGCGAATTCCGCTGGCGGCGAGCAGGCCGCTCGACCAGATGCGAAAGACGCCGAAAGCCCACTTTCCCCGCGGCGGAATCCAGCCCACGGCGATGGAGACGATGCCGAGGATGATGGAGCCCGCCGCCAGGAAGAGGTTCCCGGTGAACGTGGCGAGGACGACGAGCCAAGGCGGCGGGCGGCGGGGGGTCTGTTCCATGCGGGTCGGCGCCTATTGTAAGGGGAGATCTCGCGACGGCGGGGAAACCAGTGATGATAGAATGACTGCAAAGGCAGCTACATGGCTCTCGGCTCCGGGACCCGCCTCGGCCCGTACGAGATCGGCCGCCTTCTGGGCGCCGGCGGCATGGGGGAGGTTTATCGAGCCCGGGACTGCCGGCTGGGCCGCGAGGTGGCGGTCAAGGTGCTGCGCGAGGCCGTCACCGCGGATCCCGAGCGGCGGGCCCGTTTCGCGCGCGAGGCGCGGCTGCTCGCCAGCCTCAACCATCCCAACATTGCCGCTCTCTATGGCCTCGAGGAGAGCGGCGAGACGCAGGCCCTGGTCATGGAGCTGGTCGAGGGACGAACGCTCGCCGAGCGTCTCGCCCGCGGGCCGCTGCCCCTCGGCGAGAGCGTCTCCATCCTGCTCCAGATCGCCGGAGCGCTGGAGTACGCGCACGACCAGGGGATCATCCACCGCGACCTCAAGCCGGCCAACGTCAAGCTGACCCCGGAGGGCCAGGTGAAGGTCCTGGACTTCGGGCTGGCCAAGGCGCTGGAGACCCATCCGCCGGCGGTGACGGACGCAGAGCTCACCGAGGCGCCGACGCTGAGCTACGGGCCGACCGCCGCAGGCGCGATCCTCGGCACCGTGGCCTACATGGCGCCGGAGCAGGCGACGGGCAAGCTGGTGGACCGGCGCGCCGACATCTGGGCCTTCGGCGTGGTGATGTTCGAGTGCCTGACCGGCCGACGGCTGTTCCACGGCGGCACGCCGGCCGAGACGATCGCCATGATCGTCGCGGGCGCGCCGGACCTCTCCGTGCTGCCCGCCGCGACGCCGCCGCGGCTGCGGGATCTGCTACGGCGCTGCCTGGTGGCGGACCCGAAGCACCGGCTGCGCGACATCGGCGAGGCGCGGCTCGTGCTGGAGGCGCCGGGTGGGGACGGAGAGAGCGCCGCCGCGGCGGCAGCCGGCGCGGCGACGGCTCCCCGCCGCGCGCGGCGCGAG
>JBKPTH010000157.1:0-32547 GCA_046765915.1 Acidobacteriota bacterium | reverse complement strand
AAGAACACCAAGAATCTGCTCTCCATAGCGCCCTACCAGCGGCACCACCATCACCTGACCTCCTGGACCCGTGCCGACTGCCCTTACAACGGTCCTCAGGCCAGCTTACCCCTGTTTGGTTCCGGCTCGGCCGGGTTAGGGACGAAGGCCGCTCGACCTCACCCCCGGCCCCTCTCCTAAAGGAGAGGGGAGAAAAACGTCAGCCTCTTAAGCCCCTCTCCTTTAGGAGAGGGGTTGGGGTGAGGTCACTCCGACGCCTCGTCCAGCTCCTCCACCTCGGCGAGGATCTCGGCCGCGCGCTCGGCGTCCTCGGGATGGACCTCGATGCGGCTCATGACCGCGCTCTGGCCGGTGAGGAGGCTGATCGCCGGCAGGCGCTCCTCGAGGACGCAGGCGTCGATGCCTTCGGATTCGAGGAGCGTCTTCGCCAGGTGGGCTTCCCAGGGGGTGGGGAAGCGGCCGACGACGACCAGGGCTTCGGGCTCCTCCGGCTCTTCGGCGGCGCCGGAGCGGGCGTCCTCTTCCGTCACCAGATAGAGGATGGGACGGCGGTTGCGCAGCAGCTCGGAGGCGCGCTCGCAATCGCCGGGGCGCACTTGCAGGCGCACGCCGCCGAGGGTGTTGGTGAGGGCTCCGTAGAGGCGGAAGAAGTGCTCGTCCGCGACGACGGCGTGGATGCCCTCGGCCTCCAGGCAGGCGCGCGCGAGCTGCGCCTCCCAGGCGGAGGAGAATGTCTCCACGGTGATCAACTGCGAGTATTCGGGATCTGTCACTGGCGGGATTCTACCAGGATGCCATGGTTCAGCTCACTTTGGACCTCGGGACGATATTCCAGAAACCCCGTGGGCCGCCTGTCCCGCCTAAGGACCTTAAGGCACTCCACTAGTATGGCCGCGATGACGCCCAAGGGTCTCTTCCATGGCATGCGCTCCTTCCTGATCCTCTGGTTCGGCCAGACCATCTCGGCGATCGGCAGCGGGCTCGGCGGCTTCGCCCTCGGCGTCTGGGTCTACCGGACGACCGGCTCCACCACGCAGTTCGCCATGATCTCGTTCGTCATGGGCCTGGCGCTGATCGTCATCAACCCGGTGGGCGGCGCGCTCTCCGATCGGCGGGACCGCCGGCAGCTCATGATCCTCGCCAATCTGGGCGCCGGCGCGATGAGCCTGCTCATGGCCGCCCTGCTGCTCTCCGGCCGGCTGCGGCCCTGGCACGTCTACCCGATCGTCTTCGTGCTGGGAAGCTGCAACGCTCTCCAGGTGCCGGCCCTGCTCTCCTCGATCCCGCTGCTGGTGCCGCGCGAGCAGCTCGCTAGGGCGAGTGGCATGGGCCAGACCTCGCGCGCCGTCGCGCTGATCATCGGCCCGCTGGCCGCCGGCGTTCTCCTGGGGACGATCGGCTACGGCGGCGTCATCCTGATCGATTGCGTGACCTTCTTCGTCGCCTTGGCGACGGTCCTCGCCGTGCGCATCCCCAATCCGCCGCGGTCCGCGGGAGTGGAGCGCCAGTCGATGGCCGCCAGCCTGGCCTTCGGCTGGACCTATCTGCGCCGGCTGCCGGGTCTGTTCGCCCTGGTCATCCTCTTCGCCGCCACCAACTTCTGCCTGGGCATGGTGCAGATCCTGCTGACACCGCTGATCCTCAGCTTCGCCAGCGCGGTTGCCCTGGGCACCGTCGACGCCGTGGCCGCCGTGGGCCTCCTGCTCGGCAGCATCGCGTTGACGATCCTCGGGGAACCGCGGCGCCGGGTGGTGGCGGTCCTGAGCTGCTTCGCCGTCCAGGCGCTGATCCTCTTCCTCGGCGGCGTCAAGCCGAGCGTCCCGTTGATCGCCGCCGCGGCGTTCGCCTTCATGTTCATCCTGCCGTTCATCAACGGCTGGACCCAGGTCCTGCTGCAGAGCAAGGTGGCGCTGGACATTCAGGGCCGGGTCTTCGGCGTGGCGGGGATGATCGCCCTCGCCAGCGTGCCGGTGGCCTCCCTGATCGCCGGTCCGCTGTCCGACCGGGTCTTCGGGCCGATGCTCCTTCCCGGCGGCGCCCTGGCCGGCACCGTCGGCCGGCTGATCGGCGTCGGCCCGGGACGCGGCATCGGCTTCCTCTTCGTCCTCCTGGGAGGGCTGATCCTCGCCGTGCTGGGCCTGGCCTTGCTCAATCCGCGCCTGCGTCGGCTGGAGAGTGAGATTCCGGATGCGCTGCCGGAGGCTGGAACGGCGGAAGTACCGGCGGAGGCGGAATTGCAGAACGCGTGAAGGCGGGATCGGCGTTACACCACCCCGCCGCTCCGCATCAACCACCACACCCCCGCCAGCAACGCGCCGAAGAACAGCACCGTGCCGGCGGCCGCCCAGGCGCCGGCCTTGCGGCCGCGCCAGTGCGCTACGGCGAGGTAGGCGCCCACCGTGCTGAGCAGAGCGAAGAGAAGGAAGAGCGCCAGCGGCATCCACATCGGGCTCATGCCGCGACGGTGATCTCAAGGTAGAGATCCTCTTCCACGCAGCGGTCTGCGAAGGCCTTCCACTCGCTCGCCGGCGCCTTCGCGGGACGCTCGGGCAGCCCTTGATCGACGCGGATGACGCGGCCGGCGGTCTTCTCCTTCAGCCTCTTCAACAGCGGCGGAAAGGGCATGTCCCAACCCTTGGGGCTGCCGCCCTTGGGCTTGTGGGCCATCTGCTCGTCCACCGGGATCATGGCGACGAGGTCGGGATGCTCCATCCGCTCCAATCCCTGCTCGCGCATCGTCGCGTTGTGGCTGGCGTGGTGGCCCACCTTGTAGAGCACGGTGCGGCGCAGCAGGTCGTCGATGGTGACCGCCGCGCCGTCCACCGTCCAGCTCAGGTTGCGCCAGGAGCGCCAGTTGCCCGCCTGGGCGTCGCCCGGGAAGAGGAGGACCTTGCCGCTCGGCACCAGCTCGACCGCCAGGGCCAGGCTGGTGTTGTTGGTGTTGCTGTCGAGCTGCAGCGCCAGGCCGCCGGCCGAGCTCAGCCAGTCGGCGTCGATGCGGCGCCAGGCGACGTCCTCGCCACCGGCGGCGCCGAAGTAGGACTCCTGGAAGAAGGGGTCCTTCTCGGCGGCGTCGGCGGCGACGCGGTAGACCTTGTCGAACGGGAAGCAGAGGTTGGCGAGCGCCTTCTCCTCCGGGCTCATCGCCAGTCCGCCTTCCCGCGCATGGGCGTCGAGCACGGCGGCGAAGAAGGAGGTCTCCTCGTCGACGGCGAGCGCCGCCTCGTAGGCCTCGCCGCTGCGCGGATTGGAGCGCTTGAGGAAGTCCATCTCCTTCGGCGGCCCGAGGACGTAGACGCGCGCGCCGGCGGCTCCCGGCAGCGGCAGCGGCCCCTCGCCCGGCGTGCGGTAGCGCGGCGGCTTGCCGCGGCCGACGACGTAGTCCATGGCGCGGACGATCGCCGAGTCACCGCCGGCGGCCGCGCCCAGGTCGCCGAAGAAGCCGAGGATCGGCTCGAGACCGTCCGCCGTGCGCGCCGCGTCCTCGCCGCCGCCGGCGCGCAGCCGGCTCACCGTGCTGGCGAGGGCGCGCAGGGCCGTCTCGCGCTGGCGGCGCAGGCCGCGCGCCACCGGATCGTCCGGATCCTCCGTCCAGGCCACCCAGACCTCGCCGATCTTCAGCCGGTCGAAGACGTCGCGCGCCTGCTCGAAGCCGGAGAGATGGTCCCAGTGCTGGTGGGTGGCGACGAGCACGTCGAGGCGTCCGCCGGTCGACTCCAGGATGTGCATTGCCACCCGCCGCACCTTCTCGCCGCCTTGCGGAGTGCCGAGCAGCACGCCGCAATCGATGAGCAGATAGAACGGCCGCTCGCCGACGGTGGGGAAGGCGAGGAGGAAGCAGTCGCCCAGCCCCTGGCGATACATGCGCACGGTCACGCCGGAGGCGGGGGCGGTCATCGTGGGGGCGGCCATGGCGGTCTCCTCGCGGACTCAGAAACGGTGGAGGAGCGCGAAGGGCTCGGCGTCCTCGCGCACCCGCGGGTCGCCGAAGTAGGTGGCGGCGAGCGAGCCGTCCGCGTCGCCGGAGAGGAAGCGGCGCTGGCGGTCCAGGCGCGAGGCGCTGGTGATTCCCTTGCCGATCGCGTAGCGCACCTCGCGGCTGTCGAGATCGATCAAAATCGTGCAGCCGCCGCGGAACCAGAAGTCGGGATCGAGCGGCTCCACTTTACCCCGGTCCACGTCGGCCTGCAGGCCGGGATCGGCATAGCCGCGCCGCTTCTGGGTGACCTCGATGACGAGGTCCATGCGCGAGTCGCCGTCCGGCCCGACGCGCCGCGCCGGCCGCACGGAGTGGACCTCGAAGAGCGGCAGCCCGGTCTTCTTGCCGCGGTCGATGGAGCGGGGAGCCTTCGCCTCCAGCGCCAGACCCACGCAGCGGGCGAGCGTCCGGCCGGGACCCGCCAGCCATTCGTGGATCCTGGCGGCGCCGGCCCGCGTTTCCTCCCAGACCTTGCGGCGGTCCGAGGTGAGCGACCAGTCGGGACGCACCAGATGGAGGTCCGCCTTGGGCAGCAGGCGCTGGAACTTCGGCAGGTCCTCCGGCTCCGGCCCCGACCAGCAGAGGTTCTCCACCGAGAGGCTGCGCACCCCGCGCGGGTAGATGCCGCGGCGGCGGAAGGCCTCGATCATCGAGATGCGGTAGCGCCGGTCGTCGTCCGGCACCAGGTCACGGTCCGCGGTGACCAGCGCCCGCAGGTAATCACCGTAGTCGACGTCGACCGGCGGGCAGTAGTCGAGGGCGCGGATGCACATGTTGAGGATGTGGCTGGCGGTGTTCGAGGCTTCCCGCGCCATGCGCTCGGCGAGATCGGGATGGATGTCGCCCTGCGGCAGGACGCCGGTGCCGCCGGTCGCGATGCGCAGCAGGTCGGCGATGCGCGACTTGTAGATGGAGAGGAAGGCGTCGAACACCGCGGCCACCAGGATGGCGCCGCGGCCGTGGGGCTCGTGCGTCGTCTGGATGTCGGCCGGATCCGGCTTTTTGGGCTGCCACACTTTCGTGTCCGGATCGACGGTGCCGAGGGCGTCGCGCAGCGCGCCGTAGCTGCCGATGGCCTGGCCGAACTGGTGGGCGAGGGCGGCGAGCGCGTTCTGCTCGGCGAGGTCGCCGCGGGTGGCGGCGATCTGCTGGCGCAGCACGGCGGGGTAGGAGAAGTGCTGGAAGAGGGCGACGATGTCCGCGAACGCCTCGTGCAGCGCCAGCGTATCGCCGTTGCTCGGCTCGATGAAGCGCCGGTGCAGGCCGTCGAGCAGCGCGTGGGTGGTCTCGTGGGCGACGATGTCGTGCGAGAGGCAGGCGAAGACGGTGCCGCCCGGCAGGTTGTGCCCCGGATCGGAGGTCGAGGCGGGGAAGTAGCCGAAGAGCAGGGCCTTCTTGCGCGGGCTGTAGAAGGCGTTGGCCTCGCGCAGGGCGTGCGGATGGACGCGCAGGCGGCGCACGAAGGCGTAGTCCTGCTCCGCGCCGGCGTCCGACCACAGGACGCGCCGGCCGAGCGCGCGCTCGAAGTTGCGGATGGTGGTCATCGCCACCGCGTAGACCATCTGCTGATGGAACTGCGGATCGCCCTCGGCGGGATCGAGGCCGTCCATCGCCAGCAGGTTGGCCTCGTTGAGGTCCACCGGCGCGTAGCAGCAGCCGCTCGCCGGATCGACGTCCACCACTTCGAGATATTCGCCGACCGGCCCCGGGCGCAACTCCTCCCACGGCACCTGCAGGGTGAGCTGGTTGATCACGGCCGTGTCGAGCTGCCAGTTGAAGCTGGGATCGAAGGCGAACGCCCGCAGGCTGCGCGAGGAGGGCGGCCGCTTGGCGGGCGGAAGGATGCGGGGCGGGGCGGGCATAGAGGGGCTCGGAGGAGATTGTAGCGGTTTGCTTTTTCCAATTCCCCCTCTCCATCTTCGATGGAGAGGGGGCCAGGGGGTGAGGTTTCGAAGGGCAAACCGCTGAGGACCGGCAATGCCCCTTCTACCGGTAAAACCCCGCCCCCCGCCCCGCCATCTCCCGCAGCAAAGCCGCCGGACGCAGCCGCTCGCCGTATTTCTCGGCGTAGCCGTCGAGGCGGTCCACCACCCAGGCGAGGCCGTGGCGGTCCGCTTCGCGCAGCAGGCCGCCGCGGAAGGGCGGGAATCCGAAGCCGAAGATGACTCCGATGTCCACGTCCGCCGGATTGGTGATGATCCCTTCCTCCATGCAGCGGGCCGTCTCGTTGAGCATCTGCAGCCAGCAGCGCTCGACGATCTCGCGGTCGTCCACCGGCGCTTCCCGCCAGCCGATGAGGCCGTAGACGGCTTCGTCGACCCGCTTGCCGCCCTTCTCTTCGTAGAGGTAGAAGCCGCGCTTCGCCTTGCGGCCCAGCCGGCGGTCCGCGGCCATCTGCTCGAAGACCGGCGGCGGCGCCACCCGCTCGCCGAGGGCGGCGCGCACCACGCCGCCGGCGTGGCGGGCGACGTCGAGCCCGACCTCGTCGAGCAGCGCGAAGGGACCCACCGGCCAGCCCCACCGCGTCATGGCGCGGTCCACCCGCTCGATGCGCGCTCCTTCGGCCAGCATCCACGCGGCCTCGTTGAGCATCGTGCCCAGCACGCGGCTGGTGAAGAAGCCGGGTCCGTCGCCGACGACGATCACCGTCTTGCCCATCGTCCGACCCAGCTCGACCGTCGTGGCCACCGCCTCCTCCGAGGTGCCGGGATGGCGGATGACCTCCACCAGCGGCATCTTGTGCACCGGGCTGAAGAAGTGCATGCCGACGACGTTCTGCGGCCGGCGGCTGGCCTCGGCGAGCCGGGCGATGGGGATGGCCGAGGTATTGGAGGCGAAGATGAGCCCTTCGGGAGCCGCCGCCTCGGTCTCGCGGATCACCGCGCGCTTGACCTCCAGGTCCTCGAAGACCGCCTCGACGACGAAATCGATGCGATGCAGCGCGCCATAGTCGACGGTCGGCAGGATGCGCCCGAGGGCCACCTTGGCCTGCGGCTCGCTCAGCCGGCGGCGCTTCACCAGCTCGCGGAACTGCTTCTGGCAGAAGCCGTAGCCGCGGCCGACCGCCGCCAGGTCCTTGTCCTTGAGCACGATGGGCACGCCCTTGCCCGCCAGCACCTGCGCGATGCCGGCGCCCATGAAGCCGGCGCCGAGCACGCCCACGGCGGTCACCGGCCGCGCCGCGCGTGCCGTCTTCGCCGCCCGCGCCTCCACCTCGTTCTTGGCGAAGAAGATGGAGATCAGGTTTTTCGCCGAGTCGGAGACCACCAGCTCCGAGAAGGCGCCGGCCTCGAGGTCCAAAGCGCGGCGCAGCGGCAGCTTCAGCCCCTCGCGCACCACGTCGATGGCCACCAGCGGCGCGGGATAGTGGCCGCCGGTCTTCTCCATCACCCCGGCGCGCGCCTTGTCCCACACCATGGGGCCGCCGAGCGGCGAGCGGGCGAGCAGGTCCGCGGCGCGGGAGGAGAGCGGCCGGCCTTTCTCTTTCTGGCTGCTGCCGCGCACCAGCCGCTCGGCCGCGGTGCGCAGGTCGGCCGGATGGCAGGTGTCGTCCACCAGTCCCAGGCGCTTGGCCTTGCGGGCGTCCACCTGCTTGCCGGTGAGGATGAGGTCGAGCGCGGCCGGCACGCCGATGAGGCGCGGCAGGCGCTGCGTGCCGCCGAGGCCGGGGATGAGGCCGAGCTGCACCTCGGGTTGCCCGAGCTTCGTCTTCGGATGCTCCGTGGCCACGCGGCGGCGGCAGGCGAGGGCCAGCTCGAGGCCGCCGCCGAGGCAGGCGCCGTGGATGGCCGCCACCGTCGGGAACGGCAGCCCGACCAGCCGCTCCATCAGGTCATGGCCGCGCTGCAGCATGGCGAGCACCGCCGCCTTGTCGCCGGCCGCCAGCAGCTCCTCCAGATCGGCGCCGGCCACGAAGCCGTCCGGCTTGCCGGAGTAGATGACGAGTCCCGCCGGCCGCTCGCGCTCCAACGACGCCATCTGCTCCTCGAACCAGCCGAGGAGGCGGCGCGAGAGGGTGTTGACCTTTTTCACGGGATCGTCCAGGCGCAGCCAGGCGATGCCGTCTTCGACGGCCAGCGCGCCGGGCGCCGGGCCGGATTGGACGTCGAATGTGTGGGGCTCGGCTTCGATGACACTCATGACGGCATCGTAGGGAGCGATGCCGCAGTGTGTCAAGGAACTCACCGGGTCGACCTGCCTGGCGTAGAATCAGCTTCCGCGCATCTCGAAAGGAGAGAGACATGAAGAGAGTTCCGGTCGTCCTAGCGCTGGTCCCGCTGGTCCTTCTCTGCGCCGCGCCTGCTTTCGGAGACTGCAGTACCCTCACGAACGTCACCGAGGTCGTGCCGTTGCTCCACGTGGGGCAGAGCGTGCACTTCAACTTCGAGTTCATCGGCGGGACGGAGCCGTACCACTTCGCGCTCGTCGCTGGCGTGCTGCCGCCGGGCGTCAACCTCACCGGCTCCGGCGGTCTGCGCGGCAAGCCTACGCAGGCTGGCAGTTTCGACGCCTTCATCCAGGTGACCGACGCCGCCGGCTGCACGCTCACCGTCGCCTACGACATCCAGGTGGAATGACGCCCGCCGGCGGTCAGCGCGCCGAGTACGTGCCCTGGACCGACGTCGAGCAGGTCGACCTCAACCGCCCGCCGGCGATGTAGCCGCCACTCGGCGGGCGTTAGATCACGGGCACTCGGCGAACAGCTCGGAGGACGGGATCTCGCAGGGACGACCGGCATTCCGGCGAATTTCGGGGTACGTTACTCCGCCGGCTCTCCCAAGATCCCGATCAACTCTTCTTCACGCCGCTCCAGCTCCTCCGGCGTCCCGGCCTCCAGGACCAGACGCAGGAAGGGCTCGGTGTTGGACGGCCGCACGTTCGCCCACCAGTCGGGATAGCTGAGGGTGATGCCGTCCAGATAATCGATCTCAGCGTCGGCGTAGCGGCGGGCGAGCTCGTCCATCTTCGCCTGCTTGTCCTCCACCTCGAAGTTGATCTCCGGACTCTTGGCGTAGCGCCGCAACGGCGCGACGAGCTCCGAGAGGGTCTTGCCGCTCGATCGCATCAGGTTCAGCACCTCGACGACGGAGAGGATCGGGCAGTCGGCGTACGAGTGGTCGCGGAAGTAGTAGTGGCCGGCCAGCTCGCCGCCGAAGATGCCCTCGTGCTTGCGCAACGTGGCCTTGATGAAGGAGTGGCCCACCCGCTCGCGCATCGGGACGCCGCCGTGCTCGCGGATGTACTCGGCGACGGCGCGCGAGGAGCGCAGGTCGTAGACCACCACCTTGCCCGGCTCGCGCCGCAGCAGCTCGCCCGCGATCAGCCCCGTCATCAGATCGCTGCCGATGGGCTGGCCCGTCTCGTCGATGAACGCCGCGCGATCGGCGTCGCCGTCGAAAGCCACGCCGAGATCGGCGCCATGCTCGCGCACCGCCCGCATCAGGTCACGGAGGTTTTCCTCGCGCAGCGGGTTGGCCTCATGGTTGGGGAACGTGCCGTCGAGCTCGAAGTAGAGGGGGACCAGCTCGATGTTCATCGCCTCCAGGATGGGCCGGTCGATCGTTCCCATGCCGTTGGCGGCGTCGATGGCGACCTTGAGGCGCTTGCCGTTCTCGAGGAAGGAGAGGACGTGGCGCTCGTAGTCGTCCGAGACGTTCGCCTGCGAGATCGTGCCCGGCCGCGCGGCCCGCGGCAGGTCGCCCGACTTCACCTTCTCTTCCATCAGCGCGATGCCGTGGTCGCCGGAGACCGGGCGGGCGCCGTGACGGCTGAACTTGAAGCCGTTGTACTGCGCCGGGTTGTGGCTCGCCGTCACCTGCACGCCGCCGGCCGCCTTGAGGTGGCTGATGGCGAAGTAGTTCATCGGCGTGGCGGCGAGGCCGATCTCGACCACGTCGAGCCCGCCGGCGGTGAGCCCCTCGATCAGCGCGCGTTCGAGGCCCGGACTGTGCGAGCGCATGTCGCGGCTCACCACGACGGCGCGGCCGTTGGCGCGGTCTTCCGCGTCCAGCACGTGCTGAAAGGACAGGCCGATGTCGCGCGCGATCTCCTCGTTGAGCTGCGTGGGGACGATGCCCCGGATGTCGTAGGCCTTGAAGATTCCCGCCATTCTCCCCCCTTATGCCCGCACCCCTGCCGGACTGACCTTTTCGATCTCGAGCGAGGGACCGTCAGCGCCGGCCCCGGCGATTTCCTCTCCGTCGATCTCGAGCGCCAGAGTCTCGCCTGCCACCCAGTCGCGATGGGCGTCCACGGCAGCCTTCATCTCCGGATCGGCGCGGAATCGGACCTTGATGCGATCGGCGTAGTCGAGATCTTGTTTCTTCCTTTCCTGCTGCACCCAGTGGACGAACTCGCGGGCGAGCCCCTCCGCCTCCAGCTCCGGAGTGAGCGCCGTCTCCAGGGCCACCAGCAGATCGCGATCCCCCTGGGTGGCCGTGCCAGCACGCTCGACGAGCCGCACTTCCACCTCGTCTGCCGCGAGCTCTTCAGGACCTGCCGCGAGCTGCAGGATGATCCTGCCCGTGCGCTCCAGCTCGGCCGCCAAGGCGTCGCCATCGGCGGCGTCCAGGGCCGTCTTCACCTCCGGCATCCGCTTGCCGAAACGCGGGCCGGTCCTGGGGAAGATGGGCTTGACCTCGTGGTGGACGTAGACCGTGCGGTCCGCGGCCCAGCGGATCTCCTTGACGTTCAGCTCGTCGCGCAGCAGGTCCGCGTACGGCTCGACCTGCCCGCGCAGCGACTCGTCCGCGGTGACCAGCGTGACGGCCGGGAGCGGCTGCCTTGTCTTCAAGCTGTGGAGGTTGCGCGCCGCGTGCCCCAGCCGCACGATGCGCTGGATGGCGGCCATGCCCTTCTCCAAGGCTTCGTCCGCTCGATCCGCTGGCTGCGGCCAATCTTCGAGGTGAACGCTCGCCGACGCGTCGCTCCGCTGGCTGCGCACCAGGCGCTCGTGCAGCACCTCGGCGATGAAAGGGGTGAACGGTGCGATCAGCCGCGCCAGAGTAGTTAAAACTGTGTAGAGGGATTGGTAAGCGCTTTCCTTATGAAGGATATCGTCCGCCTCCACCCCTCCCCAGAAACGGTTGCGGCTACGCCGGATGTACCAATTCGTCAGGTCGTCCAGAAACCCCTCGATGCCGCGCGCCGCGCCCGTCAAGTCGTAGCCGTCGAGTTGGGTTGTCACCTCATCGATGAGACGCTGAAGGCGCAGCAGGATCCAACGATCGAGATCAGGACGCTTCTCGAAGGGAATCTCCGATTCCCGGGGGTGCCAGCCATCGAGATTGGCGTAGATGGTGAAGAACGACAGGGCGTTCCACAGTGGCAGCAGGAAACTCTGCGCCGCCTCGCGCACCAGCCGGGCCGAGAAGCGCGCCGTCTGCTCCGGATTGTTGATGCAGAAGTACCAGCGCAGGGCGTCGGCGCCGGTTTCCTCCATGACCCCCACGGGCTCGACGACGTTGCCGAGACGCTTGGACATCTTCCGCCCCTGCTCGTCGTTGATGTGGCCGAGGACGATGCAGGTCTTGTAGGCCACCGAGTCGAAGAGCAGCACGCCGAGCACGTGCAGGGTGTAGAACCAGCCGCGGGTCTGATCGATCGCCTCCGAGATGAAGTCCGCCGGATACTGCAGGCGCCGGTCGATCAGCTCGCGGTTCTCGAACGGGTAGTGGTGCTGGGCGAAAGGCATCGCGCCCGAGTCGAACCAGGCGTCGATCACCTCCTCGACCCGCCGCATCGTTCCCTCGCCGCACTGCGGACACGGCCAGGTGAATTCGTCGATGAAGGGCCGGTGCGGGTTGAACCGCTCCGGGTCGTAGAGATTCTCCGGCTTCTCGCGCTTGGCGGCGGCGAACAGCTCGGCGTAGGAGCCGATCACCTGCTGGTGCGCGCAAGCGCTCGCCGAACAGCGCCAGATCGGCAGCGGCGTTCCCCAGTAGCGGCGGCGCGAGAGCGCCCAGTCCACGACGTTCTCCAGCCAGTTGCCGAAGCGCCCCGTGCCGATGTGCTCCGGGTGCCAGCCGATCTCGCGGTTCTTCGCCACCAGCTCGTCCTTCTTCTCCGTGGTGCGGATGAACCAGCTCGTGGTGGCGTAGTAGAGGAGCGGCCGGTCGCAGCGCCAGCAGAAGGGATAGCTGTGGCGGTAGCGGTCGACGTGGAGCATCAGGCCGCGGCTCTTCAGATCCTGGATGATCTTGGGGTCCGCGTCCTTGAACCACAGCCCCGCGAAGTCGCCGGCGCCGGGCACGATCTTCCCCTCGCCGTCCACCGACAGGATCATCGGCAGGCCGTAGCGCCGGCCCGTCTGGTAGTCGTCCTCGCCGAAAGGCGGCGCGGTGTGGACGAGGCCGGTGCCGTCCGTGGCGGTGACGTAATCGCCCAGCGCCACGCGGCCCGGAACGTCGGGCTCGAAAAATGTGAAGAGACGATCGTAGAGCAGGCCTTCGAGATCGCGGCCGCGGAAACGGGCGAGGGCTGGCGCCTCCCGCAGGTCGACCTGTTGGCGCTTGCCTTCTTTTTCGACCACCACGGGCACGGCGGTGCCGAGGTCCTCGCCGAGCAGGATCAGGTCCCCCGCCCTTCCGGGATGCTCGACGACTTTGTAGACGAGGTCGGGATGCACGGCGAGGCCGACGTTGGCGAGCGTCGTCCACGGCGTCGTCGTCCAGGCGACGAGATAGAGGTTGTCGCCGACCTCCCACGACTCGCCGGCGGTCGTCGTCTGCACGGACTGGCCCGGCCGGGCGTGGAACAGCGTCCAGATCGAGGGATCTTCCGCGTCCTTGTAGTTCTGCGCCACCTCGTGGCTGGAGAGAGTGGTGCCGCAGCGGGCGCAGTAGGGCTGGATCTTGTAGCCCTCGTTGAGCAGGCCGCGCGCCGCGAGCTCGGCGAGCGCCCACCAGAGAGATTCGATGTACTCGTTGGTATAGGTGAGATAGGCGTGATCCAGATCGAGCCAGTAGCCGATGCGTTCGGTCATCGCCCGCCACTGCCGCTCGTAGGTGTGGACGCTCTCCAGGCAGGCGCGGTTGAACTCGGCGATGCCGTAGGCCTCGATCTGCTGCTTGCCGGAGAAGCCGAGGCGCTTCTCGACCTCGATCTCGACGGCGAGGCCGTGCGTGTCCCATCCCGCCTTGCGCGCCACGTGGTAGCCGCGCATGGTGCGGAAGCGGGGGAAGAGGTCCTTGACCACCCGGGTGACCACGTGGCCGACGTGCGGCACGTTGTTGGCCGTCGGCGGTCCCTCGAAGAAGACGAACTCTCCGCGCGGAGAGGGCTTCTCCAGGGTCTTCTCGAAGATGCCCCGGCTCCGCCATTGCTCGAGCACCTCCTGCTCGAGCCGCGGGAACGGATATCCGCCCGGGACATCGGGGAATCTGCGGTCACTCATCCGGAATCCTCACGCGCCGCGCTCCCCGCGACGGGGGGCGGCAAAGAAGGGGTATTGTAGCGGAGGTCACCCCGGCGACTTCGCCAGGAATCTCTCCAGAGCCCGGCAGAAGAGGCCCGGCGTCTCGGCGTGCGGGAGGGCGCCGGTGCCTTCGAAGATGTCGAGCTGCGCCTCGGGCAGGCGGCGGAGCCAGAGATCGGCGTTCTCCGCCGGGGGAATCTTCGACTGCCGGCCCCAGGCGAGCCAGACCGGCGTCCGCAGGCGGGAGAGCTCTTGCGAGACGTCGAGCCAGAGATCCCCCGCGAGATAGGAGGCGAGCGCCGCGCGGGCCTGGCGCGTGTGGCTGGCCCGGTAATGCTGCTCCAGCAGGGCCGCGTCGACCCGCTCGGGCGCGGCGTAGACCTCGCGCCGCAGGTGGTGCTCCAGGGCCGTGCGCGCCGTCAGCAGGTCGAGGGCGAGGGCGCCGGCGAGCGGCAGGCCGACGAGCGTGGAGACGAACGAGCGGCCGGCGGCGCGGGCGGGATCATCGCCGTCGTCCCCCAGCCCCAGCGGAGAGACCAGCGCCAGGGCCCGCACCCGGCCGGGATGATCCAGCGCGGTCCGCACCGCGAAGGCCGCCGAAAGGCCGGCGGCCGCCACGACCGCCTGCTCGCGCACGACGCCGGCCAGGAAGTCTTCGATGAGCTCCAGGTAACGTTCCGGATGGTGCGCGCCGGCCGCTCCCGGAGTGCGGCCCCAGCCGGGGAAATCGGGCACGTAGACGCGGTGGCTCTCCGCCAGGACCTCCGCCGCGGCCCGCCATTCGCCGGCGCCGTAGCCCGGGCCGAAGGAGTGGAGCAGGAGGATGGGGGGGCCGTTGCCGAGCTCCTGGAAGACCAGCTCGAAGCCGGAGCGGCGGGCGAAGCGGTGGGCGCGGCCCCAGCGCGGCGCCGCCGGAGGCTCCACCCGCCGGCGGAGCAATGCGGCCGCCAGCACGGGGACCCCGACCGCCGCGCCCGCCCACAGCAGGCTTTTGGCGAATCGGCGCCCCCGGGTCTCCGGCAGCGACCGGCCCGTGCCTCTCGACATGGCCTCGCAGCTTACCATTGACGGATACTCGCGGTTCCTGAGGGTATAATTGGCCGGTACCTATGCCCCTCCGCCCTATCGTACGGCTCGGCCATCCCGCACTGCGCGCTCCAGCGCGGCCGGTGGAGCTGGTGCGCGTCGCCGGTCCCGAGGTCCAGTCGCTCATCGGCGACATGATCGAAACCATGGCGGACGCGCACGGCGTGGGCCTCGCGGCGCCGCAGGTGGGCGAGGACCTGCAGGTCTTCGTCTACCAAGCGGCCGGCCCGCCGGAGATCCCGCTGCACGTGGTGATCAATCCCATGATCACGCCGCTCTCCAGGGAGCTGGTCTACGACTGGGAAGGCTGCCTCTCGATCCCCGACCTGCGGGGGCTCGTGCCGCGCCATCCCTCGGTACGGGTGCAGGGGCTGGACCGCGAGGGAAGGCCGCTCGCCTACGTCGCCTCCGACTTCGAGGCCCGCATCGTCCAGCATGAGTTCGATCATCTGAACGGTGTCGTCTTTCTCGACCGCATGCGCGACCTGCACTCGCTCGCCTATCTCGAGGAATGGGAGCGGTACATGCTGGAGCGTTCCCGGCAGGATCTCGAGAAGACCGCGGTCGGCTGACGTGGGCCGCGAGCTCGTCGTCCTCTGGGCAGGACGCCACCAGCGTTCGCACTGGGAAGAGATCTGCGATTCCTACCGCCGCCGGATCGCCCGCCTGGCGCCGGTGCGGGACGTGCCGGTGCGCGCGCGGGCCGCGGCGGACGATCCGCAGCGGCTGCGCGCCGAGGGCCAGGCGCTCCTCGCGGCGCTGCCGCCGTCGGCCTGGAGCTTCGCCCTCGACAGCCGCGGCGAGACGCTCACTTCCGAGCAGCTCGCCGAGCGGCTGGCCCGCCTGCGCGCGGAGTGGCCGCACCCCATCGCCTTCCTGATCGGCTCCGACCTCGGCCTCGACCGCGCGGTCCTCGACGGGGCCCGCGCCACCCTCTCCCTGGGCCCCCTGACCCTCTCCCACGAACTGGCACGTGTCGTGCTTTATGAGCAACTCTTCCGGGCGCTCTCGATCGAGGCGGGAATGAGCTATCATCGCGAGCCCTTGTAAGGTTCTTGGAAGGCTGTATCATGGGTGACCTTTTTTAGCGCGCCGGTCGAAAGGAGAAGCAGCGTGGCCAGAACAGAGAAGGCCAAGGTGGCCGCCGAGGTGCCGCGGGATCGGTTCCAAGCCCTGCGCCAGCGGTTGCAGAACCAGCGGGCCGAGATCATCAACATGTACAAGCAGGACCTCCGCGCGGGGCAGGAATCCGCGGACGACGGGACCGAAGACATCGTGGATCGCGCCAACAACGCCTACAACCGCGAGCTCATGTTCTCTCTCTCCGACAACGAAAGGGCGACGCTGCTCCAGATCGAGAACGCGCTGGCGCGGATGGATGAGGGAAGCTACGGGCGGTGCGCGAATTGCGGGCAGACGATCAACGTCCTGCGGCTGGAGGCGGTGCCCTGGGCGCGCTTCTGCGTCGATTGCCAGGAGCTCGCCGAGAAGGGTCTCCTGGAAGTCGAAGCGAGCTAGCGGAATCTGATTCTCGAAGGGCGGGGAGGGGCCGCGGGCGCCTCCTCGCCTTTGTGTTTGCGCATGGCTGACCCCGTCGAATCTTTCATCTCCCGGCTGTCAGGCGGCGGCCCTCCGCAGGTCTGCCTGGTCCACGGCGACCTGGTGATGGCCGAGCCGGCCGCCCGGCGCGTCGCCGAAGCCCTGGCGCAAGCCGCCGGCCTCGCTCCCGAGGCGGTCGAGGTCCACCGCCGTCCGCCGTCGCTCTCGCCGCTGCTGCAGGATCTCCGCACCTATTCGCTGTTCGCCGCCGGCAAGGTGCTGCTGGCGGCCGGCTCCGCCGTGCTCGCGGACCGCGGCGCCGCCGGCGAGCTGATCGACGACGCGGCCGAGGTCGTGCCCCTTGCCGGCGCCGGGCAGCCGCTCGCCGCCCGCGAGCGGCTGGCGGCCTCACGCCTGCTGCAGGCGCTCCGTCTCTTCGACCTGGACCCTTACGCCGGCGAGCCCGAGCGCGTGCTCGCGGAGCTGCCGGCCTGGGTGCTGGAGGGAGGCAAGGCGCGCCGGAACGGCGGCCGGGGGCGCGGCAAACGCCAGGTGGAGGACCTGCGCGCCGCGCTCGCCGGACTGCTCGAGGCCGCCCGCCGCGAGGAGCTGCGGGGCACGGCCGAGGGCGACCTCTCGGAGCTGGCGGAGATCATCCGCGGCGGCCTGCCGCCGGGGCACGCCCTGGTGCTCGCCGAGAGCGCCGTGGCCGCGGACCATCCGCTCGTCGGTCTCCTCGCCGAGCGCGGCGCCGTGCTCGACGTGGGCCACCTGGAGTCGGAGCGCAGGGGATGGCAGGGGCTCGACCTGCTCGCCGCCGAGCTCGCGCGGCAGACCGGCGTCGGCATCAACGCGGACGCCCTGCCGGAGCTGGCCCGCCGCACCCTGCGCCAGGAGAGCGACAACCGCGGACGGGCGACCGGCGGCGCCGACGCGGATTCGACGTCCCGTTTCGCCGCGGAGTACCGCAAGCTCGCCAATCTCTCGGAGGGCAAGATCGACCGCCGGCTGGTCGAGAGCGCGGTCGAGGACCGCGGGGAGGAGGACGTCTGGCAGCTCCTCGACGCCATCGCGGCCGGGCGCGGCGGCGAGGCCCTCGACCGGCTCCGCCGCCTGCTGGGCTCGGCCGAGGATCCGCTCGCCGCGCGGCTCACCTTCTTCTCGCTCCTCTCCTCCTTCTGCCGCCAGCTCGTCGCCGTGCGCGGCATGATGCGGGTGGCGCGGATCCCTTCGGGCGAGACCAACTACGGCCGCTTCAAGAACAGCCACGCTCCGGCGCTCCAGGCGGAGATCCCGACCGGCGGCAAGAATCCCCTGGCCGGCCTCCACCCCTTCCGGCTGCACCGCGCCTATCTCGCGGCCTGCCGCCTGCCCGAGCCGCTGCTGGCGCGGCTGCCGGCGGATCTGCTGGAGACGGAGCTGCAGCTCAAGGGGGAGAGCGGCGATCCCGACGTGGCCCTGGCGCGATTGGTGGCCCATCTGAGCCAGGGCGGGCGGCGGGGCTGAGCCGATCCGGCCGTCTTCGATCATTGAGCCGTGTCCGCGCCGCCGGGGCCCCTCACCTCCCCGGCCCTCCTCTCCCACCTCACACCCTCCCACCCGGGGAGAGGAGGGAGACTGTTTTGATTTGTTTCTTAAAGCCCCTCCTCTCCCGGCGGCCGGGGCGTGCGGTGGGAGAGGAGGGGTTTGGGGAGGTGAGGAGCCCGACGGCGCGGATAACGCTACAGCGATCGAGAATGGCCGGATCGGCGCTACCCCCTCCCCACCGCCCGCCGCGGGAACCCGTATTCCAACCTAAGACGCCGGAAAGTGGAGATCAAAGAGGCCAGCTCGGCGCGGCAAAGCCTTTCGGCGTCGATCTCCACGTCGAGCGCCTCGGCCTCCCGCGCTTCTTCCAGGAGGAAACGGAGGGTCTCCTCGCTGTTCCGGGTTCCCGGCGCCGGTGAAAGAAGGACGCTCGCCGCGATCCCCTCCGCCGCCAACCCGCGAACGGCCCGCATCAACGGCTCCGGATCGTCCGCAGCGGTTATCGGGACCACCATCCGCACGGCGACCGCATGCCGCCGGTCCAGCTCGACCAGCAGGTCGAGCTCGCGCAGGATGCGGGGAGTGCCGGTGGTGATGGCGATCTCCAACCCTTCCTCGCGCAGGAGGGCGCGCCGGAGCGGGTTCTCCTCCCGGCGTCCGGCCGCCGGCTCGTAGGGATGGGCCGCCGTGCCGAGCGCGATCGGCTGCCGGCGAAGGGCCGCCCGGCGGAGTCTGCGTTCGAGCGCCGCTCCGGGATCAGGCTGCAGCGAAGGGGAGAGGACGAAGAGGAGCGGGAGCGTCGCCTGGTTGAACATGTTACGCTCTTTTTACGCCATGGTGCTCTGCCTGTCAAGTAGCCGCTCCGGAAAAGGACCAAAAGGACAGCAAGGACAGCAAGGACAGGAGGGACAGGGAGGGTTAACCCGAACGCACGTGTCCTTTGGGTCCTTGGAGTCCTTTGGGTCCTTTCATCACGGGTACAATGCGCGCCGTCATGCCCGAGCTGCCCGAGGTCGAGGTGCTGCGCCGCAGCCTGGAGCCCCATCTGGTCGGGGACCGTATCGAGCGCGTCGAGGTCCGCAACCCGGCGCTGCGGGAGCCCGTGGAGACGGCGAGGCTGCGGCGCGCGGTGCAGGGGCGTCAGGTGACTGCGCTCAGGCGGCGCTCGAAGTACCTGCTGATCGATCTCGAGGGCGGCCGGACGGTGACGGTCCACCTCGGCATGAGTGGCCGGCTGACGCTCGTGCCTGGGGAAACGCCTCGTGAGCCGCACGAGCACGTCGCCTTTCACCTGCGCTCCGGACGGCGGCTGCGCTTGCGGGACCCGCGGCGCTTCGGGCTGGTCTTCGCCCTGCCGACGGCGGAGCTCGCGGCGGATCCCCACTTCGCGCATCTCGGCGTCGAGCCGCTGGAAGCCGGGTTCTCCGGCGAGGTCCTGGCCGGCGCGGCGGCCGGCCGGCGCGGCCCGGTCAAGGCGTTTCTCATGGACGCCCGGGTGGTGGTGGGGGTGGGGAACATCTACGCCTCCGAGGCGCTGCACCGGGCGGGCATCCATCCGGCGCGGGCGGTGTCGCGGATCTCCGCCGGGCGCTGGGAGCGCGTCGCCGAGTCGGTGGTGGCGGTGCTGCGGCAGGCCATCGCGCAGGGCGGCACGACGCTCAACGACTTCGCCGACGGCGAGGGGCGGAGCGGCTACTTCCAGGTCTCGCTGTCGGTCTACGACCGCGAGGGAGCTCCCTGTCCGGCCTGCGGCCGGCCGGTGCGGCGCCTCGTCCAGTCCGGCCGCAGCACCTATTACTGCCCGCGCTGCCAGCGTTGACCGCGGACGGATAGAATCCTCGCCGCCTCTCGGCTGAACGGAGCCCTCATGATCGAGACCGTGCCGCAACTGGACCCGCTCGTCTCGGCGCTGAATTTCAAGCCCTGCATCCTGGGCGTCGCGGGAGGCACCGGCTCGGGCAAGACGACGGTGGCGCGCGCCATCCTCGAAGCCGTCGGCGAGGAGCGCATCACCTTCATCGAGCAGGACAGCTATTACCGCGACGTCGACTGGCGCAGCGAGGCCGAGCTGCTGCACCACAACTTCGACCATCCGTCGGCGCTCGACAACGAGCTGCTCGTCGCGCATCTGGCCGCCCTCAAGGCGGGCCACCCGATCGAGGTGCCGATCTACGATTTCGTGCGCCACCGCCGCACGGCGCGCACCCGGCGGGTGTCTCCCCAGCCGGTGATCCTCCTCGAAGGCATCCTGATCTTCGTCGAGGCCAATCTGCGCGAGCTGCTGGACTTCAAGATCTACGTCGACACCGACCCGGACCTGCGGCTGATCCGCCGCCTGGGCCGCGACATGGCGGAGCGCGGCCGCACGGTGCAGGACGTGCTGCGCCAATACCTGGAGACGGTGCGACCCATGCACCTCGAGTTCGTCGAGCCGTCCAAGCGCTGGGCGGACGTCATCATCCCGGAAGGCGGCGAGAACCGGGTGGCGCTGGAGATGGTGATCGCGCACGTGCAGCAGCTCCTCGGAGGCCGGTGAAGCCATGGCCACCTATCTGCTGCGGGTGAGGGTGCGCTTCGAGGCGGCGCACCATCTCACCTCGTACAAGGGGGCCGCCGAGCCCGTGCACGGCCACTCCTGGCGGGTGGAGGCGGCGCTGCAGGCTCCGGCGCTGGACGCCGAGGGCATGGCCTTCGATTTCGTCGCCGTGCAGGGAGCGTTGCGCGAGCTCGCCTCGCGCCTCGATCACCGCGACATCAACGCCGTGCCGCCCTTCGACCGCGAGAGCCCGACCACCGAGCGCATCGCCGCCTGGTTCTTCGCCGGCCTCGGCGAGCGGCTGCCGGGCGCGCCGCTCGTCGAGGTGACCGTGTGGGAGGGCCCCGACTGCTCGGCGACGTACAGGCCGTGAGGGCCGCCTTGACAGCCGTCCCTCCCCAAAGCTAGCGTGCCGCCATCCATGAAAATAAAAAAAGCCCTTCCGCCGATCGCGCTTGCCGCCGCTGCGCTCGCCGCCGGATGCGGCGGCGGCAAACAAACTCCCGTCGCCCGCGTGCAGGTGGAGCCGCAGCAGGTGCGCCTGCAGTTCTCGCAGGCCCAGGCGCTGCACCTGACCTTTACGCCCACGGCGGCCCTCGACAGCGAACAGCCGACCGTCTTCGTCCACCTGCTCGACGACCGCCGCAAGGTCGAGCGCACGTTCGATCACGCCTTCCCCCAGCGCTGGCGCGAAGGCACGCCGGTCTCCTACGAGATCAAGCTCTACCAGTCCGCCATGGCGCCGCCGCTCCCCGCCGGCAAATACACCCTGACGCTCGGCCTCTACGGCAAGGACAAGAAGCGCTGGGCGCTCGACGGCCTGGGCGAGCCGGTGAGCCGGGACGAGTACAAGATCGGCGAGGTCGAGGTGCCGGCCCAGAAGCCCAACGTGCGGTTCGCCTTCTCGCCCGTCTGGCAGCCGCTCGAGCCCGGCGGCGACCGCCAGGTGCTGGCGCGCCGCTGGATGGCCGATCGCGCCGTCGTGCGCCTGATGAACCAGCACGGTCCGGGCACGGTGTGGATGGTCGTCCAGATCCCGCCGACCCAATCGCCGGACTACAAGGTGGTCCTCGATGCCGGTGCCACGGCGCCCGCCGTGCGGGCCATCGGCAGTTGCGGCGGCACCGAGATGACGCTCAGCGGGCCGGGCCTCCATGAGCTGGAGCTGGCGATGGAGCCGCCGCCGCCGGGCGGCTTCTGCCGCGTCCTGCTGAGCTCCAACTTCATGCTCGAGCCGACGACGGTGGGGAAGAAGCGCTCCGTCTCGCTGGAGAACATCGCCTGGATCCCCCGCGGCGGCGCCCGGCGGGCGCGGCGGCAGGCACCGGCGGGGGCGACGCCGACGGCGCCGCAATGACCGCCCGCATGAAGCGCGCATGAAGCGGAAGGAGACGATCCTCCGTCCCGAGCAGGAGGCCTACCTCGAGCGCCTCCTGCCGCCGCGGGACCCCCTGCTGCGGGAGATGGAGGAGCAGGCCGCCCGCGAGGACATCCCGATCTCCGATCCCGAAGTCGGACGGCTGCTGGCCATCCTGGCGCGGGCGGCCGGCGCCCGCCTGATCCTGGAGATCGGCACCGCCATCGGCTACGGCGCGCTGGTCCTGGCGCGCGGCGCGCCGGAGGCCCGCGTGGTCTCCATCGACGTCAGCGCCGAGCGCCTGGCCACGGCGCGCCGGTACCTGGAGCGGGCGGGCGTCGCCGAGCGCGTGGACCTCGTCGAGGGCGCGGCGCTGGAGGTCCTCCACTCCCTCCCGGGACCGTTCGATCTGGTCTACATCGACGCCGTGAAGACGGAGTACCGGCGCTATCTGGATCTCGTCCTGCCCAAGCTGCGCCTCGGCGGCCTGATCGTCTGCGACAACCTGCTGTGGAGCGGGCGCGTGGCGGCCGGCGATCAGGACGCGGAGACCGAAGCCCTGCGCGCCTTCAACGGCTATCTCATGATGCACCCGCAGCTCCAATCCGTGGTGCTCTCCGTCGGCGACGGCCTCGGCGTGGCCGCCAAGCTCAAGCCGACGATCATGGAGATGGGGGGGCCGTTCTAGCTAGGAGAGGGGTTGGGGTGAGGTCGAGCCGGCAAGACCCTCCCTCACGCGCATCCGCCGCCCCCACCACCCCAGCCCCGGCAACAGCAGAATCCCCACCAGTCCCCCCACCACCGACCGCCGCAGCGGCCCGCGATCGATCGCCAGCCGCACCCGGTGCCTGCCTTCGGGCACCTGGACGCCGATGCGGTAGGTGTTGGCGGTGAGCACCTCGGCGGGACGGCCGTCGATCGTAGCCCTGAAGAGCAGGTTGGCGCGCTGCACGACGAGGAGCGCGCCCCCGGGGCCGGCGGCGGTCTCGATCTCGAAGCTCTCCGGTCCGCGGCGGAGGATGCGCGCGCTGCCGCCGCCGGTCATCTGCGGGGCTCCGCTCGGGCCGGCGATCACGGCGTCCGTCCGCGCGTCGAATGAGGGGTCCGTGATCCGGCGATAGGCCTCCCGCGGGCTGGGCTCGCGGAAGACGCGGCGGGCGAGGAAGGCCTCGGGCGCGCGGTCCGTCACCTCGTAGATGTACAGCGTGCGGCCGAAGCTGGGAATCGTCCTGAGCAGCCGGGCGTGCGGCGGCAGCGGCTCCAGCGGATGGTTGACCAGCAGCCGGCCGACGCCCCAGGCGGCGAGCATGCGCAGGCGCTCCGGATTCTTCGCGGTCTTGACGGCGGTCTGCGCGATGCGTGCGAGGAAGGTGTCCAGCCCCTCCGGCGAGCTGTTCAGCTCGTAGCGCAGACCCCAGATCGGGCCGCTGAACGGATAGAGCTCGAAGAACGAGCGGCGCTCGAGCCAGCGGGTGTGCGGCTCGGGAAAGCGGCCCTTGCGCAGCGTGCTGGGGCCGAAGAGATAGTTGTAGTCGGGGTTCACCACCTCCAGCTCCGCCGGCACCCAGGAGAGCGCCGGCGGCGGCACGAGATAGGGCACCACGGCGTCCATGGGATAGAGGGGCCGCAGCAGCCAGAGCTGCGCCATGGCGTGGACGGCGACGAGCATCGCCCCGCCGAGCCGCCAGGAGCGGCGGGAGAGTCCCATCGCGATGCCGAGCGCCGCGAGCACGCCGAGCGAGACGAGCGAGAGGCTCGCCCAGCGCAGGCGCTCGCCGGTGATGAACGCCGCCGGCCGCGGGATGAAGAGATCGAGCCACGCCTCGGCCACGCCCGGCGCGAAGGTGAGGAAGCACCAGAAGACGGCGAAGGCGAGGGCGAGCAGCAGCAGGGCGCCGCCGAAACGTCGGCGCGCTCTTTCGTCGGCGCGCAGCCGCTCGAACCCCAGGCCGCAGAGCAGCGCCGCGCCGACCGCCACCGGCAGCCAGAACTTGACCGGATAGCGCAGCGACTTCCGCATCGGCGCGGTCAGCAGCCACTCGGCGACGGGATTGAACTTGCCGAGTGAGAGGAAGAGGCCGCAGGCGATACCTCCCCACGCCCAGCCGGCGGCCCGGCCGCGCGGCCGGCCGGAGGCAGCGATCAGGGCCAGCGTCAGCAGCCCGGGATAGAGCGAAAGGTAGTAGGGCGGCACGCCGGTGAAGAACTGGCTGCCCCAGAAGGCTCCCTTGGTGAGCACGTCCGGCCGGCCGAAGACGAAGGGGAGCAGCCATTCGGCGGCCTGCCGGGGATCCCAGCTCGCCGTGGTCACCGCGCTGCGGCTGTAGCCTGCGTGGCCGCGGAAGGAGAGCGGCAGAATGCGCAGGAACTCGGCGAGCTGCGGCAGCGCGATCAGCGTGCCGCAGGCGAAGGCGGCGGCGAGCAGCGCGACTCCGCCCCAGCCCGCGCCGGCCGGCCGTTCCCGCCAGACCAGGACCACGGCGGCGCCGGCGAGGAGGAGCGCGAGCAGCGCCGTCTGCGGATCACCGCCGAGGATCATCAGCGTCCACAGCACGGCGATCACCGGGGCCAGCACGCCGCGGCGGCGCCCGGCGTGCACGAAATCCATGCAGGCGGCGATCAGCGCGGGCGTCAGGGTGACGCCGGCGATGAGGTTGTAGAAGTTGAGATGCGAGAGGTAGAAGCCGGAGGCGGTCCAGCAGGCCGCCCCCGCCCACGCGGCTTCGCGGCCGAGGCCCCAGCTCCGCGCCAGCCAGTAGAAGGCGAAGGGCGCCAACAGAAGATGGAGCCAGAAGTGCGCGTTGAAGGCCCAGAAGGTGGAGCCGAGAAGAAAGAGCAGGTTCGTCGGATAGAACGGCGCCGCGTTGAGGTTGCCCGCCAGCGGCTGGCCTCCCGCCCGGTACGGATCGATCAACGGGAAGTAGCCGTGCCGCAAGGCCTCGGCCTGCGACCATTTCATCGGGAAGTGCGAGTTGAGCACGTCGCGCAGGATCAGCGTCTCCGTGCCGCGCACGAGCGGCAGCACGGCGAGAAGGAGGATGAGCAGCAGGGGTCCGGCATAGAGGAGGGCGGTTTTCCGGCGATCCGATCCCAACGTCCTCTCAAATCCGGTCGTAGGCGGCGCCGCCGGGCCCCTCACCTCCCCGGCCCTCCTCTCCCACCTCCCTCCCACCCACCCGGGGAGAGGAGGGAGACTGCAGAAGAAGAAATTGGCTTTTTTTGCTTTTTCCAACCCCCTCTCTCCCGGCGGGCGGGTGTGAGGTGGGAGAGAGGGGGCAGGGGGGAGTGAGGGCCATCCGCGGACATGGCGCGGAAGCCTACTAGAATACGCCGGTGATCCGACCGCTCGTGCAATCCCTGCGGCCCGCGCAGTGGGCCAAGAACCTCTTCGTCCTGGCGCCGCTCGTCTTCGGCGACCTGCTGCTGGACGCCACGGCCGCCAGCCGCGCGCTCCTCGCTCTGCTCGCCTTCTGCTGCGGCTCCAGCGCCGTCTATCTGATCAACGACCTGCGCGACCGCGAGGAAGACCGCCGGCATCCCTTGAAGCGGCTGCGCCCGCTGGCCGCCGGCACGCTCGCCGTTCCGGTTGCCGTGGCCGCCGTCGCCATGCTGGCGGGAGCGGCGCTCGTCGTCGCCTTCTACCTGGGGCTGCCCTTCGCGCGCATCCTCGGCGCCTATCTGGTCATCAACGTCCTCTACACCCTGTGGTTCAAACACATGGTGATCCTGGACGTGATGTCGATCAGCCTCGGTTTCGTGCTGCGGGTGGAGGCGGGAGCCGAGGCGACCGGCGTCGAGGTCTCGCGCTGGCTCTTCCTGTGCACGATCTTCCTGGCGCTCTTCCTCGCCTTCTCCAAGCGCCGGCACGAGATCACCCTGCTGGCCGGAGCGGCCTCGGGGCAGCGGCCGGTGCTCGACCACTACAGCCCGGCCTTCCTCGACCAGATGATCAACGTGGTCACCGCCTCCTCGGTGGTCTCCTACGCTCTCTACGCCGTGGCGCCGGAAACGGTGGGGAAGTTCCACACCGAGAACCTCGTCTACACCATCCCCCTCGTGCTCTACGGCATCTTCCGCTACCTCTACCTGATGTACCAGCGTCCGGACGCGCGCAATCCGACGGAGGCGATCCTCCGCGACCCGCCGTTCCTCGTCAACATGCTGCTCTGGGGACTGGCGGTGCTGTGGATCGTCTATGGCCGCCAGGGGAGCTTGCAGTAGGATTCCGCCTCGCCGGCTGAACCCGAGGCTCGCCACGTGACCGAAACGCTCCACGCGCTCCCCAGCGATGCTCCCGCCGCCGCGCGCGTCGCGGTGGTCATCCCCTGCCACAACGAGGAGCTGACCGTCGGCAAGGTGGTGGCCGACTTCCGCGCCGCCCTGCCCGCGGCGCAGATCCTGGTGGTGGACAACGCCTCGGGCGACCGCACCGCGGAGGTCGCCCGCCGAGCCGGCGCGGAGGTGATCCGCGAGCCGCGCCCCGGCAAGGGATTCGCCCTGCTCGCCGGCTTCCGCAAGGCGCGGGCGGACGGCGCCGTCCTGCTGGTGATGGTCGACGGCGACGACACCTATCCGGCCGAGGACGTCCGCCGGCTCCTCGCCGCCGCCGAGGCCGGCGCGGAGATGGTGATCGGCACGCGCCTGACGGACTTCGAGCGCGGCGCCTTCCGCGCCGGCCACTCCTTCGGCAACCGCCTGTTCATCTTCCTCGTGCGGCTGCTCTTCGGGGTGAGGACGCGCGACCTCTTCTCCGGCTATCGGGTGATCACCCGGCGCTTCCTGGAGGCGACGCCGCTCATCGCCCAGGGCTTCGAGGTGGAAGCCGAGCTGTCGCTCCAGGCCGTCGTGCAGCGCTTCCCCGTGGCCGAGGTGCCGGTGCACTACCGCGCCCGTCCGCGGGAGAACCCGAGCAAGCTGCACACCTATCGGGACGGCTACCGCATCCTGCTCGCCATCCTCACCTTTTTCCGCGATTACAAGCCGATGACCTGCTTCGGCCTGCTGGCGCTGTTCTTCCTGCTCCTCTCGCTCGCCGGCGGCACCGTGGTGGTCACCGAGTTCCTGCGCACCGGCCTGGTGCCGCGGCTGCCGCTCGCCGTGCTCTCGGCGGCGCTCTTCCTCCTCGCCGCCCTCTCCTTCGCCTGCGGCGTGTTGCTCTCCACCATCAACCGGCGCTCGGCCGAGATCGCCGCGCTGATCCCGTGGAAGTAGCTTGAAGGTCCTCATCGTCTACGAGACCGTCTATCCCGACTTCATCGGCGGGGTCGAGCACCGCAACTACGAGCTGGCGGTGGCGCTCTGCCGGCGCGGCCACGAGGTGACGCTCGCCGGCTTCTGCAAGCCGCTGCCCGGCATCCCGCCGCGCCTCAAGGTCCAGTCGCTGGGCGAGCTGGGAGCGCTCTACAACGCCGCCGGCCAGCGCAGCACGCGCAAGGCGATCCGCTTCGCCTTCACCGTGCCGCGGGTGGACGTGCGCGGTTTCGACGTCGTGGAAACGGCCAACATGCCGTACATCCACATCCTGCCCCTGGCCCTCAAGTGCGCGCTGGCAAGGAAGCCCCTGCTCGTCACCTGGTACGAATACTGGGGGGACTACTGGAAGGGCTACGTCGGCCGCCTGAAGGCGCCGGTCTACAAGGCGATCGAGTGGCTCACCGGGCAGCTCGGCACGGCGGTGACGGCCACCAGCGAGCTCACCCGGGAGCGGCTCGCCCGCCAGCGGCGGCGCGGCGGCGTCGAGCTGGTGCCCTGCGGCATCCACGTGGCCGCGGTGCGGGAGGCCGCCGCGGCCGGCCGCGGCGAAGGACCGCCGCTCATCTACGCCGGCCGCCTGTTGCGCGAGAAACGGATCGACCTGCTGCTGCGCGCCGTCGCGCTGCTGGCGCCGCGCCATCCCGGCGTGCTGCTGACGGTCTTCGGGGACGGTCCCTATCGCGAGGCCCTCGAGCGGCTGGCGGACGAGCTTGGGATCGCGGACCGGGTGGACTTCCGCGGCCACGTCGAGACCAGCCGCGAGGTGTGGGAAAACCTGGGAAGGTCGCGCGTCGCCGTCCAGCCCTCGGAGCGCGAAGGCTTCGGCCTCTTTCCGCTGGAAGCCATGGCGGCCGGCCTGCCGGTGGTCTACTGCGAATCCCCGGAGAGCGCGGTGCCCGAGCTGGTCCGCCACGGCGTCGAAGGCCTCTGCAGCCCGCCCGAGTCCGGCGCCCTGGCGGAAGCTCTGGAGAAGCTGATGACGAACAACGAGGAATGGACGCGCCTCCACGAGAACGCCCTGGCGCGAGCGGCGGGCTACGACTGGGATGAAGTGGCGCGGCGGATCGAGGCGCTGTGCGAGGGATTGAGGGGCGAAGGATCTATCAAGCTTCGTTGATCTGCGACGCCCGCTGTACATATTGAGCTGATAAATATGTATTCATGACCGAGGCCGAACGCGGACTCCGAGCAGCGAAACAGCGTCGCTATCTGGAGGAGCTAAGTAGTCCAGGCAGACCGAGAAATCGCGCGGCCCGACCCGCTCAGCACGTCGCGTGACCTGCGCCGCACGCCGCGCGACCTGCGGGGTACGCCGCGTGACCTCCGCGCACGGCGCGTGCCCCGCGGGGCACCACACGTGACCCGCTTAGCACGGGGCAGGACCCGGAGGTCACGGACCGTGCTCCACGGGTCCTGCCACTGGACCCTTGGGGCACGCGCCAGACCGAGAGGTCACGCCAGAAAACCCGTGGGTCCTGCACCGTGCCCCGCTCAGCACGCCGCGTGCCCGCTTAGCACGCGCCGTGCCCGGCTCAGCACGCGGCGCGACCCGCTCAGCACGCAGCAGATCGAGAGGTCGGGTCGCGGGATTCTCCAGATGCGCGCCGTGATCGCGGGGTCTCGCCAGAAGACCCGTGGGTCTCACGACAGACGGAGGTAAGCCGCAACCGGATCGCGCCACCCCCAACCCAGAATACATCATCGTAATTACGGGCCAGGGTACTTAGCCTGCGCGTGGACCCCGCCGTGCTCCTCTCGGAGGACATGTGGCGAACCGCCCACTCGTCGTACGCCGGCTGATGTAGCTTGGCGCTAGATTCGGCTTATACTCTCCTCCAGGCTCTCTTGGAAACGCCGGGGCGTGCTGCAGACACGCCCCGGCGGTCAACTACCGCTTACGGACAGCCTCCTTAGTGGTAACCGGGGGAGCCTTCCTCCTTTTTTGCGGCGGAGCCTGGACCTCATCGACGCTTCGTCTGACCCCGTGATGATGCTCAAGTACTCCGGTCGGGCGTCAGAAATTCGAAAGGCAGCAGGTGGGGCCCTTCAGACAGGGTGAACCCCCGCAGTCGGCGCTCGTGCTGCAATCCTTGACGAAGGAGCAACCGCAACGGCAGTAGCCGGTGAACCCATGGTGCGGTGACGAGGCGGCGGGCAGGGCGGCCAGGAACAGCAGGGCGGCTACGGCGAGCAGGATGGCTCGACAGGTCTTCGGTGACATCGTCATCCTCCTTGGCGGGCCAAAGGACCCTCCAAAAACAGAGGTGCTGACGGGAGGCTCAATCGTAGACGCCGTCCGTCGATTGTCACGTCAGCGGACGTTTATCGTCCATCGAGGATGACAATTCTTCCGTTCCCCCCTCTAGCGAGGCCCCGGTATTCCCCTTGCACTTCCCAGAACTTTGAACGGGACCCCACGTAATGGGTCCTGACGAGCAAGAACGCGCCGCAGCCAGCCGCGCGGGAAGGCTCAGGGAGGTTTTATGCGAGACCGAAACTTCCTGTCCGTGCTTCTCCTCGGTCTCGCCGCTCTCGCCTTGACAGTGCTGGCCGCGGCGACCCACCTGAGCCTGAGCGCGACAGCCTTCGCGAAGTAGGCTGTCCCTCGCTGGCGCGGTCAGAAATCCGAAAGACAGCAGGTGGGGCCCTTCAGACAGGCCGAACCCCCGCAGTCGGCGCTCGTGTTGCAATCCTTGACGAGGGAGCAACCGCACGCGCAGTAGCCCGTGAACCCGTGAGGCGGGCGGGCCGAGGCGGCGGGCAGGGCGGCCAGGAACAGCAGGGCGGCTACGGCGAACAGGATGGCTCGACAGGTCTTCGGAGACATCGTCTTCCTCCTTGGCGGGCGAAAGGACCCTCCAACCATAGAGGTGCTGCCGGGAAGTTCAATCGGAGACGTGAAGCCACGCCCCCGCCGGGAATTTGACTCACCCCCGCCGCTGTCTTATATTGTCCGGCCTGCGCGTTTTCCGTCGGGGCGTAGCGCAGCCTGGTAGCGCACCTGCCTTGGGCGCAGGGGGTCCCCAGTTCAAATCTGGGCGCCCCGATACCGACGGCGATCCCTGCGGACGCACCGAGGGAACCGGGTCGCGCACAACGGCTGCCTGTAGCTCAGCTGGATAGAGCGGCGGCCTTCTAAGCCGCGGGTCGGGGGTTCGAATCCCTCCAGGCAGGCCATCGGTTCTTCCTCAATCGCGCGCACTCAGGCGCCCTTAGCTCAGCTGGATAGAGCGACAGCCTCCGGAGCTGTAGGTCAGAGGTTCGAATCCTCTAGGGCGCACCATCTCCTCCGTTTAAAAACAAGAACTTACCTCCGTCGCCATCGGCCGCGCCGTGTCCCGCGGGGGCGCGGCCGGGGCACCTCACGTTTGGAGAGCCGCGCTGTCGCTTCGCAGTCGTCCCCTCCACAGGACCTCCCTGGACGAGACCGCCGTTGATAAACGATCCGCAGGCCACCACCGCCGCCGAGCGGCAGGAGCAGATCAGGAAGCTGTCGCCTGCCCAGCGGGCGCTCCTGGCGCAGGCCTTGCGCGAGCGGAAGGCCGCGGCCTCGACGGCGGGCATTCCCCGGCGCGCCGGGGGCGGCCCCATCCCTCTCTCCTCGGGCCAGCGGCGGATGTGGCTGGCGCAGCAAATGGACCCGGAAAGCCCGCTCGCCAATCTGCCGGCGGCGCTGCGGCTCGACGGCGCGCTCGACGTCCGCGCCCTCTTCGCCGTGCTCACCGAGGTGGTGCGCCGCCACGAGGTCCTGCGCACGGGGATCGAGGCGCTGGAGGGCGAGCCGGTCGCGGCTCTGCTACCGCCCGCGCCGCTGCCGGTGCCCGTCATCGACCTCGCCGGCCTGCCGCGTCCGCTCGCCGAAGAGGAGGGACTGCGACTGGCCGCCGCCGAGGCTCGCCGGCCGTTCGATCTCACGCGGCCACCGGTGCTGCGCGCCAGGCTGTTGCGGACCGCTCCGGGCTCGCACCTGCTGCTCGTCACCATGCACCACGTGGCCGCGGACGGCTGGTCGCTCGGCGTTTTCATCCGCGAGCTGTGCGCGCTCTACGTCGCCTTCGCGGCCGGCGTGCCATCGCCTCTGGCCGAGCCGTCCATCCAATACGCGGACTACGCCGCCTGGCAGCAGGGCCGTCTGGCCGCCGGCGAGCTCGCGGCGGACCTCGCCTATTGGCGGCAGCGCCTGGCCGGCCTCCCCTCGCTGGAGCTGCCCCGCCGCTGCGCCGACGGCTCCCGCGCCGCGCGCTCCTCGCTGCTCCTGCCGGGAGAGCTCGTCGCCAGATTGCAAGAGCTTGTCCGGGAGGAGCGGGCGACGCTCTTCATGGCTTTCGCCGCCGGCTTCGCGGCTTTTCTGGGACGACTCACGGAGCGGCACGACGCCGCTTTCGCCACTCCGGTCGCCGGCCGCACTCGCGTGGAGACGGAGAGCCTGATCGGCTTCTTCGTCAACACCCTGATCCTGCGGGCCGACCTCGGCGACGGCGCGAGCTTCCGTGACCTGCTGGGACGCCTGCGCACCACCGTCGGTGAAGCCTACGCCCACCAGAATCTCCCCTTCGAGCGGCTGGTGGAGGAGCTGGCTCCGGAGCGCCGCGCCGGCCGCCACCCCGTGGTGCAATGCCTGCTCGCCTTCCAGAACACGCCGTGGGAGAACCCGTCCGTCGCGGGGCTCACCGTGACCTCGATCGAGATGCGGACCGGTGTCGCCCTGTTCGATCTGGCCCTGGAGGTGGAGCCTTGCGAAGCTGGGCTCGCCGTCCATCTGGAGATCGATGACGCGCTGTGGGCCGCCGCCGCGGCGCCGCGCCTGCTGCGGGCGCTCGAAACCCTGCTCGCCGCGGCCGTGGCCGATCCGGACCTGCCGGTGCGGGAGCTGCCGTTCCTCTCCGCCGCCGAGAGCCGGCAGGTCTTGGGCGCCGCCGACCTCGCGGCGCCTTCCGCCGTTGCCGCTCCGCGGCCGGCCGCGAGCGAGATCGTCGAGCGCGTCGCGGCGATCTGGGCCGAGGTGCTCGGCCTCCCGGAGGTGGGAGCGCACGACAGCTTCTGGCAGTTGGGCGGCCACTCGCTGCTGGCCGCCCGCGTGACGGCGCGCCTTCGCCAGTCCTTCGGTGTGGACCTCCCCCTGCGCGCGGTGTTCGAGGCGTCCACCCCCGCCGAGCTGGCGGCCCTCCTCGCCGGAGGAGAGGCGGCGGAGGTTTCGCCCGTCCCCCGCGCCGGCCGCGGCCGCTCTCTGCCGCTCTCCTTCGGGCAGCAGCGGCTGTGGTTCCTCCAACAACTGGCGCCCGAGAGCCCGGCCTACAACATACCGATCGCCCTGCGGATGGACGGCGCGCTCGACGCCCGCGGGCTGCGGGCCGCTCTCACCGAGGTGGTGCGGCGGCACGAGGTGCTGCGCACGGCGATCGTCACCCGCCGGGGAGAGGCCGTTCAGGAGATCGCGCCACCCACGCCGCTGACGGTCCCTGAGGCCGACCTCTCGGCGCTGCCGGCAGCGCGGCGGGACGCGGAGGCGCGCCGTCTCGCCGACGAGGAGGCCCGCCGCCCCTTCGACCTTACCCGCCCGCCGCTCCTGCGCGTGTTGCTGGTGCGGCTCGGCGGCGCCGCCCACCGGCTGGTCTTCAATCTCCACCATATCGCCGGGGACGGCTGGTCCGGCGCGGTGCTGGTGCGCGAGGCCGGAGCGCTCTACGCCGCCTTCGCCGCCGGCCGGCCGTCGCCCTTGCCCGAGCTGCCGCTGCAGTACGCGGACTACGCCCGCTGGCAGCGGCGGGAGCTCGCCGGCGAGACCCTGGCCCGGCTCCTGGCCTACTGGCGACAGCGCCTGGCGGGCCTTCCGCCGCTGGCGCTCCCCACCGACC
>JBKPTH010000156.1:0-10640 GCA_046765915.1 Acidobacteriota bacterium | reverse complement strand
GAGGAGAGCCGCGCGGCGGCCCGGCGGCCCACCCTGGTGCCGCGGCGCCCGCAGCGCCCGGCCGCCGGCGAGCGCGAGGAGATCGCCGTCGTCGGCATGAGTGGCCGCTTCCCGGGCGCGCGCTCGGTCGACGAGCTGTGGGAGAACCTGCGCGCCGGCCGCGAGGCCATCCGCTTCTTCACCGCCGAGGAGATGCTGGCGGCGGGCGTCGATCCCGAGCTGGTGGCGAACCCCGACTACGTCAAGGCCAAGGGGGTGCTCGGCGACGTCGACGCTTTCGACGCCGCCTTCTTCGGTCTGTCGCCGCGCGAGGTGGAGCTGATGGATCCGCAGCACCGCCTGTTCCTGGAGTGCTGCTGGGAGGCGCTGGAGCGGGCCGGCTACAACTCCGGCAAGCCGCTGGCGCGCGTCGGGGTGTTCGGCGGCGAGAGCATGAACACCTACCTGATCACCAACCTGCTCTCGCACCTCGAGCTGGTGGCCTCGGCGGATACCCTGCAGGCGTCGCTCGGCAACGACAAGGACCCGCTGACCTCGCGCGTCTCCTACAAGCTCAACTTGAAGGGGCCGAGCATCACCATCCAGAGCGCCTCGTCGACCTCGCTGGTCGCCGTCCACGTGGCCTGCCAGAGCCTGCTCAACCGCGACTGCGACATGGCGCTCGCCGGCGGCGTCTCCATCCACCTGCCGGAGCTCTCCGGCTACATGTTCCACGACGGCGGCACCACCTCGCCCGACGGCCACTGCCGGGCCTTCGACGCGCGCGCCAAGGGGTTCGTCAGCGGCCACGGCGCCGGCATCGTGGTGCTCAAGCGCCTGCCCGACGCGCTGCGCGACGGCGATTACATCCACGCCGTGATCAAGGGCACGGCCTGCAACAACGACGGCTCGCTCAAGGTCAGCTATACGGCGCCCAGCGTCGACGGCCAGGTGGAGGTCTACTCGGCGGCCTACGAGAACGCCGGCGTGACGCCGGACACCCTGACCTACGTCGAGTGCCACGGCACGGCGACGCCGATGGGCGATCCCATCGAGATCGCGGCCCTCACCCAGGCCTTCCGCGCCCACACCGACCGGCGGGGTTTCTGCGCCATCGGCTCGCTGAAGAGCAACATCGGCCACCTCGACTCGGCGGCCGGCGTCTGCGGCCTGATCAAGACGGTGCTGGCGCTGGAGCACAAGCAGATCCCGCCGAGCCTCCACTTCGAGCGGCCGAACCCGCAGATCGACTTCGCCAACAGCCCGTTCTTCGTCAACACGGAGCTGCGCGAGTGGCGGACCGAGGGCGGCCTGCCGCGGCGCGCGGGCTCCACCTCGCTCGGCATGGGCGGCACCAACGCCCACGTCATCCTGGAAGAGGCGCCGGCCCTGGAGCCCTCGGGGCCCTCGCGGGCCCAGAAGCTGCTGGTGCTCTCCGCCCACGGCGCGGCGGCCCTGGAGCAGGCCAGCGACCGGCTGGCGGACTTCCTCGAGCGCCACCCGCTGGTGGATCTCGCCGACGTCGCCTACACGCTGCAGGTGGGCCGCCGTCCCTTCGGCCACCGCCGGACGCTGCTCGCCGGCAGCCCGGAGGACGCGGCGCGGGCCCTCGCCGGCCGCGATCCGGAGCGCCTCCTCACCCTGAGCCCGGAGCCCGGCGACCGGCCGGTGGTCTTCCTGTTCAGCGGCCAGGGCGCGCAGTATCCGAACATGGGGCGCGGGCTCTACGACTCCGAGCCCACCTACCGCGCCGAGGTGGACCGCTGCTGCGAGCTGCTGCGCCCGCACCTCGGGCTCGACCTGCGGCAGCTCCTCTTCCCGCCGGCCGGCGAGGAGGCCGAAGCGGCGGACCGGCTGCGGCAGACGGCGGTGGCGCAGCCGGCGCTGTTCGTCGTCGAGTACGCGCTCGCCACGCTGTGGATGCAGTGGGGCGTCCGCCCGCAGGCGATGATCGGCCACTCGCTCGGCGAGTACGTGGCGGCGTGCCTCGCCGGCGTCTTCACCCTGCGCGACGGCCTGGCCCTGGTGGCGGCCCGCGGCCGGCTCATGCAGGGCCTGCCGCCGGGCGCCATGCTGGCCGTCTCGCTGCCCGAGGCGGAGGTGCTGCCGCTGCTCGGCGGCGAGCTGTCGCTGGCGGCGGTCAACCGTCCCTCGCTGTGCGTGGTGGCGGGCCCGGGGCCGGCGGTGGAGGCGCTGCGGGCGGCGCTGGAGGCGCGCGGCGTCGAGGCGCGCCCGCTGCACACCTCGCACGCCTTCCACTCGGCGATGATGGACCCCATCCTCAAGCCGTTCGGCGAGCGCATGGCCGACGTCCGCCTGTCGCCGCCGCGGCTGCCCTACCTCTCCAACCTGACGGGCACCTGGATCCGTCCGGAGGAGGCGACCGACCCCGCCTACTGGGCGGAGCACATCCGCTGCCCGGTGCGCTTCTCGGAGGGGCTCTCGGAGCTGCTGAAGGAGCCCGGCCGGGTGCTGCTGGAGGTCGGCCCGGGCAACTCCCTCACCACCCTGGCGCGGCGGCATCCCGCGCGCACGGCGCAGCAGACGGCGCTGCCTTCGCTGCGCCACGCGCGCGAGCAGGCGGCGGACCTGCCCTTCCTCCTCGGCACGCTCGCCCGCCTCTGGCTCGCCGGCGTGGAGGTGGACTGGAGCGGCTTCCACGCCCACGAGCGGCGCCGCCGGGTGCCGCTGCCGACCTATCCCTTCCAGCGCCAGCGCTACTGGGTGGAGCCGCGCCGGGACGGCCGCGAGCGCGCCGCCAAGCGGCGGAGCGACGCCGGTTCCTGGTTCTACGCGCCGGCGTGGCGGCAGGCGCCGCCGGCGGCGCCGGTGCTGACAGCCGAGCCCGACGCGCGGCCCTGTCTCGTCTTCCTCGACGAGCACGGCCTGGGCGACGAGCTCGTCCGCGTGCTGGAGCGGCGGGGGCGCGAGGTGCTCACCGTCGTGCCCGGCCAGGTCTTCGCCCGCACCGGCGAGCGCTCGTTCACCATCGACGCCTGGAACGCCGCCGGCTACGACGCCCTGCTGGAGGAGCTGGCGCGTCTCGGCAGCCTGCCCGGCGCCATCGTGCACCTGTGGAACGTCGGCGCGCCCGCCGCGGCCTCCGGGCTCGCCGAGCTCGAGCGGGCGCTGGAGCTGGGCTTCTACGGCCTGACGTTCCTGGCGCAGGCCCTGGGCAAGCGGAGCGCCACCGAGCCGCTGCGCATCCTGGCGGTGACCGACGGCGTCCAGGCGGTGACCGGCGAGGAGGAGCTGCGTCCCGAGCGCTCCCTGGTGCTCGGCCCCTGCCGCGTCATGCCGCGCGAGTATCCCAATCTCTCCTGCCGCGCCCTCGACGTGGTGCTGCCGCGGACCAACGGCGACAGCCTGCTGCGCCTGGCCGGCCGCGTCGCCGCCGAGCTCGACCTGGGCTGGGAGGGGAGCGAGGCGGTGGCGCTGCGCGGCACCTTCCGCTGGCTGCAGGAATTCACGCCGTCGCCGGTTCCGCAGCCGCCGCCGGGCGTGCCCGCCGGGCTGCGCCAGCGCGGCGTCTACCTGATCACCGGCGGCCTGGGCGGCCTGGGCCTGGAGGTGGCGGGCTTCCTGGCCCGCGCGGTCTCCGCCCGGCTCGTCCTGGTGGGCAGCCGGCCGCTGCCGGAGCGCGCGGACTGGGAGGAGTGGCTCGCCGCCCACGACGACACCAACCCGGTGAGCCGGCGGCTGCGCAAGGTGCAGGAGATGGAGGCGGTGGGAGCCGAGGTGATGCTGGCCGCCGCCGACGTGGCGGATGCGGCGGCCCTGCGGGCCGTGGTGGAGGAGGCCCTGGCGCGCTTCGGCGCCGTGCACGGCGTCGTCCACGCCGCCGGCCGGCCGGGCGGCGGCATCATCCAGCGCAAGACCCGGGAGGCCGCCGAGCCGGTGCTGGCGCCGAAGGTGCGCGGCGCCCTGGCGCTCGACGAGATCTTCCGCGGCCGGGATCTCGACTTCCTCGTCCTCTTCTCCTCCATCACGGCGGTGCTGGCGCAGCCGGGGCAGGTGGACTACGTGGCGGCCAACGCCTTCCTCGACGCCTTCGCCCAGGCGCGCGCCGCCCGCGGCGAGCGCACCCTGTCGATCGGCTGGGACGCCTGGCGGGAGGTGGGCATGGCGGTGGACACCGAGGTGCCGGCCGAGCTGCGGGAGTGGCGGCGGCAGGAGCTCAAGACGGGCCTGCGCAGCGCCGAGGGAGTGGAGGCTTTCCGCCGCGCCCTGGCCGCGTCCGCGCCCTGGCTGGTGGTCTCCACCCTCGACCTGCCGGCGCGCCTGGAGAGCGTCCAGGGAGCGCAGGCGCTGGCGGAGCTGGAGCAGGCCCGGCAGGAGCGGCCGGCGCACCCGCGGCCGCTGCTCGCCAACGCCTACGTGGCGCCGCAGAGCGACGCCGAGCGGCAGATCGCGGCCGTCTGGGAAGAGCTGCTGGGGATCGAGCAGATCGGCGTCCACGACAACTTCTTCGACCTCGGCGGCAACTCGCTGATGGCCATCCGCGTCATCTCGCGGCTGAAGAAGGAGCTCGGCGTCGACGTCTCCGAGGTCAGCATCTTCGAGGGCCCGACGGTGGCTTCGCTGGCGCGCCTGCTGGCGCCGCAGGCCGTGGCGCCGGTCGCCGTGGAGGAGAGCCGCAGCCGTGGCGAACGGCGGCGGGAACGTCTGGCGCAGCGGCGCGCGCCGATCCGGGGAGTGTAAAAGCAATGCATCAGAAGGGTCCCATCGCCCCCCATCGCATCCCGCTGGCCGGCCTGCTCCTGCTGCTGGCGGCGGCGCCGGCGCTGCCGCAGGAGCGCGCCTACACCGTGGCCCCGGCGCGCCTCGAGAAGGCGCCGGTCATCGACGGCCGGCTCGCCGAGGGCGAGTGGCAGGACGCCGCGCACCTGGACGGCTTCACCCAGCTCGAGCCGAAGGAGGGCGCGCCGGCCACCGAGCCGACCGAAGTCTATCTCGGCTACGACAATGAAAACCTTTATATCGGCCTCCGCTGCCACGACTCGGACCCCAAGAAGATCGTCACCACGACGCTGACGCGCGACAGCGACATGGGCTACGACGACACGGTGACGATCCTCCTCGACACCTACCACGACGGGCGCAGCGCCTTCCTCTTCACCACCAACTCGGGAGGCGTGAAGTACGACGGCCTGGTGCGGAACGAGGGCGAGCAGGTCCTCCTCGACTGGGACGGCCTGTGGAACGTGGAGGGCACGCGGGACGCCGGCGGCTGGAGCTCCGAGATGGCGATCCCCTGGCGCACCCTGCGCTTCCCCAACACGCCGGAGCAGGTGTGGGGGTTCAACGTCGAGCGCGAGGTGGCGCGCAAGCAGGAGCGCACCTACTGGAAGCCGCTGGAGCACTCCTGGTACGCGCGCTACAAGGTCTCCAACGCCGGCACGCTCACCGGCCTGCAGGGCGCGCAGCCGGGGGGCCGCTTCCACTTCTCCCCCTACGTCACCGCCGGCGGCGAGCGGCCGCAGCACGGCGACGAGACCTCCTCGGTGACCCACGCCGGCGGCGATCTGAAGATCAACCTGGCCTCCGACCTGGTGGGCGACATCACCGTCAAGACCGACTTCTCGGAGACCGAGGCCGACGAGCAGGACGTCAACCTGACGCGCAACCCGCTGCTGTTCCCGGAGAAGCGGGGCTTCTTCCTCGAAGGCGCGAACGTCTTCTATGCCGGCCAGCGGCCCGATCCCGAGCACTCCTCGGAGTACTTCCTCTTCTTCAGCCGCCAGATCGGCCTCGCCCAGGGAGGGCTGGCGACCATCCCCATCCTCGGCGGCGTCAAGCTGACCGGCCACGAGGGGAAGTACGACATCGGCGTCCTGGGCCTGCAGACCGAGTCGACGCGCAAGTCCGACGGCTACGGCGGCCTGATCGACGAGCCGCGCACCACCTACAGCGTGGCGCGGCTGCGGCGCGACCTCGGAGGCGGCTCCACCTTCGGCGTCATCGGCCTGTCGAAGGACGCCACCGGCGACCGGAACCGGGTCGGCGGCGCGGACTGGGACATCACCCTGACGCCGAGCCTGCGCACCGGCGGCTGGTTCGCCAAGAGCTCGACGCCGGAGATCGCGGGGGACGACTGGGCGGGCTCCGCCGACCTCTACTGGGACAGCCGGAGCTGGCGCTTCCACGAGGAGTACACCGAGGTCGGCCAGGGCTTCAACGACGAGCTGGGATTCATCAGCCGCACCGGCGTCAAGGCCTTCCGCACCGACAACTACTGGATCCTCTGGCCGCAGCGCGGACCGTTCAAGCAGGCCTGGTTCGTCTACGACCTGGACTACATCACCGACCGCGCGACGGGCGAGCTGCAGACGCGGATCAACCACCTCAAGTACAGCGCCTACTTCCGCAACTCGTCAGGCATCGCCTACAAGCTCTACGACGAGACGGAGGTGCTCGCCTCGCCGTTCGAGATCAAGCGCGGCATCGTCATCCCGGCCGGCTCCTATCACTTCCTCCATCACTTCTTCGGCTTCCAGACCGACTACACGAAGCCGCTCGGCGGCGCGGGACGCCTCGCCTGGGGCGACTACTACGACGGCCACTTCATCCAGTTCTACGGCTTCGCCGCCTACCGTCCGATCCCCGGCCTGTTCACCGCCGCCACCTTCCAGCGCACGCGGGTCGAGCTCAAGGAGGGCGACTTCACTTCCGACATCCTGCTGGGCGAGATCACCTACGCCTGGTCCAACCGGTTCTCCGTCCGCTCGTGGTGGCAGTGGGCGCGCGACGCCAACCTGCGCACCAAGTTCGACGTCAACTGGGAGTTCCGGCCGGGCTCGAAGCTCATCGTCGTCTATCAGGACATCCGCGCCTACATCGACTTCTTCGATCCCCGGCAGCCGCTGTTCGGCACCCCCGGGCGCTCGCTGATCGCCAAGACGGTGTTCCTCTTCTAGGGCCGGAGAGAGATGACGGCTGCGCGGCGAGAGCTGACCGGGACCGAGATCGCCATCGTGGGCATGGCCGGGCGCTTCCCCGGCGCCCGCGACGTGGCGGAGCTGTGGCGCAACCTGCGCCAGGGGGCGGAGGCGGTGCGCTTCCCCGACGCCGCGGAATTCGCCGCGCGCGGGCTCGACGCCGGCCGGCTCGCCGATCCGGCCTGGGTCAAGGCCGTGTCACAGATGGACGGGCACGACTGCTTCGACGACCTGTTCTTCGGCGTCAATCCGCGCGAGGCCGAGCTCATGGACCCGCAGCACCGGGTGCTCCTCGAGTGCGCCTGGGAGGCCCTGGAGAGCGCCGGCTACGATCCCCAGGAGATCGCCGGCCGGGTGGGCGTCTACGCCGGCGCCACCCTCTCCACCTATCTCCTCTTCCACCTCGCCGGCAATCCGCTGACCGCCGGCGCCGACCCGCTGCAGGTGGTGCTGGGCAACGCCTCGGACGCGCTCGCCACGCGCATCTCCTACAAGCTCAACCTGCGGGGCCCAAGCCACAGCGTGCAGTGCGCCTGCTCGACCTCGCTCGTCGCCGTCCATACCGCCTGCCAGGCGCTGCTCAACGAGGAGTGCGACCTGGCGCTGGCCGGCGGCGTGTCGATCCAGGCCGACGCCGGCCTCGGCTACCGCTACGTGCCGGGATCCGTGGTGTCGCCGGACGGCCACTGCCGCGCCTTCGACGCCGCGGCGCAGGGGAGCATCTTCGGCTCCGGCGCCGGGCTCGTCGTGCTCAAGCGCCTGGAGGAGGCGGTGGCCGGCCGCGACACCATCCGCGCCGTCATCCTGGGCTCGGCGGTCAACAACGACGGCAGCCTGAAGGTCGGCTTCACGGCCCCGGGCGTCGAGGGGCAGGCGGCGGTGATCAGCGAGGCGCTGGCGGTGGCGGCGGTGGACCCGGAGACGATCGGCTACCTGGAGGCCCACGGCACCGGCACGGCGCTGGGCGATCCGATCGAGATCCAGGCGGTCACGCGGGCGTTCCGCGAGTACACCGGCCGGCGGAGCTTCTGCGCCATCGGCTCGGTAAAAAGCAACTTCGGCCACCTGGACGTGGCGGCCGGCGTCGCCGGGCTGATCAAGACGGTGCTCTCGCTGGAGCACGGCGAGATCCCGCCCAGCCTCCACTTCGAGCGGCCGAACCCGCGCATCGACTTCGCCGCCGCGCCGGTCTACGTCAACGCGGCGCTGGCGCCGTGGCCCGGCGAGCCGGAGGCGCCGCGCCGCGCCGGGGTGAACTCCTTCGGGCTCGGCGGCACCAACGCCCACGTCGTCCTGGAGCAGGCGCCGGCGCCCGCGCCGGCCCTCGGCGGCCGCCCCTGGCAGCTCCTCACCCTCTCGGCCCGCACGCCGGAAGCCCTGGCGGCGGCAGGGGAACGTCTGGCGGCGCACCTCGCGGACCACCCCGGGATCGACCTCGCCGACGCCGCGTACACCCTGGCCGCCGGCCGCCGGGCGTTCGACGCGCGGGAGGCCCTGGTCAGCCGCGACCCGGAGGACGCCGCGGCCTGCCTGGCGGCGGGCGATCCGGTGCGTCTCCTCGCCTCGCCCGGGACGGCGGGGAGCTGGCCGGAGTCCGGCCGGCCGGTGGCCTTCCTCTTTCCCGGCCAGGGCGCGCAGCACGTGGGCATGGGCCGCGATCTCTACGACGCCGAGCCGGTGTTCCGGCAGGAGATCGACCGCGCCGCGGACTTCCTCGCGCCGCGCCTGGGGCTCGACCTGCGCCGCGTGCTCTACCCGGCCGCCGGCGGCGAGGAGGAGGCGGCGCGGCACCTCGCCCGCACCGCCGTGGCCCAGCCGGCCCTGCTCGCCGTCGAGGTGGCGCTCGCCCGCCTCCTCGTCTCGTGGGGCCTGACACCGCGGGCCATGCTCGGCCACAGCCTCGGCGAGTACGCGGCGGCCGTCGTCGCCGGCGTCTTCACCGACGAGCAGGCCCTCGACCTGGTGGCCGAGCGCGGGCGCCTCATCGAGCAGTTCGGCGCCGGCGACGGCATGATGCTGGCGGTGCCGCTCTCCGAGGCGGAGATCGCGCCCTTCCTCGGCGGCGAGGTCCATCTCGCGGCGCTCAACGCGCCGTCCCTGGTGAGCGTCGCCGGCCCCGCCGCGGCGGTGGCCGAGCTCACCTCCCGGCTCGGCGAGGAGGGGATCGTCGCCCTGCCCCTGCAGGTCGCCTTCGCCGGCCATTCGCCGCAGACCGAGCCGGCCATGGCGCCTTTCGAGGCGCGGGTCGCGGCGGTGGGACCCAAGGCTCCCGGGATCCCTTTCGTGTCGAGCAGCACCGGCACCTGGATCGACGCCGGCGAGGCGGCCGATCCCGGCTACTGGGCGCGGCATCTGCGCCAGCCCGTGCGCTTCTCGGACGGGGTGGAGACGCTGCGCGCCGAGCCCGGCATGGTGTTCCTGGAGGTCGGCCCCGGCGCGGGTCTCGCGCCGCTGCTGCGCTGGCACCTCGACTCCCCCGACGAGCGGCCGGTGGTCGCCGCCATGCGCCAGCCCAAGGACACGAGCTCCGACCTCGCGGCCCTGCTCGGCGCCCTGGGCCGGCTGTGGGTCTCCGGCGTGCGCGTCGACTGGCGGAGCTTCTACGCCGGCCAGGGCCGCCGCCGGGTGCCGCTCCCCACCTATCCCTTCGAGCGGCGGCGGCACTGGATCGAGGCTCCCGGGGCAACGGTCTCCACCGCGGCCGCCGCGCCGGCGCCCCCGGCCCGCAAGGCGCGGCCGGCCCTGCGCACCCATTACGTGGCGCCGCGCGACCTCTACGAGCGCGAGATCGCCCACGTCTGGCAGGAGATGCTCGGCGTGGACCAGGTGGGGGCCGACGACAACTTCTACGAGCTGGGCGGCCATTCGCTGCTCGCCACCCAGGTGGCCTCGCGGCTGCGCGACGCCTTCCAGGCGGAGCTGCCGCTGCAGCCGCTCCTCGGCGCGGTGACGCTGGCCCAGGCGGCCAACATCGTGCGCGACGCCCTCGCCGGCGCGGTGATGGCGGTGCCCGGCGCCGAGGAGCCGCCGGCCCGGCGCATCCCGCCGCGCGCCGTCGCCGCGGAGCGCGCGCCGCTCTCCTTCTCCCAGGAGCGCATGTGGTTCCTCGACCAGCTCGATCCGGGGACGCCGATCTACAACCTGTTCAACCGCGTCGAGGTGGCCGGCCCGCTCTCGGTGCCGGTCCTCCGCGCCTGCCTGGACGAGCTCGTCCGCCGTCACGAGGCGCTGCGCACCGTCTTCGTGGCGGAGGGTGGGGAGCCGGCGCAGCGCGTCCTGCCGCCCGCCCCCTTCCCCCTGCCCGTCGTCGACCTGGCGGCGCTGCCCGCGGCGGCGCGCGAGAGCGAGATGGCGCGGCTGGAGGCGGCGGACCACGAAAGCCCCTTCGATCTCGCGCGCGGCCCGCTCTTCCGCGCCACCCTGCTCGCCGCCGGCGATGAGGACCATGTCTGCCTGCTCAACATGCACCACATCGTCGGCGACGGCTGGTCGTGGGTGGTGCTGGTGCGCGAGATCGCGGCCCTCTACACGGCGTTCGCCGCCGGCCGGCCGTCGCCGCTGCCGGAGCTCCCCATCCAGTACGCCGACTTCGCCGCCTGGCAGCGCGAGCGGCTGCAGGGCGCGGCGCTCGACGAGGAGCTCGGCTACTGGCGGCGGCAGCTCGCCGCGCCGCCGCCGCCCCTGCGGCTGCCCACCGACCGGCCGCGCGCGGCGGGCCTGGGG
>JBKPTH010000155.1:0-1051 GCA_046765915.1 Acidobacteriota bacterium | reverse complement strand
TTTTCTGGCAGCAAGAGACACCCTGTCCCAGCGGTCCCGAAGGACCTACAGGCGGAGCGGGCCCTGATGGCAAGTTCAGGCGATCGGCTGAGGGCCAGCCCGGAGCTGGCGAAGAATCTGGGTAAATAACGCCGCGTAGGGGTAAGAACTGGCCCAGTGGACCCAGACCCGACGTACCGTCACTCGCACCTGACCGCCAATCTTCAAAAGCTTGATGCGGATCGTGTCGCAACGTGCGCGGGCCAGCTCGGTGCCGGCCAGGCCCAGCCGGCGAAGCTCGTTCAGCAGCAAGTAGGCCACCGAAGAAAGCCACAGCCGTAACTGATTGCTGGCCAACCGGTGAGTCGACGTCCGATCGGCGAACAAGCACAGCTGCTGCTCTTTGATGCGGTTTTCCATTTCGCCGCGGGCACAGTAGAGCTCCTCGTACAACGCCTGCGCCGACCACTCCTCGCGGCTCAGCGAGGTGACGATGAAGCGCGGATTGGCTCCCTTGGCCAGATGCTCCGCTTTGCCGATCACACGGCGAGGCCGAGACCAGCTCTTCCGTGTCGTGTAGTCGAAATCCTTGAACACACGCTCGGCCTGACCGGATTGCTCAAATTGCGCTCGGGCTTGCATTAACTCGCCACCCAAAGCCCGCTGCAACCGGGCATTGCGAGCCAGCCCGAAGATGTAGTTCACACCGTGGTCCTCACACCAACCCATCAGCTCCTCGCGAGCGAATCCCGAGTCGGCACGCAAAATGATCCGCACCTGCCCCCAACGACTGCGAACTTGCAACACAATGCGCTCCACCTCGGCCACCGCGCCTGTCGAGGCATCCTGATTCGACTCCCGTAGACGGGCGCACAACACATGCGTACCGCAGAAGATGTACAGCGGCAGATAGCAGTACTCTCCGTAGTAGCCGTGGAAAAAACGGCCCTCCTGCTGGCCATGCAGAGGATCATCGGTGGCGTCCAGATCCAAAATGATCTGCGCTGGCGCCTGCTCATGGGCGGACAGGAACGCCTCGACGAAAAAGCGATCCACCGCCGCCGTATCCACC
>JBKPTH010000154.1:0-3350 GCA_046765915.1 Acidobacteriota bacterium | reverse complement strand
ACGGCGCGCACGCCGCCAGCCGCGCCGAGGTGGAACGGGCGCGGGCGCTGGTGCGCGCCGCCGCCCGCGCCGAGGGCTGGATGCGCGAGCTGCGCCTGGGGTGCGCCTCGACCCTCTTGCGGCGCGCCGCCGAGCTGCTGGAAAGTGGCGGCGAGGAGCGCCTGCCGGCGCGAGCCATCCTGATCCACGGCTTCGCCGACGCCACCGGCGTGGCGACCGATTTCCTCCTCGCCCTGCTGCGGCGCCGCGGCGCCTGGCTGATCCTCGACCGGCCGCCGAAGCCGGAGGGAGGAGGGGCGGAGCGGGCCTTCACCGAGCGCTTCGCCGAACGCCTCGCCCTCTCCACCGGGATCGAGGCGCCGGTCCCGGCGGCGGACCGCGGCGGCAGGTCGCGCGTCGAGGCCTTCGAGGCGGTCGGCGCCGAGGCCGAGTGCCGGGAGGTGGCCCGCCGCGTGGGCGCTCTCCTGGAGGGCGGCGCCCGTGCCGAGGGGATCGCCGTCGTGGCGCGCGACCTCCGCCCGTACCGGCTGGCGCTGCGCCGCCACTTCCACCGCCTGGGCATCCCGTTCTCGGGCGTCGGCGAGCGCGGCGCCCTGGCGCCCGCCGGCAGGCGCATCCAGGCTTTCCTGGAGGTGCTGCGCCAGGGCGAGGCGGTGCCCTCCGACCGCTGGCTCGACGCGCTGGTGGCGCTGCCGCCGCTGTCGCTGGAGGGGGCCCAGGGACGGGTGGACCTCCGGCTCGCCTTTCACTCGCTCGGCGCCGGCCGGCTGCGCGACGTCGCCGGGCTGGACCCCGAGGAGGTGCTGCGCCACAGCAGCTCCTATCCGTTGCCCATCCGGCAGGGGCTGAAGACGGTAGGCGGCGAGGAGGAGGACGACGGCACCGGCGAAGGCGACGGCGCGCAGCGGAGCAACAAGTCCTACGCCCGCCGGCGGCGCGTCTCGGGCTCCCTGTTGCGCGCCGGCGTGCGCGCCGCCTGCCGCACCCGCGAGCGGCTCGCGGACTGGCCCGCGGAGGCGCCGCTCGCCGAGCATCTCGCCCGCTTGGAGGATCTGCTGAGCGCGGACCTCGGCTGGAATCCCGACTCCGGCGAGGCCCGCTGCGTCATCGCCGCGCTGGAGGAGCTCGAGCGCGGGGTGCCGCCGCGCCTGCGCCTGAGCCAGGACGAGCTCCGCCTGCTCCTCAAGGCCCTGCTGGAGGACGCGGGCGCCGACGAGCTGGGAGGCCGCGGCGGCGGCGTGCAGGTGCTCACCGTCACCGAGGCCCGGGGCCGCACCTTCGACCACCTCTTCGTGCCGGGGCTCAACCGCGACGTCTTCCCGCGCGGCATCCGGGAAGATCCGCTGCTCTCCGACGATCTGCGCCGCGTCCTGCAGCGGGTGCTCCCCGACGTGCCGGTGAAGCGCGCGGGCTTCGACGAGGAGCGCTACCTCTTCGCCCAGCTCCTCTCGGCCAGCCCCGCCGTCGTCCTCTCCTGGCAGACGGCGGACGACGACGGCAAACCGGTCTCGCCCTCGCCGCTCGTCGAGCGGCTGCGCGAGCGGATCGCCGTCGGCAAGGCGCCGCCCCTGTGGTCCCTGCCCGCGGCCGGGCCTCTCCCCGGGCCGCGCACGGCCGAGGAGCACGCGGTGATGGCCGGCCTCCATGCCCCCCGGCGCTGGTTCGGACGCGTGCTGCCGCTCGCCGTCGAGGAAGGGCGGCGCGATCTCGATCTCCTCACCGGGATGCTTTCGCCCTCGCCGCTGCCGGTGTTCGACCTGGCGCCCGGCCGCCTGGCCGCCGCGCGGCTGGGCGTGCTGGAGGAGATGGACCCCGATCTGCGCACGCCCGAGGGGCGGGCGGCGCGCACGCGTCTCGGTCCCTACTTCGGGTTCATCGGCCGGCTCGCCGGAGGCGAGGGCGAGCCCCGGCTGCGCGAGCTCTACGTCACCCAGCTCGAGAACCTCGCCGCCTGCCCCTGGCAGCTCTTTCTCGTGCGCCTGCTGGGCATCGAGCCTTCCCCCGATCCCCTGGGCACGCTGCCGGGCGTCAACGCCGTGCTGCTCGGCAACGTCGTGCACGCCACCCTGGAGCGGATCGCCCGCCGTCCGGAGAAGCCGGAGCCCGGAACGCGGCTGCGCGACCTGGCCCCGGTCCCGGTCGCCTGGCCCGCGGAGGAGGACCTCGCCCGCATGCTGCGCGAGGAGGCCGCGCGGCTGCTGGCCGAGGAGGGCATCCGCCTGCCCGGCCTCGCCCGCGCGCTGGGGGAGCGGGCCCGCCCGATGCTCGACGTCGCGTACGAGATGGACTGGGCCGGCGACGACGTCTCCGTGCTGGCCGCCGAGTACGAAGACAAGATGGACGTCGGCGAGGCGCCGGGCCGGCTCCGCCACGTCCTCTTCCGCGCCGACCGTGTGGACCTGGGCGCCGGCGGGCTGCTGATCTGGACCGACTACAAGACCGGCAAGCCGGTGTCGGAGGCGCGCAGGCCCGAGACGCGCCGCCGCGACTTCCTGCGCCGCGTCCAGAAGGGGTCCCACATGCAGGCCGTCGCCTACCTGCTCGGCTCGGAAGGCGAGTCCAAGGGGCGGTATCTCTTCCTCCGCCCCGGTCTGGAGGACGAGGCGCGCGAGCTCTCCGTCGCCAGCGACGATCACGAGTTCATCTCGGCTTTCGCCGCCGCCTCGGAAGCCGTGCTCGCCGCCTGGGAGGTGGGCAGCTTCTTCCCGCGGTTGGTGGAGCCGGACGGCCGCAAGGAGCCCGGCCGCTGCGGCTTCTGCGCCGTGGCCGAGGCCTGTCTGCGGGGGGATTCCGGCTCCCGCCTGCGCCTCTCGCACTGGACCGCCGGCGCGCCGGCGAACCTGGAGGAGGAGGCGCTGCTGCGGGTGTGGCGGTTGTGGGAGAAGCCGGTGGGGGTGGAGGGGGTGTGAGGCGACAAGGATTCCCCGTCAATGTAGAGACGCCCTGCGGGCGTCTCCGCGGCGGCGCGAACCTCCCGCGAGAGGCAGGGCGATGAGGATCTGTCGTTCCCGCCCCGGAGACGCCCGCAGGGCGTCTCTACATTGGGCTACAGATGCCGGCGTGTTTTCAGGCCCGAGGGAGCACCCATGACCGCCGCCCCCCTCCGCGCCGCCGATCGCGCCGCCCGGCTGGCGGCGCAGACGCGGTTCGAGGTCCCGCTCGTCCTGCAGGCCGGGGCGGGCACCGGCAAGACGACGACGCTGATCAGCCGGCTGCTCGCCTGGACGCTCGGGCCGGGCTGGGAGCGGGCCGAGGGGCGCCTCGCGGAGCGGGCCGCGGCGGGGCGGCGCGAGGAGCCGGCGGTGGACCGCATCGCCGCCGAGGTGCTGGGCCGCGTCGTCGCCATCACC
>JBKPTH010000153.1:0-30251 GCA_046765915.1 Acidobacteriota bacterium | reverse complement strand
GCGTTGCCCCGGCCGAGCCGGCGGGTCCGCGCCCGGCCGTCGGGCTGAAGCCGGCCGCGGCCGCCGCGGCGCCGGCCTTCCCGCCGCCCGAGCCCGAGGTCTCCGGACCGTTCCGCAGGATGAAGGTGGAGCCGCGGCTCGCCACCTCCGCGCCTCCCGCCTGGGTGGGCCGGGCCCTGGCGGCGCTCGTCGCCGTGCTGGTGGTGGCCGCTCTGCTGTGGGTTCCGAACTCCCTGATGCTGCCTTTCCCCTGGCAGCAGCGGGAGCGCGACGGCCTGGCGCGGGACCAGCGCGCGGCGCTCTATCTCAAGATCGACCAGGCCGCCAAGACCTGGTTCCTGCTGCAGGGGAGGTTCCCCGACCGCCTGCAGGAGGTGGTCGCCGCCGGCCTGCTCTCCGCTGACGATCTCGCGGACTCCGAAGGCCATCGCCTCCTCTACGAGCCGAGCGAGGAGAGCTATACCCTGGACCCGCTCCAGCGCGGCAGCCCGGTCCCCGGAGCGGGAGCCACCGAGGCGATCACCGGCAACTTCCTCCTCGATCCCGAGCTCCTCAACGTCCCGCCGGAGCCTTCGGTCCAGCCGCTGGTGCTGCTGGACTGAGGAGCGGGAATAAATCTGCGCCCATTCTTGTCAGATAAGGTGTGGCGGAAGATTGACACCGCGCCACTAAGGTCCTAAACTGAAAATCCCTGGCGGAGCGTGATGATTCGGGCTCGCGCCCAACGAGAGATCCCCAAGGAGGAGGAGAAGCCAGTGAGCAAGATCATCGGCATTGACCTCGGCACCACCAACAGCGTGGTGGCCGTGATGGAAGGCGGCGAGGCGAAGGTCGTCCCCAACGCCGAGGGAAACCGCACGACCCCCTCGGTCGTCGCCTTCACCAAGAGCGGTGAGCGTCTGGTCGGCCAGGTCGCCAAGCGCCAGTCGGTCACCAACCCCAAGAACACCGTCTTCTCGATCAAGCGCTTCATGGGCCGCAAGCACAACGAGGTGACCGAGGAGATGAAGATGGTGCCCTATGAGATCGAGCGGGCCGAGAACGGCGACGTCCGCATCGTCGTCGAGGGCAAGAAATTCTCGCCGCCCGAGATCTCGGCCATGATCCTCGGCAAGCTCAAGCAGGCGGCCGAGGACTACCTCGGCGAGAAGGTGGAGCGCGCGGTGATCACCGTGCCCGCCTACTTCAACGACGCCCAGCGCCAGGCCACCAAGGACGCCGGCCGCATCGCCGGCCTGAACGTCGACCGGCTGGTCAACGAGCCCACCGCGGCGGCGCTCGCCTACGGGCTGGACAAGAAGAAGGACCAGACCATCGCCGTCTACGACTTCGGCGGCGGCACCTTCGACATCTCCATCCTGGAGGTGGGCGAGGGCGTGGTCGAGGTGAAGGCCACCAACGGCGACACCCACCTCGGCGGCGACAACATCGACCAGCGCATCATCGACTGGCTGCTCGAGGAGTTCAAGAAGGACCAGGGCATCAACCTCGGCAACGATCCGATGGCCATACAGCGCCTGAAGGAGGGCGCCGAGAAGGCCAAGATCGAGCTGTCGAGCGCGCAGGAGACGGAGATCAACCTGCCCTTCATCACCGCCGACGCTTCCGGGCCGAAGCACTTGAACATCAAGCTGACGCGGCCGAAGCTCGAGCAGCTCGTCGAGGACATGATCCAGCGCTCGATCGGGCCGTGCCGGCAGGCCATCAAGGACGCCGGCGTCGAGCCCAAGGACATCGACGAGGTGGTGCTGGTGGGCGGCCAGACCCGCATGCCGGCCATCCAGAAGCTGGTGAAGGACTTCTTCGGCAAGGAGCCGCACAAGGGCGTCAACCCGGATGAGGTGGTGGCGGTGGGCGCGGCGATCCAGGGCGGCGTGCTGGCGGGCGACGTCAAGGACCTGCTGCTCCTCGACGTGACGCCGCTGTCGCTCGGCATCGAGACCCTGGGCGGCGTCGCCACCAAGCTGATCGAGCGCAACACCACGATCCCGACCCGCAAGAGCGAGATCTTCTCGACCGCGGCGGACAACCAGACCTCGGTGGAGGTGCACGTGCTGCAGGGCGAGCGCGAGATGGCGCGCGACAACCGCACGCTCGGCAAGTTCCACCTGGTGGGCATCCCGCCGGCGCCGCGCGGCGTGCCGCAGGTCGAGGTGGCCTTCGACATCGACGCCAACGGCATCGTCCACGTCTCGGCCAAGGACCTCGGCACGGGCAAGGAGCAGAACATCACCATCACGGCTTCGAGCGGCCTGTCCGACAAGGACATCGAAAAGATGGTGAAGGAGGCCGAGTCGCACCGCTCCGAGGACCAGGAGCGCCGCCGCCAGGTGGAGGCGCGCAACAAGCTCGACGGCCTCATCTACTCGACGGAGAAGACCTACGACGAGCACAGGGAGAAGCTCGGCGCGGACGAGAAGGGCGAGCTCGAGCAGGCCCTCGCCGAGGCCAAGAAGGCGCTGGAGAGCGAGAACGCCTCCGAGATGGAGTCGGCGGCCGAGCGCCTCACCAAGGCCTCCCACAAGCTGGCCGAGGTGATGTACCGCCAGCAGGCCGGTGCCAGCGCGGGACCGGAGACGGGAGCTCCCGGCGGCGGCCGTCCCGGCGGCGCCGGCGGAGCTTCCGACGAGGTCATCGACGCCGAGTACGTCGAGAAGTAAGCTCGGGGTGAGCCATGGCGCCTCTCAAGAAGATCTACCTCGAAGAGCTGGCCCGCATCCAGGACCGCATCAACGGCCTCTTCGAGCAGGCGCTGCTCACCTCGGATTACGAAGACCACGAGGGGGGCCTGCCGGGCACCTGGGCCCCCGCCGTGGACGTCCTCGAGACCGAGGACTCCTACCTCATCTTCGCCGAGCTGCCCGGCGTGCGGCGTGACGATATCCAATTGCAGGTGCGGGACCGGCGGCTGGAGCTCTCCGGCCGCCGCCAGTCGCCGGGAGAGAACCGCAACTTCCTCCGCATGGAACGCAGCTACGGTCCCTTCCGCCGCACCTTCGACCTCGGATCGCCGGTCGACGTCGACGGCATCGTCGCCGGCTTCGAGCAGGGCGTCCTGCGCGTGCAGGTCCCGAAGCGGCGGGACGCCGGCACCGAGGTGGAGATCGCCGAGGAGGCAGGCTGATGGCGACCCGCCGGCGCAAGCCCGATCAGCGATACGTGATGATCAGCGCCGTGGCCGAGCGCTACAGCATCCATCCCCAGACGCTGCGGCTCTACGAGCGCGAAGGCCTCATAAAGCCGGTACGGAGCGCCGGCAACACCCGCCTCTACGACGAGGAATCGATCCGCCGCCTGGAGATCATCCTCACCTTGACGCGCGATCTGGGAGTGAATCTCGCGGGAGTCGAGGTGATCCTCAACATGCGCGAGCAGATGGAGCACATGCAGGGCGAGGTGGAGCGTCTGCTCGAGCACGTCAAGCGGCAGGCGGAAGAGCGCCGGGCCGATCCCGGCCGCCAGCACGCACTCGTCAGGCTCCACGGCGGGCCGTTGAGCCGGATCCGCTGAGAACAAGTCCCGCAGACCTAGCGATAGCCGGGCGTCCTGTCCGGAGGACGGCGCGCCGCCAACCCTGCCATTTCGGCAGCCGAAACGCGCTCCGATTCCCTGGAACATTGTTTTTTCCCGCCAAACATTGTTTTTTGGCCTCGAACATTGTTTTTTCCGTTCAAACATTGTTTGAAGCCAAAAAACAATGTGTTGGCCGTTTCAAACAATGTTTTTTCCCAAAAAACAATGTGTAAACGGAAAAAACAATGTTTGACGGGAAAAAACATTGGAAAAACCCGCCGGAGCCCGGAAAAAGCCGCCGTGTGCTGTACAAGCGGACCGGGGCGTATTCTACCCCGTTTTTCCGAGGAAGCCCTGAAATCGTACTACCCGAGCCCCATTTCCTCGAGAGACTTCGCCGACAGCACCTTGCGGGCGAGCCTTTGCATCTCCTGGGCCGAGTCGATCTGCTCCTCTCGGCTCCGAACCGTCTTGGGTAGGCGCCGAAGCCGCACGGCTATGAACGGGTCGAAAGTGGACTGGAATTCCAGCAGCGCGGGCGGCACGTCCGAGGAGGACGCCCAGGATAAGGCTCTGATTCTCGCTCAAGCGACCGACACAGACACGACCCCCGACGCGTGTCCCTCGGCCTTCGGCCTGATGATGATCTCGACATCGCGATCGAGGAGAGTGACGAAGCGCAGCAGCCGTTCGGAGGAGAACCGGTTCAGCTTGTAGTGCTTGAGCTCCGAGACGTGGGGCTGCGGAATGCCAAAAAGCTTGGCCGCCCGCGCCTGTGTCAAATGGCGAGCCGCGATCAGCTCGTTAAGCCGCATCGCGAGCTCCACGCGCAGCCTCCGCTCGTCGGCATCCGAGAAGCCAAGATCCACCAGAACGTCACCGCTCCCGACGTCAACCGTCTCCGTCTTCTTCTCTCGCATAGCGTACCTCGTAATCTGCTTGTGCTGTTCTCAGGCGTTCATGAATCAGGCTGACGTCCTGCTTGGCCGTGCGCACTCCCGAGGGCGACTTCTTCTGGAAGCAGTGCAGGACATAAACTGCCCTCTCAAAGCGCACGGTATAAACGGCCCTGAACGTATCGCTACGATGCTCTTCGATCAGCTCGAAGACTCCCGTGCCTTCACCCTTCCACGGTTTGGCCGAAGGTGGAGTACCGCCGTGCTGCACGACGCTCAGGGCATATCCGAGGTCGTCCACTACCTCACTGGGAAACTCCAGCAGATCCTTCTTCGACGAGCCAACCCAATGGAGGGGCTTTTCAGCGGCCGTCGGGACCCGAGCCATGCCCCCATTATACCGTATTCGGTATGTCGCGGTATACCTCACCCGCGGATTCACCGGCATCTCTTTCGGTGCTCGGACCCGACCCGTACGACGCATCGGTTTGCGTGAAGGTTAAGGGTGTACACTTGGATGTATGGCCCGCATGCAGGTCTACCTCCCTGACGATTTGTACGAACTGGTGAAGGCCCGCGGTCTACCAGCCTCGGAGTTGCTTCAGAGGGCTGTTCGTGTGGAACTGCGCCGGTTGGAGTTGCTCGCCGAGACCAACCGTTATGTTGCGGATCTGGTCGCCGAGGTGGGGCCACCTACGGCAGCTCAGCGCACGCGCGCCGCCGCCGTCGCGCGGCGGATTGCGCGACGGCCGACTCGTCAGGTGGGCTGACCGTCGTGTTGATCCTCGATTCGGGCGGAGTCACCCGTCGGTCTCAGCAGGTGGCAGCGATAGCTCGATAGGTTACAAGAATGCCCCACAGACTAGCTCGATCGCGTTGTAAGCCGCAGGTTGGGCAGCGTTTTACCGTCAATGCCCGCGACTATGAGCTGCGAGGTTACCTGGGCGACGGCGCCGCTGGAATCGTGAGGAAGGCCATTGACATCGCCGATTCGAAGCTTGTTGCCGTGAAGTTCCTCGCGCCGGATCCGAAGTACATCGACCAGGCGGCCTTCGAGGATGTTGCTAGACGGTTCAAGCGCGAGGGTGAACGAGGTGCACATTTGGTACATGAGCACCTTCTCAAGATCATCGCCTATTCCGAGAATGAAAAGGGGGCTTCGTTTAAAGCGAAGCAACCGTCCAACCCTTTTCTGGTTATGGAGTATCTGGACGGGCGGACCCTCGAAAGCTACATTCGCTCCACGCCACAAACTGAACGCGGTGTCTTCGTGCTGAACCAGCCGCGTCTAAGCATCGCAGTACAGATTGCTCGTGCACTTGAGTTTCTGAAGGTCAAAAAACTGGTGCACCGCGACGTCAAGCCGGCCAACATCTTCCTGCGGAAAACGCAGAGTCAGGTGAAGTGGCACTCCAAGCTTGGGGACTTCGGTGTGATGAAGTGGAATGACTTTCAGGCGGCCCTGGCAACGGGAACTTTAACTACTATGACCCAAAGGGGACTGGGGACTTTGAAGTACATGTCTCCCGAGCAGGCGCTTAGGCCAAAACTCGTCACTAGCAAGTCGGACATTTGGTCGCTTGGAATTACTCTCTTCGAACTCTTTACTGGCCAGATACTCGCGACTGCTCATCATGTGTATGAGTTGCAGGCCGCTCGTCGAGCTCCTGGTACCACATGGAGTCGCTTCAGTGCGCTCGAGTGTCGACTTCCCCCCGATAACGCGGGAATCGCAGAGCTGGTCTTGGATATGTTCCTGGCGCCCGACGGCAGGCCTAGTATCGACCGAATCAGGGGACGCTTGGAATACGAATACGAGAGCCGCTTCGGTGAAGGGAGCTTGCCGTAACGTCGTAGACCGCTGAGGAGCTGCAGCGTTGCCACAGCGCAAGCTAACGCTGACCTTAACCCGTGGGCACCGCTACGCGGCTCTCTCTCGCACGACTTGGTCTGTCGTGCAGGAGTACGTCCGGCGCTGATTCGGAGAATCTCTTGTCAGATGAAGACCGCCGGCGAGACTTGAAAACGCTCGGCCAAAGCCCGAATCTCGCCGACGTGCAGCTCCTTCTCCCTTGCTAGGACGGCGCGCACGTTCCCGGCTCCGCCAAGTTCCGGTAGATCCTCGGGACCGAGACCGTGTTCCTCCATCAGAAACTCCAGAACCTCCGGTCCGCTAGCCTCGGGAATCGCAACGTTCTCCTCTTCGTAGGCATGGACGAGCGTACCCAGAGTATCGAGAAGTCCGTAGAGCGGATGCTGCTCATCATCACCGATTTCCTCGAGCAGCGACTCCAGACGCTCGATGGCGGCAGCGTAGTCTCTCTCACCACGAATCGTCAGCAGAGGCCCGATGGCTTGCCAGTGTTTCTGGGTTTCTTCGAGAAGGGCTCTCATGGTTTCCAAGCTCCTCTGTCGTAGTCTTCGTGGGTCAAAACATTCCGGATGTAGACTCTCGCGCGGTTGAAGTGGATGGCCGCAATCAGCCTGTACTTGTTCCCCCCAATATTGAAGACGACAAGGCCTCCCACCCAATCAGCGCTTGGGAAGGTCGTTCTCAATTCATCGAACCCCTTGAAGTCGGTCTTCCGGACGATCGTATACCAACGGCTAAGCGGCTCCCGACTCTCGGGATAGCGTTCCCAAAACTCACGTAGGGTCTTGCGGGAGATAATGTGCATCGGTCAAAGCTACTCGGGCGAGGAGGTGCTCGCGTAGGCCGGTCTGCGGGGAAGCATCGGTCGCGAGGGGAATGGGCTCCAAGGCCGCAGCGCTCAACATGAGGTCAGAATACCAGAGTTGTGGCCGGCCCCCCGTGCTACCATTCCCCAATGCCGGTCAGCGAAGTACTCGAGGAGCCCTGCCCTGACTGCGGCGGCCGTGGCTGGGTCGTCGTCGCGGACGGCCGGGCGGGCACCGCGCTGCCCTGCACCTGCAGGAGCCGTGACGTCGTTCCCCGGCTGATCGTGGCGGCGGGGATTCCCTCGCGGTACCGGCACTGCCGGCTGGCCAACTTCCACGTCTCGAGTCGCCATTCCCGCGTCGACAAGCAGCTCCATGAGGCCCGCCGTACGGCCGAGCGCTACGTCGAGGAGTTCGTCCAGGAGGGGACCGGCTTCCGGCAATCGGGACTCCTGCTCGTCGGGCCTCCCGGCGTCGGCAAGACCCATCTCGCCGTGGCGGTGCTCGTGGAGCTCATCGAGCGCTACCGCGTGCGCGGCCGCTTCGTCGAGTTCACCTCGCTCATCCACCAGCTCCAATCCACCTTCGATGCCGGCTCTCCGGAGTCCAAGCGGCAAGTCCTCGATCCGCTGTCCGAGGCGGAGCTGCTCGTCCTCGACGAGCTGGGGGCCCAGCAGCCGACGCCGTGGGTGCGCGACATCCTGTACCTCATCATCAACAACCGCTACACCCGCCGGCTGCCGACCCTGTTCACGACGAACTACCGTCTGGAACCGACTCAAGGAAAGGCCGCCAAGCCCCGCGCTTCCAATCTGGATCGCGGCCGCGATACCGAGCCCGCGCCGCTCGACGACGTGACGCTCCTCACCTCCCGCCTCCCCGCCATGCTCGTCAGCCGGCTCTATGAGATGGCCCAGCCGGTGGTGCTGGACGCCGTCGAGGACTTCCGGCGCGAGCAGGCGGTGCTCGGGGCGCACCTGCGATGAGGCTCTCCGCCGCCGATTGTCTGCGCCGCGGCTGGTCGAACCTCGCGGCCAACTGGGAGCTGGTGGTGATCCAGTGGCTGGCGTCCTTTCTCTTCGCCGCCTTGATGGCCCTCGGCTTCGTTCTTGCTGTGTCGATCCTCGGCATGGACGCATCCGGAGCTCCTGTGTGGAGCACGCGTGGCATCGAGACGATGCTCCGGCGGCTGGCGGCTTTCTCTCCGCCGCTCTGGCTGGGGCTGACGGCCATGCTCGCGACGTGCCTTCTGGCGCTCCTTTTCCATTGCTTTTTGCAGGCGGGCACGTACGGCATCCTCACCGCGGCGGACCGGCAGGCGCTGCCGGGTGGCCGCCGCGACCGGCTGCTTTTCCGTACCTTCAGCGGGCGCGACTTCCTCGGCTGGGGCGGCCTTTACGTGTGGCGGTTTTTCGGCATGCTCGTCCTCTTCTGGGGACTGGCCCTGCTGATGGCGGCCGCGGTGCTCCTCTGGTTGGTCTCTCTGGGCGTGGGCGGCAGTCATTGGGGAACGCCGGCCGCGCTGGGGATCGGCTGCGGCGGGGCGCTGCCGGTCGGATTCCTCATCCTCGTGCTCGGCCTCTGGTTCGAGGTCACGCAGGCCGACCTGGCGCGGGAGGGCTCGGGCGTGCGCACCGCGGCGCGCCGCGGCCTCTCGGTGCTCGGCCGCCGGCTGGGAGCGGTGATCGCCCTGACGCTGGTCTTCGTGGCGGCCGCGGTCGGCCTGGCGATCGTGTTCGTTCCTCTCTCGGTCACCGCGGTGTCTCTGCTCTCCGGCGCGCCGCGGCTGCGCGCGGGGGTGCAGTTGATCCTTCTCCTGCTGCAAGGTTTGCCGAACACGCTGCTCGCCCTGGCGCTGGCCGGCTCCCTGGTGGCCCTGGTGCGCAGCGAGACCGGGCGCGAGATCCGCCGCCGTCCGCTCGAGGTGCAGGCCGCGTGAAGCGCCGTCTCATCGCCGCCGTCGCCGTCCTGCTCCTGGCCGCCGGCTGCACGCCGAAGCCTGCTCCCCGCGTGCCTCCCCCGCCGCCCGTGCAGCCGCCTCCCGAGCCGGCCCCGCCGGCGCCGGAGCCCGTGATCCCAAAGGAGCCCGTGCCGGCCGAGCCGGAGCCCGAGCTCCCGGCGGGGAAAGAGCGTCTGCTGATCAAGGTAGGCCTGGCGAGCGACCTCCAATCGGTGACGTTCCCCTGCTGCGAGGAGGCCCTGGAGGTGGCGGTGGAGGGTCAGGCGGTGGCCGTGGCCGCGGCGCTCAAGGTGGAGCCGGCTGCCGCCGCTGCCCAGAAGGGGTACTACCGCCTGCAGGTGGCCGCGTTGCGCGACGAGCGCCAGGCCCAGGATCTCGCCCGCCGGCTGGAGCGCGAGTCGGGCCAGCCGGGCGAGGCCTTCTTCGACGCCGGCGTCGATCTCTATCGCGTGCGCGTGGGCCGTTATCCCACGCGGGAGGCGGCCGAGGCCGACATGCGGCGCCTGGGCGCCATCGGCGTCACCGGCGCTTTCGTGGTGAACGAGGGCGCCGGCGTCACCGAGCCGGCCCTGCGGCTGGAGCAGGGCCAGAGCTCAACCGTCCACGCCGGCCGGTGGCTCTCGGTCTCGCCGTTGAGCACCGCGAGCGTCCGCGTCTCGAACAAGCGGTATCGCGGCCGCATCCTGGTCTACCTCAACGATCGCGGCTCGCTCAATCTCATCAACGAGCTGCCGGTGGAGCAGTATCTCCGCGGCGTCGTGCCGAGCGAGATGGGACCCGAGCAGTACAACCAGCTCGAGGCTCTGAAGGCCCAGGCGGTGGCGGCTCGCACCTACACTCTGAAAAATCTGGGCGAGTTCTCGCGCGAGGGGTACGACATCTGTGCCACGCCCCGCTGCCAGGTCTACGGCGGCATGGCCGTCGAGCATCCCCTCTCGGACCGCGCGGTGGCGGAGACGGCCGGCCAGGTGCTGCTCTACAAGGGTGAGCTGGCGGACACCCTCTACAGCTCCACCTGCGGCGGCCACACGGAGAACGCCCGCGTCATCTTTCCGCTGAACGACGAGCCTTACCTGAAAGCGGTGCCCTGCATGGAGGTCGGCATCGTGCGCGTCGAGGGCTCGCTGGCGCCGGGCATCCTCTTCCCGGCCGGCCTCACCCGCCGGCTGCTGCCGCCGGCCGGAGGCGTCCCGGACGCCGAGGCTCTCGCCGCCCGGCTGGAGCATCTGGCGCTGCTCGCCGGACTGCCCGCTCCCCGCCAGCGGCTGGCGTCGCTCGACCGCCGCGAGGTGCAGCGCTACGTCTCCGCCGCCTTCGATCTGGCGCTCGACGCGCGGCTGTTCCTCGCGCCCGAGGACGTCAACTACCTGCTCAACGATCCGCCCGCGGACTGGAGCGAGGAGGACCGCCGGCGCGCGGCGTATCTGATCAAGAGCGGCCTGGTGACCGGACCCGTCGACCAGGCGCTCTCCGAGGACGAGGTCGAGAGGATGCTCCTGGCGCTTGCCGAGCTGCTGCGCGTGGTCCGCCGCGAGGAGGTCTCTTTCTTCTCGATCGGCGACGGCCATCTCGCCGTGCGCTCCGGCAAGGAGGACAAGGTCTACGATCTGCCGCCGGACGTCGCGACCTTCCGCCGCCAGGGGGACGATCTCTACAGCTCGGGCCTCGCCCTGGTGCCCGGCGACCGGCTGACCCTCTTCTGGCAGGGGGACCGCGTCGTCGCCGCGGCGCAGGAGGTGGATCTCGACGGCGTGGCCTTCGACCGCAGCAGCCCGTACAGCTCCTGGACGCGCTTCCGCACCGACTCGCAGATCGCCGCCCAGGTGAACACCCGCTTCCCCGGCCTCGGCTTTACCGGCTTCGACATCCTGGAGCGCGGAGAGTCGGGACGGGTCGGCAAGATCCGCATCCACGGCGACGGCGATCAGCACGTGGACGTGGAAGGCCTCGCCGTACGCTGGACGCTCGACGTGCCCGACACCCTGTTCACCGCCAAGCGGCTGGCGCCGGAGGGGCGGGAAGCCGGCTGGCTCTTCACCGGCCGCGGCTTCGGCCACGGCGTCGGCATGTGCCAGGTCGGAGCGTACGGCATGGCGCAGCGGGGCCACACCTACCGCGAGATCCTCACCCACTACTACACCGGCGTCGAGCTCGGCCGGGTGCGCGGCCCCGGCCGGACGGCGGCGGCAGGGGTGGGGCGAGGGCATTGAGGCGGAAGGAAGTGCTAAGCTCCTCCCCTTGAGCGGGAGCATCGAACCATGGCCGTAAAAGACCTTCCCAAGCGGCCGTCGCTGGTGCCGCGGCCGTCCGAGCCTCACGCGGAGCGCAATCCCGGAACGCCTCTGGAGCTGGACTGGGTGCGCGAGGTGCGGGTCAACACCAGCGCCGCCGAGCGTCGCGCCGCCACCCTGCCGAAGCGCCGCACGGTCAAGAAGCAGTGGCAGGCCGCCTGGTACCTGCGCGCCATCACCTGCATCGATCTGACGACGCTCTCGGGCGATGACACGCCGGGGCGGGTGCGCCGGCTGTGCGCCAAGGCGCGCCAGCCCGTGCGGCAGGATTTGCTGGAGGCGCTGGGCGTTGGCCACCTCGAAATCCACGTGGCCTCCGTCTGCGTCTACCATGCGCTGGTGGAAACCGCGCGCGAGGCGCTGGCGGGCTCCGGCATTCCGGTGTGCGCCGTCTCGGCGGGCTTTCCAGCCGGGCAGAGCCCCTTCCGCCAACGGCTGGCGGAGATCGACGAGTCGGTGGCGGCGGGCGCCGAGGAGATCGACATCGTCGTCAGCCGCGCCCACATCCTGACCGGCAACTGGCGGGCCCTCTACGACGAGGTGCGGGCCTTCCGCGAGGCCTGCGGGCCGGCGCACCTGAAGGCCATCCTCGCCACCGGCGAGCTCGGCACCCTGCGCAACGTGGCGCGGGCGAGCCGGGTGGCGATGATGGCCGGCGCCGATTTCATCAAGACCTCCACCGGCAAGGAGAAGACCAACGCCACCCTGCCGGTTTCCCTGGTGATGGTGCGCGCCATCCGCGAATACCGCGAGCGCACCGGCTTCCGCGTCGGCTTCAAGCCGGCCGGCGGCATCTCCACCGCCCGCCATGCCACCGACTGGCTGGCGCTGATGAAGGAGGAGCTGGGCGACGCCTGGACGCGGCGCGAGCTCTTCCGGCTCGGCGCCTCCAGCCTCCTCGCGGATCTCGAGCGGCAGCTCGAGCACCATGCCACCGGCCGCTACTCGGCCTTCTTCCGCCATCCCATGGCCTGAGGGCACTTATGGCGAGCATCGCCGAGATCTTCGAGACCCTGGAGTATGGCCCGGCGCCCGAGAGCGCGGATCCGGCTCTCGCCTGGCTGGAGGAGCGCGGCGGCGAGGTGCTGCCGTTCATCGGCGGCGAGCTCCGCCGGCCGTCCTCGGGCGAGTGGTTCGAGACGCTGAACCCCGCCACCGCCAAGCCCCTCGCCCGCGTCGCCCAGTGCGGCGCCGAGGACGTGGATGCCGCCGTCGAGGCGGCGCGCGGGGCGCAGGGTCCCTGGTGGAAGCTGGGCGGCCATGGCCGCGCCCGCCATCTCTACGCTCTCGCGCGCCACGTGCAGAAGAACGCGCGGCTGCTCGCCGTGCTCGAGACCCTCGACAACGGCAAGCCCATCCGCGAGACGCGGGACATCGACGTGCCGCTCGTCGCCCGGCACTTCTACTACCACGCCGGCTGGGCCCAGCTCATGGAGCGCGAGCTGCCGGGCTACGTGCCGGTCGGCGTCGCCGGGCAGATCATCCCGTGGAACTTCCCGCTGCTCATGCTCGCCTGGAAGATCGCGCCGGCGCTGGCGATGGGCAACACGGTGGTGATCAAGCCCGCGGAGTTCACGCCGCTGACGGCCTTCGCCTTCGGCGAGATCTGCCGCGACGCCAGCCTGCCGCCGGGAGTGGTGAACATCCTCACCGGCGACGGCCGCACCGGCGAGCTGATCGTCCGCCATCCGGACATCGACAAGCTTGCCTTCACCGGCTCTACGGAAGTCGGCCGCATCATCCGCGAGGCCACGGCGGGGACCGGCAAGAAGCTCTCGCTCGAGCTCGGCGGCAAGTCGCCGTTCGTGGTCTTCGACGACGCGGATCTCGACGGCGCGGTCGAAGGGGTGGTGGACGCCATCTGGTTCAACCAGGGGGAGGTCTGCTGCGCCGGCTCGCGCCTGATCGTGCAGGAAGGCGTGGCGGAGACCGTCTACTCCCGGCTGCGCGCCCGCATGGAGACGCTCCGGGTGGGCGATCCGCGAGACAAGGCGATCGACATCGGCGCCATCATCGCGCCGGTGCAGCTCGAGCGCATCGAGCGGCTGGTGCGCCAGGGCGTCGAGGAAGGCGCGAAGCTCTGGCAGCCCTCGTGGAGCTGCCCGCGCGACGGCTGGTTCTATCCCCCGACCCTGTTCACCGAGGTGGCGCCGTCCGCGACCATCGCCCAGGTCGAGATCTTCGGCCCGGTGCTCGTCGCCATGACCTTCCGCACGCCGGAGGAGGCGATCGAGCTGGCGAACAACACCCGTTACGGCCTCGCGGCGAGCATCTGGACGGAGAACGTCAATCTCGCGCTCGATCTGGCGGCGAAGATCAAGGCCGGCACGGTGTGGATCAACAGCACGAACCTCTTCGACGCCGCCTCCGGCTTCGGCGGCTACCGCGAGAGCGGCTTCGGTCGCGAGGGTGGCAAGGAGGGTCTCTGGGAGTACGTGCAGCCGCGGTGGAAGGTGGAGGCCAAGGCGAAGACTGAAAAGGACAGAAAGGATGGCAGGGACAGCAAGGACCGAGAGGACGATGAGGACGCTGCTCCGACTGCGCTGCCTCCCATCGACCGCACCGCCAAGATGTACATCGGCGGCAAGCAGGCGCGGCCGGACGGCGAATACTCCCGCAAGGTTCTGGGACCCGATGGGCGCCCGATCGGCGAGGTGGGGGAGGGCAATCGCAAGGACGTCCGCAACGCCGTCGAGGCCGCGCGCAAGGCGGCGCCCGGCTGGGCGAAGGCGACGGCCCACAACAAGGCGCAGATCCTCTATTACATCGCCGAGAATCTAGGCGCCCGGCGCGAAGAGCTCGCCCGCCGGCTCGACGCCATGACCGGCGGGGGACTCGCGGCCGGCCGCGCCGAGGTGGACCTATCCGTGGATCGCCTCTTCGCCTACGCCGCCTGGGCGGACAAGTACGCCGGCACGGTCCAGGCCACGCCGCTGCGCAATTTCACCTTCGCCGTCCACGAGCCCATCGGCACGTTGGCGATCGCGTGCCCGGACGAGCATCCGCTCCTCGCCTTCCTCGCCACTGTGGCGCCGGCGGTCGCGATGGGCAACACCGTCGTGGCGGTACCCTCCGAGCGCTGTCCCCTCGCGGCCACGGACCTCTACCAGGTCTTCGACACCTCGGACGTCCCCGCCGGCGTGATCAACATCGTCACCGGCAGCCGCGACGCCCTCGCCGCAGTCCTCGCCGCGCACGACGACGTCGATTCCATCTGGTACTTCGGCACCCGCGAAGGGAGCGCCGCCGTCGAGCGCGCCTCGATTGGCAATCTGAAGCGCACCTGGGTCGATTACGGCCATGCGCGCGACTGGACCGATCCCGAGCAAGGGATGGGCGAGGATTTTCTCCGCCAGGCGATTCAGGTGAAGAACATCTGGGCGCCGTTTGGGGAGTAAGGGCTCCCTCACCGACTGTGCTTATAGATCATCTCGATCAGCTCGTCATACGTCGCCTCGGCCTCCGCTCCGCCTGAGCGGATCGCCTGGGTGGCGCAGTGCTTGAGGTGGTTCCGCATCAGCTCGCGGCCCACCGCCCGCAGCGCTTCCTGGACGGAAGAGACCTGGACGAGGATGTCCGGGCAGTAACGGTCCTCCTCGACCATCTTCTGCAGGCCGCGCACCTGCCCTTCGATCCGGCGCAGCCGCTTGAGATTGCGGTCCTTGATGCCGGGATCGACTCCCACTGCCTTGCTTTCGCTCATTCATCAGTCTCCTATCAAGCCACCCGCGCACCGCGCAGGCGCAGGCTGTTGGCGACGACGCTGACCGAGCTGAAGGCCATGGCCGCGCTCGCCAGGATGGGGGAGAGCAGGATGCCGAAGACCGGATAGAGGACGCCCGCCGCGATCGGAATCCCCACGACGTTGTAGATGAAGGCCCAGAAGAGGTTTTGCTTCATCGTCCGCATGGTGCGCCGGGAGAGCGCGATGGCCGCCGCGACGCTCCGCGGATCTCCCCGCATCAGCGTTACGTCGCTCGCCTCCACCGCGATGTCCGTGCCGGTACCGACGGCGAGCCCCAAGTCCGCCTGAGCGAGCGCCGGAGCGTCGTTGATGCCGTCGCCCACCATGGCTACGACCTTGCCCGTTTCCTGGAGCCGCTTTATCTCGGCGACCTTGCCTTCGGGGAGCACCTCCGCCACCACGCGCTCGATCCCCGCCTCCCGGGCTACCGCCTCAGCCGTCCGCCGGTTGTCGCCGGTCAGGAGAATGATTTCCAATCCCATGCTCCTCAGCCGCTCGACCGCTTCGCGAGCCGTGGGCTTGATCGGGTCCGCCACCGTAAGCAGACCGGCCAGAGCGCCGTCGATCGCGAGAAAGACGGGCGTCTTGCCTTCCGCGGACAATCTCTCGGCGTCGGCGCGGAGCGGCGAGACGTCCGCGGCGTACTCCCGCATCAGGTTCTCGTTGCCGATGGCGAGGAAGGAACCGCCGACGATCCCTACCGCGCCCTGGCCAGTGACGGACTGGAATCCTTCCGCGGCCGCGAGATCCATACCTCGTTCCCGTGCGTGACGGACGATGGCATCCGCCAGCGGGTGCTCGGAGGAGGCCTCCAGCGACGCGGCGAGCCGCAGCAACTCGTCCGGCTGCCGAATGGCGCCTGGAGCCGGCAGGACGTCGGTGACCGTGGGCCGCCCCTCGGTGACCGTGCCCGTCTTGTCGAGCACTACGGTGGTGACGTCGCCGGCCCGCTGCAGCGCCTCGCCACCCTTGATGAGGATGCCAAGCTCGGCTCCCCGTCCCGTGGCCACCATCACGGCCGTGGGCACGGCGAGCCCCATGGCGCATGGGCAGGCGATGATCAGCACCGCCACCGCCGCCGCGAAAGCCCGCACGGCCGGCGCCGCGTCCGTGGCCACGAACCAGACCACGAAGGTGGCGATGGCGATCGACAGCACCACCGGCACGAAGATGCCGCTGATGCGGTCCGCCAGCTTCTGGATCGGCGCCCGCGAGCCCTGGGCGTCGCGCATGAGCTGGACGATGCGGGCGAGCACGCTGTCGGATCCGAGGGTCGTCGCGCGATAGCGGAACGCGCCGGTACGGTTGATGGTGCCGCCGATCACGCGGTCCCCGGCTTTCTTTTCCACCGGCATCGACTCGCCGGTCAGCATCGACTCGTCCACCGCGCTCGCGCCGGAGAGGATCTCGCCATCGACCGGGATCCGCTCGCCGGGATGCACGGTCACGGTGTCGCCGCTGCGCACGTCTTCGATGGGCACGTCCATTTCTTTCTCGCCGCGCAGGATGCGGGCCGTGCGGGGCTGCAGCGCCACCAGCGAGCGCAGGGCGGTCGAGGTGCGGCTCTTGGCCCGCGCCTCGAGCGCGTTGCCAGTGAGGATGAGGGCGATGATGATCACCACCGCCTCGTAGTAGACGTCCGGTGCTACGCCGCGCGCGAGGAAGAATCCCGGCGTCAGCGTGGCGAGCAGAGAGTAGAGGAAGGCGGCGCCGGTGCCGACGGCGATCAGGGTGTTCATGTCCGCCGAGTGGTGGCGGAACCCCGTCCAGGCGCGGGTGTAGAAATGCCGCCCGGCCCAGGCCATCACCCACGGCGTGAGGAAGAGCAGGCCGTATGAGAGGAAGGCCTGGGGAATCCGGTAGAGCCAGGGTAGAGCTGCCCGCAAGACCGGGGTCAAAGACTCCATGACCCACCGCATGAACGGATCGGCGACCGGGCCGTGATGCGCGGCCATCAGCGGCATCGAGACAACCATGGCGACCACGCCGGCTGCGCCGCTCATCAGGGCCTTGCGGCGCAGGGAGCGAAACTCCTCCTCCTGTGCGCGGTCGCGAGCCGTCTGCTCCTCGAAGGCGGTGCGTTCCGGCCGCGGCAGCTCCGCCTCATAACCCGTCTCGCGGATGGCTTCGACCAGCGCTTCCGGACGGGTGACGGCGGGGTCATAGGTCACCGCCGCGTTATTCATCATCAGGTTCACCGCGGCGTCGAGCACTCCGGGTTGGCGCTGCAAGGCCTTCTGCACGCTGGCCTGGCAGGCGGCGCAGGTCATCCCCTGGACCGGGATGTCGATCTTTGCCGCCGCGGCCGGCTCGGTCGTCGTCGCCATGATCAGTCCTCCACGACGAGCCTGCCGTGAAGCATGCTCATCCCGCAGGTGAACTCGAACGTTCCCGCTTCCTTTGGGGTCAGCTCGACCGCCGTCTTCTGGAAGGCGGGGAGGAACTTGCGGATGCCGAAGTCGGGGATCACGATCTCCTCCGAGCAGCCGGAGGTCTCCCGGCGGTCGAAGATGAGACGCACGGGCACTCCCCGCTTCACCTTCACCTCCGCCGGGTCGTAGCCGGCCTGCACTGTGATGGTGACCTCCTGTGCCCCGCCCGCGCCGGCCACAGCGGCGGCGGCCGGACGGCGGGCCAGGAAGAACCACCAGTTGACCCAGGCGATGGCCGCGAGACCCGCGACGATCACGATCCAATCCGACGTGCTCACGCCAGCGTCTCCGTCCTCTCCACCGGATGGGCCGTGTAGCCGGCGTCCTCGATCGCCTCGCGGATGCGCGCGAAGGAGGTCCGGGCCGGGTCGTAGTCGATCCTGGCCGAGCCGACCTCGACGCGGCCGACGTGGACACCCTCCAGCTTGGACAGGGCCTTCTCGACGCGGGCCACGCAGTGACCGCAGCTCATGCCGTCGATTTTCAGGGTGAGGTGTTGCATGGGTTGATCTCCCTCGGATCTGAAAAACAAACATACCCCCCACCCCTATTCCAGTTCCAACTCTGTTGCAGTAACTTGCCATATCGGGTAAGTTGAAGCCATGAAATTCCAGGAGCTGCTCAGATTGGTCGGGGATGAGCCGCTCTTCGAGACCGGTCTGCTCCTGGCTGGAGATGTCGGCCCGATGGCCGTGCGCCGGCAATTGTCTCGATGGGTGAGCTCTGGAAGGCTGCTGCAGCTCAAGCGTGGCCTCTACGCTCTCGCCCCGCCTTTCCAGAAGGTCCGCCCACATCCGTTCCTGGTGGCGAACCGGCTGGTCCCCGGCTCCTATGTGAGTCTCCAATCGGCTCTGGCCCACTTCGCGCTCATTCCGGAATCGGTCCCGGTTACGACGAGCGTGACGGTCGGACGTCCGGGTCGTTGGGATACGCCTCTTGGGACCTACGACTTCCGGCACCTTCAAAGCGAGCTTCTCTTTGGGTACCGGAAAGCCATTGTTGCTGATAGACAGGAGGCCCTCTTGGCCACTCCCGAAAAGGCTCTCCTGGATCTGGTCTATCTGGAACCGGAAGGCGACTCGCGGGAGTACCTGGCGGAGCTTCGGCTTCAGAATATGGATGGGCTCGACCTGGAGCAGCTCGATCATCTTGCGGCAGCTTCAGGAAAGCCCAAGCTTCGCCGAGCTGCCGAGCGAATCGCCCTTCTGGCGGAGACCGAAGCACGGGAGTACCAGTCTGCATGAAGGAGGATCTCCGGCTCCGCCTTCAAGGCTCGTCAGGCCCTGTGGAAGCGAGAAACCGCGTCCGCGAATACCTGCAGGCTCGAATCCTTCTCTCACTTCAGAGGTCCGGCGCGATGGTCCCCTTGGCCTTTCAAGGAGGCACGGCCCTCCGCTTCCTGTACTCGATCCGCCGGTACTCTGAGGATCTCGATTTCGCCTTGGAGCGTGCGGATCGAGGATATGACTTCGGAGGCTATCTACAGCGTATTCAGACCGACTTGAAGCAGGAAGGCTACGCCGTGGAAGCTCGGGCTGCCGAAAAGCGAACGGTTCACAGTGCCTTTGTCCGTTTTCCGGGCCTCCTGCACGAGCTCGGCCTCTCTCCGCATTCCAACGAGGTCTTCTCCGTGAAGGTCGAAGTAGACACCAGACCTCCCGCGGGAGCAGGGCTGGAGACGACCGTCGTCCGCAGGCACGTGATGCTTCACCTCCAGCACCACGATCAAGCCTCGCTCTTGGCTGGCAAGCTCCACGCGATTCTTCAGCGCTCCTATCCGAAGGGTAGAGATCTCTACGATCTGATCTGGTACCTCAGTGATCCTTCCTGGCCGCCTCCCAATCTGGTCATGCTGAACAATGCGCTGCGCCAGACCGGCTGGTCCGGAGAAGCGCTCGGAGAGAAGACTTGGCGGGAAGCCGTCCTGGCCCGAATGCGCGACGTCGATTGGCGGCGGGTGGCTGCAGACGTAAGACCTTTCTTGGAAATGCCCGATGAGGTAGATCTTCTGACGGAGGAGACCATCCTGCGGGTTTTAGGGCGCAGCGTACGGAGCCAGGAGTAGAATGATTCTCAAGGGCCAAATATGCTGAAGACCTTCCTTCTCCTCGTCTCAACGATCTTCCTCCTGGCCGCTACTGCTTTGGGTCAGGAGGACCAGACCCAGCCCGCCCAGACGCCTGCGGAGGCACAACCGCCCCAGCCCGAGAAGAAGCCGGACGCCTTCCAGTACTTCTTCGGCCGCAAGGAGAAGAAGGAGAAGCAGGAGCCCGAGAAAGCCAAGGCGGCTGAGGCTCCCGCCGAGCCCGCGGCTCCCGTCGAGACGGCGCCAACCGAGCAGCCTGGCGAGCCCGCTGCTGCGACGGCTCCAATCCCTGTCGCGCCTGCTCCCGAGGCGGCTCCTCAGGCGATCCCCAAGACCGAGATCCCCCCGGCGCCTCCGGCGAAGACGCAGGCCGAGCCCCAGGTGGACGCCTTCCAATACTTCTTCGGCCGCGGCAGCCAGCCGGTCCCCACGGAGGACTCCCGGAAGGATCCCCCCGAACGGAAACCGGTCGACGCCTTCGACTACTTCTTCGGCAAGGATGGCAAAGCGGATTCGCCGGAGGAGAAACCGAAGAGCCCACCGCCGGTCTAGAGGTTCTACCGCGCCAGCACCCGCCCCAGCTCGAGCAGGCTCAGGTCCAGCGGCTTCTTGTTGGCGACGACCTCGCTCAGCGGCGTCGTGGCGATCTGCCCACGGAGAAGGCCCACCAGCACTCCCTTCTCGCCGTCCGCCAGCCGCTCGACCGCGGCGGCGCCGAGACGGGTGGCGAGCAGGCGGTCGAAGGCGCCTGGGGTGCCGCCGCGCTGCACGTGGCCGAGGATCGTGGCGCGCAGCTCGAAACCGAGCCGCTGGCGGTGCTCGGCGAAGTAGCGCATCAGCCGTTCGGCGTTGTACTGCGACCCTTCGGCCACCACGACGAGGGCGTGCAGCTTGCCGCGCTGATAGGCGCCCCGCAGCTCCTCGGCCAGCGTCTCGGGATCCATCTCCATCTCGGGAATGATGGCCGCCTCGGCGCCGCCCGCCACGGCGGCCGCCAGGGCCAGGTAACCGCAGTCGCGGCCCATCACCTCCACCAGGAAGGCGCGCTGGTGGGAGGAAGCGGTCACTTTCAGACGGTCGATGGCCTCGAGGGCGATGTTGAGCGCCGTATCGACGCCAATGGTGATCTCCGAGCCGCAGAGGTCGTTGTCGATCGTCGAGGCGACGCCGACCACGGGAAAGCCCGCGCGAGCCAGTTGCTCGGCTCCCGTCTGCGAGCCGTTGCCGCCGATGACGACGAGGGCGTCAATGTCGTGCTGCCCGAGCTGCCGCAGGGCCTCCACCCGGCCGTCCTCGCTGCGGAACTCCGGGCAGCGGGCGCTCCCCAGCATGGTTCCCGCCTGCTGCAGGATGCCGCCGACGTCGCGGGCTTCCAGGTTGATCAGTTTGCCGGCGATCAGGCCGCTGAACCCGCGCCGGACGCCGAACACCTCCCAGCCCTGGTGGACTCCCGCCCGCACCACGGCGCGGATGGCGGCGTTCATCCCCGGGGCGTCTCCCCCGCTCGTCAGGACGGCGATCCGTTTCATGCTGGAGACAACCTTACTAGAACCGGCGCGGTTGGCGCGAACCGCCGCGCTTGACAGCTCCGGTGCCTTTCGGAATGCTGCGGCCATGCGCGCGCCCGACTTCCCGCAGACGGAGCCGCCCCGCTCCCTCTCCGAGGTCCACAGCTCGGTCGAGATCCCCCTGCAGCTCTCGTTCTGGCGGCGCCTGTTCGCCTTCGCCGGCCCGGCCTACCTGGTGAGCGTTGGCTACATGGATCCGGGCAACTGGGCCACCGACATCGCCGCCGGCTCGAAGTTCGGCTATGCCCTGCTCTGGGTGCTGGTGATGTCGAACCTGATGGCGATCCTGCTGCAGAGCTTCTCGGCCCGCCTCGGCATCGCCACCGGCATGGACCTCGCGCAGGCCTGCCGCGCCATGTTCCCGCGCAAGGTCACCTGGGTGTTGTGGATCCTGTGCGAGGTGGCCATCGCGGCCTGCGACCTGGCGGAGGTGCTGGGCTCCGCCATCGGTCTGCAGCTCCTCTTCGGCATGCCCCTGCTGCTCGCCGTCTTCGTTACCGTGCTCGACACCTTCGTGCTGCTGCTGCTGCACCACCGCGGCGTGCGGCTCATGGAGGCGTTCATCATCACGTTGGTCCTCACCATCGGCATCTGCCTCGGCATCGAGGTCTTCCTGTCGCGCCCGGAGTGGGGAGCCATGGCGAGCGGCCTCGCCCCCTCGCTGCCCGGGGAGGGTGCCCTGTACCTGGCGATCGGCATCCTCGGCGCCACGGTGATGCCGCACAACCTCTACCTTCATTCGGCCCTCGTGCAATCCCGGCGCGTCCAGCACACGCCGGCGGGCCTCCGCGCCGGCATCCGTTTCAACACCATCGATTCGGTGATCGCCTTGAACGGCGCGCTGCTGGTCAACGCCGCATTGCTGGTGATGGCCGCCGCTACGTTCTTCCGCTCCGGTCTCTTCGACGTCGCCGAGATCCAGGACGCCCACCGCCTCCTCGAGCCGCTCCTCGGCGCCCGCATCGCTCCCGTCGCCTTTGCCATCGCGTTGATCGCCGCCGGCCAGTCCTCCACCATCACCGGCACGCTCGCCGGGCAGGTAGTGATGGAGGGGTTCGTCCACATCCGCCTGCGTCCCATCGCCCGGCGGCTCATCACCCGCGCTCTAGCCATCATCCCGGCGGTGATCACCATCGTCGCCTTCGGCGAACGGGCCACTGGCGATCTCCTCGTTCTCTCGCAGGTGGTCCTCTCGCTGCAGCTCTCCTTCGCCGTCATCCCCCTCATCCAGATGGTCTCGGACCGGCGATGGATGGGCCAGTACGCCATCGGCCGAGGGCTGCAGATCGCCGGCTGGATAGTCGCCGGCGCCATCGCCGCGCTGAACCTGAAGCTGGTCTTCGACGCGATCGTCAACGCCATCCGGGGAGCGGGAAACAACGCCTGGGTCCTATGGATGACGGTGGTGCCGCTGGCGCTGGGGTTCGTGGCGCTGTTGGCCTATGTGATCGTCGTGCCGCTGCTCGAACGTTGGCGCGGCCAGCCGCTGCACGTGCCGACCGGAGTGCACGGGCCGAGCGCCGTGCCCGAGATCGAGCCGCCGCGCTCGCCGCGCCTCATCGGCGTGGCCGTCGATTTCTCGCGCGCCGACAAAGCCGTCCTCTCCTATGCCGTGACCCTGGCACGCGCCGCCAACCGTGGCGCTCGCGTGCTCCTCTTCCACGTCGTCGAGTCGGGCGGCGCGCGGGTGATGGGCGGAGAGCTGAGCGACAGCGAGGCGCGCGGCGACCAGGAGCGGCTGGAGCTCTATTCGAGAGAGCTGGCGGAGCACGGGGTCGAGGCGAAGTACGACCTCGGTTTCGGCGAGCCCGCCGACGAGCTGGCGCGGCTCATCGAGCACCACCGGCCCGACGTCATCCTGCTCGGCAGCCACGGCCACCGCGCCATGGGAGACCTCGTCCACGGCACCTCGGTCGAGCGCCTGCGCCACCAGGTGAAGATCCCGGTGATGGTGATTCCGGCGGATTAGGATCGCTGCCGCAGCGTGCGGGCGAGCAGCGTCGTCGCCACGTCGAGGTTCTCCGACAACGACGGCCCCAGGAGCCGCGCCCGGCCCTGGCGAGTCACCAACCGTTCGTCGTAGCGGGCGTGGGGCAAGGCGCGGCGGAGGGTTTCCACGAGGTAGGAATAGTTCGCCGCCGTCGAGGGTCGCAGCTCCGCGCCCAACGAACGGAAGTTGAGCCCGCCGGAGCGGAAGACGAGGGCCGGATCGCCGCCGGAATAAAGATGGAGAAAGTCCTCGCGCTCCTCCGTCGTCACCGGCTCCGCTTTACGAGTCGTCTTGCTTAGCACCAGTCCGCCGGTGAGCAGGGCGCGGCTGGGGCTGAACTTCCGCTGCTCCGTCCGCTTGATCTCCGTCCGTTCCTCGAGGCGCACGCCGCGCAGGACGAGATCGATCTCCCGGTAGGACCGCTCGACGGTCTGTCCCTGGCGAGAGACCGCCGTGATCGCGTGCTCGCCGAGCTGAAAGCTGCGCACGAGGAATCGCCGCGCGTCGGACTCCACCTCCTCCGGCGTCAACAGGATGGGGATGAGCCCGTTCGCCCGCAGCCGGCCGGCGAAGGCGTACGCCGGCTCGATCTCCGCGAAGTTGCCGACCACGGCCGGTCCGCCCTCCGGATCGCTCAACCGCGCCCGCGCCTCGTAAAGGGTCTTGCCCGAGGCGTCCGCCAGCGGGCCGGCCATGACGTCTCCCTTGCCTGGAGCGTAGTGGAGGGCGACGATGTACACGGGTGAACTCTACTGTGTTCTAGAATTGGAATCCTTTCAGGAGAATTCAAGCGGTGAAACCTCAACGTCACGTCCTCGCTGTCCTTGTCGTCCTCGAGGTCCTTTGCTCACCGCTCGGAGCCCAAACTCCCTCGCCCTCCTACGAGACCCTCTTCTTGCGAGGGAGCGCCGCCTACAGCGCCGAGGACTGGCCCCGCTGCGCCGAGACCCTGATTCAAGCCGCCGGGGCTGCCACGGGAGAACGCCAGGCGGCACGGGCGTACTTCACGGCCGCGGCTTGCGCGACGGCCAAGGGTGACAAGGAAACTGCCTTCACCCTGCTGGAGAAAGCCGCCGCCAAGGGTTATCGGGACGTCGAACGCGCCGGCTCGAATCCTCTCCTCGAGCCTCTGCGGCAGGAGCCGCGGTGGAAGGCCTTCTTTGAAGGAGTGCGGGCACGGAGCGCCGCTCGCGTGGGCAACGTCAATGCCGAGCTCGCGAAGCTCTATGAGGAGGACCAGGCGGATCGCGCGGGCACCCTGCAGAACACGCAGTGGGCGGAGGTGGAGAAGCGGGACGCCGCCCGGCGCCAGCGGGTGCGCGAGATCACGGCGGCCGGCGACGCCAAGGTGGCCGAGGACTACTATCACGCCGCCATGGTCTTCCAGCACAGCATCAAGCCGGAGGATCACGACCAGGCGCACGACTGGTGCCTCAAGGCCCTGGAGCTGGACCCCGACCATCCCATGGCCCGCTGGCTCGCCGCCGCCTCCAAGGACCGCGCGCTCATGTGGCGCGAGAAGCCGCAGCTCTACGGCACGCAGTACAAGATGGTCGACAACAAGTGGATCCTGTGGGAGGTGGACCCCTCCGTCACCGACGAGGAACGGGTCCGCTGGGACGTGCCGCCGCTCGCGGTGGCCAAGAGCAGGGTCGAGAAGCTGAACGCGGGCACGTTGCAGCCGCATTGACCCTGGATCTGATCCTTGACTCTCGCGGATCTCGGTTGGGGCGATTCCTTCGCGGCGGCCTTTGCGCCGTACGCGGAGCAGGGTCTCGTCGCCGCGCGCGTCGTGGCGCAGAAAGGGCTCTATCAGGTCTCGACGGGCGAGGCCGAGCACTATGCGGATCTCGCCGGCAAGCTCCGTCACGGGCTGAAGGGGCCGGGCGGCGCTTCCGGGTTCCCGGCCGTGGGGGACTGGGTCGCTCTGCGGCCGCCCATCGGCGATGGCCGCGCGCTGATCCAGGCCGTCCTGCCGCGAAGATCCAAGTTCTCGCGCAAGGTGGCCGGCCAGCGCACCGACGAGCAGGTGGTGGCGGCCAACGTCGATACCATCCTCCTCGTCTCCGGCCTCGACGGCGACTTCAATCCCCGCCGCATCGAGCGCTACCTCACCGCCGCCTGGGACAGCGGCGCGCGGCCCGTCGTCGTGCTCAACAAGCTCGACCGCTGTGAAGATCCCGACGGCTGCCTGCTCGAAGCCGAGTCGGTGGCCATGGGCGTGCCCGTCCACCGCGTGAGCGCCTTGACCGGCGCCCATTGCGCGGAGCTCGACGCCTATCTCGGCCCGGGGCAGACGGTGAGCCTCCTCGGCTCCTCCGGCGTCGGCAAGTCGACGCTCATCAACCGCCTGCTCGGCCGCGAGGTCCAACGCACGCTCGAGGTCCGCGAGAGCGACGACCGCGGCCGGCACGCCACCACTCACCGCGAGCTGTTCGTCCTGCCCGGCGGCGGCCTGGTCATCGACACGCCGGGGATGCGCGAGATCCAGCTCTGGGAAGGAGACCAGGGGATCGAATCCGCCTTCGCGGACGTCGAGTCGCTGGCCGAGCGCTGCCGCTTCGCCGACTGCCGCCACCGGGGCGAGCCCGGCTGCGCGGTCGAAGCCGCGGCCGGGAGCGGCGAGCTGCCGGCCGGGCGCCTGGAGAGCTACCGCAAGCTCCAGCGCGAGCTGCGGCAGATCCACCTGCGCCAGGACGATCTCGCGCGCCTGCAGGAGAAAAAGAAGAACAAGATCGTCCACAAGGCGATGCGGGAGCATTATCGCTTGAAGCCGCGTTGACGGCCGGGGACTCGCTGGCAGAGTCCCGGGACTTTGGCGAAACCTTCGCGCCAATCCGCCGTACAACCCACTTGACGACAACTGTCGGCAGGAGTACCATGACGACAGTTGTAGGTAACCAGGGGGAAACGATGAAGCCCAAATCCATCGGAGATCAGGAGCTGGCGCTCCTCCAGTACGTGGCGGAGGAGGGGGGCGCCACGGTGGGGCAGGCCGCGGAAGGGTTCGGCGCGCCTCGCGGGCTCGCCCGCTCGACGGTGCTGACGATGATGGAGCGCCTGCGGCAGAAGGGACACCTCGTCCGCCGCCAGGTGGAGGGCGTCTACCGATACTCTTCCCCGGCGAGCCCCGGCCAGGTGATGCGCGGCGTGGTGCGGACCTTCGTCGAGAAGACGCTCGGCGGCTCCGTATCACCCTTCGTGACCTACCTCACGGAGGAGGCGCGCGTCTCGGACGTGGAGCTGGCGGAGCTCGAAGGCTTGGTGGCAAAGCTGCAGTCGCAGCGGAAGGAGGAGCCATGACCTTCGAGACTGTCGTCGCGGCGCTGCTCCGCTCCTCCCTCCAAGGCGCGCTGTTCGTCGGCGCCGTGTGGCTCGCCTGCCGCCTGTTCCCCCGCCTGCCCGCCGCGGTGCGCTGCGGCCTGTGGTGGGCCGCGTGCCTGAAGCTGCTGGTGGGTCTGGTCTGGATCACGCCGGTGGAGGTGCCGCTGCTGCCGGCCCTCACCTCCCCGACCCTCCTCTCCCGAGGGAGAACAGCAACGAATCAAAATCAAGTTGTTTTCAAAGCCCCCTCTCTCCCGGTGTGGGAGGGAGGGAGGGGTCGGGAGAGAGGGGGTTGGGGGAGTGAGGGCTCGGAGCGGCGGAGAGGAGTCGAACCAGGTAGAGCTGTCGACGTCACGAGTTTGATCCTCCTCCTCTGGCTCGCCGGCCTCGCCGTCCAATCCGCCAGGGCCTTGCGCCAGCTCCGCCATACCCGCCGGGTCATCGCGCGCTCGCGGCCTTTGACGGAAGGCTGGATCCGGGCGGCGTTCGCGGAACTGTGCGCTCGCCTCCGTCTGCGCCGGCTGCCCGAGTTGCGCGGCTCCGGGGACGTGCGCACCCCGCAGGCCATCGGTCCCTTGCGGCCGCGGGTGCTGCTGCCGGAGTCCGGCCTCGAGCGGCTCTCTCCGGCCGAGGTGTCGATGACGCTCTGCCACGAGCTGGTCCACCTGCGCCGCGGCGATCTCTGGCTGGGCTGGGTGCCGGCCCTGGCGCACAGGCTCTTCTTCTTTCATCCGTTGGCGGCGCTGGCCGCCCGTGAATACGCGATCGCGCGCGAAGCCGCGTGCGACGCGGAGGTGCTCCGCGTCCTGGGGTCGGCGCCCCAGGCCTACGGACGCCTGCTTCTCCGGTGGGGTGTGGCCCCGCGAGAGACCGGTCTCGCCGCCGCGGGCGCCTCGCCTTCGCTGCAGAACCTCAAAAGGAGACTTCAGATGCTTCAGCAGACGTCCGAAATGACTGCAAGAACCAAACGCCGTCTCTCCGGCTGGTGGTGGCTCGCCGGTGCGGCGGTCCTGATCGCATTGATTCCCCTCCGCATCGTGGCCCAGGAGCCGGCGCCGGAGGCGGAGACCGAAGCCGCTCCCGTCGTGGCCGAAGCCGCGGCGCCGGGGGAGCCGGCGGTAGTGGCAGAAGCCGCGGAGCCACAGGCCGAAGCAGTCCCGGCGGCCTTGGCTGAGGGCGTCCCAGGTGGAGTCGAAGGAGGTGTCGTAGGTGGAGTGGAAGGCGCCATTCCCGGCGGCGTTGTCGGCGGGGTTCAAGGCGGCGTAGTGGGTGGCGTCCAAGGCGGCGTAGTAGGTGGCGTCCAAGGTGGTGTGATCGGCGGAGTCCGGGGAGCGCTCGCTCCTGGAGCCGGTCGGCCTGTCCTGGCGCCCGCGCCGGGTGCGGCGCGGATGGCCATGGCCATCCGCGGCCGTCCCGCGCCGGGTCCGCCGGTGCTGGCGCCGGCCGGCCGCGGCCTCCTGCCGGCCATGGCAGCCGCTCCCGGACATCCGGCTCTTGCCGCCTCCGCGAAGAAGAGCGGCTACAACTACTCCTACCACGGCGGCGACAAGGGAGACTCCTGGGTGTTTCTCTACGGAGACCGCTCCGCCACGATGAGCGGCTCCACGAGCAGCTTCGAGAAGGCCAGGCGGCTGCGCGGCAATTCGCGCGAGCCCATCCTTTGGTATCGCCACGACGGCAAGGAGTATGTCGTTCGCGACCCGGCGGTGCTCAGACAGGCCAAGGAGATCTTGCGGCCTCAGACAGAGCTGGGGGCCAGGCAAGGCGAGCTGGGAGCTCGGCAAGGTGCGCTCGGCGCGCAGCAAGGCGCCCTGGGCGCGAAGCAGGGCGAGCTGGGAGGCCGGCAGGGGGCCCTCGGCGGGCAGCAGGCGGCGCTCGCCGCGGAGCAGATCGGCCGCGAAGGCGACGATCGGGATCTCGACAGGCGCCAGGAGGCGCTGGATGCGGAGATGGAGGAGCTCGGGCAACAGCAGGAGGAGCTCGGCCGGCAACAGGAAGCTCTCAGCCGCCAGCAGGAAGCTCTCAGCCGCCAGCAGGAAGAGCTGGGCCGTCAGCAGGAAGCCGCCAGCAAGAAGGCGGAACAGGAGCTCCGGGCGCTGATGGACCAGGCGATCCGCAGCGGCGCGGCGCAACCGGTAAACCCGTAGGCCAGTTCCTTCCCGATTTTCGACCTTCATAGGGGGGCGCGGCATGCCGCGCCCCCCTATGACCGTAGTCGTCCGATCCAAGATCTCGTCGTTGAAGAACCATTAAATTGCGTGCTGCCCTGTGGATTTTCCCTTGGGCTGTGGTAAGGTACGCTTTACCTTAGCTCAGGTCTTCCTCCAGGGGAGCGGGTGGTGACTGCGGGGGTCGTGCAAGCCGATGCCTGCGGTAGATGGGAAGCGCACCGGACCTTGGCGGATCGGAGCAAGGCGAGCCCATAGATGCCCTGTAATCGATCTCTCCGTACCACAGTGGTCCGGCCATCCGGTGAGGGTGCGCGCGGCCTGTTCCTGCCTAGGAGTACCACAATGAGTCTTCGACCATTCGCCGCAGCCAGGATCGCGTTCGCCCTTCTGTTGGGCCTGGTGGCCGCTCCCGCGGTCGCCCAGCTCGACTTCTTTACGGTGACCCCATGCCGGCTCTTCGACAGCCGCACCGACTCCACGCATCAACCGCCCGACAATCCGCTCCAGACGGGTGTCACCTACACCCTGACCGCCATCGGCGTATGCGGCGTGCCGACAGGTGCGAACGCGGTTTCCCTGAACGTGACGGTCATCGGTCCAACCGGCCCCGGCGAGCTTGTGATCTTTCCGGCAGGCACAACACCTCCCTCCGCAGGCGCAATCCCCTTCCGTCCAGGCCAGACGAAGGCGATGATCCAGATCGTGCCCCTGGGGACGGGGGGGCAGAGCGGCAAGTTGAGCTTCCGTGCCACGATTGATCCTCCACCTCCGACCCCCAATTACAAACTCGTCATCGATATCACAGGCTATTTCCTTAACACGCCCTCGACAGTGGTCGACGACTCGGCGACGGTACCGGAAGATGCGGCGGCGACGCCGATCGATGTCCTGGCGAACGACAGCGATCCGGACGACACGCTCACGATCGCCTCGACCACGGATCCAGCCAACGGGACGGTGGTGCTGACCCCGGCGGGCCCGGGGCCCTATACGGGCCTGACCTATCAGCCGGATGCGAACTACTGCAACAATCCCCCCGGCACCACACTGGACACCTTCACCTACACGCTGAACACCGGCTCGACCGGGACGGTGGAGGTGACGGTTGACTGTATCAACGATCCGCCGTCGTTCACCAAGGGTCCGGATGTGAGCGTCGCTCAGGACTCGGGACCGCAGACGATCGACCCCTGGGCTACGGCCATTTCCCCAGGGCCGGGTGCCAGCGAAGCGGGCCAAAGTGTGACGTTCGAGATAACCGGGAACACGAACTCAGGCTTGTTCTCGGCGGGCCCTGCGGTCTCGCCGACCGGCGCTTTGACCTTCACTCCCGCTGCGGGTGCAACCGGCACCGCCACGATCACGATCCGCGCGAAAGATGACGGCGGCACGGCCGGCGGCGGCATTGACACGTCGGCAACCCAGACCTTCGACGTCACGATCAGTGATGTCAACGACCCGCCCTCGTTTACTGTCGGTCCGAACCAGACGGTCAACGAGGACGCGGGCCCGCAGACGGTCAATCCGTGGGCAACCGGCATCTCCCCGGGCCCACCGAGTGAGTCGGGCCAGACAGTGACGTTCAATATCACCAAC